>NZ_JBWBZC010000005.1:0-367336 GCF_056174845.1 Pseudomonas sp. CC11G
CGAGCGAAGCCCATTCGCTGATTCTGCCGGTGACTAACGGCTGCTCGTGGAACAAGTGTGGTTTCTGCGAGATGTATACGCCCGAGCAGAAGAAGTTTCGCGCGCGTGATGAGGCGCAAGTGCTGGAGGAAATCCGCCGCTGCGGCGAGCAATTGATCGTGCAGCGCGTGTTTCTCGCCGATGGCGATGCGCTGGTGCTGCCGACTCGGCGTCTGCTCACTATCCTGCGCGCCATTCGTGAACATATGCCCGAAGTCGACCGCGTATCGAGTTACTGCCTGCCGCGTAACCTGCGCAAGAAGTCGGTCGACGAGCTGAAGGAATTGGCCGATGCGGGTCTGAAGATGGCGTACGTCGGCGCCGAATCCGGGGATGACGAAGTGCTGGCGCAGGTGAACAAGGGCGAGACCTTTGAGTCCTCCCTGAGCGCACTGGATAAGCTGGGGCAGGCCGGTATCACGCGGTCGGTGATGATCCTCAATGGTTTGGGCGGTACGACCTTGAGCGACCAGCACGCCGACAATTCGGCACGGTTGATGAACGAGGCGCAGCCGGAGTTTCTCTCAACGCTGGTGGTGAGCTTCCCACAGGGCGAGGAGCGTTTTCGCCAGGGGTTTGCCGATTACCAGCCGTTGAGCCAGCACCAACTATTTGTCGAGGTCGAACGGTTGCTGCAAGGGCTCGACTTGAACAACACGGTGTTTCGCAGCGACCACGCCTCCAACTACCTGATGCTCAAGGGCAACCTGGGGGCCGATAAAGCGCGTTTGCTGGCGCAGGTACGGCAGGCCATCGAGCAGCCACAGCAGGCGCGTTTGCGTCAGGAATGGCAACGCGGGCTGTGAGCTGGCGCGGAAGCTGCAAGACCCGCGTTATTCGCCGGTTTTCCGTCACCGGCAAGCGGAGATTTCCCATGCGTAGCCTGATTGTGCTGCTGACGCTGCTGGCCCTCGGGGGCTGTATGAAAGTCAGCGATATGACCGATGGCGTTCTCGATCAGATGAGCGATGCCGGTTTTCTTGACCATAGCGACATTCGCCGGTCCAGCCCGTGGCGGTTGCAGCCCGATTCCTTCATCTATATAGCCCAGGGCCATTTTGTGCCGCCGGGCGGCCATACGCCGCGACCGAATATCGTGGCGGAACAGGCGTTCGATGGCTTTGTCGAATATTTTCCAATGGTGCGTCGCGCGCGAGCACCGGCCGGGCTGGATGAGTCGTTGAGTCAGGCCCGTGCCGCCGGGGCCAATTATTTGCTGTATGCCCGCTTCGCCAACGCCGATGACCGTATCGGCACGGAGGAAGAGTGGGAGGACCAAGAGGCGCTGGATCGCTTGGGCGTGGACCACAGTGTCATTCAAGTAATGCTGGTCGAAACCAATACACGCTATCTGGTGGACACCGTAAGGGTTCGCAGTCGTGGCGGTTTTCTGACGTTATACGACAATAAACCGAGGACTTGCTCGGGCCGCCCATGCAGGAGTACGCGCGACGCCTGCTGGGTTTGAATGAATAGAAAGGAGAGGGCATGACTGATCCAGGCAAGGCGGGCGACCTGCTCGGGCAAATTCCCAAAAGCAAAGGCTTGCCGCCGGTGCATCTGTGGAACCCGGATTTCTGCGGCGATATCGATATGCGCATCGCCCGCGACGGCACCTGGTATTACCTGGGCACGCCCATTGGCCGCAAACCCATGGTGCGGCTTTTCTCCACCATCATCCGCCGCGACGGCGATGACTACTTTCTGATTACCCCGGTGGAAAAGGTTGGCATCAAGGTCGACGACGCGCCGTTTGTGGCGGTCAGTGTTGAAGTGGAAGGCGAGGGCGAAGGGCAGTTGCTGCGCTTTACCACCAACGTTGAAGACGTCGCCGAAGGCGGGCTGACCATCCGCTACGATTGTGATTGACCCGGATACGCAGGAGCCAGCGCCTACGTGCATATCCGCACCAACCTGGAAGCGCTGATTCACCGTAACGTGTTCTATCAGTTGGTAGAGCTGGCGGTGCCGCGCGACATCGATGGGAAACCTGGCTGGGGCTGGGAGTGGCGGCGAGTTTTTCCCGATTGCGCCGCAGCCGGATTAATCCGGCGAATAGGTGACGATGCGCCACCGACTCAAACGCTGGCATTAAAAAGGCTCCCGAAGGAGCCTTTTTATTTACCCAACGAAATTACATGTTGGGGTAGTTCGGACCGCCAGCACCTTCAGGGCTACCCAGTTGATGTTCTGGGACGGGTCTTTGATGTCGCAGGTTTTGCAGTGCACGCAGTTCTGCGCGTTGATCTGGAACTTCTTCTCACCGCTTTCCTGGGTGACGATCTCGTACACGCCAGCTGGGCAGTAACGCTGCGCAGGCTCGTCGTAGAGCGGCAGGTTTTTCAGCAGTGGAATGCTCGGGTCGATCAGCTTCAGGTGGCAGGGTTGTTCCTCTTCATGGTTGGTGTTGGAGAGGAATACCGAGCTCAGCTTGTCGAAGCTGAGTTTGCCGTCGGGGTTTCGGGTAGCGATCTTTTTCGCTTCTGCGGCCGGCTTCAAGCAGGCGTAATCCGGCTTGGTGTCGTGCAGGGTGAAAGGGATCTTGCCGCCGAAAATGTTCTGGTCGACGAAGTTGAACGCGCACCCAGCAGCGGCCGAACTTGTGCAGCGCCGGGCCGAAGTTGCGGCTGCGGAACAGCTCGTCATACAGCCAGCTGGCTTTAAACGATTCGACGTAACCGTTAAGCAGGTCGCCGCCTTCGATACCAGCGAACAGGGCGTCGGCTACGGCGTCAGCGGCGAGCATGCCGGACTTCATGGCAGTGTGGCTGCCTTTGATCTTGGCGAAGTTCAGGGTGCCGAGGTCGCAACCGATCAGCGCGCCGCCATTGAAGACCATTTTCGGCAGCGAGTTCAGGCCGCCTTTGCAGATGGCGCGGGCGCCGTAGGAAAACGCGCTTGCCGCCTTCCAGGTACTGCTTGATCACCGGGTGATGCTTGTAAACGCTGGAACTATCGAATGGCGACAGGTGGGGTTGGCGTAGGACAGGTCAACGATCAGACCGACCACGACCTGATTGTTTTCCAGGTGATAGAGGAACGAACCACCGGTGTTTTCGGTGCCAACGATATCCAGCGGCCAGCCGGCGGTGGTGCACCACCAGGCCTTGCTCGTGCTTGGACGGGTCGATGTCCCAGATTTCCTTGATGCCGATGCCGTAGTGCTGGGCGTCAGCGTCGCTGTCCAGGTTGTACTTCTGATCAGTTGTTACCGATGTGGCCACGGCAGCCTTCGGCGAACAAGGTGTACTTGCCGCGCAATTCCATGCCGGGGTGTACACGCCTTCTTTAGGATGGCCTTCACGGTCTACGCCGAGGTCGCCAGTCAGAATACCGGTGACTACACCGTTCTCGTTGATCAGCGCTTCCTGAGCAGCGAAGCCTGGGTAGACTTCTACGCCCAGGTTTTCAGCCTGCTGGGCCAGCCAGCGGCACAGGTTGCCGAGGGAGATAATGTAGTTGCCTTCGTTGTGCATGGTTTTCGGCACAAACAGGTCAGGCCACTTTCGAGGCGCTGGTTTCGTTTTTGAGGACATAAATGTCGTCGCGCTTGACCGGCGTGTTCAGCGGGGCGCCGAGTTCTTTCCAGTCAGGGAACAGTTCGTTCAGGGCGCGGGGTTCGAATACAGCGCCGGAGAGGATATGGGCGCCGACTTCGGAGCCTTTCTCGACCACGCAAACGCTGATCTCTTTACCCGCTTCAGCGGCTTTTTGCTTCAGTCGGCAGGCCGCGGACAGGCCAGCTGGGCCGGCGCCAACGATGACGACGTCGAACTCCATAAATTCGCGTTCCACAGGCTATCTCTACTCAGGCTCTATCTATGTTTTATTTGAGGACCGGGCTCGTTCCGTAAGCCATGTCGGCGCATTATATCCACGGACCCCGACGGGTCCAATACAAACGTTTGTTGAATTTTCAATAGCCTGCTAGAATCAGGTTTCACGGCTTAAAGTGGCCATTTTGTCGTATTGACCCATATGGGCGATACGGTCAAGATACGGGCGGTTTTGCGCTAGCCGTGCTGTAGGCTGACCGTCGGTTCCGGCCGACGAGCATCGCCCGCCATTGTCAATTTGGCGACTTCTTATTCACCGGAGAGTAACGAGGAATCCATGAAGGTTCTTGTAGCTGTCAAACGAGTGGTTGACTACAACGTCAAGGTCCGAGTCAAAGCGGACAACTCGGCGTTGATCTCGCCAACGTCAAAATGTCGATGAATCCCTTCTGCGAAATCGCCGTAGAAGAAGCCGTCCGCCTGAAAGAAAAAGGCGTGGCTACCGAGATCGTCGTGGTTTCCATCGCCCCGAACACTGCTCAAGAGCAACTGCGCACCGCGCTGGCTCTGGGTGCTGACCGTGCCATTCTGGTCGACACCGCGGAAGAGCTGAACTCGCTCGCCGTGGCCAAACTGCTCAAAGCTGTTGTCGATAAAGAGCAGCCTTCGCTGGTCATCCTCGGCAAACAAGCTATCGACAGCGACAAAATCAGACCGGTTCAAATGCTGGCTGCCCTGAGCGGCTACGCACAAGGCACCTTCGCCTCCAACGTTGAAGTGGCTGGTGACAAGGTCAACGTAACCCGCGAAATCGACGGCGGTCTGCAGACCGTTGCGTTGAACCTGCCGGCTATCGTGACCACCGACCTGCGCCTGAACGAACCGCGCTACGCGTCGCTGCCGAACATCATGAAAGCCAAGAAGAAGCCGCTGGAAGTTGTTACTCCGGATGCTTTGGGCGTCTCCACCTCGTCCACCGTCAAAACCTTGAAAGTAGAAGCGCCGGCTGCTCGCAGCGCTGGTATCAAGGTCAAGTCGGTTGCTGAACTGGTCGAGAAACTGAGAACGAGGCGAAGGTAATCTAAATGACTATCCTGGTTATCGCTGAACACACCAATTCCGCCCTGGCTGCTGCCACCCTGAACACTGTGGCTGCTGCTGCAAAAATCGGTGGTGACATTCATGTGCTGGTTGCTGGCGCTGGCGTCGGCGCTGCTGCTGAAGCTGCTGCCAAAATCGCTGGCGTTTCGAAAGTGCTGGTAGCCGACAACGCTGCCTACGCTCACCAACTGCCGGAAAACGTCGCTCCTCTGATCGCCGACCTGGGCAAGAGCTACAGCCACATCCTGGCTAGCGCTACCTCGAACGGCAAAAATCCTGCCGCGCGTTGCCGCTGCACTGGACGTTGATCAGATCTCGGAAATCATTTCCGTAGAAAGCGCCGACACCTTCAAGCGTCCGATCTATGCCGGTAACGCCATCGCTACCGTGCAGTCCTCGGCTGCCGTGAAAGTGATCACCGTGCGTTCCACCGGTTTCGACCCGGTTGCTGCCGAAGGCGGTTCCGCTGCTGTTGAAGCGGTAAGCGGCCCGGCTGACGCTGGCAAGTCGTCCTTCGTTGGCGAAGAGCTGGCCAAGTCCGACCGTCCTGAACTGACCGCTGCCAAAATCGTCGTTTCCGGCGGTCGTGGCATGCAGAACGGTGACAACTTCAAACACCTGTACTCGTTGGCCGACAAACTCGGCGCCGCTGTGGGTGCCTCGCGCGCTGCAGTGACGCTGGTTTCGTACCGAACGACATGCAGGTTGGCCAGACCGGCAAGATCGTCGCACCGCAGCTGTACATCGCGGTCGGTATCTCCGGTGCCATCCAGCACTTGGCGGGTATGAAGGACTCCAAAGTCATCGTCGCCATCAACAAAGACGAAGAAGCACCGATCTTCCAGGTTGCCGATTACGGTCTGGTTGCGGACTTGTTCGAAGCTGTACCTGAGCTGGAAAAACTGGTTTAAACCAGAACCTCCCGCTCAAGAAAAAACCCGCTCACTGAGCGGGTTTTTTTATGCCTGGGCTTTTTAACTTTCACGCTGTTCAAAAAGTCCTGGTAATGCCCAGCTGTTTCTTCGGGCCGTTCAATCATCGGCCACATGCCCGCGTTTTTCATGATTACCACCGTCGGGTTTTTTCAGCAGCGGCTTCATCACCTCGATGCTCGACACGTCCAGCACGCGGTCCTTTTCGCCCCCCAGCAGGTAGGAGCCTGATTTTCGGCAGTTCCGGTTCCAGCGGGATATAACGCTCGCGCAGGTGGCTGAACACCTTGTCGTTCTGCGCACTTCTGGCGCTCGCCTGCTCCGCCATGTAGCGGCGCACGTTGGCCGGTACCTTCGGCGGCTCCACGAACACAAAGCTAACCAGCTTGGCAAAACCTTCCGCATCGCGGGCTACAAGCGGGTTAGGTTCGCCGCGTTCGAGCATTTCATACAGCTCGCTTTTCTTCGGCGAGGTGACGCCGGCGTTATCAAACAAGGCCAGAGACCGCACTGCCTCGGGGTGGCGCGCCGCATACAGCGCCGCGATATGGCCGCCCATGGAATTGCCCACCACATGCACTTTGGTTAGCCCCAGGGTTTTGACAAAGGCTGCCACGCGCTCGGCCTGAGTACCCCGTCATAGCTGGCATCGGGTTTGCTGCTATCACCGAAGCCGGGCAGGTCGAGGGCGATCACGTTGTAGCGTTTGGTGAAGTACTTGGCGAAGCGCACCCAGTTGTCTTTGTTGGCGCCGAAGCCGTGAATCATCAGAACGGTTTCGCCGTCACGGGGCCGCCCTGGTAATAGTGAATGTTCAAGTCGCCGACCATCACCTGCTCATTGCTGAGCCCGGCCATCTGGCGCTCGGCAAATTGAGCAGTGGCCATCAACGCAGCCGGGGAGAAATAGAGCAGGGCGGCAATTGCTGCCACACAGATCGCAAAGCCAAGCAGTAGTTTTTCGCCGCTTGATGACGGCATCCCTCCACCTGCAAGCCCAACCATCGTTCTGTTCGGGAAAACCCACTGATGCAGATACGCCACTTTATCGCGCTGTTGTTGCTGCTCGCAGGTCAGCCTGGCTTGAGCGCTGCTGCTGGAAAGTGTGAACGCCTGGTGGCGACTGGCAATCCCGAATACCCCCCTTATTTATGGCGCGACCCGGCCAACCCAAAGATGCTGATTGGTGCCAATGCCGATCTACTCAAGCAGTTGGGTAGCGAACTGGGCGTGGCCATCGACGTGATCTACACCGGCCCCTGGTCGCGCGCGCAGGAAGATGTGCGCACCGGCCGGGTCGATATGATCGCCGGCGCGTTTCTGACGCTGCCGCGTCTGGAAACCATGGACTACATCCACCCGGCCTTTCTCGAAACCACCAGCGTAGTCTGGGTAAAGCGCGGCAAAGGCTTCCCCTATAAAGAGTGGGACGACCTGCGCCTGCACACCGGCGGCACCCTGGTAAACAACAGCTTCGGCCAGGCCTTCGACCACTACGCCAAAGACAACCTCAATCTGGAAACCGTGCCGAGCCTCACCCAGGCCTACCAGAAGCTGTTGCTCGAACGCACCGACTACGTGTTGTACGAGCGCTACCCCGGCCTGGCCCTGGCCGAAACCCTGGGCATGACCGCCGACCTCGAAGCCCTGGAGCCGCCGATCGCCAGTGAAGGGCTGTACCTGACCCTGTCCTTCAACTCGGCCTGCAACGAGCCGTGGCTGCGCGGACAACTGGCGAAAAAGATGACAGAATTGGCCGCCTCTGGCGTGCCGCAAGCCTTGCTGCAGCGCAATCTTGACCTGTGGAAAACGCAGCAATTGCAACCGGCTACTCCCCCGAAACAGTAGGAATTTTTTCGTGATTCAAAGACGCATACTGGCAACCAGCCTGGTCGTGATGGCCTTGGTCGGTTGTACCAAAGACCCCGCGCCCAACGAGCAATGCGCCTGACCGAACAGGCCGTCGAGCAAGCCAAGGCAGTAGGCGCCGACGAGCAGATTCCGGAAATGGTGGCCGCTGAACAGAAGCTGGCCCGCGCGCAAAAGAACATGGAAGAGCAAGACTACCGCCGCGCCCGCATGCTGGCCGAAACCGCCGAACTGGATGCGCGTCTGGCCGAAGGCCGGGTACTGACCAGCAAGAGCGAAAAACAGCTGGCCGACCTCAACGCCCGCATCAAACGTCTCCACAAGCAATTGGGGGAGATGCAATGAGCCGTTCCTATCATCTGACCGTGGTCTTGCTGGCCGTTTCGCTGCTGGCCGGCTGCGCCACTGAGCCGGCTGCCGAGCAAAGCCTGGAGGCGGCCCGCGACAGCTACCAGAAGGTCAAAGAAAACACCGACGCCCTGCGTTACGCGCCGCGCGACGTACTGCGTGCCGGCGATTCGCTGGCGCGTGCCGATCGCCTGTCCACCTATTGGGGCAGCGACTCGGATGTTCGCCACTACGCCTATCTGAGCCAGCGCTACAGCGCGATTGCCGAAGAGCACACCAACTCAGCATTAACCAGGAACGCCAGGCCAAGCTGCAGCTGGATATCGAGCGCCTGCAACTGAACCTGCGCGAAGCCAAATTGGTGAGCGTGCAGCAGCAAGGCAAATGGCTGGAAGAGCAGATCAACCTGGCCACCACCGAGACCGACCGCGGCCTGGTGCTCACCCTGGGCGACGTGCTGTTCGACCCGGCCGACAGCGAACTCAAGCCGTCTGCCAACCGCACGCTGCTCAAGCTCACCCAGTTCCTGCAGTTGAACCCGCGTCGCGTGGTGCGGGTTGAGGGCTACACCGACAATCGCGGCAGCGTGGACGAAAACCTCACCCTGTCCAAAGCCCGTGCCCAGGCCGTGGCCGACACCATGATCGACCTTGGCATCGAGGAAAAACGCATTCAGGTGGTGGGCTATGGGGCGGACTTCCCGGTTACCGAAAACGCCTCAAGCCGCGGCCGTGCGCAGAACCGCCGGGTGGAAATCGTGTTCTCCGATGACCAGGGCAAGTTGGGCGGGGATCGGTAAACGGCATCTGCTTTAAAAAAGCCCCGGTCGCCCAAGCTCCGGGGTTTTTTTGTGCCTGAAAGATCCAGATTTGTTCTGTATGGAAAACAAAAACAGCAACTGTGCCGGTTCAGTTCTAAACTGTTTCGCTACTGTATCGGTGTTCGCGCTCAACCCAGGAAGCCGCCATGACCAGTCTGTTGCTCTATCAACGTATCGCCCAGCAATTGGCTGAGGATATTCGCCGTGGCGTGTACCAGCCGGGCGAGCGCGTGCCGTCGGTGCGCAAGATGAGCTCACAGCTGAACGTCAGCCACGCCACGGTGTTGCAGGCTTACGCCAATCTGGAAGACCAGGGTCTGATCCGCGCGCGGCCGCAGTCGGGTTTCTATGTGCACCAAACCCCGGCACTCACCGCTGCCACCCCGGATATCGCCCGGGTGGAACGCCCCGGTCTGGTCACCCGCAGCACCATCATTCATCAAATACTCACCGAAGCCCGCCGTGAAGGCGTGTTTCCGTTTGGCGCCGCCGTGCCGCACGTGGACTACCTGCCAGTGCGCGCCTTGCACCAGCAATTGGCCAAGGTCACCCGGTTCCACAGCCCGCGCGCCTTCAGCTATATGTTCAGCCCCGGCTTCGAGCCGCTGCGCCGCCAGGTGGCAATCCGTATGCGCGATGCCGGCGTGGTGGTCGACCCAGCCGAAGTGGTCATCACCCACGGCTGCGTGGACGCCCTGCAAATGTCGCTGCGCGTGCTGACCAAGCCCGGCGACCTGATCGCCACCGAATCGCCCACCTACTACGGCCTGCTGCAATTGGCCGATTTGCTGGGCCTGAAAGTCATCGAAATCCCCAGCGACCCCGGCACCGGCATCAGCCTCGAAGCCCTGCAACTGGCCGCCAGCCAATGGCCGATCAAGGCGCTGGTACTCACCGCGCGCCTTAGCAACCCGCTGGGCGGCACCATTCCCGAAGACCGGCAGAAACAACTGCTGCGCCAAGCCCGCGAGTTCGATTTCCATATTGTGGAAGACGATATCTACGGCGAACTGCTCTTCGAACAAGGCCCCACCAAAGCCTTGAAGTCGCATGATAGAGAAGGGCGCGTACTGTACTGCTCAAGCTTCTCGAAAACCCTGTCGCCGGGCGTGCGGGTCGGCTGGATTATCGCCAGCAAATACCAGGACGATATTCAGCGCCTGCAAACCTTCACCACCCACTCGGCGTGCAGCGTCACGCAGATGGGCGTGGCGGCGTATCTGGAGAACGGCGGCTACGATCGGCACCTGCGTTACATCCGCCACGAGTACCGCAAAAACCTCAGCGCCTTTCAGCTGGCGGTGCAGCAATACTTCCCGGAAGGCACGCAGATTACCCGGCCAAAAGGCGGCTTTATTCTCTGGGTCAGCCTGCCGCGTCGGGTGAACACCAAAGACCTGCACACGCGCGCGCTGCAACAAGGCATCAGCATCGCGCCGGGGCTGATCTTCAGTAACACCGAGCAGTTCAATCACTGCGTGCGGTTGAACTGCGGGATACCGTGGAACAGGGAATCGGAGCGGGCGATCATGACGCTTGGCATGCTCGCCAATCAGCTCTGCCAAGAGACGCCAAACCTGCTGTAAACCGCGTTCGCCTTAAAATTCTGGATCCCAGCCTGCGCTGGGATGACGGTGTTCTCACAGCAACCACCGTCATTCCCGCGAAGGCGGGAATCCAGAGTCTTCGCACCGTTCACCGTCTCCGAAATTTCTCACCTCTCACTTATGCCAGGAGACGCCGAACCTGCTGTAACCGCGTTCGACTTAGAATTCTGGATCCCAGCCTGCGCTGGGATGACGGTGTTCTCCCAACAACCACCGTCATTCCCGCGAAGGCGGGAATCCAGAGTCTCGGCACCGTCCACCGTCTCAAAAATTTCTCACCTCTCACTTGTGCGAGGAGACGCCGAACCTGCTGTAACCGCGTTCCACTTAAAATTCTGGATCCCTGCCTACGCAGGGATGACGGAGGTTTTTGCCGCATCCACCGTCGCCCCAGCGCAGGCTGGGGCCCAGAATCTCGGCACGTTCACCGCTTCAAAAATTTTCTCACCCCGCTTAACCCCAACCCCATATCCCTCCGTCTACCTGAGCGAATGGCCCCCCAGGAGACGCCCCCATGGCTCACTATCTCGCTCTATCCCGCTTGCCCCTGTTCTACGGTTTCGCCGGTGGTCTGGCCCTGGCGCTCAGCGCCTGCTCGGTCAAGGAATCGGACTCCGTTGCCGCCACACCTCCCGCCGCCCCGGTGCTGGCCGAGCAGCCGCTCCTGCCGAACTGAAAAAAAGTGCCGCCGTGATGGGCAACGTCATGCCGGCCCCGCGCATGGCCGTCGCGCCCATGGCCGATGCCCAGGCGCCGGGTTATCAGGACGTATACCGCGAGCAATACCAAAAACTCGCCGACAACCCGATTCACGCCGTCGCCCAAGACCCTGTGTCCACCTTCAGCATCGACGTCGACACCGGCAGCTACGCCAACGTGCGGCGCTTTCTCAATCGCGGCCAATTGCCGCCGGAAGAAGCGGTGCGCCTCGAAGAACTGGTCAACTACTTCCCCTACAGCTACCCGGCAGCCAATGGCGACACCCCGTTCGGCGTCAGCACCGAACTGGCCGTTACGCCGTGGAACCCCAACAGCCGCCTGCTGAAAGTGGCGATCAAGCCTCGGAGCTGCAAAGCCAGGCCATGCCGCCGGCCAATCTGGTGTTTCTGGTGGACGTCTCCGGCTCCATGGACCGCCCCGATGGCCTGCCGCTGGTACAAAGCACGCTGAAGCTGTTGGTCGACCAACTGCGTGCCGAAGACAAGGTGTCGCTGGTCGTCTACGCCGGCGAATCACGGGTGGTGCTGGCGCCCACATCGGGCAGTGAAAAAGCCAAGATCCGCGCCGCCATCGAGCAACTGCAAGCCGGCGGTTCCACTGCCGGGGAGTCGGGATTCAGCTGGCGTATCAGCAAGCCCAGCAAGGCTTTGTCGCCCACGGCATCAACCGCATCCTGCTGGCCACCGACGGCGACTTCAACGTCGGCGTCAGCGACTTCGACAGCCTGAAAAAACTCGCCGAAACCAAACGCCAGACAGGCGTTTCGCTCACCACTCTGGGCTTTGGCACCGACAACTACAACGAACAGTTGATGGAGCAGCTGGCCGATGCCGGCAACGGTAACTACGCCTATATCGACAACCTGCGCGAAGCCCGAAAAGTGCTGGTGCAGCAGCTCAGCTCGACCCTGGTGACCGTGGCCAAGGACGTAAAAATCCAGGTGGAATTCAACCCCGCGCAAGTCAGCGAATACCGTTTGCTCGGCTATGAAAACCGCGCGCTAAAACGTGAAGACTTCAGCAACGACAAAGTGGATGCCGGCGAAATTGGCGCGGGCCACACCGTCACCGCGTTGTACGAGATCGTGCCGGCCGGCAACAAAGGGTGGCTGGAGCCGCTGCGTTATCAAAAGGCCGATGCCAAGCGCGCCGCCTCCAGCGAAATGGCCTTGCTGCGCATCCGCTACAAAGCCCCGGAACAAGCGCAAAGCCGCCTGCTGGAAGTGCCGATTGCCGCCGACGCCAAGGCCCCGGCCATCAGCGAAGCCAGTGCCGACCTGCGCTTTGCCGCCGCCGTAGCGGCGTTTGCTCAGCAGCTAAAAGGCGGCCAATACACCCAAGGCTTCGACCTGGCCGCCAGCGCCGAGCTGGCCCGTGGCGCGAAAGGCGAAGACCGCTTCGGCCTGCGTGCCGAGTTCGTGCAACTGGTGGAACTGGCGCAGAGCCTGCACACTGCGGCCAATCCGTCTTCCACCCCTTCAGCTTCTACAACCCTGGCCAAGGTCGACTAGCGTGACAGCCGCTCCTTCCCCATCCACCTCACTGCCGAGCGACGCTGAGCTGTTGCGTCGCTACCGGCAGGGCGACAGCCAGGCGTTTGCCGTGCTCTACGGACGTCATCGCCTGGCCTGTTCCGTTTTCTCTGTGGCTTGTGCAACGACGCTGCATTAGCTGAAGAAATATTCCAGGAAACCTGGATGAGCCTGATCCGCAGCGAATCGCAGCAGCGCGAGGCGGTGCAGTTCACCACCTGGCTGTACCAGATCGCCCGCAATCGCCTGATCGACCACTGGCGCAGGCATGGCAAGCGCCAGTACCTGCAAGATGAATACGATGAGCAGCTGCACGCCGAGGCGGACAGCCAGCCCAACCCGGAGCAGCAGCTCAGCCTGACCCGTGATCAACAGCGCCTGCAGGCAGCGCTAGATGATCTGCCGGCTGAGCAGCGTGAAGTGTTCCTGCTGCGCGCCCACGGCGATCTGGACCTGGGCGAAATCGCCGCGCTGACGCAAACCCCGGCGGAAACGGTTAAAAGCCGCCTGCGCTACGCCCTGAGCAAGTTACGACGGTTGCTGACGGACCCGGCCACCGCCGACGAGGTATCCCCATGACACACGATCCGCGCGAAAGCGCTGAGCTTGAGCGGCAAATGCTCGAACACTTCCGCCGCCACAGCGACCAAACCCCGTCGCCGGAGCTGGACGCCCGCATTCTGGCCGCAGCCCTGGCGCATGTAGCGAGCCAGCAGCGCCCGGCAGCCAAAACCTCGGCACTCAGCCGCCTGCACGGCTGGTGGTTTGGCGGCAGCGAGCGGGCCCGTTGGTCGATGGCGTTTGCCAGCATTGCCACCCTCGGTATTGGTGTCGGGCTGGCCATGCGCACCCTGGAGCAAGCGCCCGAGCAGCAATACGATGCGGCGCCGATGGCGTTGTCTGTGCCGGCTCCGGCCATGGCGCCAATGGCTGAAAAGAAAGCCAGCGAGGAAGTGGCCCGCCCGCGACCGGAGATGCGCAGGCAGGCCGCACCGGCGATTATCAGCGGCCAACTGAACGAGCAGATGGGCAAGCTGGAAGCCGCGCCGCCTGAAGCTGCCGCCCCCTTTGCCGATGCGGTGGCACCGGCGGCACCGCCCGCGCTGGCCAGCAAAGCCAAGGCCGACGCTGCGCATGATCAGGCGCAGCTGCAACGCAGCCTGGAGCAGATTCTGCAACTGCAGCGCACCGGGCAACGGGACCTGGCCGAGCAGCAATTGCACACCTTGCAACAACTTACCCAGAGCAGGATGTGCGCGAGCAGTTGCAACGTTTACAGCGTGAGCGTGGTCTGCAGTAGAAGGGCAGCAGAACTTTCTGCCTGCAATGCGCGCTTGCCAGGGACGGCTGAGCACGCGAGCATGTTGGCCTCTGTTGAGTTCGACTACTGCACCATGATGACTATTCGTACCGTTGGTTTGCTGTTCGCCCTGTTGGCACTGGGCGCGTGCGACAAAGACCCAACCCCGCCAAAAACGCCGCCCGCGCCGCAAGCGCCGACCGTTACCCAAGCCCCTGCGCCGGCCGCCGAGCCCGCTGAAAAACCCAAGCCGGCAGCGGTCAAAACTGCCCAACCGTTTGAGCCGCTGGTGAAGAGTGAGCTGAAGCCACTGCCTAAAGCCGCCGAAAGCGAACCGGTTGAAGAGGCCAGCGAAGCGCCGGTGACCGTAGTGCGCACGCCAACCCCGCCGGACAAAATTCAGCGCCTGCAAGTGGCCAAGCCACAAACCGCCGCGCAGAAAAAAGCCAGCGACGCCGTGAAGCAAGCCAAGGTGGCCAAGCCGCAACTGAACCTGCATCTACCCAAAGATGCCGTGCAGAAATTGCAGCCGGAAGTGGCCGCCTTTGGCGCCAGTGAACCTGCGCCGAGCAAGGAAGACGCACCGGCCTTGCTACCGCAAATGTTTGCGGAGAAGCCGGGCGCGCAAAGCCCGTTTGAAGTGGGCGGGCGCGTGATTACTAGTGACCGCGTCCGTGATCAGGATAAGGACACCGGTCTGTTGGATACGGTGGATGGGGCGGAGCTGCAGTTCAAGTTTCGCCATTGAATAGCGTTTTGGGAAAATCCGGATTAATCCGAAATTCTGGATTCCCGCCTGCGCGGGAATGACGGTGGACTCGATAAAAACACCGTCGTCCCCGCGCAGGCGGGGACCCAGAATGTTCCGTCAGGCACCGCTCTAAAATCTCAAAACCGATGCACCCCCTGCTGAATCTCCTCATACACCGCCCAATCCAACACCTCAAATTGCCCACTCCCCGGTAACCGCACGTACAACGGATCGGTCACCAACAGCGGGTTATAAGCGGCTGTCTTCAGATCATTCTTCTTGTATTTGAACGTGCCGGTGGTTTCCACCTCGCGCAGCAAGCGAACAAACTGCGGCGCCGCATAGGCCGGCAGCTCACGGTCCAAATGCACGGCCAGCTCGCCACACGCCAGTTGCAGCCCCGGCGCCAAACGCAGCGCCGCCATGCCGCAGCGGCCATTGGTGCCGGGAATTTCCACGCCGTACACCACGGCATCTTCAATACCGGCAAACGCCCCTAACGCATTTTCCACTTCGGTGGTGGACACGTTTTCGCCTTTCCAGCGAAAGGTATCGCCCAGCCGGTCGACGAACTGGGTGTGCTTGAAGCCGATATCGCGCATCAGGTCGCCGGTGTTAAACCACGCGTCCCCTTTCTTGAACACGTTACGCAAAATCACCGCCTCGCTTTTGGCCGGGTCGGTGTAGCCGTCGAACGGCCACTTGGCGCTGATCTCGGTAATCAGCAGGCCCGGTTCGCCCTTGTCAGCCTTTTGCAGAAAATTCTTCTTGGTACGCAGCGGCCGGTCGTTCTCCAGGTCGTAGCGCACGATGGCGTAAGTGGCCGGCGAGTAGCCCACGGTATTGTCGAAATTGAACACGTTGGTAAAGCCGATATTGCCCTCGCTGGAGGCATAGAACTCGGTGATGCGCTCAATGCCAAACCGCTGCTTGAACTCGCCCCAGATCGACGGACGCAAGCCATTGCCGATCATGCAGGTGAGGCTGTTGTTCTGCTCCTCAGCACACGGCGGCTGGTTCAGCAGGTAGCGGCACAGTTCGCCGATATAGCCGAAGCAGGTGGCCTGGTAGTGCTGCACATCTTTCCAGAACGCGCTGGCGGAAAAACGCCGGCGCAGGGCGATCGCCGCGCCGCCGGCCAGGGCCGCGCTCCAGCACACGGTCACGGCGTTGTTGTGGTAGCAGGGCAGGGTGAGGTAGAGCACGTCCTGCTCGTTCAGGCCCAGGCCTGAGTGGCCGAAGCCGCCGTAAGCCTTGATCCACTTGCCGTGGCTCATGATCGAGGCTTTCGGCAGGCCGGTGGTGCCCGAGGTGTAAATCAGAAAGCACGGGTCTTTGAGGCGCACCTTGGCGCTGTCGGGCAGGTTGTCGTGGCGCTCGCTCCAGGCCAGGTCCATCAAATCTTGCCAGCCATCCGGGGCAGAGCTGGGCACGTTAAGGCTGTCGCCGTCGCTTAACCAATAGCAGTGCTGGTCGCTGCCATGCACCTGCTCGCGCACCGCTTCAAACGGCTCGCGCAGTTCTTCGCCAATCACAAAATGGCTGGGCGTTACCAGGTTCAGGCTATGCACCAGCACCTGGCCGCGCTGGGTGGTGTTCACCAACGCGCCCACCGCACCAAGCTTGGCCAGCGCCGCTAGCAGCAATAACACCTCGATGCGGTTTTCCAGCATCACCGCCACCACACTGCCATGCACCACGCCCTGTTTTTGCAGGGCTCGGGCCAGGCGGTTGGCCCAGGCATTGAACTGCGCGTAGCTCAGCTGGCGATTCTCTTCGAGAACTGCCGGGCGCTCGGCGTACAGGTCGGCGGCGCGCTCCAGGGCCCAGGCCAGCGACAGGTTTTTTTCGCGGTTGCGGATACCCGCGTAATACAGCCCGCGCAACATGCGCGGCACGCGGGCGAAGGTGGCGGGCAGGTGGCTGATAAAGCGCAAAGGGGTGATCAGGTCGGCTTGGCTCATGTTCGCGTCGTTATGCTTTTATCGGGAACGAGCGTTCACTCTAGTTGGCCCGCCGCAACCGGACTATGACCCTGGTGCGCCGAGCGGCGGGCAGATGGGCAAATAGCCGCGAAATAAAGCGGCAAAAGCCCGTGGCCCGGCTATAAATCAGTGCAGGTTGCCGGAACACAGGCGCAGCCACGCGGGCCATTTCAAGGAGCGGGTATGGGCAAGTTTTTACGTCGGGTACTGGGCGGGGGCCTGGTAATGGCAATGGCGTTTTCGGTGCTTGCTGTGCCGAGCGTAGAGGACAACGAGCAAACCCTGCGCGTTGCCGATACCACGGCCGAACTGCAGATCGCCAACCGTACCATCATGGTTTTTCGCGCCGTACTCATGGGCGAAGCGCCGGCCGTACGGGTAGAACGGGCGAAAATCTCCATCGATGAAATCATGCAGGACGGCGGCGACTTGCAGGTGACGCTGCAGCCCGTGCAGAAGAGCTTTATCGTGCTGCTCAACGGCCGCCGCAGCTTTATCGTCACCCCCAAAGACGTCGACCCGCTGGAACAGCAAAGCACCGAGCAAACGGCGCAACTGGCTGCCGACCGCCTGCGCCAGGTGGTGGCCGAAACCAGCGAAGGGCGCACCCTGAGTGCGATGCTCAAAGCCATCGGTTTCAGCGTGGCGGCCACCGTGCTGTTCGTGGCGCTGCTGTGGTCCATCCACTGGCTGCGGCGCAAGCTGTATCAAGCGCTGCCGATGCTGATGCAGCAAAAGGCCCGCGACCTGAAAGTGGGCGGCGCACAAATACTCGATCTGCGTTTTCTCTACACCCTGGTCAACCGCCTGCTCGACCTGCTGCGCTGGGCGCTGGTGCTGCTGCTCGCCTACGAATGGCTGAGCTTCGTGCTGTCGCGCTTCCCCTATACGCGGCCGTGGGGCGAGCGGCTCAATAGCTATCTGTTCGACGTGCTCGAGTACGTGTTGCAGGGCATCGTGCACGCGGTGCCGGGCCTGCTGATCGCCGTGCTGATCTTCTTTATCGCCCGCGGCATCAGCGCCTTCGCCCAGCGCCTGCTCAAGCGCCTGGCTTACCAGAGCCATAGCGTCGATTGGTTGAACGAAGAAACCCTGCAGCCGACCTCGCGCCTGACCTCGTTGGGCATCTGGCTGTTCGCCCTGGCCATGGCCTATCCGTATTTGCCGGGCGCCGGCACCGAGGCCTTCAAAGGCCTGTCGGTGTTGATCGGTTTAATGGTCTCGCTGGGCGCGTCGAGCCTGGTAGGGCAGGCCGCTTCCGGGCTGATCCTCACCTACACCCGCACCTTGAGAAATGGCGAGTACGTACGCATTGGCGAGCACGAAGGCACGGTCACCGAGATGGGCATGTTCACCACCCGTATCCGCACGGGCCTGGGCGAAGTGCTGACCCTGCCCAACTCGATGATTACCGGCACAGTGACGAAGAACTACTCCCGCGCCGTGCAGGGCACCGGTTATATCGTCGATACCGTGGTCACCATCGGCTACGACACCCCGTGGCGCCAGGTGGAGGCCATGCTCATCGAAGCCGCGCGGCGCACCGACGGCATCGTCAGCGAGCCGGCGCCGCTGGTGTTCCAGACTTCGCTCTCGGATTTCTACCCGGAATACCGCCTGGTGGCGCAGGCAATCTTCACCCTGCCGCGCCCCAGGGCGCTGCTGATGTCGGCGCTGCACGCGCATATTCAGGATGTGTTCAACGAGTACGGCGTGCAGATCATGTCGCCGCACTATCTGGGCGACCCGCAAGAAGCCAAGGTGGTGCCGGAGGAGGGCTGGTACGCCGCCCCGGCCAAGCGCCCGGCGGCGCCAGGCGAGGGCAACGAGGGGTAACGCTTACTCCACAAACAGGTCCTGAATCAGCGGGCCACCGGCGGGGTCGAAGCGGTACTGCTCGAACTCGCTCTGGCCCTGCTCACGCAGAATCTCCTCGTCTATCAGCAAGCGCCCGGTAATGGCCCGGCCGCTGCTGCTGAGAATGGCATGCGCCGCATCAGCCATGATCGCCGGCACCCGCGCCCGCTTGAACGCCTCACGGCTGCCCAGCTCGAACTCGATGGCGGCGGTGGCGATCATGGTTTTCGGCCATAGCGAATTGACGCTGATGCCGTACTTCGAAAACTCCTCGCTCATGCCCACCGTCAGCATGCTCATGCCGTATTTGGTGACGGTATAGGGGCCGTGCTGGGCGAACCATTTGGCATCCATGTTCAGCGGCGGCGACAGGTTGAGAATATGGCCCTTGCTCTGCTTCAGGTACGGCAAGGCCGCCTGGCTGCAGACCATTACCGCACGGGTGTTGATCTGGAAGAGCAGGTCGAAGCGCTTGGGCGGCAGGTGCTCGACGCCCACCAGCTTGATGGCCCCGGCGTTGTTCACTAGCGCATCGATACCGCCAAAATGTTCGGCGGCTTTGGCCATGGCGGCTTTTACCGCTTCTTCGTCGCGCACATCCAGTTGCAGGGCCAGGGCTTTGCCGCCGGCCGCTTCGACTTCGGCGGCCACCGAGTGAATGGTGCCTTCGAGCTTGGCGTGGGCTTCGGCGCTTTTGGCGGCGATCACGATATTGGCGCCATCGGCGGCGGCCTTCAGGGCGATTTCACGGCCAATGCCGCGGCTGGCGCCGGAGATAAACAGGGTTTTGCCGGACAGGGACATAAGGTGAATCTCCAAAGGTTTTTATTGTTTTGATAAATCCGGGATGTCACATAACTCTTCACACAAACACCCGTCATCCCCGCGCAGGCGGGGATCCAGAATATTTCAGGAGTCGGTGTTCGACTTGAAACTCTGGATCCCCGCCTGCGCGGGGATGACGGTGGTTGGGAGTCAGGTCGGCGTATCAGCTTCGATCTCTACCAACACCTGCCGACCCTTCACCTGATCGCCCTTGTTGGCCTGCACCCGCCGCACCACACCGTCACTGGCGGCCTTCAGCGGATGCTCCATTTTCATCGCCTCCAGCACCACCAGCAGTTGCCCTTTGCTGACCCGGTCGCCCTCGGCAACCAGCACATCAACAATCGCCCCATCCATCGGCGCCTTGATCACGCCCGAGGCGGCAGCCCCTGCCGCACTGACCGGCTCATGGGTGACATCGTGCAGTTCCAGATTGCCGTCATGGCCGTACAGCCACAGCTGCGGGCCGGCGTGGTGATAGGCCAGGCGCTGACGCACACCGTCGATATTCACCGTGGCCCAGCGACCGTCATGGCTGAGCAGTTGCAGCTCCAGTTGCTGTTCACCAACGCTGGCGAGCAAACGTGGTTGCGGGCCGGACTGCTGGACGCTGAGTTCGACCGGGTATTTGTTGTCGCCATGCTTGAGCACAAACCGCCATGGCGCATTACCGGCGTTCCGCCAGCCGGCCAATTCCACCTGATGCGCACGCGCCTCGGCGCCGGCCTGGTAGAGCAGGGCGGCCGCGCTGGCCAGCTCAACCGCACTGGGTGCCTGCGGGCTCAGGCTTTCGTCGGCCTGGAAGTGTTCGGCGATAAACGCGGTGGTGGCGTTGCCGGCGGCAAATTCGTCATGGGCCAGCAGGTTGGCGAGAAAGCGCTGGTTGCCGTTCACGCCGAGCAGCACGCAGTCTTCCACCGCCCGCACCAGCTTGCGCCGGGCTTCGTCGCGGGTGGCGCCGTAGGCGATGACTTTGGCCAGCATGGGGTCGTAGAACGGGGTAATGCGCTGGCCTTCAACGAGACCGTGGTCGATGCGGATGCCGTCCAGCTGCGCCGGTTCCCAGCGCAACACAGCGCCGGTCTGCGGCAGAAAATTATTGGCCGCGTCTTCGGCGTACAGACGCACTTCCATGGCATGGCCAGTGAGCTGGATTTCGTCCTGACGCAGCGGCAACGGTTGCCCAGCGGCCACCTGCAATTGCCAGGCGACCAGGTCTTGCCCGGTGATCAACTCGGTCACCGGGTGCTCCACTTGCAAGCGGGTGTTCATCTCCAGAAAGAAGAACTCGCCGCTTGGGTCGAGCAGAAATTCCACGGTGCCGGCGCCCACGTAATTCACCGACGCGGCGGCCTTTACCGCCGCTTCGCCCATGGCCTGACGCAGCTCAGGCGTCATGACCGGGCAGGGCGCTTCTTCGACCACTTTCTGGTGGCGGCGCTGCACCGAGCAATCGCGCTCTCCGAGGTAAACGATGTTGCCGTGCTGGTCGCCAAACACCTGAATTTCCACATGCCGCGGTTGCAGCACGGCGCGTTCCAGAATCAGCTCGCCGGAGCCAAAGGCGTTTTGCGCTTCAGAGCGCGCGGTGCGGATTTGCGCCAGCAACTCGCTCGCTTCGTGCACCAGACGCATACCGCGACCACCGCCACCGGCGCTGGCCTTGATCATCAGCGGATAGCCGATGCGCTCGGCTTCGCCGGCCAGCACGTTGTCATCCTGCTCGGCGCCCTCGTAGCCGGGAATGCACGGCACGCCGGCTTTGATCATGGCGATTTTCGACAGGCGCTTGCTGCCCATCAGGTGGATGGCTTCCACGGTTGGGCCGATAAACACGATGCCGGCGGCTTCGCAGGCCTGGGCAAAGGCGGCGTTTTCTGAGAGAAAACCGTAGCCGGGGTGCACCGCGTCGGCGCCGGTTTTTTGCGCGGCTTTGATGATGGCGTCGATGGACAGGTACGACAGATTGACCTGCGCCGGGCCAATGCACACAGCCTGGTCGGCCAGTTGCACATGACGGGCGTCGGCGTCGGCTTCGCTGTAAACGGCCACGGTGCGGTAGCCCAGGGCGTGGGCGGTGCGCATGACGCGGCAGGCGATTTCGCCGCGGTTGGCGATGAGGATTTTGTTAAAGGCTGGCATGGGCTAGTGGGCTCCTGTTTTTATTGTGGTTGCAGCTTGCCCTCACCCCCGGCCCCTCTCCCGCTAGCGGGAGAGGGGAGGCAAGCAGTCCCCTCTCCCCTTGTGGGAGAGGGCTAGGGTGAGGGGTAAAAGCAGTCACACCGCCCACCCAGGCTTACGCTTCTGCATAAACGCCATCGTCCCTTCCACGCCTTCTTCACCCACCACGGCCGCAGCAAACAGCCCGGCGGCCTGGTCGAGCAAGGTGTTCAGCGGTTCGTTTTCGGTAGCCAGCAGCAGCGCCTTGGTTGCTGCATTGGCCCCCGGCGCGCACTGCCGAACCTGTTCCAATGCCTGCGCCAAACGCGGCTCAACTTCGGCTTCAGAAAAATGCACCAACCCCAACCGCAACGCCTCTTCCCCATCAAAGCGCGCCGCCGTCAGCGCCAGGCGGCGTGTTTGCGTCAGGCCGATGCGTTTCACCACAAACGGCGCGATCTGCGCGGGAATGATGCCGAGGCTGGTTTCCGGCAAACCAAACTTGGCGCCGTTTTGCGCAATGGCGATATCCGACACACAGGCCAGCCCAAACCCACCGCCCAGCACCGCGCCTTCAAGCACGGCAATCAGTACCTGTGGGGCGTTCTGTGCTTCTTCCAGCAGGGCACCAAAGGCGCGGTTGAGTTGGCGGTAGGCGTCCTCACCGTCGGTTTGTGCACGGGCGCGGGCGCCGGCCATGTCCTTGATGTCGCCGCCGGCACAGAAATGCCCGCCGGCACCGCGCAATACCAGAGCGCGGATGCTGGCATCGGCAGCGCTGGTACGCAGCACGGTGCGCAATTCTTCCACCATGGTCAGGCTCATGGCGTTGCGCACGTCTGGGCGGTTGAGAGTGATGGTAAGCACGCCGTCGGCGTGCTCCAGCAGCAGGGTGGTGACGGTGGGTAAGGTCATGGCTCAGCCCTTCTTCTTGCCCGGCAAAGTGCCCATCAGCTTGGCGATAATGCCGAGCATGATTTCATCGGCCCCGCCGCCAATCGACACCAGACGCACATCGCGGTACGCGCGGGCCACCGGGTTGTCCCACATGTAGCCCATGCCGCCCCAATATTGCAGGCAACTGTCAGTCACTTCGCGGCCCAAACGCCCGGCTTTGAGCTTGGCCATGGAGGCCAGCTTGGTCACGTCGCGGCCTTTGATGTATTGCTCGGTGGCCTGGTAAACGAGGGCACGCAGGCATTCGATTTCGGTGGCCAGTTCACCCATGCGGAAGTGGATGACCTGGTTGTCGATCAGCGGCTGGCCGAAGGTTTTGCGCTCTTTGCAGTACTCGATGGTGGCGTCCACGCAGTACTCCAGGCCTTTGATCATGTTGGCCGCGCCAAACAGGCGTTCTTCCTGGAATTGCAGCATCTGCATCATAAAGCCGGCGCCTTCGTGGCCGATGCGGTTGCGCTGCGGCACGCGCACGTCGTCGAGGAACACTTGGGCGGTTTCGGAGCTGCGCATGCCGAGCTTGTCGAGGTGCGGCGACACGCTGATGCCCTTGGTGTTCATCGGCACCACGATCAGCGATTTGTTGACGTGAGGCTTGTCGTCCGAGGTGTTGGCCAGCAGGCACATAAAGTCGGCGGACGGCGAGTTGGTGATCCACATCTTGCTGCCGTTGATCACGTAGTCGTCGCCGTCTTTGCGGGCGGTGGTTTTCAGCCCGGCGACGTCGGAGCCGGCGCCGACTTCCGACACGCCGATGCAGCCAACTGCTTCGCCGGTGATAGCGGGGCGCAGAAATTCATCGCGCAATTCATCGGAGCCAAAACGGGCGAGGGCAGGGGTGCACATGTCGGTTTGCACGCCGATGGACATCGGAATGCCGCCGCAACGGATGGTGCCGAACTCTTCAGCGGCGACGATGGAATAGCTGTAGTCGAGGCCCATGCCGCCGAATTTTTCCGGCTTGGAAATGCCCAGCAGGCCGAGCTCGCCAGCCTTCTTGAAAATGTCGTGAATCGGAAAGCGCCCGGCCTTTTCCCACTCATCGACGTGCGGGTTGATTTCCTTGTCGACAAAGTTGCGCACCGTGCGGCGAAGTTCTTCGTGTTCCTGGGTGATGATCATTTTTTTATTCTCCTCGGGAATTCGGTAATTCGGTAATTCGGTGATTCGGCTATTCGTAGGTTGGGTTGAGCGCAGCGAAGCCCAACATTGAGCAGACGCCGCGTGTTGGGGCCCAATTGTTGGGCTTCGCGTCGCTCAACCCAACCTACGGTTGTGCGTTTTTTGTCAGAATCGCGCCACACCAAAGGTGTTGGCCTTCAGCGGCCGCACCTCGGCTTCGGCACAGATATCCAGCAAAAAGCCGAGCAATTTGCGCGTGTCACGCGGGTCGATCAGGCCGTCGTCCCACAGGCTCGCGGTGCCGTAGAGCGCGGTGGATTGGCTGTCGAGTTTTTGCGCGGTGACGGTTTCCAGCATGTCGAGCATCTTCGGGTCGGCTTCCTTGCCTTCCTTCAGGTGTTTTTCCTCGGTGACGATGCGCAGCACCTTGCCCGCCTGGGCGCCGCCCATCACCGCCGTACGGCTGTTGGGCCAGGCGAAGATAAAGCGCGGGTCCAGCCCGCGGCCGCACATGGCGTAGTTGCCGGCGCCGTACGAGCCGCCGACCACGATGGTCAGCTTGGGCACGCGGGCATTGGCCACCGCCTGAATCAGCTTGGAACCGTGCTTGATCACGCCGTGCTGTTCCGACTCGGTGCCGACCATAAAACCGGTGGTGTTGTGGAAGAACAGAATCGGCGTATTGCTCTGGTCGCACAGCTGAATAAATTGCGCCGCCTTGGCCGCGCCCTTGGGCGTGATGGGGCCGTTGTTGCCGATAAACCCGCAGGCCAGGCCTTCGATTTTCAGTTGGCCGCAAATGGTCTGGTTGTCGAACTCGGGTTTGAAATCGAGGTACTCGGAACCGTCGGCAATGCGGGCGATGATTTCGCGCACGTCGTAGGGCTTTTTCGCGTCGCTGGGGATCAGGCCCAGCAGTTCTTCGGCCGGGTACAGCGGCTCGCGCACGGCTTTGCGGGGGCGATGGGGAAGCTGTTCATTCCACGGCAACATGCCGACGATTTCTCGGGCAATGCGCACGCCGTCGGCATCGTTTTCGGCCAGGTATTCGGCAGTGCCGGCGGTTTGCGCGTGCATCTCGGCGCCGCCCAATTCTTCGTCGGTGGCCACTTCACCGGTGGCAGCTTTTAGCAGCGGCGGGCCGGCGAGAAACATCTTGGCCTTGCCGCGCACCACCACGGTGTAATCCGACAACCCCGGTTGGTATGCGCCGCCCGCCGTGCTGGAGCCGTGCACCACGGTAACCTGCGGCAAACCCATGGCCGACATGCGCGCCTGGTTGGCAAAACCGCGTGCGCCTTCGACGAAAATATCCGCCGCGTAATTAAGGTTGGCGCCGCCGCTTTCGGCGAGTGTCACCACAGGCAATTTGTTTTCGAAGGCGATCTGTTGCAGGCGCAGGGTCTTTTTCAAGCCGCTGGGG
The DNA here is from genome assembly GCF_056174845.1 of Pseudomonas sp. CC11G. Taxonomy (NCBI): domain Bacteria; kingdom Pseudomonadati; phylum Pseudomonadota; class Gammaproteobacteria; order Pseudomonadales; family Pseudomonadaceae; genus Pseudomonas; species Pseudomonas sp. CC11G. Next base: position 25,123 of record NZ_JBWBZC010000005.1, read on the forward strand.
GAAATGGTGCCGCCCTTGATCGCGCTGTTGCTGGCGTTCACCAGGCAGCGCACGCCGGCGATATAACCGATGCCGGAAATGATGCCGCCGCCGGCCTGGGTGCCGTCCTTGTCGTCATGCAATTTGTAGCCGGCCAGGGAGGCCAGTTCGAGGAACGGCGCGCCGGGGTCGAGCAGCAGGTTCAGGCGTTCGCGGGGCAACAGTTGGCCGCGTTTGTCGAACTTGGCTTTGGCCTCGGCTGCCTTGTCCAACACCTTTTGTTCCACGTCGCGAAAGCCGGCGATGGTGGCCAGCATGGCCTCGCGGTTGCGGGCGTAGTCGGCGCTGTGCACGTCCAGTTCGGATTGAATCACCGGCATGACTTACTCCTTGTTGTCCGCAGGTTTGAGCACGTCCGGCACATAGGCGCGGTGGAAACCGTTGTACGACTCGACGTTCTTGGCCTTGCCCAGGCTCCAGGCACGGCTGCCCTGGCTCGCGGCGCCGTCGATACGGATGGTGTTGCCGCTGATGAAATTGGCGCCGGGGGTGAGCAGAAAAACGATGGCCGAGGCCACTTCCGATTCGGTGCCGATGCGTTGCAGGGGCACATGGTCCTTGAGCGAGCGGATCATGGTTTTCATCGAGTCGGGGTAGGTGTCCATGCCGCTGGACGCAATCCAGCCCGGCGCCACGGCGTTTACCCGCACGCCAGCATGGCCCCATTCCACGGCGGCGGTTTTGGTGAAGTTTTCCATGCCGGCGCGGGCGGTGCCGGAGTGGCCCATGCCGGGCATGCCGCCCCACATATCGGCGAGCATATTGACGATGCTGCCGCCCTGTTTGCTCATGCACTGGGTGAACACTTCGCGGGCCACCAGAAAGCCGCCGACCAGGTTGGTGCGCACCACAGTCTCAAAACCTTTCTGGTTGATCGACACCAGCGGCGCCGGGTATTGGCCGCCGGCATTGTTCACCAGGTGGTGGATTTGGCCGTGCTCGGCGAGCACTTCGGCGACCATGGCTTTCACCACTTCTTCCTCGCGGATATCGGCGGCTTTCCAGCTGGCGCTGCCGCCATCGGCGATGATTTCGTCGGTGGTGCTTTGCAGCTTTTCCCACTTGCGCCCGACCAGCACCACATGGGCGCCGAGGGCGGCCAGTTCATGGGCGGTGCAACGGCCGATGCCGCTGCCGCCGCCGGTGACCATGATGGTTTGGCCTTGGAAGAGGGTGGGTTTGTAGATGGAGTCGTAGCTCATGGATGCGTCGTCTCGCTTGTTGTTCTTTGATCCTGAAACCTACTCCCGTCATTCCCGCGAAGGCGGGAATCCAGAGTGGTACAGGAAACGTCGTTCGCCACACAATTCTGGGTTCCCGCCTGCGCGGGAACGACGGTGTTAACGGTTCAGTTCTTCTGCCAACGCCTTCGGCACCGGCACCGGAAATTCCAGCAACTGCTGGGCAAACGCCTTGCCCTGCGGGTCGATACGCAAGCTCGCCACGCCGCCGCCGCCCAAGGCGTTTTCCAGCAGGAAGTTCAGGCCGTGGCACCCCGGCAAATACCAGCGGCTGATTTGCCCGTGAACCGGGTCGAGCACATGGCCCATCCAGTCGGCCACCGCTTCCACGCTCAGCGCCGCGGCAATCCACGGCAGGTACTCGGCCTCGCGGGCCATCACACCGATATTGCTGTGGTTGCCTTTGTCGCCGGAGCGGGCCACGGCCAGTTTGATCAGCGGCACGCTGGCATCGGCGTCGCCTTGTGGCAGCGGCGCTTCTTCGGCTGAACGCAGGCTGGCGAAGTTGAAAGCATCGACCTCGGGCAGAGCCAACGGGTGGCGTTCGCCGTTGAGGTCGACCGAGAGTGTGCAGGCGGCTTTATCCACCAGAAACGAGAACAGACGAATTACCGGGTACACGGTGGGGCGCCCGCCGACAATGCCGGTCAGCCCCGGCGCCATGCCGGTAGCTGCCTGGGCGATCTCGCGGGAGAACAGCACCAAGGCTTCTTTCTTCGCATGCCGCACGGCCAGTTTCACCACCACTTCGCGGCTGTCCTGGCGCTGGCCGTGGGGGCCGTAAGTGGCCTCGCTGCCGAGCAGTTCGATGTTGGTTTCCACATAGCCGGGCCAACCACGGTCGGCGAACATCTCGGCGGTTTTGCGGATGATGGCCGTGCTGACGCGCTGGGCTTTTTTCACCGCATCAATGCCGGCAATCAGGCAACTGGCGGTGCAGCGGAAACCGTCCGGGTAGGTGGCGGAAACCTTGTATTGATCGGTAGGCGGCAGGCCCTTGGCGCCGCGCACTTCTACGCGGTCGCTGCCGACTTCGCTGAGCTGCACTTGGGTGAAGTCGCAGATCACATCGGGCAGCAGGTAAGCGCGTGGGTCGCCGATTTCGTAGAGCATCTGCTCGCCGACAGTAAAGGGCGTCACCAGGCCGCCAGTGCCCGCCGGTTTGCTGACGATAAAGCCGCCATCGGCCGCCACTTCAATCAACGGAAAACCGATGTGCTCGTAGTCCGGCACGCTTTCCCAGTCAGTGAAATTGCCGCCGGTGCACTGTGCGCCGCATTCGATGATATGGCCGGCCAGTGCGGCCTGGGCGAGCTTGTCGTAGTCCTGCCAGCTCCAGCCGAATTCATGCACCAGCGCAGCGCTGACCACCGCGCTGTCGACCACCCGACCGGTAATCACGATATCGGCGCCCAAGGCCAGCGCTTCGACAATGCCCGGCGCGCCGAGGTAGGCGTTTACCGACACGCACATTGGCGGCAGCGGGTTGCCGGTGAACATTTCGCGGGTGCCGGCTTTATTCAGTTCGGGCAATTTGGTTTGCAGGTTGTCGCCATGCAGCACGGCAATTTTCAGCGACACGCCGGCTTTCTCGCAGGCCGCCGCCAGCGCCGTGGCACAGGCCTGTGGATTGACGCCGCCGGCATTGCTGATCACGCGGATTTTTTTGCTGGCGATGGTGTGCAGGAGTGGGGCGAGCACCTCGATAAAGTCGCCGGCATAACCTTGCTCGGGGTTTTTCATCCGCGCGCCGGCCATGATCGACATGGTGATTTCGGCCAGGTAATCGAACACCAGGTAATCCAGCTCGCTGCCATTTACCAGCTGGGCGGCGGCGGTGGAGGTGTCGCCCCAGAAGGCGGAGGCGCAGCCGATGCGTACGGTTTTTGTCATTGGAATTAAGTCCGTTGGCCGATCGATGTGGCGACCATACCAAGCAAGCGCTTGGTTATGGAAGCCCCGAATGCACCTTTCTCAACTAAAGCATGGCCAAGCGCTTGCTTGGTTGGGCCGGCACGCTTAAATTTCACCAATGCCGACAAGCACTTGCCACTTCTAAGGCCGGGCGTCGGGCTAGGGGGAATACGCGTGGACGAGGAACAAGCCCAGAAGGTGATGCGCACGCTGGTGGACGACGGCCAGGTGACCGACCCGCAAAGCGCCCGCGGCAAGCTGCTGCAAACCGCCGCGCACCTGTTTCGCAGCAAGGGCTACGACCGCACCACCGTGCGCGACCTGGCCAGCGCGGTGGGCATTCAGTCGGGCAGCATCTTTCACCACTTCAAAAGCAAAGACGAAATCCTGCGCTCGGTGATGGAAGAAACCATCCTCTACAACACCGCCCTGATGACCGCCGCCCTGGCCGACGCCAGCAACGTGCGCGAACGCGTGCTGGCGCTGATCCGCTGCGAGCTGCAATCGATCATGGGCGGCACCGGCGAGGCCATGGCCGTACTGGTATACGAATGGCGCTCGCTGTCGGAAGAGGGCCAGGCTTATATCCTCGACTTGCGCGACACCTACGAGCAGATCTGGCTACAGGTGCTGGGCGAGGCGAAGGCGGCGGGGTACTTCAAGGGCGACCCGTTTGTGCAGCGGCGGTTTTTGACTGGAGCGCTGTCGTGGAGTACCACGTGGTTCAGGGCGGAGGGGCCGATGAGTTTGGATGAGTTGGCGGAAGAGGCGCTTAGTCTGGTGATCAAGGCGTAGATTTTTCCCCTGCTGGGAAAAGATCAAAAACTCGAGGCTTTAGCCTCGATTCTTTTGATCTTCTGCACCTCTTATCGCCTACCATTAAAGAGGCCGGTGCGCTCAACCGCTCAACGCAACATCCCCTCCCTGTTCACTTCGCTTAGAGCAGGCCGCGCAAAAAACACGCGGCCTGTTCCGACGCCTTATTCCACAGGGCGGGTGGCGTCTACCAGGGCTTCTGCCATCTCGGTGAGGTATTGCAAGACGGTGGCGTGTTTGTCGAGATCGGTGGTGTCACGGATCACGATCAGGTGCTTGATGCAGTCCAACAGAATGGCCGATTGCTCCAGGGCATCACTGGCGGGAACGCCAGCGTTGACCGAAAACAGCGGCAAGCCGTCGGGTACACAGAAGGTGCTGGTTTTGGTGACTGCGGTTGCTTGGTTCATAAGGTTTACCTTTGAAGGAGGAGTTTATCTGCCTCCGTTCGCGGTCAAACGAATTAGGTGGCAGCTGTACATGGGTTGACCGACCGGTAACTCCCAAACCCGGCACACCCGAAGGTGTCCCACGTACAGCCGCCATAGCTGAAAGTCGAGGCACAAAAAAAGCGCCAGCTTCCAGATGGGACGGGGCGCTTTTGCGCCGGAGCTAAGAAGTCGAGCGGTCAAACCCGGTCGTTGAGTTGGCAACGACGAAACGACTATAGGCCCAGCTGCAGCGCCCGAACAGGTTACAGGCGTGGACGCGTTGCGTGGGAAGTTTGTCATTTTTGAGCGCTTCGAGGCTCTATCAAATGGCTGCTTCCTCCTCTCCTACAAGTGATCGAGATCGGCTGTGAAAGAAGAGGGGCATCCGAGTCGGTTGTGATGATTTGTGATCGTCTGCACCTCTTGTCGCCAACCATTGACCACCCCCCGCTCAATTAGGTTTACTGTATACCCATACAGTAATTTCCTACTGAGCTGCACCATGCTTCCTACCCCAATGTCTCTTGCCGACTCCGCCGTGGCAGGCAATGTCGTCTCTCTGGAGTCCTTGCTCGACCGCCGTCGTGTGTGGAAGGGCCGGGCCATGCCGCAGCAGGCGGGGCATATCGCCACCGGCCATGCCACGCTGGATGCGCTGTTGCCCACCGGCGGTTGGCCGGAAGCGGCGTTGAGCGAAATTCTGCTGAATGCCCCCGGCGTCGGTGAGCTGAACTTGCTCTGGCCGACCTTGGCGCGCCTGACCTCGGCGGGCGAGCGCGTGGTACTGGTGGCGCCGCCGGGCATTCCCTACCCAAGTGCCTGGCTGGCCGCCGGGGTCGATCTGCGCTGGCTGAGCATTATTCAAACCAGCGGTAGCGATGCCTTGTGGGCCACCGAACAATGCCTGCGCTCGGGCAGTTGCGGCGCGGTGTTGAGTTGGCCGCAGCAGGCCGATGACCGTTCCCTGCGCCGTCTGCAAGTGGCCGCCGAAACCGGGCAAACCCTGGCCTTTGCTTATCGCCCTTTAAAAGAAGCGGTCAACCCGTCGCCCGCCGCGCTGCGCATTGCCATCGACACCCAGCCCGCGCAGTTGCGTGTGCTCAAGTGCCGGGGCGGCCTGGCGCCGGCCATGCCTGTGCCGCTGGCGCGCTGACCATGCGCTGGGTGTGCATTGTGTTGCCGCAACTGGCCTTGGATGCCGTACTGCGCGCCAGCAGCGAACCCGAGGCGCCGTTGGCGTTGATCACCGGCACGGCGCAGCGCCGCGTGGTGCAGGCGGTGAACGACGCCGCCCGTGAGCTGGGCTTGCAGGCGGGGCAAAGCCTGACCACGGCCTTGGCCCTGAGCCGCGACTTCACTCAGGTGGAATACGACCACGGCGCCATCGCCCGCTGGCATCAGTTTCTTGCGGCCTGGGCCTATTCCTTCAGTTCTCAGGTGAGCCTGCGTTACCCACGTGCTTTGCTGCTGGAGATTGAGTCCAGCCTGGCGCTGTTCGGGCCTTGGCCACGCTTTGAAGCGCGCCTGCGCAGCGAACTCACGGCGCTGGGCTTTCGCCATCGCCTGGTGGCAGCGCCCAACCCGGTGGCCGCGCGCATGCTCGCCAATGCTTACGACGGGCTGGCCGTCAGCGATAGCCAGGTGCTGCACGAGGTGCTGGAGCGCATGCCGCTCAATCGCCTGGGCCTGGACAACAAAACCGCCAGCGCCCTGGCGCGCATGGGCCTGCGCAGTTTGCAGCAGGTGCTGGCGCTGCCCCGGCATACCCTGGCCAAACGCTTCGACGCCGCGCTGTTGTTGCACCTGGATACTTTGCTCGGCCAACGCGCGGTGGCCCTGGATTGTTACCAGCCGCCGGAGCAGTTCGAGGTGCGCATCGAGCTGAATTTTGATGTGGAGTCGAACCAGGCGCTGCTGTTTCCCCTGCGCCGGCTGACGGCGGACCTGGCGGCCTTTCTCGCCGGGCGCGACAGCGGCGTGCTGGGGTTTGTGGTGCACCTGGAACATGTGGACGGCAGCCGCAGCCAGGTGGATGTGGGCCTGCTTAGCGCCGAGCGCGAGCCCACGCTGTTGTTCGACCTGGCCCGTGGCCGGCTGGAGCGGCTGCTGGTGCAGTCGCCGGTGCGCGCGGTGAGCTTGCAGGCCAAGAATTTGCCGGCCTTTGTGCCCGAGCACCGCGAGCTGTTTGATGAGCGCCCGCAGCAATCGGTGCCCTGGCTGCAGTTGCGCGAACGCCTGCGTGCGCGGCTGGGCGATGAGGCGGTGCAGGGTATTCAGGCGCATGCCGACCACCGCCCCGAATGCGCTTGGCACGCCTCGGCCAGCAGCAAACCGCCGCTGCTCGAGCGCGGCGCGCCACGCCCGGGTTGGCTGCTGAGCGAGGCCCAGGCGTTGCGCGAACGGGCGCCGCAGATTCTGGCCGGGCCGGAGCGCATTGAGTCCGGCTGGTGGGACGGCGGTGATATCCGCCGCGACTACTACCTGCTGCTCACCCGCAGCGGCCAGCGCGTGTGGGCTTATCGCAGTGTTGGCGGCAGCGATGAACCAGGGCCTTTTATGGTCCACGGGTGGTTCTCGTGAGCGCTACCTATGCCGAGCTGCACTGCCTGAGCAATTTCAGTTTTCAGCGCGGTGCCTCCAGTGCCAAAGAGCTGTTCGAGCGGGCCAAACGTCACGGCTATCAAGCCTTGGCGATTACCGATGAGTGCACGTTGGCCGGCATCGTGCGCGCCTGGCAGGCGGCTCAGGACAGCGGGCTGCCGCTGATTGTCGGCAGCGAAATGGCCCTGGAGGATGGCCCGCGCCTGGTGCTGCTGGTGGAAAACCTGACGGGCTACCAGCACCTGTGCCGGCTGATTACCCAGGGCCGGCGACGCAGCGAAAAGGGTCAATACCGGCTGCTGCGCGAAGACTTCGCCGCGCCGCTGCATGGCTTGTGCGCCCTCTGGCTGGCCGACCTCGACGGCGATGTGAACGAGCAGGGCGCCTGGCTGCGTACGATATTTGCGCAAACCCTGTGGCTGGCGGTGGAGCTGCACCACGGCGCCGACGATGACCGGCGTTTGCAGCAGCTGCTGACCTTGGCCGAGCGCCTGGCCATTCCCGCCGTGGCAGCGGGCGATGTGCATATGCACGCCCGTGGCCGCCGCGCCCTGCAAGACACCATGACCGCCATCCGCCATCACTGCACCGTGGCGGAGGCGGGGTTGCGGTTGTTTGCCAATGGCGAGCGGCATTTGCGGCCGTTGGAAACGCTGGCGCAGTTGTATCCGCCGGCGTTGCTGGCCGAGACCGTGAATATTGCGGCGCGCTGCACCTTCACCTTGAAGGAGCTGAAGTATCAGTACCCCCATGAACTCGTGCCGGCCGGCCATACGGCCACGTCGTGGCTGCGGCACCTGACGGAAGAAGGCATGCAGTGGCGCTGGCCCGAAGGCATTCCGCAAAAGGCCATCGATCTGGTGGAGCGCGAGCTGGGGCTGATTGCCGAGCTGGGTTACGAAAGCTACTTCCTCACGGTGCATGACATTGTTCGCTTCGCCCGCAGCCAAGGCATTCTCTGCCAGGGCCGTGGCTCGGCGGCCAACTCGGCGGTGTGTTTTTCCTTGGGGATCACCGAAATCGACCCGGCGCGGATGAATATGCTCTTCGAGCGCTTCCTCTCCAAAGAGCGCAACGAGCCGCCGGATATCGACGTCGACTTCGAGCACGACCGCCGCGAAGAAGTGCTGCAGTACATTTTTACCCGCTACGGCCGGGGCCGGGCGGCGCTCACGGCGGTGGCCAGCACCTACCACGGTGCTGGCGCGGTGCGCGATGTTGGCCGCGCGCTGGGGTTGCCGCCGGATCAAATCAACGCCCTGGCCGATTGCTGCGGGCGCTGGAGCAAAGACGGCCCGCCGCTGGACGATCTGCGCGAAGCCGGCTTCGACCCCACGCTTCCCGAGCTGCGCCGGGTGCTGGCGCTGACCGCCGAGCTGATCGGTTTCCCTCGCCACTTATCCCAACACCCCGGCGGCTTTGTGATTTCCGAACAGCCGCTGCACAAGCTGGTGCCGGTGGAAAACGCGGCCATGGCCGACCGCACTATCATTCAGTGGGACAAGGACGACCTCGATCTGGTGGGCTTGCTCAAGGTGGATATCCTCGCCCTGGGCATGCTCAGCGCCATTCGCCGCACCTTCGATTTGATCGAGCACCACCGGGGGCGAAAGTGGAGCTGGCCACACTGCCGGCCGAAGACAAAACCACCTACGAAATGATCAGCCGCGCCGACACCATCGGCGTGTTCCAGATCGAGTCCCGCGCGCAGATGGCCATGCTGCCGCGCTTGCGCCCGCAACCTTTTACGACCTGGTGATTCAGGTGGCCATCGTGCGGCCGGGGCCGATTCAGGGCGATATGGTTCACCGTACCTGCGCCGGCGTAATGGAGAGGAGGAGGTGACCTATCCATCTGATGAGCTGAAAGTGGTGTTTGAACGCACCCTGGGCGTGCCGCTGTTTCAGGAGCAGTGATGGAGCTGGCGGTGGTGGCCGCCGGTTATAGCCGTGGCGAATCGGATGAACTGCGCCGCTCCATGGCCGCCTGGAAACGCCATGGCGGCCTGGAGCATCACCGTAAACGCCTTACCGACGGCATGCTCGAACGCGGCTACGAAGCGGCATTTGCGGCGCGCATTTTCGAGCAGATAAAAGGCTTTGGCAGCTACGGTTTTCCCGAGTCCCACGCGGCCAGTTTTGCCCTGCTGACCTACGCCAGTTGCTGGCTTAAATGCCACGAGCCTGCGGCCTTTGCCTGCGCGCTGATCAACAGCTGGCCCATGGGTTTTTACAGCCCCGACCAGTTGCTGCAAGACGCCCGCCGCCACCAGATCGAAACCCGCGCCGTGGATGTGCAGGCCAGTGACTGGGACTGCACCCTGGAATTTGCCGACGACGACCCGCACTGCACGGGCGAACCGGCCATTCGCCTGGGGTTGCGGATGATCAAGGGGTTTCGCCAGGAGGAGGCTGAGCGCATCGCTGCGTTGCGGCCGTTTACCAGCGTGACCGAGTTGATTCAGCGCGCCGGGCTGGATGGCCGTGCCCGTGAACTGCTGGCCGATGCCGGCGCGTTGCGCAGCCTGGCCGGGCATCGGCATAACGCGCGCTGGCGGTGGCCGGGGTGCAAGAGCAGGCACCGTTGTTTGCCGATTGCCGCCGGTGGAGGAGGCCGTAGCGCTGCCGGCGCCGAGTGTGGTCGATAACGTGTGGATCGACTACGCGACCCTGGGCACTACGCTCGGCCCGCATCCCTTGAGTTTGCTGCGCCGGGAGTTGCGCAGCCGCCGGTGCCGCAGCTCGGCCGAACTAAAGGCTACGGAAGACGGCAGCGCCGTGCGGGTGGCCGGTCTGGTCAAAGGCCGGCAGCGCCCGCAGACCGCCAGCGGGGTGATTTTTGTCACCCTGGAAGATGAGTTCGGCATGGTGAATGTGGTGGTGTGGAACGAGCTGGGCGAGCGGCAGCGGCGGGTGTTGGTGGGGTCGAGTTTGATGCGGTGGAAGGGAAGCTGGAGGCCAAGGATGGGTGCAGCATTTGATTGCCAAGCGGTTGACTGACCTGACGCCGTTGTTGAGTGGGTTGCAGGTGGGTAGCCGGGATTTTCGTTGAATTTATGGCAACGCACCGTCACCCCGCGAAGGTAGAGCACGATGTTGAGTACGACATAAGATTCTGGATTCCCGCCTGCGCGGGAATGACGGGGAAATAGCTCTAACCACCGTCATCCCAGCGCAGGCTGGGATCCAGAATTTCGGATGATGCGCGAAATGGGGTACGGCACGAGATTCTGGGTCCCAGCCTGCGCTGGGACGACGGTGTTGGGGCGCAGGGTGGTGTTTGGCGGGCCAGCTTTCCAACGACATCGGCTTCAGCGCCGAATGTGAGTAGCCAGGTCTTTCGCTGAATTTATAGCAACCCACCGTCATCCCAGCGCAGGCTGGGATCCAGAATTTCGGATGATGCGCGAAATGGGGTACGGCACGAGATTCTGGGTCCCCGCCTGCGCGGGGACGACGGGGTTAGGGCGCGGGGTGGTGTGGACGGGCCATCTTTTCCAACAGCATCGCCTTCACCCCGGCCACTCGCTATCGATGATGCTAAACCGCACCGAATTGCGCTTGCGCCCATCCGGCATGATTCGCTCATGGCGCACGATGCCTTCCTGCGTCGCGCCAATGCGCAAAATAGCCGCGCGGGATTTGTCGTTCAGCTCATCGGTGGTGAATTGCACGCGCACGCAGTCCATCACTTCAAACGCATGCTGCAGCAACAGAAACTTCGCCTCGGTATTGGCTCCGGAACGCTGGGCCGATTGGCGCAGCCAGGTATGGCCGATTTCTACCTTGCGGTTGGCGCGGTCGACTTTCCAGAAGCGCGTGCTGCCGAGCACCTGGCCGTCGCTGTTGCGCACCAGCAGAAACGGCATCACCGTGCCTGTCGCGCGCCCGGTCAGGGCGGTGGTCAGGTACTGCTCGACGGTGTCCGGCCCGGGGATGACGGTGAACTTCATCTCCCACAGCCGACCATCGCTCGCAGCTTCCAGCAGGCGCGGAGCATCGCTGGGTTGCAGGGGCTGGAGCGACAGGAGGCTCCCTGTGAGCACAGGGTCGAGGGGGAAACTCATACGGCGATGCTTTCCACCGGCACAAAATCAAACGCGGCGAGCTGAAACCCTTGGTCGTCCACCTGCAACGCCCAACCCTGTTTGTCCCAGTCGCCCAGCACGATGCGCCGCGCCGGTTCGCCGTTCACTTGCAAGCGGTGCACGGCAGGGCGGTGGGTGTGGCCGTGGATCAGCGTGCGCACGCCGTATTCCTGCATCAGGCGCGGCACTTCTTCGGGCGTTACGTCGACGATATCCGCCGCTTTCATCCGCGTTTGCGTGCTGCTTTCCTTGCGCAGTTTGCGTGCGAGTTTTTCCCGCGTGCGGCGCGGCAGGTTACGCAGAATAAATAGCGTGAGCGGGTGGCGCAGGTAACGGCGCAGGCGCATATAGGCTTCGTCGCGGGTGCACAGGCTGTCGCCGTGCATCAGCAGTACCGGTTCGCCGCCGAGCTCGATTCGGGTCGGGTCAACCAATAAAGAGCAGCCGGCTGCGCGGCAAAAACCTTGGCCGAGCATAAGTCGCGGTTGCCGTGCATCAGGTAGATGGCGGTGCCGCTGTCACTCAGCTCGCGCAGGGCCTGGGCGATGGAGGCTTGGAAGGGGCTCATGGCGTCGTCGCCAATCCAGGCCTCGAAAAAGTCACCGAGGATATAAAGGGCGCCAGCCGTGCGGGCACGGCCGGCGAGAAAATGCACAAACGCCCGGGTAATGTCCGGGCGTTGTTCTTCGAGGTGCAGATCCGAGATCAGAAGAGTGATCAATCGGTTTACTCGGCAACGATCTCGGCGCGTTCGATGATCACGTCATCGACTGGCACGTCCTGGTGGCCGGATTTCATGGTGGTGGCCACAGCGCGGATTTTGTTGACCACGTCCATGCCGTCTACCACTTCACCGAACACGGTGTAGCCCCAGCCTTGAACGGTCGGTGCGCTGTGGTCGAGGAAGTTGTTGTCGGAAACGTTGACGAAGAACTGCGCCGAAGCCGAATGCGGCTCCATGGTGCGGGCCATGGCTACGGTGCCAACTTTGTTGGAAAGACCGTTGTTGGCTTCGTTCTTGATGGTGGCGCGGGTGGCTTTTTGCTTCATGCCTGGCTCGAAACCGCCGCCTTGAATCATGAAATTGCTGATCACGCGGTGGAAAACGGTGTTGTCGTAATGACCAGCCTTAACGTATTCCTCGAAGTTGGCAACGGTCTCCGGGGCTTGTCAGCGAACAGTTCAGGGTGATGACGCCGTGGTTGGTGTGCAGCTTGATCATGGGAAAATCCACTCTGTCGAGAATTCGAAGGCCTGTCAGGGGGTTGAGTCGGGTGGCCCCGAACCATTACTGGTCCGGGGCCCCCTAAGAACCGTACGTGCGCCTTTCAGCGCATACGGCTCAAGCCTCAGCTAAGCCCTTTCGAGGGGCCGGCTTTTTCACCTTTAGTCCACGTGCGTGGAGTTGCTGGTGACAATCGGGGTGCAATAATACCCGGTTTTCCAAGGAGTCATTACCACCTTGTGAGCGGTAGATGATGTGGTGGTCATGCCAGCCAGTTTCCTTGGATATTGGGGTACTACACATGACGCACAAGCCCTTCTGTTGAACGAAGAGGGTCGATACCTGCTTGCGGTACTTCAGCTTGGTCAGCATCCGTTCCATGCGCAGTTTCTCTCCGTCTTCCTCGTAGAGCGGGTCAAAGGGTTGTATTCCGCTTTGATCTTCTTGTGACGCACAACTTCGACTCCAGCGATATGGAACAATCCGAAGTCCCTTTTATCTCCCTTCTTATCCACGGTTTTTGTGGAGAACACCCAGTTTCTGGGTCCCTCTGTAACGAAATACCTCTTCCGTATCCAGTTGAGACCTTTCCGTGGGTGGCGTCTAACAGCCCAACGCCACAAAGCCTTGAAGATCATGTGATCCATCAAGCTGAACGCCTTTTTAGCGACTACGGGTTGGTGGTAAAGCGCCCAACCGCGCAGCAACGGGTTCAGCAGTCGAATTAGATTCTCCTGCCTTGCCGTCTTGTTGCCGCTGATTACTTCCTTCGCTTTGCGATAGAACGCCTGAGCGTTTTTTCTTGCTTGGCGTGATCAGTAACTTGCGCATGTCCTGTGAGGAATATTTGCGAAAGTTCCAGCCTAGAAAGTCAAAGCCTTGGTCTATGTGAGTGATGCGGGTTTTTTCAGGTGAGAGTCGTAATCCCCTTGATGAAAGGAATTGTTCGACCCACGGACGGACCTCAGTTTCGAGGATCTCCCGAGAGCTGCCTGTGATGACGAAGTCATCTGCATATCGCACGACGTTGACTTTGAGCGACTTGGCCCGAGTCTTACCTAAGTGTTTCTTCAGATCAGACTCAAGACCATCTAACGCTATGTTTGCCAGAGTAGGGGAGATGATCCCTCCCTGAGGCGTACCCGCTACCGTTTCCGACAACAGGCCCTTGTGGACTACACCCGCCTTCAGCCATTTCGTGAGCACATTGCGGTCCATAGGGACATTGCTGATGAGCCAGTCGTGGTTGATGTTGTCGAAGCATCCTTCTATGTCGCCTTCCAGCACCCACTGAGGGGAAACCTTCTTGGAGAGACAGACGAATAGCTGCCCCATCGCGTCATGCGTAGAGCGCTCTGCCCGGAAGCCGTAGCTATTTGGGTCAGCTCTAGTTTCGGCGGCAGGTGCCAGTGCCAGCAGGTGGAGTGCCTGCATAGCTCTGTCGAGCATCGTGGGGATGCCTAGCGGACGCTCTTTGCCATTGGACTTGGGAATGTATACCCGCCGCAATGGTTGCGGCCGATATCCACGAGCCCCAAGTTTTGAAGTGGCACTGAACTTGGCGTCAGGTGTATCCCAGAGAACTCGGTCGACTCCCGCCGTTCGTTTTCCCTGGTTCTCGGTGACTCGACGTACAGCCAAAAGTTTGGCTGAGCGCGAGCGGGTCAACATTCTTTGCAAGGACTTAACCCTGCGCCAATCGTTTTCCCGACAAGCCTTCGCAATACGTAACTGCATTCTCGAACGTTCCTTTGGACAGAGACCAATCGATGTCTTGCCAATTTTGTGGACCGTTTGGATGCGCAGACACGGATGATCCGTGCTCTTTCATGCTGCATTCCTCTCAGGTTGAGCCCGAGCGGAAGCCATAACGTCCCCGAAAGGGCGTAATAGCTCCCTTCGGAAGGTTTATTTGAGTGAGGTTAGTCAGGCGTCTTGCGACGTAAGACCAGGCGGAAGTCTGCCCCTTTCGGGTGAGATGGTTTAACCACCTCTATCCGATCCATTACAGATCGGCCTTCGCTTTCTCCGCCATCCCATACCCGCACGACCGACAGCGTTCCTTGCGGTTCGCCTGCCCATGGGGCAGTCATACGGGCTTACCACGTTCCCCGATCATCACACGACTGGTTTAGGGTCTACCTTTCCACCGGAGGTCCTAGTAGCGACGTGCTCCCGAAGCCGACGAGAGCAGCTGGACCTCGTACCTTTTGGTTCGTGCCTATCAGCAGATTTGGCACGTTCATAGTTACGGTGTTTATCAGTAGTTCACTTGAGTTACCCATGCCAGCCAGCCTAGCAACCAGATTCGGTACTGCTCCGAACCTTCCAAGTCCCCTCACGGTTCGTTGTACCCATACGGGAGTTACATTGTCAGGAGAGCTCTGCACCCCACCGTTACCAGTGACGCACATCCCCTTAGGCTACTGCTGGTCGCACAGCAGATCCGCTACCTCTACCGGAGTAGGGGTTGGATAATGACAAATCGGAGCAGGCGGTACCGATAGATAGCACCGTGTCCCCATACCTCGCGGTATTGAGAGGAAACGCGAGCTTGGCGCCCACCTGATTGAGAGAAATCCCTTGTGGGGATGACTCCCCAGAGGGCGACGGAGGAATGGATTACCTACCGTCATTTAGCTCGAAAACACTGAGACAATTTTCGTGTAAAAAATTGTAACAGAGCGCCTTTTTAGGACAAATTGAGGGCGCATGGCCCCCTTTTTAATCTCCATTCAACACGTTTTACCGATGTCGAAGGACCCCTTGAAGGGACGAAAACAGGCCATTGCCTTTTACAGAGTGCTGCTTGTTTTGGAATTCCAACCCCTTGATATCAAAGGGTTTGAGGACCTGGATCAGCTATCCAAACCTACCAGTACACGCACATGCGTGTCGCACCAGCTTCGGCTATGATAAGCGCTTTGTTTTGGTCGGCCTACCCTGGCTGCGCACCTGTACGTTCAAGGATCCTATGAGCAAGCCTACTCACGACTCCGCTGCCGTTCCCGCCGCTGATGGCAAAGCTGCCCCCGTTGTCCCTGCCAACTTCCTGCGCCAGATCGTTCAGGCTGATCTCGATTCGGGCAAACACACCAAGATCGTCACCCGCTTTCCGCCGGAGCCCAACGGCTACCTGCATATTGGCCATGCCAAATCGATCTGCGTGAACTTCGGCCTGGCCGAGGAGTTTGGTGGCGTGTGCAACCTGCGCTTCGACGACACCAACCCGGCCAAGGAAGACCAGGAATACATCGACGCCATCAAGAGCGACGTGCAGTGGCTGGGCTTTCAGTGGGACGGCGAAGTGCGTTTTGCCTCGCAGTATTTCGACCAGTTGCACGATTGGGCCGTTGAGCTGATCAAGGCCGGCAATGCGTATGTCGATGACCTGAGCCCCGAGCAAGCCAAGGAATACCGTGGCACATTGACTGAGCCTGGCAAGAACAGCCCGTTCCGCGACCGTTCGGTTGAGGAAAACCTCGATCTGTTCGCCCGCATGAAAGCCGGTGAATTCGCCGACGGCGCCCGCGTGCTGCGCGCCAAGATCGACATGGCCTCGCCGAACATGAACCTGCGCGACCCGATCCTGTACCGCATTCGCCACGCGCATCACCACCAAACCGGCGACACCTGGTGCATCTACCCGAACTACGACTTCACCCACGGTCAGTCGGATGCCATCGAAGGCATCACTCATTCCATCTGCACCCTGGAGTTCGAAGGCCATCGCCCGCTCTACGAGTGGTTCCTGGAGCACCTGTCGGTGCCGGCGAACCCGCGTCAGTACGAGTTCTCGCGCCTGAATCTGAGTTACACCGTTACCAGCAAGCGCAAGCTCAAGCAGTTGGTGGACGAGAAGCACGTAAATGGTTGGGACGACCCGCGCATGTCGACCCTGTCGGGCTTCCGCCGTCGCGGTTACACCGCCGGCTCCATCCGCAAGTTCTGCGAAATGATCGGCACCAACCGTTCCGACGGCGTGGTGGATTTCGCCATGCTCGAATTCGCCATCCGTGACGACCTGGACCACAACGCGCCGCGCGCAATGTGCGTACTGCGTCCGCTGAAAGTCGTGATCACCAACTACCCGGAAGGTCAGGTCGAGAACCTCGAACTGCCGTGCCACCCGAAAAACGACATGGGCGTACGCGCCTTGCCGTTCGAGCGCGAGATTTACATCGACCGCGACGACTTTATGGAAGAACCGCCAAAAGGCTACAAGCGCCTGGAACCGGGCGGTGAAGTGCGCCTGCGCGGCAGCTACGTGATCCGTGCTGACGAAGCGATCAAGGACGCCGACGGCAACATCGTCGAGCTGCGTTGCTCGTACGACCCGGAAACCCTCGGCAAGAACCCCGAAGGCCGCAAGGTGAAAGGCGTGATTCACTGGGTGCCGGCCGCTGCCAGCATCGAGTGCGAAGTGCGTCTGTACGACCGCCTGTTCCGCTCGCCAAACCCGGAAAAAGCTGAAGAGGGCGCGAGCTTCCTCGACAACATCAACCCGGCTTCGCTGCAGGTGCTCACCGGTTGCCGCGCCGAGCCGTCGCTGGCTCAGGCCAAACCGGAAGACCGCTTCCAGTTCGAGCGCGAAGGTTACTTCTGCGCCGATATCAAAGACTCGCAACCAGGCCGGCCGGTGTTCAACCGCACCGTGACCCTGCGCGATTCGTGGGCCTGAGGAACTAACGTGCTTTCGATCTACAACACGCTGACCAAGACCAAAGCGCCGTTCAAGCCGCTGGATGGCAACAAGGTGCGCATGTACGTGTGCGGCATGACCGTGTACGACTACTGCCACCTGGGCCACGGCCGCAGCATGGTGGCCTTCGACCTGATTACCCGCTGGCTGCGTTTTAGCGGGTATGACCTGACGTACGTGCGCAACATCACCGACATCGACGACAAAATCATCAACCGCGCCCGCGACAACGGCGAGAGCTTCGATGCCCTGACCGCGCGCATGATCGATGCGATGCACGAAGACGAAGCCCGCCTGAACATCAAGAAGCCGGACATGGAGCCGCGCGCCACCGACCATATCGATGGCATGCACGCGATGATCCAGACCCTGATCGACAAGGGTTACGCCTACGCGCCGGGTAACGGCGACGTGTACTACCGCGTTAACAAATTCCTCGGCTACGGCAAGCTGTCGCGCAAGAAGATCGAAGACCTGCGCATCGGCGCGCGCATCGAAGTGGACGAAGCCAAGGAAGACCCGCTCGATTTCGTGCTGTGGAAAGGCGTGAAGCCGGGCGAGCCAAGCTGGGAGTCGCCGTGGGGCGCTGGCCGGCCGGGCTGGCATATCGAGTGCTCGGTGATGTCCACCTGCTGCCTGGGTGACACCTTCGACATCCATGGCGGCGGCAACGACCTGGAATTCCCGCACCACGAAAACGAGATCGCCCAGAGCGAGGCGGCCACCGGCAAGCCGTACGCCAATGCCTGGATGCACTGCGGCATGATCCGCATCAACGGCGAGAAGATGTCCAAGTCGTTGAACAACTTCTTCACCATTCGTGATGTGTTGGAAAAGTATCAGCCGGAAGTGGTGCGTTACCTGTTGGTATCCAGCCACTACCGCAGCTCGATCAACTATTCCGAAGACAACCTGAAAGAAGCCAAAAGCGCGCTGGAGCGGTTCTACCACGCGCTCAAAGGTTTGCCGGTTGTGGCGCCTGCCGGTGGCGAAGCGTTGGTGGAGCGTTTTACCGCCGCCATGAACGACGACTTCGGCACCCCGGAAGCCTGCGCCGTGTTGTTCGAGCTGGTGCGCGAAATCAACCGCCTGCGTGATAGCGATGTCAACGCGGCGGCCGGTTTGGCGGCGCGCTTGAAAGAACTGGCCAGCGTGCTGGGCGTGTTGCAGATGGACGCCGATGACTTTTTGCGCGCCGGCGCTGAAGGCAAGGTGGACGCTGCCCAAGTGGACGCCTTGATTGCCGCGCGCTTGCAGGCGCGTGCCGACAAGAACTGGGGCGAATCCGACCGCATCCGCGACGAGCTCACCGCCATGGGCGTGGTGCTGGAAGACGGTAAGGGCGGGACGACCTGGCGCTTGGCTGATTGATTGTTTGCGCTTGAACAAAAAGCCCGCCAATTGGCGGGCTTTTTTTGTTCGTGGTGGATGGATCGAAAACCCAAACATTCCACCGTCATTCCCGCGCAGGCGGGGATCCAGACTCGTCTGGTGAACGCCGTTGGAACGTCTATAGACGTCCGCCGTTATATTCTGGATCCCCGCCTGCGCGGGGATGACGATGTTCCTCCAGATATCACCGGGGGTTTTTCGGCTTTACCACAACCCCACCGTATAACTCACGATCAACCGGTTCTCATCCAGGTCATTGCCAAAGTTCGAACGCGCCGTGGCGTTGCGCCATTTCACGCCGAGGTTTTTCAGCGGGCCGTCCTGGAAGATGTAGCCGATATCCATATTGCGTTCCCATTCTTTGCCGTCGTTGGCGCCGCCTACACGGTCGACGTCGTCACCATTGAGGTAGCGGGTCATAAAGGTGAGGCCGGGAATACCGATGGCGGCGAAGTTGTAGTCGTAACGTAGCTGCCAGGATTTTTCGTCTTTGGCGGCAAAGTCGCCGATCTGCACGTAGTTGACCAGGAACGGGTCAGTAACGTTGACGTAGGCAAAGCCGGTATCACCGCTCATGCGCTGGTAACCGGCACCAAAGGCGTGGCCGCCGAGGCTGTAGGTGAACATGGCGCCCAGGGCTTTGTTGTCGACGTTGCTGTGGCTGCCGTCATCGGTGGAGCGGGCGTAGCGGATGTCGGATTTCAGCGATTGCTTGTCGGCCAGCGGCAACACATGGGTGAGGTTGACGATGTGCTGTTTGTAGAACTCATCCAGATTGCCGTAGCTGTAGGCGGTGGTGAGTTGGTCGTTCCATTTGTAGCTGCCGCTGGCGAAGTTGAATTCGTCGCTGGTGAGCCCGGGCGTGGTAACGATGCCGCGCCGGCCGCCGCCGTTGATGGTCATTTCTTCGTAGTCGGACGAGTCGCGGTAGTTCACCCGTTTGATCTGCCCGGCATCCAAACTCAGGTTGTCGATATCCAGCGAACTAATCTGCCCGCCTTGGAACAGTTGCGGCAGCAGGCGCGAGTCGTTGGCCTGCAGCACTGGCAGCTTGGGCGCCAGGGTGCCGACTTTGAGAATGGTCTTCGAGGCTTTCAGCTTTGCCGTGACGCCCGCATCGCCATAGCTGTCCTGCGCTCTGCCGGTTTCCCGGTCCACTTGCAGCAACTGGGTGCCGGTGCGGCCACGGCCGGAATCTAGTTTTAACCCCAGAGTGCCTAACGCATCGACGCCAACGCCAATGGTGCCGTCGGTGTAGCCCGACTCGAAGCGCAGCAGAAAGCCCTGCGCCCATTCCTCAGACTTGCTGCGAAATTCGCCAGGTTTGCCGGTGACACCGGGCGGATTGGGATTACCGTCCTGCCGGTAGTCGCGGTTCATGTAGAAGTTGCGCAGCTCGAGGCTGGCTTTGCTGTCTTTGATGAAATCAGCGTGGGCAATGTTGGGCAGGGACAGGGAAACGCCAACGGCAGCCAGGGCGACTGCGTGGGCGAGGGGAGCTTTGCGCATTATTGTTTTCTCCTCGTGGCGGCTCGGTCGGTGGTGGTGTGACCGATTTGTTACCGCGTATGAATCTAAGCACGAGGAAAAGACTTCCGCCCTTTAGACCTTAGTCTGCCGGGCGTTTGCGCCGCTCTACTGCACCCATTGCGGGTAATAACCGAGTTTGTCCTGCACGGCGGCGTCGTGGGCCGGGACGATGATCAGTTTCGGATTGTTGACTGCCAGATCGTGCACGGTTTTCAGCACGTTGGCCGTCTGTTCGCGGTCGTTGTCGACCATGTTGCGGCTAAACCAGAATTTTTCGTGTGGCCCGGTAAAGCCTTCCAGGCGCCAGCTGGCATCGCCGGTAAAAAAGAAGCGCCGCCCGTCTTCGAGGGTCAGAAACAGCCCCACCGAACCCGGCGTATGGCCACGCAGCGACACCACTACCAAGCTGCCGTCGCCAAACAAATCGAGGCTTTCGCTAAAGCCCATAAAGGGCTCGGGCTCCAGCACGTAGGGGCGCCATTTCACGTTGTGCTTGAACTGGCTGGGCAGCACGGCCGGCGGCGTGGAGATATGGCTGAACTCGATATCTTCATAGGGCGCCCACACCGGCACCTCGGGGAAATCCACCAACGCCGAGGCGTGGTCCCAGTGCACGTGGGACAGCAGAATGCGGTCGATGCGGATGCCGTCGCGGTCCAGTTGGTCGCGCGCCGGCGTCACCGGGCCATATTGCAGCAAGGGTTTGTCCCAGGCCGGCATTTCTTCGAATTGGCTGTCCACCTGGCGACCCAGCCCTGTATCGAAGAGCAGCGTGGCGGCGTGGTGCTGGATCAGCACGGCGGTGTGGTTGACCTTTACCTTGTCGGTCCAGCTGCCGCCCTCGTAGGTAAAGGCGTCGAGGGTTTCGGTCTGCGAGGTTTTGATCAGGCTGAACCGCAGGCCGTCGGCAAAGCTGGGCAGGCTGAGCAGCATCAGCAATAACAGATGGTACGAGCGCATGGCGTGGCTCCCTAAACGGTGATTACAGACCGTGCATGCCGATATAGCCCGGAAGCTCGCGCAGGCGACCGAACCATTGCTGGACGTGAGCGTAGGGGCTGAGGTCGATAGCGCCTTCACCGGCCAGCGCTACGTAGGGGTACACGGCGATATCGGCGATGGTCGGGGCATCGCTTCTGCCAGCCAGTGATGCTGGGCGAGGTGGGTGTCGAGCAGAGCCAAAGTGGCCAGCGAGGCGGTGGTGACTTTGGCCACATCAATGGGCATGCCGAATTTTTTGTGCAGGCGCGCCATATTCGGGCCCTGGTGCACTTCATGGGCGGCAAAGCTCAGCCACGAGGCCACGCGAGCCTGGCGCAGCGGTTCCAAAGGCAACCAGCTTTCGGCGCCGTAACGGCGGGCGAGGTAGGTGAGGATGGCTTGGGAGTCGACCACGATCGCACCTTCGTCTTCCAGCGCCGGCAACAAACCCCGTGGATTGATCTGCAAATAATCGTCACCACGGTGCTCGCCGCCGAGAATATTCACGCTCTGCAATTGCGCGGTCTGCCCAATCAAGCTCAGAAACAGGCGCACTTTGTAGCAGTTGCCGGACAGTTCCATATCGTAAAGACGCATAGCGGTTAACTCTTGTGGTTGGGTTGTGTGATAGATACTAGATAGACAGGTCTGTCTATTTCAAGTAAAAATTTCCCACACCCAGCCGATACCTTTCAGCGGCTGACGAGGCCCGCGCATAATGGCGGCCCTCAGGAGGCCTTACATGGCAGCAAGCAAACGCGAGCAATTGATCGAAACCGCCCTGTCGCTGTTCAACCGCGTGGGCTATCACGCCACCGGCATCGACCGCATTCTGGCCGAGTCGGGCGTGGCGAAAATGACCCTCTACAACCACTTCAAATCCAAGGACGAATTGATCGTCGCCGCCCTGGAATCGCGCTTTGGCGAAATTCGCCGCACCCTCGATTACGCCCGCGAACACGTTGAGCCGCGTGCGGCCGTGCTCGGTGCTTTCGACGGTTTGCAGACGTGGTTACAGCAGGAGGATTTTTGCGGCTGCCTGTTTATGAGCGCGGCGGCGGAGTTTTCTGATCGGTCGCACCCGGTGCACCAACAAGCCGCCGAGCAGAAACGCCATCTGGCGGACTATTTCGAGAGCGCCTTGCAGCGTCTGGAAGTCGCTCAACCGGCGGTGCTGGCGCGGCAGCTGCAGTATTTGTTTGAAGGCGCAGTGGATATGGCGCACCTGATGGGACCGGGTCAGCAGGCAGCCGAGGCCAAAGCCGCAGCGTTGGTGCTATTGGACGCCGCTGGGGTTTAGCGCTGAATTTTCCTGGTGGGACGTAGGACCATCGGTCGGTCTCATGGCGAAATGCCCTCAACTTTTGCCAAACGGCGCCGTCAACCTTGCAGATGTCCTGTCGAGGAAAACGACCATGGCTACTTCTTCTGCTGCCTTTCTGCCAGCCAATTTGCGCGCTGGCAACACCAGCAATATTGGCAAAGCGTCCACTACCGGTGGCGCAATTGACCCGCAAAAAACCCTAGCCAACCGTCTGGCCGACAAGCTCGGCCTGAAGGCCAGCGACATTAGCGGCAAGTCCAGCGACTACACGCCGGACAAGGTTGCCGACCGCATTCTCGGTTTCGTCGAAGGCAGCATCAAAGCCAAGGCCGCTGCCGGCGCCGACCCCGCCGAGCTGCAAGATATGCTTGCGCAAGCCCGTAAAGGCGTGCAGCAAGGCTTTGACGAGGCCAAGAAAATTCTCGATGGCCTCGGCGTATTGGGCGGCACGATTGCCTCCGATATCGAAGAGACCTTCAACAAAATTACCGCTGGCCTGGACAAGCTGGGCGAAAGCCTGGGCGTGCCGTCGACCAGCAGTGGCACGGGCGACACCACGTCGATCACCGGCGACTACAGCAGCCGCAATTCCCAGGCCCAGGCGCAGAGCTTCAGCCTCGATCTGACCACGCTGGAAGGCGACAAAGTCAGTATTCGTGCGGCTAATGCCTCGTCCAGCGACAGCACCACGTCGGCGGACGGCAGTTCGTCATCGACCAAAACCATTCAGGTGGCGGGCTATTCGGTGCAGGTGGATGGCGACCTCAATGATCAAGAGTTGGCCTCGCTGAAAGACTTGTTCGGTAAGGTCTCCGATATTTCCGACAAGTTCTATTCCGGTGACTTGCAGGGCGCGTTTGACCAGGCGGTGAAGTTGGATATCAACGGCACCCAACTGGCCAGCCTGTCGCTGAACCTGACCACCGCCAGCGTACGCGCCACCGAAACCTATGGCTCCGTGGCCGGCGGCACTAGTGCGGCAGGTGCCGGTAACAGCGCCCTGCAGGATTACGCCAAGAGCTTGGTGGATGGCCTGCAAAGCGCCAGCAGCATTTCGAGCGATCCGGCGAAAACCATGTCTGATCTGCTCAAGGGCGCGTTCAGCCTGGACGACCGCTTCAGCCAAGACGATCTGGACAAGGCGCAAACCCTCAACGACCGCCTGCTCGACGGCCTCAAAGGCCTGATCACCCCGCAAACCCAGACCACGGCCGCTGCCAGCGACGTGTGACTCGGCTAAACTGCGCCTCAACTTTTTCCTTGAGGCGCAGCGATGCTTCCCGAATGCCAACTGTTCGGCACCCTAGGGTGTCATCTCTGTGAAGTGGCCGAAGCGCTGCTCATGCCCTTTGTCGAGCACGGTTTGCTGGTGGAGCTGATTGATATCGGCGACGACGAAGCGCAGGTGGAGCTCTACGGTTTGCGTATTCCGGTATTGCGCCGCTGTGATAGCGGCGCGGAGCTGAACTGGCCGTTTGAAGCCGACCAGGTCGCGGCGTTTCTGCGTTAACGATTAGTCGTCGTCTTTTTCGCCACGGCGGCGCGGAGGCGGCGGAGTGTCTTCGAATACTTCGGCCACTTCGCAGGCCATTTTCTCGCTGGGCAATGGCCCGGCAACTTGCTCGCCAGAGCTTGCACACACCCACCAATTACCGGCACCGATCTGCTTGATCACATAACCGTTTACGGTTTTTTCTGCGCTCATGTTTATTCTCGATAAAGGAAAGATTGGGCTGGTTTCGCCGTGTTCATTAAAGGCGAAAACGCGGCCAATAAAAAACCCGCCAAGAGGGCGGGTTTTTCAGGGATTGGTCGGAGAGACAGGATTCGAACCTGCGACCTTCTCGTCCCGAACGAGACGCGCTACCGAGCTGCGCTACACTCCGAATGGGGCCAGATTTTACTGAAAAAGTTTTAGCGCACAAGGGGTTAGCCGGAAAATTTTCTTACGTGGGCTAACCCTTTTTCGTCACGCCTTAGAGTTCCTTCACGGTACGTACCTGGTCTTTATTGACCTTGGTGCGTTTGCCATCCAATTGCTCGAATTGATAGAAGCCGGAGTCGCTGTCGTATTCCGGTTCGTCGACGGTTTGAATCTCGCGACCGTCATTCAGGGTGATCACCGAGGGCGAGGCGCAACCGGCGAGGGCAACGAGGCCAAAGGCCAAAGCAAAGGCGGGAATAATCCGCTGATTCATGGGTTTTTCTCCGTTATAGGCAGACTCAGGTCTGCTGCATTTTTACGCTGCATGAGACGCAAGCCTAACGGTCAAGTTCAGTGGCGGGCAGAGATTGCCGCCTGCGCCAACAACTCCGGCGTATTCAGATTGGCCAGCCGCGCATCATCCTCAGCCAAATCCAGATAAACCGCCCCATGCAGTTCAAACACCTGGCGCGGGCTGCGTTTACCCGCCTGCCACGCCTGCTCCACTCCCGGCGCAATGCTCGTCGGCAGCACACTAAACAACGGCTCCCACTGCGCACCGCGGCGCAACATCACTGGTTTTTTTGCCTGTTCAGCCAAACGCCCCATGGCGTGCAACAACGGCAAATCCACCAGCGGCGCATCGCACGGCAACACCAACATCCAGGGGTGTTTCGCCACGGCCAGCCCGGCCCGAATACCCGCCAGTGGCCCGTGAAAGTCGGTATTGCCGTCACTCACCAACTGATCCGCATACGGCGCGTAGACGTGCAGATTGCGGTTACAGGAAATGATCAAATCATCGGTCAGCGGCCGCGTCAGTTCCTGCAAATGGGCGATCAGCGGCTTGCCGCGCCAGGCCACCAGGCCCTTGTCGACGCCGCCCATACGCTGGCCGCGGCCGCCGGCTAACAACAGAATCGAACAGACGGGCAGGGTGGTCGAATCGGTCATGGGCGCTCCTGGCGCGATAAGGGCGAGGGCTGTGATATAAACACCGACCTGCCTCCCCTACAACCGGATTGAGCCTATGAACACCAAGGCTGAAGCACCCTTTGTGCCCCTGAATATCGCTGTGCTGACCGTCAGCGACACCCGCTCCCTGGAGACCGATACCTCCGGCCAACTCTTTGTTGATCGCCTGTCCGCTGCCGGCCATAACCTGGCTGCGCGCGTGTTGCTTAAAGACGATCTGTACAAAATCCGCGCCCAGGTCGCTACCTGGATTGCCGAAGACACCGTGCAAGTGGTGCTTATCACCGGCGGCACCGGCTTTACCGGCCGCGACAGCACCCCGGAAGCCGTGAGCTGCCTGCTGGATAAACAAGTCGACGGGTTTGGCGAGCTGTTCCGGCAGATTTCCGTCGCCGATATCGGCACCTCCACCGTGCAGTCGCGCGCCCTCGCTGGCTTGGCCAATGGCACGCTGGTGGTGTGCCTGCCGGGCTCGACCAACGCCTGCCGCACCGGCTGGGACGGCATCCTCGCCGAGCAGTTGGACAACCGTCACCGCCCGTGCAACTTCGTGCCGCACTTGAAACAGGCTGCGCCGTGCGAGACGCGCGGATGAGCGAGGCCAAACGCCCCGGCCTGCTGCCGGTTGAGCAGGCGCTGGAGCGCTTGCTGAAGCTGGCCGAAGCCGCACCGATTACCGACGTGGAACGCGTGGCCCTGGCCGATGCCCACGGCCGCGTGTTGGCCGAGCCGCTGGTGGCCAGCCTCGACCTGCCGCCCTGGCCCAATAGCGCCATGGACGGCTACGCCCTGCGCGTGGCCGACTGGACTGGCGAGCCGCTGACCGTCACCCAACGCATCTTCGCCGGCCAGGCACCGCAACCGCTGCAGCCCGGCACCTGCGCGCGCATCTTTACCGGCGCGCCGGTGCCCGAAGGTGCCGACGTAGTGGAAATGCAGGAAAACGCCGAGGAGCTCGAAGACGGCCGCGTGCGATTTACCGAAGCCCTTAGCGTTGGCCAGAACATTCGTCCGCAAGGCCAGGAAACCCGTGTGGGTGAAACCGTGCTGGTGACCGGCACGCGCTTGAACGCCATCAAGCTCGGCCTGTGCGCAACGCTCGGCGTGGCCAAATTGAACGTGGTGCGCCGCCCGCGTGTGGCGGTGCTGTCTACTGGCGACGAGCTGATCGAGCCCGGTCAGCCGCTGGGCCCCGGACAAATCTACAACAGCAACCGGACGCTGCTGTGCCAATGGCTCAAGCAGGTGGGCTGCGAGGTGATTGATGGCGGCATTCTGCCGGACAACCTCGAACTCACCCGCGAACGCCTGGGCGGTTTTAGCAACGTTGACCTGATTCTTTCCACCGGCGGTGTGTCGGTCGGCGAGGCGGATTTCCTCGGCCATGCGCTGCGAGAAGAGGGCGAGCTGGCGCTGTGGAAGCTGGCGATCAAGCCGGGCAAGCCGCTGACGTTTGGCCATTTCCGTGGCGTGCCGGTGATTGGTTTGCCGGGTAACCCGGCGTCGAGCCTGGTCACGTTTGCGCTGTTGGCGCGGCCGTATTTGCTACGCCGGATGAGCGTGCAAGAAGTGCTGCCGCTGCGCTTTCCGGTGCCGGCGGGGTTTGTTTGGCGTACTGCCGGTGAGCGTCGCGAATACCTGCGCGCCCGGATTGAAGACGGGCGTGCGGTGCTCTACAGCAACCAGAGCTCCGGCGTGCTGCGCAGCGCGGCGTGGGCCGAAGGGTTGGTGGAAGTGCCGGAAGGGCGGACGTTGAGTGAAGGGGAGAGCGTTAATTTCATCCCACTCAGCGAAGTGCTGAGTTAAGCCGCTCTTCGTAGGATGGGTAGAGGCGCTTGCGCCGAAACCCATCGTGGTCCCGGCATAAATCGCCGATGGGTATCGCTACGCTCCACCCATCCTACGGTTAGCCTCCCGATACTCCCCCGGCGTCATCCCCGTCCAACCCTTGAAGCTGCGGTGAAACGAGCGGCTCTCGGTAAACCCCAGGTAATACGCAATGTCCTGCACCGGCAATGTGCTGCGGGTGAGGTAGTGTTCGGCCAATTCCTGGCGCAACTGGTCGAGAATTTCCTGGTAACTCGTACCGGCCAACTGCAAGTGCCGTTGCAGAGTACGCACGGTCATTTCGAATTTCTCTGCCACCCGTTCCTTGCGCGGCAAACCATCCTTAAGCAACAGCCGCAGGGCGTTTTTTACCCGCAGTGGCAACGGCTCGCCTTCGTCCAGTCCGGCCATCAGCGTCAGTGCATGTTCTTCCAGGGTGCGCAGCAAATTGGCGTCGGCCTGGCGCAGCGGCACCTGCAGGTATTCCATCGGCACCAGCAGGGCATTAACCTCCTGGCCGAATTTCACCGGGCAGCCAAACACCCGTTCGTACTCGGCCAATTCAGAGCCGGCCGGCTGCGGATGCTCGAACCACACTTCGCGCGGCGAGGCGTTCATGTCCGCGATCCAGCGTGCATAGAGCAGCCAGGAAGTGAGCACGTTCTCGACCATATGCCGGCGAATTTCTGCCGGCTGATGGCGGCAACTCCAGATCAACCGCAAATGATCGCCCGCCGGCTCCAGGCGGCTGACGCCCATATCACCCACCAGTTTTTCGTACGGCACGATGCGGCTCATGGCCTCGCCGAGGGTGGCGCAGTTCATCGTGATATAGCCCAGCACGCTCCACGACCCGGCTGGGTGAAGTGCGCGGCATGCAGGCCGAACAGCGGGTCGTTGGACTCGCGCAGCAAATGCTCGAGAAGTTTTTCGTGGGCTTCGCTGGGCAGGCGCCGGCTGTTGTCGTCCAGGTCGCCGGGCGTAAGGCCTGCAGCGGCGAGGGCAGCGGCTTGATCCACACCGAGTTGTTCGGCGTGGCGCAGGTACTTGAGCAGGGCAGGAACCGAGGTGTAGCCAAGTGCTTGCATGGCGTCGTTCTTATTTTGGTGGACTGTCTTGATTGGCAACTGGCGCTGTCTTGATTCGACAGTGACGTACTCAAACGGCTGGCTAGTATAGGCACCCATATAGCACGTTCGAAACTGGCACAAGGAGACAGGCATGCGGCGTTGGAACGGTTGGGGTGATGAGGCCACGGTGGTGGAGTTGCCGGCCCATGGCGGCGCGTTTCTGGCCGAACTGATCGGCCCCGGCCAATCGCTGCCCGATGCCAGCCTGGCCGATGTGCTGGCCCAGGTGCCGGCCTCGCGCCTGGCGGTGCACCCGTTGGTGAGCACCGATGCCGAAGTGCGCGTGCGTCATGCCCGTGGCCAGAGCCTGCCAGATTGGCTGGCGATGCGCGAAGGCCGTTTCGAGGTGTTCCCCGACGGCGTGGCCCTGCCTGAAACCCCCGCGCAAATCCGTGAGCTGCTGGCCTGGGCGGCGGCGCAGGATGTGCTGGTGATTCCTTATGGCGGCGGCACCTCGGTGGCTGGCCATATCAACCCGCAGGCCAGCGAGAAACCGGTGCTCACCCTGTCGCTGGAGCGCATGAGCCGCCTGCTGGAGCTGGACGAACAAAGCCTGATCGCCACCTTCGGTCCCGGCGCCAACGGCCCGCAAGTGGAAAGCCAGTTGCGCGCCCGGGGTTACACGCTGGGTCACTTTCCGCAGTCGTGGGAGCTGTCGACCCTCGGCGGTTGGGTAGCCAGCCGCTCCAGCGGCCAGCAATCCCTGCGCTATGGCCGTATCGAGCAACTGTTTGCCGGCGGCACCGTGGAAACCTTCGCTGGCACCTTGCAGATTCCGACCTTCCCAGCCTCGGCCGCCGGCCCCGATTTGCGCGAAATGGTGCTGGGTTCGGAAGGCCGTTTCGGGGTGATTTCCTCGGTGCAGGTACGGGTCACCAAGCTGGCGGTGGAAGAAAAGTTCTACGCCGTGTTCCTGCCGTCCTGGGCCAAGGCTCTGGAGGCCATTCGGACTTTGGGCCAGGCCCGGGTGCCGCTGTCGATGCTGCGCCTGTCCAATGCCATCGAAACCAAAACCCAGTTGGCCCTGGCCGGCCACCCAGAACAGATCGCCTGGCTGGAAAAATACCTGGCCCTGCGCGGCGCGCGTGACGGCAAATGCATGCTCACCTTTGGCGTAACCGGCAACCGCGCGCAAAACGCCTTGTCGCTCAAGCAAGCCAAAAGCCTGCTGAAAAGCTTTGGCGGCGTATTTACCGGCACCTTGCTCGGCAAGAAATGGGCAGAAGGGCGCTTTCGTTTTCCCTACCTGCGTGAAGGCCTGTGGCAAGCCGGCTATGCCGTCGACACCCTGGAAACCGCCACCGACTGGGCCAACGTCGACAGCCTGCTGAACAAGATCGAAGCCAGCCTGCGCGGCGGCCTGACCGACGAAGGCGAGCAGGTGCATGTGTTTACCCACCTGTCCCATGTGTATGGCGAAGGGTCGAGCATCTACACCACCTATGTTTTCCGGCCCGGCAGCGACTACGCCACCACCCACGCGCGCTGGAAAAAACTCAAGCATCTGGCCAGCAGCACCGTGGTAAATAACCGCGGCACCATCAGCCACCAGCACGGCGTGGGGCGCGACCACGCGCCGTACCTGCTGGTGGAGAAGG
Organism: Pseudomonas sp. CC11G; assembly: GCF_056174845.1. Lineage (NCBI taxonomy): Bacteria > Pseudomonadati > Pseudomonadota > Gammaproteobacteria > Pseudomonadales > Pseudomonadaceae > Pseudomonas > Pseudomonas sp. CC11G. The sequence goes on from NZ_JBWBZC010000005.1 coordinate 54,860, forward strand.
GCGAGTTGGGTATCGCGGCGTTGCAGGCCATGGCCAACCACTTCGACCCGGACCAGCGCCTTAACCCCGGCGTATTGCTGAAATGACAGCCGCCTGGAATGCGGACTGGCGCGAGCACGCGCTGGCCGATCTGGCGGCGCGTAACTGGGACCTGATCGTGGTCGGCGGTGGCATCAGCGGCGCCGGCATTCTGCGTGAGGCGGCGCGGCGCGGTTGGCGTTGCCTGCTTATAGAACAGCGCGACTTTGCCTGGGGCACCTCCAGCCGCTCCTCGAAAATGGTGCACGGCGGTTTGCGCTATATCGCCAAGGGCCAGTTCAAACTCACCCGCGATTCGGTGCATGAACGCCAGCGGTTGCTCGGCGAGGCGCCGGGTCTGGTCGACCCGCTTAGCTTTGTAATGCCGCACTATGAGGGCCAGTTTCCCGGCCCGAAGGTGTTCGGCACCTTGCTGCGGGTGTACGACGCTCTGGCTGGCAAACGCACGCACCAGTATTTCCCCAAGGCAGAGCTGAACTACCTGGCCCCCGGCCTGAAAGACCAGCAGTTGCAGGGCGGCACACGCTTTTTCGATGCCGTGACCGACGACGCCCGCCTGGTGATGCGCGTACTCGGCGAAGCCCGTGCCGACGGCGGCGAAGCGCTCAATGGCCTGAAAGTGCTGGAGCTGACCCGCGCCGATGGCCGCGTTACCGGCCTGCAGGCTGAAGACAGTGAAAGCGGCCAGCGTTACCACTTCAAGGCCGGCGTGGTGGCCCAAGCCACCGGCGCCTGGGCTGACCGATTGCGCAAACAGGTCGGTGGCGAACATATCCGCCCGCTGCGCGGCAGCCACTTGCTGCTGCCGGCCTGGCGTCTGCCGCTAGCCCATGCGTTCAGCTTTATGCATGCCGCCGACCGCCGTCCGGTGTTTGTTTTCCCTTGGGAGGGCGCCACGGTGATCGGCACTACCGACCTCGATCATGGCGATGATATCGACCTGGAAGCGCGCATCAGCGCCGAAGAAGTCGAGTACCTGCTTAGCGCCTGCACCCAGCAATTTCCCCACGCCCAGATCGGCGCCCACGACGTGCTGTCCACTTGGGCCGGCGTGCGCCCGGTGGTGGCCAGCGGGGCTGCCAGCCTTAAACCGTCGGATGAAAAACGCGAGCATGTGCTGTGGACCGAGCCCGGCAGCGTGACCCTGGCCGGCGGCAAGCTGACCACCTTCCGCTTGCTGGCCCTGGAAGTATTGAGCGCCTGCGCACCGATGCTGGGTAAAACCCTGAGCGATTCGGGCAGTGCCGTGTTCCGCCCGGTGGTTGTGCCGGAGCTTGCCGCGCTGACTGTCGGCCAACAGCGGCGTCTGGCCGGCCGCTTCGGCTGCGAGTTGCCGTTGCTGCTGCCGTTACTCGAAGAACTCGGCACCGAGTGCGTCGGCGCCAGCGACACGTTATGGGCCGAACTGGCCTTTGCCGCTGAGCACGAGCTGGTGCTGCATCTGGACGACCTGCTACTTCGCCGCACTCGCCTGGGGCTGCTACTCGCCAATGGCGCCGCCGAGTTCCTGCCGCGTATCCGCACGCTGTGCCAGGCGCGGCTGAACTGGAGTGATGCGCGCTGGGAGCAGGAACAGCAGCAGTACCTAAGTCTGTGGCAACGCTGCTACAGCCTGCCGACAGAACAAGAACAAAAGGCTTAAGCCATGACCGAAAAAAGCTACCTGCTGGCCATCGATAACGGCACCCAGAGCGTGCGCGCCTTGCTGTTCGACCTCGAAGGCAATCTGCTCGGCAAGGGCAAAGTGGACCTGCAGGCCTACTACTCGCAGCACCCCGGCTGGGCTGAGCAAGACCCCGAGTATTACTGGCAGAGCCTGGGCGAAGCGTGCCGCCTGCTGTGGCAGCAAGTGGATATCGACAAGCGCCAGATCAAGGGCGTGTCGCTCACCACCCAGCGCGGCACCATCATCACCGTGGACGCCGCCGGCAAGCCGCTGCGCCCGGCCATCCTCTGGCTCGACCAACGCCGCGCCGAAGTGCGCGGCAAAATCAAAGGGCCGTGGGGCTGGCTGTTCAAGCTGATCCGCGAAGAGGCTACGGTGGACTACTTCCGTGCCCAGGCCGAAGTGAACTGGCTGGCGCAGGAGCAGCCGGAGCTGTGGGCCAAGACGGACAAGGTGCTGTTGCTGTCGGGATTTTTGACCCATCGGTTGTGTGACCGCTTTGCCGACTCGGTGGCCTGCTGCGTCGGTTATCTGCCGTTCGACTACAAACGCCTGAAATGGGCGGCGCGCAGGGACTGGAAATGGCAAGCGATGCCGGTGCGGCTCAACCAATTGCCGGAGCTGGTCAAACCCGGCGAACGCCTGGGCGTGATCACGGCCGGAGCCGCCCGGCATACCGGCATTCCCGAAGGCTTGCCGCTGATTGCTGCCGGCGCCGACAAGGCCTGTGAAGTGTTGGGGGCGGGCGGGGTGGAGCCGAGCACGGCGTGTTTGTCGTACGGCACCACGGCGACCATCAACACCACGCGGCGCACTTACTTGGAAACTGTGCCGCTGATTCCGCCTTTTCCTGCTGCCATTCCCGATCACTTCAACACCGAGGTGATGATTTACCGCGGCTTCTGGATGGTCAACTGGTTCAAGCAGGAGTTTGGCCTGCGGGAAATGCAGCGGGCAAAGGAGCTGGGCGTCGAGCCCGAAGCGTTGTTCGATGAGTTGGTGAACAGTGTGCCGGCCGGCTCCATGGGGCTGATGTTGCAGCCGTACTGGACGCCGGGCATTCGTGAGCCGGGGCTGGAAGCGAAGGGCTCGATCATCGGTTTTGGCGATGTGCATACCCGCGCGCATATCTACCGCGCCATTCTCGAAGGCCTGGCCTATGCGCTGCGCCAGGGCAAAGAGCAGATCGAAAAGCGCTCGCGCAGCAAAATTACCCGGCTGCGGGTGTCTGGCGGCGGCTCGCAAAGCGATGCGGCGATGCAGCTGACGGCGGATATCTTCGGTTTGCCGGCGGAACGGCCGCATGTGTACGAAACCTCGGGCCTCGGCGCGGCCATCGATTGCGCGGTCGGCCTGGGCCTGCACCCAGACTTTCCCACCGCCATTGCTGCCATGACTCGCGTCGGCCAGGTGTTCGAGCCCAACCCGCAGTCGCAACAAATCTATGAACGCTTGTACCGCGAGGTGTACCAACGCATGTACAAGCAGCTCAAACCGCTTTACCAGAGCATCCGCAAAATTACTGGGTATCCCGCCTAGGGTTCGGCAGGCCTCGGTTGCCGGTGCTAGGGTTGGCCAAGCATTTAAGGGATTAACCGATGACCGAGCGCAAAGCCTTACTGATTCTGCACGGCAAGCAGGCTCTCAACGAAGACGTGCGCGCCGCCGTGCAGGCCCGCCGCGATGAAGGCTGGGAGCTGGCTGTACGGGTGACCTGGGAGGGCGGCGATGCCCAGCGTCTGGTGACCGAAGCGCTGGACGCCGGTTACCCGACCATTATTGCCGGCGGCGGCGATGGCACCCTGCGCGATGTGGCCGAAGCCATGGCCCTGGCCGACAGCGATGCCAGCCTGGCCTTGCTGCCGCTGGGCACTGCCAACGATTTTGCCCGCGCCGCTGGTGTGCCGTTGGTGCCGCTGGAAGCGCTGGCGCTGCTCGACCAGGCCGCCACGCCCATCGACCTGGGCGAAGTCGACGGCCAGCTGTTCCTCAATATGGCCACCGGCGGCTTTGGTTCGAAGATCACCGCCAATACCTCTGAAGATCTCAAACGCGTGCTGGGTGGGGCGGCTTACTTCCTTACCGGGTTGACGCGGTTCTCCGATGTGCATGCCGCGTTTGGCCGGTTCAACGGGCCGGACTTCTCCTGGGAAGGCGACTTTCTCGCCCTCGGCATCGGCAACGGTCGCCAGGCCGGAGGCGGCCATGTGCTGTGCCCGCAGGCGCAGGTAAATGACGGGTTGTTGGATATCTGCATTATTCCGGCGCCGCAGGATGTGGTCGGTACCTTGGGCACATTGCTGTCGGGCGGCATCCTCGGGCTGGAAAGCGTGTCGATCAACGCGCGCTTGCCGTGGGTCGAGATCGAAGCGCCGGAAGGGCTGGACCTCAACCTCGACGGCGAACCACTGGAAAGCACCGCACTGCGCTTCAATGCCCGGCCCGCTGCTTTGCGTGTGCACCTGCCGCCAGGCTCCCCGCTGTTGGGTACATCAGAGGTGGGCATGGACGGCTGAATAAAGCCGGAGCAGACTGACGCCGGTGTGCGATTGTGCCTACAGTGATGGCACGGCATGATGGCACCCACGTCAGACACATTTCAGTTGTGTCACACGCCGCCGATAAGGTGGCTAGCAACAGCTAGACTCAGTAGACACAACAGGAGCACAGCATGGCCGGCATTCTCGACTCAGTGGACCAACGCACCCAACTGGTGGGTGAGAACCGCCTGGAAATCCTGATGTTCCGCCTGGCAGGCCGGCAACTGTTCGCGATCAACGTGTTCAAGGTGCAGGAAGTCCTGCAGATGCCCAAGTTGACCCTGATGCCGCATCGCCATCCGTTTGTGTGTGGCGTGGTCAGCCTGCGCGGCCAGACCTTGCCGGTGATCGACCTCTCGCAAGCCATCGGCATGCGGCCCATCGTGCCGGATGTGAACAGCACCATTATCGTCACCGAATACAACCGCTCCGTGCAGGCCTTTCTGGTCGGCGGCGTCGACCGCATTCTCAACCTCAACTGGGACTCCATCCTGCCGCCGCCCGGTGGCGCTGGCCGCCAGCACTACCTGACGGCGATTACCAAGGTGGAAGAGCAGTTGGTGGAAATCATCGACGTGGAGAAAGTGCTGGCCGAAATCGTGCCGTACAACGCCAAGATCTCCAGCGACCGCCTGGCCGACCCCGTGCTGGAGAAAGCCCGTGGTCGCGAAGTGCTGCTGGTGGACGACTCCAGCGTGGCGTTGGCGCAACTGCGTGACACCCTGTCTCAACTCGGCTTGAAAATGCACATCGCCACTGATGGCCTCAAAGGGCTCAATCAGCTCAAGAAATGGGCCGATGAAGGCAATGTGATGACCGACAAGCTGCTGATGATCTTCACCGACGCTGAAATGCCGGAAATGGACGGCTACCGCCTGACTACCGAAATTCGTAGCGACCCACGGCTGAAAGATTTGTATGTGGTGCTGCATACGTCGCTGTCGGGGAGTTTTAACGAGGCGATGGTGAAGAAGGTGGGGTGTGACAACTTTCTCTCCAAGTTTCAGCCGGACAAACTTGTCGACGTTATTCGTGAGCGGTTGATGCTTGACGAGTGACGGCCGGAACGCGGCGTAGGTTGGGTTGAGCGCAGCGAAGCCCAACATTGCGTTGCTGCGGCTACCGCGATCGGCTCGTTGGGCTTCGCCTGCGGCTCAACCCAACCTACTTCCTCCTACAGCTGATGCGTGCCCTTGTGGGAGAGGCTTCAGCCTCGATGCTTTTTGCCCCCTTGAGCGACTACCCGCCAATTCCGTATAACGGTCCCTTGTGAACGCCACTCAGGACCTCCGTTATGCGTCTCTCCGCCCTCTACCGTTTCCCCATGAAATCCGCCAAAGGTGAGAGCCTGTCGCGTGTGCAGGTCGATAGCATCGGCATGCTCGGTGATCGGCGCTGGATGCTGGTGGACGCCACTAACGGGCGCTTTTTCACCCAGCGGGCGATGGCGCATATGTCGCAGCTGTCGGCGCTGTGGAACGAGCAGGGCGGCCTGACCTTGAATGCTGAGGGCTTCCAGTCGCTGGATGTGCCGGTACCGGGCCCGGACGCCGAAATGCGCGGCGCGTTTATCTGGAGCGACAGCATGGTGGTGCCAGACGCCGGCGACGAAGCGGCCGAGTGGCTCAGCCGGTTTCTCGGCAAAGCCTGCCGCCTGGTGCATGTACCGGTAGACCGCGCCCGCGATATTCCGGGCAGCCTTGGCCCGCAGGAAAAAGTGGGATTTCCCGATGGGTTTCCGTTGTTGCTGATTGGCCAGGCGTCGCTGGACGACTTGTCGGCCCGCGTCGGTCGGCCGCTGGAGATGCTGCGGTTTCGCACGAACCTGGTGGTCGAGGGCAGTGAGGCGTATGCCGAAGACAGCTGGAAACGCATCCGCATCGGCGGTGTGGAGTTTCGCGTGGTCAAGGGCTGCACCCGCTGCATCATGACCACTATCGACCCGCAGACCGGTCAACGCAGCGCCGACCGCGAGCCGCTAACCACCCTGAAAACCTACCGCCAGCGCGAAGGCGAGGTGTATTTCGGGCAGAACCTGATTAATGAAGGAGAAGGGGAGCTGGCAGTGGGAATGGAAGTCGAAATTTTGGAGTAGGGCGGGAAACGATCTGCTGCGCGTCGGCTCTCCTGCGTTAAAAAGCCCTGCTGAAATGCTCATTGGCTACAGCCAACTCCGCTTTCAGCAGGGCTTTTTGCCTTGGATGGCTCTAGCTCGCGAGATCTAGCGTGCCCGCCCTAGAGCAAAAGCCCCAGGGCGAACAGCTCGTTCACTGATCGTCGAAGAACCGCTCATGCCAATCCACCAACGGCTGCGGTGCATTGAGCTTGAACCCGTAGATCACCGCATACGAAAGCACGTTCTGCACGTACTGGCGGGTTTCGTCAAACGGGATGGTTTCCACCCACACGTCATACGCCAGGTGGTTCGAGCCTTTCAGCCATTGGCGCACACGGCCGGGGCCGGCGTTATACGCGGCCGAGGCAAGCACGCGGTTGCCGTTGAACTGACCATGCACCTGGCTCAGGTAGGCCGCGCCCAATTGCACATTCTTGTCCGGGTCCAGCAGTTGCTGCGGGGCGAACGGAATGCTGAATTTGCGCGCGGTTTCCTTGGCGGTGCCGGGCATTAGCTGCATCAGGCCGCTGGCGCCAACGCCGGAACGGGCGTCGTCCATAAAGGCGCTTTCCTGACGCGTGATGGCAAACACCCAGCTCGAATGCAGGCCACGTACCTTGGCTTCGCGTACCAGGGTGCTCTGGTGGGCCATTGGGAAGCGCACGTCCAGGTCATCCCAGTATTGCGCCTGGCTGATGGTACGAATCGCCGGGAAGTACCACTGCTTGTCGTAGGCCAGGCGAGCCTGGGCCACCAGCTCGTCGCGGCTAAACAGGCGGCTGACGTGATACCACTCGCGGCGGCCATCCACGATCTGGCCACGGTCGTGGAATTCCAGGGCGCGGCGAATGCCGGGGGTGTTTCGCACTTTCTGCACCAGCTTGGGGTCGAGCAGCAGCGGCTTGTTGGTGAGCTGGTACGGGGTTTTCAGCTGGTCGGCGGCCATAAAGCCGTAGAAGTCGCGCTCCTTGGACACCGGCTGATACAGCAGCAGGGCCGGGCCCTGGTTGTTCGGGTCGGCCAGTTGCTGGCTGCGGGCCTGCCAGTAGCGCCAGCGGTTGGTGCTGGCGAGGTCGGCCGGCATACGGCGAATTAGCTGGTTGGCATCGCTCCAGCGGCCCAGGCGCAGCAACAGACGGGCGCGCCACTCGGTAACGGTGTTGTCACGCAGCTCCGGGTCGTACTGGGTCATGATCGGCAGGGCACGATCATCGAAACTTTTCGCCAGGGTCAGGCCGATTTCGCGGGCAATGGCGACCTTTTCTTCCATCGAGAACGGCAGACGTTGGGTGTAGTCGTTCAGCAGGCTGATAGCTTTTTCCGGGTCTTGCTTGGCCAGACGGCGCAGGCCAATGCTCACCACATCGGCCATGGTCTGGCTGGCAGGGGAGAAGCGGCCGGTTTGGGAGAGCATGGCCGGCTTTTGCGCGACATCGATCATCAACTGGCCCTGGCTGCCGAGGGTCGGCAGGGTTTGGGTCAGGTGGCTGGCCAGGCTGTAGTTGCGCGCTTGCACAGCAAGCTTGAGACGTTTCCAGCGCATGGACTCGGTGAGCTGGCCGGCGTTGGCCCACATGCTGAACAGCGGCTCACAGGCGTCTGGCTGGGATTTGCCCACCAGCCAGAGTTTTTCTGCGCTGGCGTAGCCTTCGGCGGTCTGCCCGCTGATGAGCTGGTGCTGGCCATTGAGGCAGTCCAGCTCGGTGAAATTCATCTTCGGGTCGTAATACTTGACGAACGGCTTCCAGTCGCCGCGCTCGGCCAGCCAGCGCAACCAGCGCAACTTCATCCAGTTGGCTTGCGGCAGGTCGCCATGCTCGGCGAGAAATTTCTCGATCTCTTCGTTGCTGGCGCTTTTCAGCCGGTAGGTCAGCTCGTCGTAGGCCAGATACGGTTCCAGCGGGTAGTCAGCCAGGGCGTTGGCGTACATCCGATACGGGCCGCTGTCGCCTTTGGCCAAGGCACGTTTGGCCTCGTCATAGAACAACCGTTGCTGCGCCAGGCTGGCGGCCGCAGAGGCTTCGAGGGTGACCGAGGAGAGAAGCAGGCAGGAAAACAGGCAGAGCAGACGACCGCGCATGACACTTCCGAGCTGAATATTCTGAAAGACGCGCCGTTGGCTGGGCGCTCAAGGGGGCTAGCTTAGCCTTTTGGTCTTGGCTTGCGTAGGGCGATGTTTAGGTGGTTTGTTGGGCTTCGCTGCGCTCAACCCAACCTACCCGCGCGCGTAGGTTGGGTTGAGCGCAGCGAAGCCCAACGGCTCGGTCCACGCGCTCAAAAAAATGCCACCCGGCCCAGGGCGCAACTCGGTAGAATGCGCGCCCAGTTTTGCCGATGCCAAAAGCGCCCGGCAAAGAGATTTCCAGCGGCTGTTTCGCCACGCGCAAACCGCCGCAGCTATTCCCCTCGAGGCGACCATGCTGCTCAAGTTCACCGATGTTTCCCTGGCCTATGGCGCAATGCCGCTGCTGGACAAGATTTCCTGGCAGATCGCCCGTGGCGAGCGGGTGTGCATCATCGGCCGCAACGGCACCGGTAAATCCAGCCTGCTGCGTCTGGTGAAGGGCGACCGCCTGGGCGACGAAGGTTCGGTATGGCGCGCTCCGGGCCTGAAAATCGGTGAGCTGCCGCAGGAATTGCCGGTGGCCGACGGGCGTACCGTATTCGACGTGGTGGCCGAGGGCCTGAATGGCGTCGGCGCATTGCTCGCCGAATACCATCACCTGAGCATGAACATCGTCACCGACGAAGACCTCAACAAGCTGATGCACGTGCAGCAAGAGCTGGAGGCCAAAGACGGCTGGCGCTTGCAGCAACTGGTAGACAGCACCTTGAGCCGTCTACAGCTGCCAGCCGACAAAACCCTGGCCGAGCTGTCCGGTGGCTGGCGTCGCCGGGTGTTGCTGGCCCAGGCGCTGGTGTCCGAGCCGGACCTGCTGCTGCTCGATGAGCCAACCAACCACCTGGATATCGGTGCCATCGCCTGGCTGGAAGATGCCCTGAAGGATTTCCAGGGCGCCGTACTGTTTATTACGCACGACCGGTCCTTCTTGCAGAACCTGGCTACACGCATCCTGGAATTGGACCGCGGGGGCCTGATCGACTGGAACGGCGACTACGCCAGCTTTCTGGTGCACAAAGAGGCGCAGCTGTCGGCCGAAGAAACCGCCAACGCCTTGTTCGACAAACGTCTGGCCCAGGAAGAAGTGTGGATTCGTCAGGGCATCAAGGCCCGTCGTACCCGTAACGAAGGCCGTGTACGCGCCCTGAAAGCCTTGCGTGTGGAGCGCAGCGAACGTCGCGAGCGCACCGGCAAGGCCAATATTCAGCTGGATACTTCGGAAAAGTCCGGCAAACAAGTGATGGTGCTGGAGAACGTCAGCTTCGGTCACCCGGGCGGCCCGCTGCTGATCAAGGACTTCTCCATGGTGCTGCAGCGCCAGGATCGTATCGGCCTGCTCGGCGCCAACGGTACCGGCAAAACCACCTTGCTCAAGCTGATGCTCGACGACCTGCAGCCGACCCAAGGCAAGGTTGAAGTGGGCACCCGTCTGGAAGTGGCCTACTTCGACCAACTGCGCCACCAGCTGGACCTGGAAAAGACCGTAATCGACAACGTGGCCGAAGGCCGCGACTTTATCGAAATCGACGGCCAGAACCGCCATGTGCTGAGCTACCTGGGCGACTTCCTGTTCAGCCCGCAGCGTGCGCGTACGCCGGTAAAAGCGTTGTCCGGTGGTGAGCGTGCCCGTCTGTTGCTGGCTAAGCTGTTCAGCAAGCCGGCCAACTTGCTGGTGCTGGACGAACCCACCAACGACCTGGACGTGGAAACCCTCGAACTGCTCGAAGAAGTGCTGTCGAACTTCGCCGGCACCGTGCTGATGGTGAGCCACGACCGGGCATTCCTCGACAACGTGGTAACCAGCACCTTGGTCTTCGAAGGCGAAGGCAAGGTGCGCGAGTACGTCGGTGGGTATCAGGATTGGCTGCGTCAGGGCGGCTCGCCGAAGCTGTTGGGCGTGGGTGAGAGCAAATCCGGCAAGCCGGAAGCCACTGCGCCGGCACCGGTTGCCAATACGGCTATCGACGCCGCAGAAATTCCGGTGGCGAAGAAGAAGCTGAGCTACAAGCTGCAGCGCGAACTGGAAGCCTTGCCGGGTTTGATCGACGCTCAGGAAGGCAAAATTGCCGAGCTGAATGAAGAAATTGCCGGGCCGACCTTCTATCAGCGCCCGGCCGCAGAAAGCGCTGCGGTGCTGGCCTTGCTCGATAGCGCACAGCAAGAGCTGGACGCGTTGCTGGAGCGTTGGGCTGAGTTGGACGAGTAATAGAGAGGCGCACACGGAAATGGCCATCGAGTACCGGATTTCCCTCGACGACAGTCATGAATTTGGCTATCGCATCGAACTCAACCGTGAGTACGACCAAGAGCGGGCGCTGCTGGCGCCGGCCTGGACGCGGCTTGAGTATCACCAGTGCAGCAACTGCCCGCTGAACCGCGAGCAATACAGCCACTGCCCGGCAGCGGTGGATTTGCACCGGGTGATCGAGGATTTTCAGGGCTTGCCGGCGTTCCAGAAAGCGCATTTCTGGGTGCGCACTCCAGAGCGTGAGTACAGCAAACAGGCCGGCCTGGAGGAGGGCTTGCGCGCCTTGCTCGGGCTGATCATGCCGACCAGTGCCTGCCCGATGCTGAACAAACTCAAACCGATGGCGTTCAACCATCTGCCGTTTGCCAATAACCAGGAATTTGTTCTGCGAGTGGTGTCGCTGTACCTGTCACGCCAGTACTTTAACTTCCGCGAAGGGCGCCATGCGGATTGGGAACTGAAGGGCCTGGTGCGGTTGTTCCAGCAATTGCAGCTAGTGAACCAGGCGTTCTGGCAGCGCATTCACGATGTGTGTGAAGGCGACTCGAACCTCAAGGCGTTTCTGACCTTCTTCTCGATGTCGACCAGCATCACCCACTCGCTGGAAACCCAGCTGCAGAAGATCCGGCCGATGGTGATGAGTGCGGGGGATTTGCCGGAATAACACCGGCACTTTCCCCCTGCTGGGACGGTGTTTGGGCTTTTATTCCGGCTTTTTCAACCGTACCGCCAGCACATCACACGGCGCGCCGTGCAGTACGTCATTAGCGGTAGAACCCAGCAGCAGCGCCAAACCATGACGACCATGGCTGCCGACTACGATCAGGTCGGCGCCTTGTTCGGCGGCGAGGCGGTGGATTTCCTGGCGCGGTTGGCCGTAGACCAGATGACGGCTGTCGGTGCCCAGCTCCGGGTATTTGGCGGAGTAGCTGTCCAAACGTTCGCGGGCTTGTTCGAATTGCTGTTGTTGCAGGGTGGACAGGTCCATCGGTACGTCGCCACCAAAGGCCATGGCCATGGGTTCGACGATATGCACCAGTGACAGCTTGGCCTGGCTTGCGTTGGCGAGTGCGTAAGCGCGCTTCATCACCGGGTCGCATTCTTCGGAAAGATCCAGGGCAACCAGAATGTGCTGATAGATCATGGTGGTACTCCTCCTGAGACGAATGACCAAAGTATGGCCGCGAATGTTGGCTAAATGCAGCCTTTATTGTTGTGGGACTTAACGTATGACCCTGTGGATCGTATTACTGCTCACCGCCGTTGTGCTGAGCCCCCTGGCCTGGCTGCGGCCTTCGCGCCGGCAACAGGGGCGCATGGCCATCCGCATGGCGGCGCGTCAGCAGGGTTTGGGAATGCAGTTGTCGCGCCAGGAGTGGCCGCACTGGCTGCCCGAGGAGCCGCCCAGCCCGTGCCCGCAATACCACCGCGCCCGCCGCAAAGGCGCCGACGATAGCTGGTGCTACTGGCAGTTGAGTGCCGGGCAGTGGGTGAACCAATGGCGCGAACCCTGCGCCGACACGGCGCTGCTGCCACACCTGCAAACCTTGCCAGCCGACGTTTACAAAGTCGAAGCCAGCAAGCAGATGGTTGCCTTGTGTTGGGGCGAGCGGGGCGAAGTGGAGAATCTTGTGCCGGTGGTGGCAGTGTTGAAGGCGTTGGCTTAGATTTGCTTCAGCTTCTGCTGATGGTGAAGGCGTTTTGAAATGTGCCGAGCGCAGGCCAGGGAAGGCGAAAACGGAGAGGGGAGCGGAGTTGGCTGTAGCCAATGAGCATCCCTGCTCCGTTTTCAACGCCCCCTGGGCAAGCGCAGGCCATTTCACAACGTCTTCGAACCAAATAAAAAGCCCGAGGTTAGGCGGGCTGGGGTGGCCAGGCAGGCCGGAAAGACTGTGGTCAAACTAACGACTCGGTTAAAGCTTGGCGGCCAGGTACTGCGCCGAAACCCCTTCCAATCCGTCGATAATGCTGTCTGAGTACTTGCTGACCACGAATGGTACAGAGTTCTCGTTGTAGTTTTTCAGCGATTTTTCGATATAGCGCCACTTGGTATTAATGCCGCTCAACGACTCACGAATTTGCGCGGTGTTTTGTGGCGACTTCTCCAGCGTGTTGAGCTGACCAGCGAACTGGGTGACCAGGTCTTCGATGGTCTTCTCATCACCGGCGGCGCTGCCTATAAAGGTGCCGCCTACCGATGCACTGCGCGAAGCATAGTCCACCGCAATGGCTTGCATCAGCAGACTTTGCTCACGGCTTTGCTGGGTCATCGGCGGCACGATCTGGCCGCTTTCCTGTTGAATCTTGGTGTACAGCTCATTGCTCAAGGCCATCAGCTGCTGATTGCGCGTGGCCAGGTCGGCTACTGGCTGCAATTCGGTAAAGCCCTGGGTCTTCATGGCGGTGGTCAGCGCTTTGAGCTCGGCGTCGTACGCCGTCAGCTGTTGGGCCAACTGGGCGCGCATGGCTTTGGACGCATCGCCCGGCATGTCGGTGAGCTCGGCCAGGCGGGCATCGGCGTCATGCACCGACTCTTCTATCTGCCGCGCATAGCGCTGGTCGCCATCCATGCTGTTGTACATGTAGAAGTCGCCGAGGCTTTTTTGCGCAGCCAGACGCAGCTGATGCAGCTTCAGCAGGTTGTCGGAACCGGTAGCGAAATTGGCGGCGGTGGCGCCGAGAGGAAGCAGGGTGGTGAGTACGAGGCTCAGCGATACGGCAAGCAGACGACTCGACATGGTTACTCCGTGGGACTTCATTGTTTTTATTTTTTGTCACGCTCATCGGCGTGTTGAGACGACTGTACCTGCGCCGTTTCGCTTTGGCTAGCGGCGCCTGGCATCACGGTGATGGCATTGGTCGGTCGGCTGCGTACCCCCGTACTAGAGCAGTTGGAATGTTTGTCCTTACATAACGGTCAAACCTTCCTTACGGGGCTGCCGGAAATAGCGCTCCAATTGACAAGCGCATTCTTTTGCACGAAGGTGTGCGCACCCGAATCAAACGGGCGTATGAATCAAGTGTTTGCTTTGTGCAGCACGGGTTCATAGGCCGCCCGAATATCGCGTCGGCGGGTATGTCAGGCTGTTCGAGACTATTCTCGACGGTCCTGCTGCGGGCCATCCCGCTGCTTGGCGTCCGACGTGTACTGTTCAGCTTCCATACCGTGGAGATCAGTTGATGATTTACGAAGGTAAAGCCATCACGGTTAAGGCTCTTGAGAGCGGCATCGTCGAATTGCAATTCGACCTCAAGGGTGAATCCGTCAACAAATTCAACCGTCTCACTCTGGCCGAACTGCGCCAGGCTGTGGACGCCATCAAGGCTGATGCCTCGATCAAAGGTGTAATTGTCAGCAGCGGCAAAGACGTCTTTATCGTCGGCGCCGACATCACCGAATTCGTCGACAACTTCAAGTTGTCCGATGAAGAGCTGGTAGCCGGCAACCTCGAAGCCAACAAAATCTTCAGCGATTTCGAAGACCTCGGCGTTCCGACCGTAGCGGCCATCAATGGCATCGCGTTGGGCGGCGGTTTTGAAATGTGCTTGGCCGCGGACTACCGCGTCATCGCCAGCGGCGCCAAAGTAGGCCTGCCGGAAGTCAAACTGGGCATCTACCCAGGTTTTGGCGGCACCGTGCGTCTGCCGCGTGTTATCGGTACTGATAACGCCATCGAGTGGATTGCCGGCGGTAAAGAAAACCGTGCAGAAGACGCCCTGAAAGCAGGCGCTGTCGATGCTGTGGTGGCGGCTGACAAGCTCGCCGCTGCTGCGCTGGACCTGATCAAGCGCGCCATTTCCGGCGAGCTGGACTACAAGGCCAAACGCGCGCCGAAGCTGGAAAAAATCAAGCTCAACGCGATCGAGCAAATGATGGCGTTCGAAACCGCTAAAGGTTTCGTGGCCGGTCAGGCTGGCCCGAACTACCCGGCGCCGGTTGAAGCGATCAAGACCATCCAGAAAGCGGCCAACTTCGGCCGTGACAAAGCCCTGGAAACAGAAGCTGCCGGTTTCGTAAAACTGGCCAAGACTTCCGCTTCTCAGTGCCTGGTTGGCCTGTTCCTGAACGATCAGGAACTGAAGAAGAAAGCCAAAGGCTACGACGCCATCGCCAAAGACGTGAAACTGGCCGCTGTACTCGGCGCCGGCATCATGGGTGGCGGTATCGCCTACCAGTCGGCCTCCAAAGGCACGCCGATCCTGATGAAGGATATCCGCGAGGAAGGCATCCAGATGGGCCTGGCCGAAGCGTCCAAGCTGCTGGGCAGCCGCGTCGCCAAAGGTCGTCTGTCTGCAGCCAAAATGGCTGAAGCCCTGACCGCCATCCGCCCAACCATGTCCTACGGCGACTTCGGTCACGTCGACATCGTGGTTGAAGCTGTTGTCGAGAACCCGAAAGTCAAAGCCATCGTTCTGGCCGAAGTGGAAGGCGTGGTGCGTGAAGATGCGATTCTGGCATCCAACACCTCGACTATTTCCATCAACTTGCTGGCTAAAGCCCTCAAGCGTCCGGAAAACTTCGTCGGCATGCACTTCTTCAACCCGGTGCACATGATGCCGCTGGTTGAAGTGATTCGTGGCGAGAAGTCCAGCGATGTAGCTGTAGCTACTACCGTTGCTTACGCCAAGAAGATGGGCAAGAGCCCGATCGTGGTCAACGACTGCCCAGGCTTCCTGGTCAACCGCGTGCTGTTCCCGTACTTCGGCGGCTTCTCCAAGCTGATCAGCGCCGGCGTCGACTTCGTGCGCATCGACAAAGTCATGGAGAAATTCGGCTGGCCCATGGGCCCGGCTTACCTCTCTGACGTGGTCGGCATCGACACTGGCCACCACGGCCGTGACGTAATGGCTGAAGGCTTCCCGGACCGCATGGCTGTTGAAGGCCGTACCGCGGTAGACGTGATGTACGAAGCTAACCGCCTGGGCCAGAAAAACGGCAAAGGCTTCTACTCGTACGAGATGGACAAGCGCGGCAAGCCGAAGAAAGTGACCGATCCGGTTGCTTACGAAGTGCTCAAGCCAGTCATCACCGAACAGCGTGAAGTGACTGATGAAGACATCATCAACTTCATGATGATTCCGCTGTGCCTGGAAACCGTACGTTGTCTGGAAGACGGCATTGTCGAAACCGCAGCTGAAGCCGATATGGGCTTGATCTACGGCATCGGCTTCCCTCCGTTCCGTGGTGGTGCACTGCGTTACATCGACTCCATCGGTGTAGCCGAGTTCGTCGCCCTGGCAGACAAGTACGCCGACCTGGGCGCGCTGTACCACCCCACCGCGAAGCTGCGTGAGATGGCCGCCAACGGCCAGAGCTTCTTCGGTTAAGCGCGTAACGCATAGAGCGAGAGTGAATTTATGAGCCTGAATCCAAGAGACGTGGTGATTGTCGACTTCGGTCGCACCCCGATGGGTCGTTCGAAAGGCGGCATGCACCGCAACACCCGCGCAGAAACCATGTCTGCGCAACTGATCACCGGCGTGCTGGCACGTAACCCGAAGCTGGACCCAGCTGAAGTGGAAGATGTGATCTGGGGCTGCGTAAACCAGACCCTGGAACAAGGTTGGAACATCGCGCGCATGGCGTCGCTGATGACCCCGATCCCGCACACCAGCGCTGCACAAACTGTCAGCCGCCTCTGCGGTTCCTCCATGAGCGCCCTGCACACCGCAGCTCAGGCGATCATGACCGGCAACGGTGACGTGTTCGTCATCGGCGGCGTGGAGCACATGGGCCACGTTGGCATGATGCACGGCGTGGATCCAAACCCGCACCTGTCCCTGTACGCCGCCAAGGCGTCGGGCATGATGGGTCTGACCGCTGAAATGCTCGGCAAGATGCATGGCATCAGCCGTGAAGCGCAGGACGCATTCGGTGAGCGTTCTCACCGTCTGGCCCACAAAGCGACCGTCGAAGGCAAGTTCAAGGATGAAATCATCCCGATGCAAGGCTACGACGAGAACGGCTTCCTGAAGGTGTTCGACTACGACGAAACCATTCGTCCGGAAACCACCCTGGAAAGCCTGGCTGCCCTGAAGCCTGCGTTCAACCCGAAAGGCGGCACCGTAACTGCCGGTACGTCGTCGCAGATCACCGATGGTGCTTCGTGCATGATCGTGATGTCCGCCCAGCGCGCTCAAGACCTCGGCATTCAGCCGATGGCCGTGATCCGCTCGATGGCCGTGGCCGGTGTTGACCCAGCAATCATGGGCTACGGCCCAGTGCCGTCGACTCAGAAAGCGCTGAAACGCGCTGGCCTGACCATCAACGACATCGACTTCTGGGAGCTCAACGAGGCTTTCGCTGCACAGGCCCTGCCGGTGCTGAAAGACTTGAAAGTGCTCGACAAGATGGAAGAGAAGGTTAACCTGCACGGCGGCGCTATTGCCCTCGGTCACCCGTTCGGCTGCTCTGGTGCGCGTATCTCCGGCACCTTGCTGAACGTGATGAAGCAGAACGGCGGTACTTTTGGCGTGTCGACCATGTGCGTCGGTCTCGGCCAAGGCATCACCACCGTCTTCGAACGCATCTAAAGGGAACGCTCGGCAACGAGCAGACTCTGTTGTAAAGCCGGGGCCCAGTGCCCCGGTTTTTATTTTTGTCAGAACAGACTTTTATTTATTACAGATGTGAGGAAGTCCCTGATGCAGTTACAACCCGGCCTCTATCGTCACTACAAGGGTCCCGAGTACCGCGTGTTCGGCGTGGCCCGGCATTCCGAGACGGAAGAGGAGGTGGTGGTATATCAGGCGCTCTACGGCGAATACGGCCTGTGGGTGCGGCCGCTGAGCATGTTTACATCGTCCGTCGAGGTGGACGGCAAGAGCATGCTGCGCTTTGCTCTGATCGAGGCCGAACCTGATCGCTTCGTGCGGCCTTGAGTCGGCATCGAACGTGATCCGCCCTTGACCTCACCTTAGTCGCCACTATATATAGCGGTGCCGCGAAAGGCGGCCCCCCGTCTTTCAGTCCTCATATTCAGGAAATCTCCGATCCATGGGCAAATCGCTGGTCATCGTGGAATCCCCGGCCAAGGCCAAGACCATCAACAAGTATTTGGGCAACCAGTACGTGGTGAAGTCGAGCATCGGCCATATCCGTGACCTGCCTACCAGCGGTTCGGCCAGTGCTGCCAAAGAGCCAGTCAAACGGGCAAGGCTGCTGCAGCCGACGCGCCGGTACTGAGCGCCAAGGAAAAAGCCAAGCGCCAACTGGTATCGCGCATGGGTGTCGACCCCGAGCACGGCTGGAAAGCCAAGTACGAATTCTTCCTGGCAAGGAAAAGGTCGTCGAAGAGCTGCGCCGTCTCGCCAAAGATGCTGACACCATCTATCTCGCAACCGACTTGGACCGCGAGGGGAAGCCATTGCCTGGCACCTGCGCGAAGCCATTGGTGGTGACGACAGCCGCTACAAGCGCGTGGTGTTCAACGAGATCACCAAGAAAGCCATCCAGGAAGCGTTCTCCAAGCCGGTGAGCTGGACATCAACCGTGTCAACGCCCAGCAGGCGCGTCGTTTCCTCGACCGCGTGGTGGGTTACATGGTTTCGCCGCTGCTGTGGGCCAAAATCGCCCGTGGCCTATCCGCCGGCCGTGTGCAATCGGTTGCGGTAAAACTGGTGGTGGAGCGTGAGCGCGAGATTCGTGCGTTCAACCCGGAAGAGTACTGGGAGATCCACGCAGACCTGGGCACCACCAAAGGCGCCAACGTGCGCTTTGAAGTGGCCCGCGAAAACGGCGAAGCCTTCAAGCCGCTGAACAAGCAGCAAGCCGATGCCGCGCTGGCCAAGCTGAAAGACTCCGCGTACAGCATCGTCAAACGCGAAGACAAACCTACCAGCAGCAAACCGTCGGCACCTTTTATTACTTCCACCTTGCAGCAGGCGGCCAGTAACCGTCTGGGCTTCGGTGTGAAGAAAACCATGATGATGGCCCAGCGCTTGTACGAAGCCGGCTATATCACTTACATGCGTACCGACTCCACCAACCTCTCGGCCGATGCCGTGACCATGGTGCGCGACTTTATCGAAGGCGAGTTCGGCAAGAAGTACCTGCCGGCCAAACCGAACGTGTACAGCAGCAAGGAAGGCGCCCAGGAAGCGCACGAAGCGATTCGTCCGTCTGAGGTCAACCTGAAGCCGACTCAGCTGTCCGGCATGGAACGCGACGCCGAGCGCCTCTACGAGTTGATCTGGCGCCAATTCGTGGCCTGCCAGATGCCACCGGCCGAATACCTGTCCACTACCGTCAGCGTCAAAGCCAGCCAGTTCGAACTGCGCGCCAAGGGCCGTATCCTCAAGTTCGACGGTTACACCCGCGCCTTGCCGCAAATCAGCAAGCCGGGCGACGACGACGTGCTGCCGGACATGAGCGAAGGCGAAGCGCTGAAGCTGCTCAAACTCGACCCGAGCCAGCACTTCACCAAGCCGCCAGCGCGTTACTCCGAAGCCAGCCTGGTTAAAGAGATGGAAAAACGCGGAATCGGCCGTCCATCTACTTACGCAGCGATCATTTCCACCATCCAGGAACGCGGCTATGTAGCTCTGCACAACCGCCGTTTCTACTCGGAGAAAATGGGCGACATCGTTACCGAGCGCCTGAGTGAAAGCTTCTCCAATCTGATGGACTACGGCTTTACCGCCGGTATGGAAGAAAACCTCGATGACGTCGCCCAAGGCGAGCGCGAGTGGAAAAACGTGCTGGACGAGTTCTACGGCGACTTCAAGAAAAAGCTCGAAGTGGCTTCGGAAAGTGACAAAGGCATGCGTGCCAACCAGCCGACGCCGACCGATATCGCCTGCCGTGAGTGCGGCCGGCCGATGATGATTCGTACCGCGTCCACCGGCGTGTTCCTTGGTTGCTCGGGCTACAGCCTGCCGCCGAAAGAGCGCTGCAAGTCGACCATCAACCTGATTCCGGGCGATGAAATTGCCGCCGACGATGAAGGTGAATCGGAATCCCTGGTACTGCTGGGCAAGCACCGTTGCCCGATCTGCGCCACGGCGATGGATGCGTATTTGCTGGACGAAACCCGCAAGCTGCATATTTGCGGTAATAACCCGGATTGCGCGGGTTACGAGATTGAGCAGGGCCAGTACCGCATCAAAGGCTACGAAGGTCCGAGCCTGGAATGCGACAAGTGCGGCAGCCAGATGCAACTGAAGACCGGCCGTTTCGGCAAGTTCTTCGGCTGCACCAACCCCGAGTGCAAGAACACCCGTAAATTGCTGCGTAGCGGCGAGCCTGCGCCACCCAAAATGGACGCCGTGAAGATGCCTGAGCTCAAGTGCGAGAAGGTGAACGACACCTACGTACTGCGCGACGGCGCCAGCGGCCTGTTTCTGGCAGCCAGCCAGTTCCCGAAGAACCGTGAAACTCGCGCGCCTCTGGTGTTGGAACTGATCCCGCACAAAGACGAGATCGATCCGAAGTACCACTTCCTGATGTCGGCGCCGAAGAAAGACCCGGATGGCCGTCCTGCCGTCATACGCTACAGTCGCAAGACCAAAGAGCAGTACGTGCAGACCGAAGTGGAAGGCAAGCCGACTGGTTGGCGCGCCTTTTACGACGGCAATGCCTGGAAGGTCGAAGACAAGCGTTAAGCCCTGGTACGCGCGTCAACTCCGGTTGGCGCGCGTATGGTGAGTCTGTCTGCTGTGGAGGGTGCCGCAATGGCCCATGAACTCTATACCCGCACCAATCAAAAACTGTTTTTCGCTGGCCTGTCGCTGGAAGCCTGGCGCCGCGCCGAAGAAGGCCAGGCGGTCAACGCCCCGGCGCTGATCCTCGCTGAGCGCGAAGCCTGTCTGTTCCACCTGTACGGCGCCTTGTTGGGCATTTGCCATGAAGTGGCCGGCTATTACCGAAGAAGTGAATGTGCCACGCGTCGAAGCCATCCTCACGCCTGCCGTATTGGGCGCGACCCCGAGCCCCGAGCTGGCAGAATTGGTGGAGTTGGCGCAACAGTCGGAAACCTGGCTGGCGCAACTGCTCACTGCCTATCAGGCGCTTTTCCAGCCGCCAAAAGCTCCGGCCAAAGCCAAAATCGATCCTACTTTGCCGCTGATTCAAGCCTATAGCCTGGACGAAGAAGCGCCGCAGCTGGCCCGTGTCGAGCTGGAAAGCTGGCGTCAGCAGCTCAAGGTGCTGGCCCTGCGTTTTCGCGAAACTCTGAGCGAGTGCTGAAGGTTTTTTCTGGCCGTTGCGTCAGGTGAATGGATGGCTGGGCTAGGGAAGAAGGCCGGCGGGCTGATACACTGCCGGCCTTACGTGGAGATTTAAGTTTATGCCTACATCCTTTTTGGAAATTGTCGAGTTGCCTGACGGGCGCATCGCGCTGCGTCGTGCCGAGGATGAGGAGGCATTGGTCGTGTTGGATTTCTCGGCAGACGCCAAGGCATTCCTCCAGGGCCACCATGTAGAAGTAGCCAAAGCCATGCTCAACGTGGGCGTGCAGATGGCCGGCCGATTGGCCGAAGGTGACTTCGAGAAAGATGAAGGCCCGCGCGTTCTGCATTGAGCCTTGCTGGGTTCTCTGGCCCGCTGATAGCAGCACAAACTAAAAAGGCACCTGAACAGGTGCCTTTTGCGTTGTAGGTTGGGGTTGAGCCATCGGCGAAGCCCAACGAACCAGTCGATCATTATTGGCGTGCTCGCATTAGCCCTGTGCCGCTTCGTTGGGCTCTGTTGGGCTTCGCCTGCGGCTCAACCCAACCTACGTGAACCCCAACCCAACCTCCTCGAAGTCGTGTTAGCCCAGGCTGATATTCAGGCTCTGTGCCTTTCCAGTACGTGCGGCGCTTGCCAGTTCATTGCGAGCGGGGCGGTGCAACGGGTGCAGCCAGCTCACCACGGTGTGGCTGCGGCCCAGGCGCAATGCTTCGCACGCCAATTCCAGCGGGCTTTGCCCGGCGCGCGGTTGCAGCAGCAGAATGCGTTCACGGTTCAGGCCCGCGTCGCGCAGCCAGGCCTGTGTCAGGCTGGCGGGCGGGGCGATCAGGGTGAGCCAGCGGGCGTCTTGATTCTGGCTGAGTTCACGCAGGATGGGCGCCAGCAGGTGCAGGCAGTTCCCGGCAGCGCCACGCAGCGAGAGTTCGCTGAATGTTTCTGGCTCTGGCTCTTCGAACCAACCGGTTTCAACGATATCGGTCAACAACGGCGCCACCGATTGCGGCAGGAAGGCGTCGAACAATGGCAGTTGGGTACGGTCCAGCGCTTGTGGGAACTGCATACAGCCTCCTCAGCGGCGAATGACGCCGACACTCAATCCTTCGATGATCAGATCCTGTTCATGCAGGTCGATTTCGATGGGGGCGAACTCGGGGTTTTCCGCGATCAGCCAAACCTTGTCGCCTTCACGCTTGAAGCGCTTTACAGTGACTTCGTCGTCAATGCGGGCAACCACGATCTGGCCGTTACGGGCTTCTTTGGTGGTGTGTACGGCAAGCAGGTCACCGTCGAGAATGCCGATGTCTTTCATGCTCATGCCGCGTACGCGCAATAAGTAGTCGGCGCGAGGGTGGAAGAACTCGGGGTTGATGCGGAGCCAGAATCGGCGCACCGGCGGCTACACGACCAATGATGGGCAGGCCGGTTTCTTCGTCGCTGCTGGGTTCGAAACCCGGAATGCGAATGCCGCGCGAGGCACCAGGGGTCATCTCGATGGCGCCTTTACGGGCCAGGGCCTTCAAGTGTTCTTCGGCCGCGTTGGGCGACTTGAAGCCCAACTGCTGGGCGATTTCGGCGCGGGTGGGCGGGTAACCGTTGTCTTCAAGGCATTGCTTGATGAAGGCGAGAATCTCGGCTTGGCGTGGCGTGAGTTTTAGCATGTCCGGTCTCTGTCTTTTTATACAGTGACTGGGATTATATACAGTGATCGCCGCTTGGCAATCCTCCTTTTTAGAGTGACGCCATCTTTCTCTATAAAGAAGCAGGAACTGTAAGGGGCAGGGGCAGTTACACCGCTTCGTGACTGACCAGCCAAATTACGGTTTATGCGGCTTGACAACCTCTACAGCTGAAACGTATGTTTCAAACAAGTGTTTGTCAGGTGATTCCCATGGCTCAGTCAGAAACAGTCGAACGCATTCTAGATGCTGCGGAACAATTATTCGCGGAGAAAGGCTTTGCCGAGACGTCCCTTCGTTTGATCACCAGCAAGGCTGGGGTCAACCTGGCTGCTGTGAACTACCACTTCGGTTCCAAAAAAGCCCTGATTCAAGCGGTGTTCTCGCGCTTTCTCGGCCCGTTCTGCACCAGCCTCGAACGCGAGCTGGACCGCCGCCAAGCCAAACCGGAAAACAAGGCCAGCCTCGAAGACCTGCTGGAAATGCTGGTGGAGCAAGCCCTGGCGGTAAAACCGCGCAGCGGCAACGACCTTTCCATCTTTATGCGTCTGCTGGGTTTGGCGTTTAGCCAAAGCCAGGGTCACTTGCGTCGTTATCTTGAAGACATGTACGGCAAGATTTTCCGCCGCTACATGGGCCTGGTTCACGAAGCCGCCCCACGTATTCCACCAATCGAACTGTTCTGGCGTGTGCACTTCATGCTCGGTGCCGCCGCGTTCAGCATGTCCGGTATCAAGGCCTTGCGCGCCATCGCCGAAACCGATTTCGGGGTTAATACCTCAATCGAACAGGTGATGCGTCTGATGGTGCCGTTCCTGGCCGCCGGTATGCGTTCGGAAACCGGCGTCACCGATGAAGCCCTTGCCACCGCGCAATTGCGACCACGCAGTAAATCCTCGTCTACGGCGCCTACACCGAGCAAGGTGTAAACCGGCAAAACGCCTGCTGCAAGCGGCAGGCTTGATGGGCTAAGCTTGCCGCCCATGAGCATTCTCGACTCCCTGCATATCTCCATCACCGACCAGCAGCTCTACGGTTTTACTGCCGGGCAGCTGGTGGTGCGCCTGCCGGTTTCCACGGCCTTGAACGGGGCAGGGGAGCAGAACGGGTCCAATCGCACACCACGTGGTTTACATCAGGTTCGCGCGCGAATTGGCGACGGCTTGCCGCTTGGCGCAGTGCTGCGCGGCCGGCGCTGGACCGGCGAAACCTGGAATGCCGAGCTGCACGCGCAGTTCCCCGGTCGCGACTGGATTCTTACCCGTATTCTCTGGCTCAGCGGCTGCGAGCCTGGCATCAACCGCCTCGGCGCGGTCGACACCTTCCGCCGTTATATCTACCTGCACGGCACCCCGGACAGCGAGCCCATGGGCGTACCGCTGTCCCACGGCTGCATTCGCCTGCGCAACGCCGACGTGCTGGAACTCTTCGAGCGTGTGCCCGTCCACTGCCCGGTAAAAATCGACGAAGCCGCCTGCCCACAGTGGGCAACGGCAGACCTCTGCTAAGGATCTGTTATGACTGTTGGCCTGCAAGGCTCATTGATGCTGGATATCGGCGGCACCTGGCTGACCGCTGAAGACCGGCAGATTCTGCGGCACCCTGAAGTGGGTGGCCTGATTCTGTTTGCACGCAATATCGAAGACCCCCGCCAAGTGCGTGAACTGTCGCAAGCCATCCGCGCCGTGCGCCCTGACTTGCTCCTCGCAGTCGACCAGGAAGGCGGCCGCGTGCAGCGCCTGCGCCAAGGTTTTGTGCGCCTGCCGGCAATGCGTGCGGTGGCCGACAACGCCAACGCCGAGTGGCTGGCCGAACAATGCGGTTGGCTGATGGCGACCGAAGTCTTGGCGGTCGGCCTCGACCTTAGTTTCGCGCCCGTACTGGACCTCGACTACCAACGCAGCGCCGTGGTCGGCAGCCGCTCCTTCGACGGCGACCCGGCGCGCGCTGCGTTGCTGGCCGGTGCCTTTATCCGCGGCATGAACGCTGCCGGCATGGCCGCCACCGGCAAACACTTCCCCGGCCACGGCTGGGCTGAGGCCGACTCCCACGTCGCCATTCCAGTGGATGAACGCAGCCTCGCCGAGATTCGCGCCAACGACTTGCAACCTTTCGCCCGCTTGAGCAAACAACTCGCTGCCGTCATGCCGGCCCACGTGATCTACCCGCAGGTCGACGACCAGCCCGCCGGTTTCTCCCGGCGCTGGTTGCAGGACATCCTGCGCGGTGAGCTGCAATTTGACGGGGTTATTTTTAGCGACGACCTGTCGATGGCCGGCGCCCACGTGGTTGGCGATGCCGCCAACCGTATCGAAGCGGCGCTGAATGCCGGTTGCGACATGGGCCTGGTGTGTAACGACCGCGCTGCTGCCGAACTGGCCTTGAGCGCGTTGCAACGTCTGCAGGTCACGCCGCCGCAGGGCCTGGCGCGCATGCGCGGCGAAGGTTTCGCCAGTACTGACTACAAGCAAAGCCCGCGTTGGCTGCAAGCCGTGGGCGATCTTCAAGCTGCGCAACTTATCTAAGGATTTTTCGCATGACCGTTTACGCAATCATCGGTGGCACCGGCCTGACCAAACTGGAAGGCCTGACCATCAGCGCCGTTCTCAATATCGAAACCCCGTACGGCGCACCCTCGGCGCCGATCCTGCGCGGTAACTACGCCGACCGTGAAGTGCTGTTCCTCGCCCGCCACGGCCACCCGCACCGCATTCCGCCGCACCAGGTGAACTACCGCGCGAATATCTGGGCGCTCAAGCATGCCGGCGCCGACGTGATTCTTGCGGTGAACGCGGTGGGCGGTATTCACGCAGCCATGGGCACCGGACATTTCTGCGTGCCGCACCAGATCATCGACTACACCCACGGCCGCGAGCACACCTTCTTCGCCGGTGAGCTGGACCACGTGACCCATATCGATTTCAGCTACCCCTACAACGACATCCTGCGCGATGAGTTGATCGATGCCCTGGCCGCTGAGGGCGTGGCCTACAGCAGCCACGGCGTTTATGCCTGCACCCAGGGGCCGCGTCTGGAAACGGTGGCGGAAGTGGCGCGTCTGGAGCGCGATGGTGCCGATATCATCGGCATGACCGGCATGCCCGAAGCGGCGCTGGCGCGTGAACTGGAACTGCCGTATGCCTGCCTGGCGCTGGTGGTCAATCCGGCTGCCGGCAAGACGCACGCTGTGATCACCATGGCCGAAATTGAGCGGGCGTTGGATGACGGCATGGATAAAGTGCGCGCGACCTTGGCGCGGGTGTTGGCCGGTTAAGTCCTTATCACCGTCATCCCAGCGAAGGCTGGGATCCAGATTGCTGCAGGAAAAGGTGCTCGGCGAAATATTCTGGGTCCCAGCCTGCGCTTGGACGACGGGTGTTTTGGTTTGGAAGTTCGTTATACCCACGTAGGACGAATACAACGCAAGCCCCCGCCAATACAGCTACATTTCAAGCAACCTGAAGAATTCCCCCAGGTTGTTTGAACGGATGTCAGGGAACCGGCATCCATGTCCTAGCTTCAAGACTTGTTCTATCGGAGGACTCGAGATGAACAGTGCCGCCACTGTCGATGAGCACGCCTTTCGCCGTATGTTGACCCGCAATCTGGCGCTGCCGATTGGCTCGGGCGTTTTGGGTACGGGCTTGTTTATCGCCCTGATCGCTTATCTGCTGTATGTGCTCAGTTGGGTGGAACACACCGATCAGGTGATCGCCCAGGCCAACGAAGGCTATCGCCTGACCATCGACCAGCAAGCCGGCTTGCGCGGCTACCTGATTGCCGGTGAAACCGATGTGCTAGGGCCGTATCAAGAGGCGCGCATGCGGATCGGCAGCCATATGCAGGGCCTGCGCGAGCTGGTGAGCGACAACCCTACGCAGCTGGAACGTTTGCGCGATATCGAGGACTTGCAGCAGCGCTGGGCGCTGGCGGCGACCAAGTTGATTGAGGAGCGCCAGGCCACCAATGCGCCGCCGGCCACGGTCAAGGTCGCCGGTGGTTCGGTGATGGACGTCATCCGCAAACATTTCGGCGACTTTATCGCCACCGAGCAGCAGCTGCGCCACGAGCGCAACAACCGCGCCAGTTTTACCGCCATTCTCACCATCAGCCTGTACGCGATTTTCAACCTGTCGTTCAGCGGCTTCCTGGCGTTTTTCGGCCGCCGCGAATTGCTGGGTCTCTCGCGCTTTTACGGCAGCCTGCTTGCGCAGCAGGAAATAGTGAACGAGCAACTGCAGCAACAGGCCTGGCAACGCGAGGGCCAGTCGCAATTGGCTGAGAGAATTATCGGCCAGCCTAATACCGCATCCATCGGCATGACGGCGCTGGGCTTTCTCGGCCATTACCTGGATATGGTGGTGGGCGCGTTTTATGTGCGTCAGGACCACGGCCAATTGGAACGCGTGGCCGATTATGGATTTGACGCGAAGGAGCAGGCCAAGCCGCAATCGTTCAACGACGGCACCGGGCTGGTCGGCCAGGTGGCGCTAGACCGCAGCGCGCGGGTGGTTAACGGTCTGACGGGTAGCTATCTCACGGTGAATTCAGGCCTTGGCAGTGACGCCCCGGCCTCCGTGATGTTGGCGCCGATCCAGAACAACGGCGACGTCAACGGCGTGCTCGAATTGGGCTTTATGCGCGAATTGACCGAGCGCGAACAAATCTTCGTACGTTCGATTACCGATGGCCTCGGCACGTCCATCGAAGTGGCCCGCTACCGTCAGCGCTTGCACGAATCGCTGCACGAAACCCAGCAACTCAACGAAGAATTGCAGGTGCAGCAGGAAGAATTGCGCAGCGCCAACGAAGAGCTTGAAGACCAGTCAAAGTTGATTCAGGAATCCCAGGTCAACCTGGAGCAACAGCAAGCCGAGCTGGAGCAGACCAACGACCAGCTCAACGAGCAGACGCAATTTCTCACCCGCCAGCGCGATGAGCTGGACGAGCGCAACCACGCCCTCGCCGAGGCCCGCGCCGAACTGGAGCAACGTGCCAACGAGCTGCAGCGCGCCAGCACCTACAAGTCGGAATTTCTGGCCAATATGTCCCACGAACTGCGCACGCCGCTGAACAGTTCGTTGATTCTGTCGCGGCTGTTGGCCGACAACGTAAAGGGCAATCTGGACGAGCAGCAGACCAAACACGCCGAGCTGATTTATTCCTCCGGCAAGGACTTGCTGGCATTGATCAACGACATTCTCGACCTCTCCAAAGTCGAGGCCGGGCGCCTGGAAATTCGCCCCGAAGAAACCTCGCTCAAGCGTCTGGCCCATAGTTTGGAAACGCTGTTTCAACCGCAGGCGCAGGAGCGAAAACTGGCCTTCGAGGTGCGGGTGGCCAGTGATGCGCCGGTGCACTTTGTGAGCGATGCGCAACGGGTGGAGCAGGTGGTGAAAAACCTGCTGTCCAACGCGTTCAAGTTCACCAGTCAGGGCACGATCAGCCTGAGCATCGAGCCGGCAGACGGCGGCGTGGCTTTTGTAGTGAGCGACACCGGCATTGGCATCAGCCCGGAACAGCAGGAGGTTATTTTCGAAGCCTTCCGCCAGGCCGATGGCAGCATTAACCGGCACTTCGGCGGCACCGGGTTGGGGCTGTCGATTTCGCGCAACCTGGCCGAGGTGCTCGGCGGGCATATTCAGGTACAGAGCGCGGCCGGCAAGGGCAGCCGGTTTACGTTGTGGCTGCCGCTTAACTACGCCGACCCGCTGCCGGCGCCGGCGCTCAACCCCGACCGTCTGTTTATGGCCCGCGAGCCAAGCCACCGCGCGGCCGCCAATGATGGCAGACCGAGCGAAACCCCGCGCAACGAAGCCCTGGCGCGCCTGCAACCGAGCTTCCCGGACGACCGCGACCGCCACGACATGCCCGGCCGCTGCGTGTTGGTGATCGAGGATGAGGTGAAGTTTGCGCAGATCCTCTTCGACCTGGCCCATGAGCTGAACTACCGCTGCCTGGTGGCCCACAGTTCCACCGAGGCCAATCAACTGCTTGCCAGCAATCAGCCGGACGCGATTCTGCTGGATATGCGCTTGCCCGACGAACCCGGCCTGTCGATTTTGCAGCGGCTCAAGGAGGAAGCGCGCACTCGGCATATTCCCGTGCATGTGATTTCCACCGACGACCGCACCGAGCTGGCCTTGCACCTGGGCGCCATCGGTTATGCGCAGAAGCCGGCCACCCGTGAGTCGCTGGTGGAAGTGTTCTCGAGGTTGGAGGCGCGCCTGACGCAGAAGGTGCAGCGGCTGCTGATCGTCGAGGGCGACGCCCGTCAGCGCGACAGCATTGCGCAATTGGTGGACGACCTGGAGATCGAGGTGACGGCCGTTTCCCATGGCGAGCAAGCATTGCAGTTGCTGCGGCAACTGCCGTTCGATTGCATGGTGATCGACCTGGAACTGCCGGATATGCACGGCAACGAGTTGCTGACCAAAATGGCCAGCGAGCATATCGATAACTACCCGCCGGTCATCGTCTACGTGTCGCGCCCGCTCACCCGGGGCGAGGAAGAGAGCCTGCGCAAGCACTCGCGCTCCATCATCATCAAGGGCGCGCGTTCGCCGGAGCGGTTGCTGGATGAGGTCACGCTATTTCTGCACAAGGTCGAAACCCCGGCTGGCAGCGCGCGCAGGGCGCCGAGCAAGGCCGCGCGCAATCGCGATGAAGTGTTCGTTAACCGCCAGGTGCTGGTGGTGGATGACGATATGCGCAATGTGTATGCGCTGATCAGTGCGCTGGACGAGAAGGGCGTGAAGGTAATCAGCGCCGGCAATGGCCAGGAGGCGTTGGACAAGCTGGAGGAGAATCCGGATATCGACCTGGTGTTGATGGACGTGATGATGCCAGTGATGGATGGCTACGAAGCCACACGGCGGATTCGCCAGGATGCGCGCTTTGCCAAGCTGCCGATTATTGCGGTGACGGCCAAAGCGATGAAGGACGATCAGGAGCAGTGTTTGAAGGCCGGGGCCAGTGATTACCTGGCCAAGCCGCTGGATTTGGAGCGGTTGTTTTCGTTGATTCGGGTGTGGTTGCCGCGGTCGGATATGGCGTGATTTCGGGTGTGAGTTCGACGCAATATTCTGGGTCCCAGCCTGCGCTGGGACGACGGAGTAAATGTATAAAACTCCGTCATCCCAGCGCAGGCTGGGATCCAGGTGCGCAGTCAGCGGCCGTTTATTCGGTCGCTTTCTGCTCACCAACCCCACGCTTAGGCTTAGGCGCAAACTTCGCCGCCAACCGCATCGACCCCACCACCAACCGCTGATACAGCGACGGCAGCAGCCGCTGCATGCCATCCAGCATCCATGCATCGGCCCCAATCAGAATGCGCCGGTTATTGCGCAACACCCCACGCAAAATCACCTGCGCCGCCTTGTCCGGCGTGGTGCGCAGCAGTTGGTCATTGAACTGCTGGCGCGCCTGGTCTGCCGCCTGGCCGGTCACTTTGCTCAAGCTTTCATTCATGCGCGCGGTCTTGGCGATATTGGTTTTGATGCCGCCTGGGTGCACGCAACTGGCCGACACCGCGCCGCCGGCCATATCCAGCTCTTGGCGCAACGATTCGGTAAACCCGCGCACGGCAAACTTGGTGGCGTTATAGGCGCTCATGCCCGGCTGGGCGAACAAGCCAAATACGCTGGAGACGTTGACGATATGACCATCGCCCGAGGCCTTGAGGTGCGGCAAAAACGCTTTGCTGCCGTACACCACGCCCCAGAAGTTGATGTTCATGATCCATTCGTAATCGGCGTAGTCGTTGCCTTCCACCGTGCCGCCCTGGGCGACGCCGGCATTGTTGAACACCAAGTTGACCCGGCCGTGGTCGAGCACCACCTGATTGGCCCACGCGTGCACGGCGTCTCGCTCGGCAACGTTCACCTGATTTTCGGTGACGGTTACCCCAAGCTTGCGCGCCGTGGCGGCGGTTTCGGCCAGGGCTTCGCTATTCACATCGGCCAGGGCCAGGTGGCAGCCCTGACGGGCCAGGCCGTAAGCCAGGGCGCGGCCGATACCGGACCCGGCGCCGGTGATGGCGGCAACTTTATTTTCGAAGGACTTCATGCTGCCACCTCGCCTTGTTGAGTGACGGAGGGCAGGTAGCCCTGGGCCGGATGCGCCGGTTGAGCGCGGTTGAAATGGTAGGCCGCCGGGTCGAAATTGCGCGTCAGCAGGCGAAAGCGCCAGGTAAAGCCCGGCCATACGGTGCAGTTACGGCCGCTCACCGGGTGCAGGTACCAGCTCACGCAGCCGCCGGAGTTCCACACGGTTTTGCCCAGTTGGCCCTGGATTTTCGCGTTGAAGCGGTCTTGCACGTCGCGCTTCACTTCCAGGCTTTGCAGGTTGCTTTTTTGCAGCAGGTTCAAGGCGCCGAGCACGTACTGAATCTGCGATTCGATCATGTAGACCATCGAGTTATGGCCCAGGCCGGTGTTCGGGCCCATGAGGAAAAACAGGTTCGGGAAGCCGGCGGTCAGCGTGCCTTTGTAGGCTTGCGGGCCTTCGGGCCAGGTGTCGAGCAGGTCGACGCCGTCGCGGCCGAAGATGACGCCACGGGGCATGGGGTCGCTCGGCGTAAAGCCGGTGCCGAAGATGATGGCGTCGATGGGGCGTTCTTTACCGTCGGCGGTGACGATGCTGTTGGCGCGGATTTCCTGGATGCCGTCGGTGATGACGTCAACGTTGGGCTGGGTGAGAGCCGGGAAGTAGTCGTTGGAGATCAGCACGCGTTTGCAGCCCATGGTGTAGTTGGGCGTGACCTTGGCGCGCAGCACCGGGTCCTTGATCTGCTTGTTGATAAACGCTTTGCCGACCCATTGGGCCAATTTCATGATGCGCGGCACCAAGGCAAAACCGATTACGCGGCTTTCCAGCATGCCGTAAATCAGTCCGCGCCAGACTTTCTGGGCCAGCGGGAAGCGCTTGAAGCGGGCGCGCTCTTTGTCGCTGATGGCGCGGTCCGGCTTGGGCATGATCCACGGCGCGGTGCGCTGATACAGATCGAGTTGGCCGACCTGTTTCTGAATACGCGGTACGAATTGGATGGCCGAGGCGCCTGTACCGACCACGGCAATGCGTTTGCCGGTGAGGTCGTAGTCGTGGTCCCACTGTTGGGAATGGAAGACCTTGCCGGTGAAGTTATCCAGTCCGTTGAGGTGCGGGATGGACGGCGTGGAGAGGGCGCCCATGCCGGATACCACAAACTGCGCGGTGTAGTGATTGCCGGCGCGGTCGTGGATGCGCCACAGCTCGGCCTGGTCATCCCAGCGCATGCCGGCGACCTCGGTTTGCAGCAGGGTGTTGTGGGCCAGGCGGTACTTTTCCCAGCAACCTTCGAGGTAGCTTTTGATTTCTGGCTGGCGGGCGAACATGCGCGTCCATTCGGCGTTCGGTTCGAAGGAAAAGGAATACAGGTGCGATTGCACGTCGCAGCCACAACCGGGGTAGTTGTTGACGCGCCAGGTGCCGCCAACGCCGGCTTCCTTTTCGAACAGGAGAAAATCGTTATCGCCTTGCTGTTTCAGGCGAATGGCCATGCCCAGACCGGAAAAGCCGGTGCCGATAATGGCGATTTTGGTGTGCCGCACGGCGCCTGGGGTGGCGTCGGTTGGGGTGGCATCTGCAGGTGAAACGGCAGGTTGTGCGCCCATGAACAAGCTCCTGTTATGATTGTTTTCGCTGTATACAGTTGTCTACCTTGGTGCTATGTATACACCCGTATACCGAAAGCTCAACCCAATCTTCCGTAGGGCAACCACTTGAAATGACCACCACGGCCGAGCTTCCTGCTACCAAAACCGTTACCGCCCAGGGCAAACGTTTGCTGCTGGACGCTGCGCTGCGCCTGGCGGCGGTGAGCCGCAGCCTGAGTGGGCTGGGTTTGCGCGAGCTGGCGCGCGAGGCGGGGCTGAACCCCAATACCTTCTATCGCCACTTTAAAACCGTGGATGACCTGGGCCTGGCGATGATCGCCGAGATGGCCGCGCGTATTCGCCAGCCGCTGCGTGATTTGCGCTTCGAAGCGGCCGAGCGCGCTGAGCGGGGCACGCCGGCCCGGCTGACCTTTGGCGTCGATCTGGCGCGCGGCCAACGTGTGTGCAGTGAAACGGTGGAGCTGTTTTTCGAGTACGCGGCGCAGAACCCGCAGGCCTTTATCGTTGGCGTACGTGAACTGCACGGCAGCTCGAAAGTGCTGCGTGAAGCGCTGGAACAGATGATGGAAGACTTCGCCAGCGACATGGCTGAAGACCTCGGCAAGCTGCAATTGCTACCCAGCCTGGAGCCGATGGCGGTGCGCCAGGTGTCGTCGATGATCAGCCGGCAGTTGTTTCAGCAGTCGTTGGATTACATCGAGCAGGTAGAGCGCCGCCCGGCGATCTGCGCCCAGGCGCAACAGCAGATTCTGATGATGTTTGCCGGGGCGACGGTGTTGCAGGCGGTGGGGGAGTTGAGATTTTAGGGCCTCTTTTAGGTTGCCGGCTTTTATAAGAAGTTGTGCTCAGCACAGCGTAGGGCGGCAGATTCTGGATCCCCGCCTGCGCGGGGATGACGGTGGTAGAAGTAAACCCTCCGTCATTCCCGCGCAGGCGGGAATCCAGAATTTCTCGGCAGCCGGCGAGGGTGCATATAGCGCAGACTGCTTCGAGTAGAGCGGCAGGGAGAGTTAACCGCTAAAACCCAAACGGTCCTTCCAGCGTTGCTCCAGCACCTTGGTGTCGTGGTCAAACGGGTGGAAGCCGGGGCGGTAGTAGTCCAGATACGGCAACACCAGCTTGGTCAGAAAGCCATCTCGCAGGCTGAACAGGGTCCGCAGACCACGGCCCCAGCTGCGCAGGTTGAACAATTGGCGGTCTTTGCGCAGTAGGTGCACCTGGAACCAGCCAATCACACCGAAGAAAATCACCGTCGAAATCGCCATCATCGCCACGCGAGTGAAATAGCCACCGCCTACCGCCTGGTAGGCGTCGTAGCACACGGCCTTGTGTTCGTTCTCTTCAATGGCGTGCCACATCCACAGTTGGTACATCTTCGGGTCGTCGATCTGTGTGGTCAGGTCTTCGCGTAGCAGCAGTTGCTGGGCCATGGTGGCGGTGAAGTGCTCCAGGGCGCAGGTGGCGGCCAGGCGCTGTTTCTTGGTGGTGATTTTGGTCACCCACTCCAGCAGCACCTTGATGCGCAGCTCGAGCTTTTCCAGGTTGATATCGTGCTGGGTGGCGTACTCGTTGTAGGTCGCGTGCTCTTTGGAGTGCATGGCTTCCTGGCCGATAAACGCGCTGATGTCCTTTTTCAGCTGCGGCTCGGTAATGGTGTCACGCACGGCGCGCACGCTATCGACGAAGAACATTTCGCCATAGGGAAACAGCGACGACAGATTGTTCATAAAGTGGGTCATGAACGGATCGTTGCTCCACCAGTACTTTTCCGTTTCGGCAAAGGTGAAGTCCATGCGTCGCACGGGAAAACTGGCGTTGGGCTTGGTCAGTTTGGACGGGGTAGGGATGGCGGTCATGGCGGCTCCTGATGATCGCCAACAGGCGATCTTTCTTGTTGTACGGCTCAGGGTTGATCACTGATTGGTTTCAATGATTGGCCCAAGCTGGCAACAGGAACACCCAACCTAAGTGCAGCGCCCCGCCCAACGTGGTTGGCCGGGGCGTGCGGGGTAACAGATGGTTTAGCGGTCGGACAGGGCGAAGCTGGTCAGGCAGAAGGTTGAAATACCGGCGTCTTGCAGCTTTTGCGACCCGCCCAGCTCCGGCAGGTCGATAATGGCGGCTGCCTCGAAAACGTTGGCGCGCATACGGCGAACCAGGGCCGCTGCGGCCAGCAGGGTGCCGCCGGTGGCGATCAGGTCATCGAAAATCAGCACCGAGTCGCCTTCACACAGGCTGTCGGCGTGCACTTCCAGAAAGGCTTCGCCGTACTCGGTTTGATAGCCCTCGGCCAATACATCGGCAGGTAGCTTGCCTTGCTTGCGGAACAGCACCAGTGGCTTGTTCAGGGCGTAGGCGATGATCGAACCGATCAGAAAACCACGGGCATCCATGGCGCCGATATGGCTGAACTCGGCTTCGACATAACGCTGCACGAAGCTGTCGGCCACCATGCGCATGGCGCGCGGCGATTGGAAGAGGGGCGTGATGTCGCGAAAGATGACGCCGGGTTTGGGGAAGTCCGGCACGGGGCGAATCAGGGATTTGATGCTGAAGTCGTCGAAGATCATCGCGAGGGCCTGCTAGTGGGGCAAAAGCGCGATTCTAGCAGGCCCCGTCGGTGAGTGTTTACTGCTCCAGATTGCCGCCGGCCAGGGCGCACAGCTGCGCGGCGTCTAGAATCTGGATTTCCTTGCCATCGGCTGCGATCAGGTTGCTCTGCTGAAAACGGGTGAATACGCGGGAGACGGTCTCCACCGCCAGGCCCAGGTAGTTGCCGATTTCATTGCGCGACATGGCCAGACGGAACTGGTTGGCGGAGTAGCCGCGGGCGCGGAAACGGGCGGACAGGTTGACCAGGAATGAGGCGATGCGCTCGTCGGCGGTTTTCTTCGACAGCAGCAGCATCATTTGCTGATCGTCGCGAATTTCGCGGCTCATGATGCGCATCAGCTGGCGACGCAGTTGCGGCAATTGCAGCGACAAGTCGTCGAGTTTCTCAAAGGGGATTTCGCAGACGGTGGTGGTTTCGAGAGCTTGGGCGGAGGTGGGGTAGGACTCTTCGTCCATGCCCGACATGCCCATCAGCTCGCTTGGCAAGTGGAAACCGGTGATTTGCTCATCGCCGGCATCCGACACGCTAAAACTGCGCAAGGCACCGGAGCGTACGGCAAATACGGAGGTGAAGGGATCGCCCTGGCGGAACAGGAAGTCGCCTTTTTTCAGCGGACGACCGCGTTTGACGATGTCGTCCAGCGCGTCCATATCTTCCAGATCCATCGAAAGCGGCAAGCACAGGCCGCTGAGGCTGCAATCTTTGCAATGTACGGCCGGCAGGCCACGGGCTTTGATCATCTCATTCATCGCAAGGCATCCTTTGTAGCCAAGCACACACAGACCGTAAGGGTATCAGCTTAGGCCACGGAGTGGCCATGCGCTTAAGTTCAACGACTGATGGCCGACAACCTTGTGTCGCCACGTTGGGAGAAGGGAAATGTTGCAGGTAAATAGCAGCAATGTCTTGGGCCATCTGTCGCAGCAGGTTAATACCAAGCTGATTCGTGACCCGAGCGAGCCTGTGGATATGCAGGAAGCGCTGCAAGGCATCAAGGTGACGTTGTCGGAGCAAGCGCAGAAGATTAGCGCTGCCGCCAAGAGCGACGATGATATCGACAAAAGCAGTTTGCCAGATGGCGTCAAGCAAGCCTTGAAAATGATTCGTCAGATCCGTCAGCAGATCGCCGAGAAGCAGGCTGAATTGCAAGCGGTGATGGCTGACAAGAGTCTTTCCGAGGAGGCCCGAATGCAGAAGGCGCAAGGCGTGCAGAGCCAGCTTACGTCCTTGAATGGAGCGCTGGTTACCGCCACTGGCGCGCTTCTGCAGGCAGTGAAACAAGCAGGTCTTAGCCCTGACCAGCTCCAGGAAATGTCCGGCCTGTTGATGGCATAAGCCACCACCTCAGTGATGCATCGCATGCCCCATCAGCCATTGCTGATGGGGGCCAGGCAGCGTCCACAAACCAAACAGAATCACCAGCAGACCGCCGGCCATGCGCACCTTGCGCTTGCGCAGCACGGCGGTCAGGCGCTCGGCGGCCATGCCGGTCGCCAGCAGCACCGGCCAGGTGCCCAAGCCAAAGGCGAGCATCAGCAGGCCACTGTCCAGCGCATTGCCCTGGCTCGCCGCCCACAGCAGGGTGCTGTAGACCAGACCGCACGGCAGCCAGCCCCACAGCGCACCCAGCAGCAAGGCGCGCGGCAGGCTGGAAACCGGCATCAAACGGCTGGCAAACGGCTGAATATGGCGCCACAGGCCGCGGCCCAGCGCTTCAATTCGAGTCAGCCCGCTCCACCAGCCGGCCAGGTATAGGCCCATGGCAATCAGCAGCAACGCCGCAATCACCCTTAACACCATCACCGCCGGGCTATTGGCCACGGCCCAGCCGGCCATGCCGATCAACAGGCCGGCGCATGCGTAACTGAGAATTCGACCGAGGTTGTAGGCCAGTAACAGGCGAAAGCGCCGGCTGCGTTGTTCCGGCGGAATGGCCAGGGTCAGTGCGCCCATCAGGCCGCCGCACATGCCGAGGCAATGGCCGCCACCGAGCAGACCGAGAATGACGGCCGACACCAGCAAGGGCGCCAGTTCAAGCACGAGGTGGCTCCTGCTCGTCGCCGGGCTTGTTGCCGTCGTCGTGACCGCCGGCCTGGTCGACGCCGGCCAGGTGGTTGGGGTCCTGGTCGTCGAACAGAATGCTGTGGGCCGGGCCATCGAGGTCGTCGTACTGGCCGCTGTTCACGGCCCAGAAGAAGATAAAGATGCACACAGCGACGATCAGCAGGGCTATCGGAATCAACAGGTATAAGGCGGGCATACGGGCTCCGGGCAGTCAGACGCTGCCAGTGCTTGGCGCCAGCGCGCGGTGGCGCGTCAGGCGCAAGGCATTGAGTACCACGGTCAAGGAACTGACCGACATGCCGACTGCGGCCCACACCGGGGTAACCCAGCCGAGGGCGGCGAACGGCAGCATGAGGCCATTGTACAGGCCGGCCCACAACAGGTTCTCGATGATCACATGGCGGGTGCGGCGGGCCAGGGTGAAGGCCTGCACCAGGGCGTCGAGGCGATTGGACAGCAGCACAGCGTCGGCGCTGGTTTTCGCCAGGTCAGTGGCCGACCCCATGGCCACGCTGATATCGGCTGCGGCCAGCACAGGCACGTCGTTGACGCCGTCGCCCAGCATCAGCACTTTGCGGCCTTGGCCATGCAGGGTGTTAAGCATGGCCAGCTTGTCGTCCGGGCGCAGGCCGCCGTGGACTTCGTCGATACCCAGTTCGGCGGCGACGCTTTCAACCATCGGCGAGGTGTCGCCGGACAGCAGCAGGGTTTTCCAGCCGCGCGCTTTGCAGGCCGCGAGCAGGGCAGGGGCGTCTGCGCGCAGGCGGTCGTCAAGGACAAACCAGGCAAGCGGGCCTTGCGAATCGCCCAACAGCAGCCACTGGCCGGCCTCGACGGGCATGGCCGGGGCAGGTTGACCGCTCAGTTGAGCGACAAAATCCACTTGGCCGATACGCAGCCGGCGGCCTTCAATTACACCTTCGAGCCCCAGCCCCGGCACGCTGCTGACTGACTCGGCGGCCGCCGGCGCTTGGCCAAAGGCGCGGGCGATAGGGTGTTCGGAATGGTTTTCCAGGGCGGCGGCCAGCGCCAGGCAGGTGTCGTCGTTCTCACCTCCAAGGGGGCGAATGGCGCGCAACGTCAGACGGCCTTCGGTAAGCGTGCCGGTCTTGTCGAAAATCACCGTGTCGATCTGGTTCAGGCCTTCCAGCACATGGCCGCGGGTGAGCAGCAAGCCTAGTTTGTGTAGGGTGCCGGTAGCGGCGGTCAGGGCGGTGGGCGTGGCCAGCGACAGGGCGCAGGGGCAGGTCGCAACCAGCATCGCCAGCACTACCCAGAACGCGCGGTCTGAATCGAGGTGCCACCAGACGGCGCCAATCACCACTACCAAGGCCAAGGTGATCAACAGGAACCATTGCGCGGCTTTGTCGGCGAGCTCGGCCAGGCGCGGCTTGTCGGCCTGAGCGCGGTCAAGCAGGCGGACGATGGCGGATAAGCGGGTGTCAGGCCCAAGCGCCTGCACTTCGACATGCAGCGGGCCTTCTACGTTGAGAGTACCGGCGGTAACCAGATCGCCGACAACTCGAGGTAGCGGCAGGTATTCACCAGTCAGCAGCGATTCATCGACGCTGGAGTGGCCTTGAACAATGCGCCCGTCCGCCGGCACCACGGCACCGGGGTGAATCAGCACTAGCTCACCCAGTTGCAGCTCGCGCAGCAGAATACGTTCGCCCTGGCCGTCGGCATCCAGGCGCAGGCACGAGGCCGGCAGCAGATTAACCAGTTGGGCAGTGGCGGCGGCGGTGCGTTGGCGGGCGCGGCGCTCCAGGTAGCGGCCCGTGAGCAGGAACAGGGCGAACATGCCGACGGCATCAAAATACAGCTCACCGTTGCCGGTAATGGCGGTCCAGATGCCGGCGACGTAGGCGCTGCCGATGGCCAGCGACACCGACACATCCATGGTCAGATGACGGGTACGCAGGTCGCGCATGGCGCCCTTGAAGAACGGCGCGCAGCTGTAGAAAACGATAGGCGTAGTCAGAAACATCGCCACCCAGCGCATGATCTGGTGCAGTTCCGGGCTCAGGTCGATATTGAATTCAGGCCAGGTGGCCATGGTCGCCATCATCGCCTGGAACCACAGCAGACCAGCGACGCCGAGCTGGCGTAAGGTCTTGCGGTTTTCCTCTGCGAGTTGTTCGGCGGCGCGGTCGGCTTGATACGGGTGAGCGGCGTAGCCGATATGGCGCAGTTCGCTAAGCAACGCGCTAAGGGGCAATTGGCTATCGGCCCAACGCACTTGCAAGCGGTGGTTGGACAGATTGAGGCGCGCCTCGGCCACCGCCGGTAATTGCCGCAACCGGTGTTCGATCAGCCAGCCGCAGGCGGCGCAGCTGATGCCTTCGAGCAGCAAAGTGGTTTCTGCCAGATCGGCATCGTGGTGAACAAAGGCCTGTTGCACATCGGCGCGGTCGTACAGCTCAAGCTCGTCCTGCAGTTGCTGCGGCAGGGCTTGCGGGTTGACCGAGCTTTCGCTGCGGTGGCTGTAGTAGCTTTCCAGGCCGCCGGCCACGATGGCCTCGGCCACTGCCTGACAGCCAGGGCAGCAGAATTCGCGGCGCTCGTTCAGCACGGTCGCACAAAAGCGACTGCCGGCAGGAACCGGCAGATTGCAGTGGTAGCAGGGGAGGGGCGCGCTCATAGCCGCAGGATTAACGCTGCTCTTCTTCGGCGCCGGGGATAGGCTCGTCGCCCAGTTTCAGCTCGACGCCAGGCCCGACTTTTTCTTCTTCGAACAGACGCCAGGTTTGGTCGCCTTGCTGACCGAGCACTTCAACGAAGCGACGGCCTTCAACGGCTTCCGGCAGCTGACCGATATAACGGTCAGGCTCGGAGGCACTGCGTTTGAGGGTCAGGTTGCGGTCTTTGTCAGCCTGGGTGGGGGAGATCAGGTTCATTTCCAGCGTTTCGGGACGGCTGTCGCCGCTGAGTACCAGGCTGACTTCGCCGGTGACTTCATCCAGTTGCGCGCGCGCTTCCAGGTGCAGGTCTTTAGCCAGGCGTTCGCGGTCCAGCGAGCGGCTGATGCCTTTGCCGGCTTCGTAGTAGTTGTCGGTGACCAGCGTGTCCTGACCATTGGCGGCGATAAACACCATATGCAGGGTCAAGCCAACCGAGGTGGTCAGCATGCCGATGATGATCCACGGCCAGATGTGTTTGTACCAGGGACTGCTTGCTGTTGCGGGCATTGGTTGTCTCTCTGAATCGGTGACCTGGTTTTTGCAGGGCGCTAGTGTAGGGGGCAATTGGCTTAGCGGATACTCGGGCCAATGAAGCGGCTCTTGGTTTCCACGTGGGTAGCTGGGTCGTCGGCGCTTTCCAACACGAAGATCACTTCGTTGGTGCTGGATGGCAGTTTTTCCGGCGATACCGACAGCTCAATCGGCTGGGTAATGATTTCGCCGGCATCGACCTTGAATTCACGTTTGCCCGCCAGTTTCAGGTCATCCAGGCCCTTGGCGTTGAGCACGTAGGTGTGCGGCTGTTGGTCCTTGTTCATGATCTTCAGGTTGTAGACGTTTTCGATGCGGCCTTCGGCGTTTTCGCGGAACAGCACGCGGTCTTTGCTGACATCGAAACCCACCAATGGGCGCAGCACGAAGGCAGTCGCCAGGAAGCCCATCATCACCAGCAGGACGACGGCGTAACCAATCAGGCGCGGCCGCACCAGATGCGTTTTCTGCCCCGAAAGGTTGTGTTCGGTGGTGTAGCTGATCAGGCCGCGTGGGTATTCCATCTTGTCCATGATGGTGTCGCAGGCGTCGATACAGGCAGCGCAACCAATGCATTCGATCTGCAGGCCGTCGCGGATGTCGATGCCGGTAGGGCAGACCTGAACGCACATGGTGCAGTCGATGCAATCGCCCAGACCTTCGGCCTTGTAGTCGGCGTTTTTCTTGCGCGGGCCACGGCGTTCGCCGCGACGTGGGTCGTAGGAAACGATGAGGGTGTCTTTGTCGAACATCACGCTCTGGAAGCGCGCATATGGGCACATGTAGATGCACACCTGCTCGCGCAGCCAGCCGGCGTTGCCGTAGGTGGCCAGGGTAAAGAAGCCGACCCAGAAATAGGCCCAGCCGTCCGCTTCGCCGGTGAAGAAATCGATGGTCAGGTCGCGGATGGGGGAGAAGTAGCCAACGAAGGTGAGGCCGGTGACCAGGCCGATCAGCAGCCATAGGCTGTGTTTACTGAATTTGCGCAGCAGCTTATTGGCGCTCATGGGCGCTTTGTCGAGCTTCATGCGTTGGTTGCGGTCACCCTCGGTGACCTTCTCGCACCACATGAAAATCCACGTCCACACGCTTTGCGGGCAGGTGTAGCCACACCAGACGCGACCGGCAAATACGTGATAAAGAACAGGCCAAAGGCGCTGACGATCAGGATGCCGGAGAGCAGGATGAAGTCTTGCG
The DNA here is from genome assembly GCF_056174845.1 of Pseudomonas sp. CC11G. NCBI lineage: Bacteria > Pseudomonadati > Pseudomonadota > Gammaproteobacteria > Pseudomonadales > Pseudomonadaceae > Pseudomonas > Pseudomonas sp. CC11G. The sequence continues at coordinate 96,181 of NZ_JBWBZC010000005.1, forward strand.
GCCAGAACGTGGCGCCGAAGATATAGAACTTGCGCTCGGGCAAGTTCCACCACACGGCCTGGTGGCCGGCCCAGTTCAGCCAGACGGTGCCGAAGTACAGCAGAAATAACCCAGCGCCGCCGAGCATGCGCAGGTTGCGAAAGAAGCCGGTAAAGGCGCGGGTGTAGATCTTTTCCCGGGAGGCGTAGAGGTCAACGGACTTATCCGCCGGTTTGGCGGACGGCGTGACGTCTTGAACAGGAATCTGCTTACTCATCGATACGTACCACGGCAGTGGAAAAAGCCTCGTCGATGCTTGCCGACGGAGGTCAAAGCGACTAGTGCGCTCCAAATTATACGCGCTGAATGCAGGGTTATTGCTGCGACGTGAAGTCGCGTAAGGCTCGTTTTAGTGCGGGGGAGAGCAGAAGAGAGTGTAGCGGAGGGGATAAAGCGGGGTGTTGCATCAGGAATCTGCCCTGTGGGCAGATTCCCAAGCAATTTCTTACGCGACGATTACTCGGCTTGCTCTTTGGCAGCATCCGAGGCATTGCCGTGGGACAGGCTGTAGACGTAGGCCGCCACAGGTGAACCTTGTCCTTGCCTTGCAGTTGTTCCTGAGCAGGCATTACGCCCTGACGGCCGTAGCGGATGGTCTGCTGCAGCTGAGCGAAGCTCGAGCCGTAGATGAACGCCGCTGGGTGAGTCAGGTTAGGTGCGCCCATTGCTGGGGTGCCTTTACCTTCCGGACCGTGGCACGCCACGCAGTTGGCCGCGAAGATTTTCTGGCCGTTGGCAGGGTCTGCCTTGGCGTCTTCGGGCAGCTTGCGGCCGTCCAGTTGGGTGACTACGAAAGCTGCTACGTCACGAACGCCTTGGTCGCCGATAACGGGACCCCAAGCCGGCATGACCGCATGGCGACCGCCGAGAATGGTGGTTTCGATGGTGGTTGCTTCGCCGCCCCAGCGCCAGTCGGCGTCGGTCAGGTTAGGGAAACCGTAGTTACCCTTGGCGTCGGAACCGTGGCAAACCGAGCAGTTGGAGGCGAACAGTCGGCCACCCATCTTCAGGGCTTGCGGGTCTTTGGCAACTTCTTCGATCGGCATGGCGGCGAACTTGGCGAAAATAGGACCGAACTTGGCGTCAGCCTTGGCCATGTCCTTTTCCCACTCGTGCACACCGGTCCAGCCTGGCTGACCATTCGAGAATTCCTGCTTGGTCTCGTTGTTCAGGTAGGTGTAGCCCGGCAGAACGCCTTTCCAGTTGCCCAGGCCCGGGTAGAGCACCAGGTAGCCGAGGGCGAAGATGATGGTGGCGACGAACAACATGAACCACCACTTGGGCAGCGGGTTGTCGTACTCCTCGATGCCATCGAAGGAGTGGCCGACAGTTTCGTCGGTCGTTTCAGCACGTTGGCCTTTGCGCGTGGACAGAAGAATCCAAGTCAGCGTGGCGATGGTGCCCAGGGTGAGTACAGTGACGTACAGACTCCAGAAGAGGGTCATTCTTTGTTACTCCTAGAAGCTTGCTCTTGCTCGACGTGCTTGATGGCTTCGGGATCATCCGCGAACGGCAGAAGGGTGGCTTCATCGAAGTCTTTCTGGCGTCGGCCACTGAACACCCAAAGGGCCAGGCCAACGAAAGCAACCATCACCACTACGGTGCCAAGACCGCGAATCATCCCAATGTCCATCACATGTCACCGTTTGCTTTTGATGATGGTGCCAAGACCTTGCAGGTAGGCGACCACAGCATCCATTTGAGTTTTGCCTTTGACCGCAGCTTGGGCGCCGGCAATGTCTTCGTCGGTGTAAGGCACGCCCATGGAACGCAGAACTTCCATTTTCTTGGCGGTGTCTTTGCCGTCGAGCTTGTTTTCAACCAGGAACGGGTAAGCCGGCATGATCGACTCAGGTACTACGTTGCGCGGGTTGTAAAGGTGCGCACGGTGCCAGTCATCGGAGTAGCGGCCACCAACGCGGGCCAGGTCCGGACCGGTACGTTTGGAACCCCACAGGAACGGGTGGTCCCAAACGCTTTCACCGGCTACCGAGTAGTGGCCATAGCGTTCAGTTTCAGCGCGGAACGGACGGATCATCTGCGAGTGGCAGCCGACACAACCGTTGGCGATGTAGACGTCGCGACCTTCCAGTTCCAGAGCCGAGCGCGGTTTCATGTTCTCAACCGGCTTGTTGGTAACGTCCTGGAAGAACAGCGGAACGATCTGAGTCAGACCCCCGATGCTTACGGCGATAACCATGAAGAAGGCCAGCAGGCCGATATTCTTCTCGACTACGTCATGATTTCTCATCAGTGAGCTCCAACTACAGCGATCTGAGCGGCGGCTTCTGCTTCAGCTGGCTGGGAGGCGCGCACGGTACGGAAGGTGTTGTAGGCCATCAGCAGCATGCCGGAGGCGAAGAACGCACCACCGATTGCCCGCACGATGTAGCCCGGGTGGCTGGCTTGCAGCGCTTCAACGAAGGAGTAGGTGAGGGTGCCGTCTTCGTTGATTGCACGCCACATCAGGCCTTGGGTAATACCGTTGACCCACATGGAGGCGATGTACAGCACGGTGCCGATGGTGGCGAGCCAGAAGTGCGCGTTGATCAGGCCAACGCTGTGCATTTGTGGGCGGCCCCAGAGTTTCGGGATCATGTGGTACAGGGCGCCGATGGAGATCATGGCAACCCAGCCGAGAGCACCGGCGTGTACGTGGCCGATGGTCCAGTCGGTGTAGTGCGACAGCGAGTTGACGGTCTTGATGGCCATCATCGGACCTTCGAAGGTCGACATGCCGTAGAACGCCAGGGAGACAACCAGGAAGCGCAGGATTGGGTCGGTGCGCAGCTTATGCCAGGCGCCCGACAGGGTCATCATGCCGTTGATCATGCCGCCCCAGCTTGGAGCCAGCAGGATGATCGACATGGCCATACCCAGCGACTGAGCCCAGTCCGGCAGAGCGGTGTAGTGCAGGTGGTGCGGACCAGCCCAGATGTACAGGGTGATCAGCGCCCAGAAGTGCACGATGGACAGGCGATAGGAATAGATCGGACGCTCGGCCTGCTTCGGAACGAAGTAGTACATCATCCCCAGGAAGCCGGTGGTCAGGAAGAAGCCTACGGCGTTGTGGCCGTACCACCACTGGATCATCGCGTCAGTCGCGCCGGAATACAGCGAGTACGACTTGAACAGCGAAACTGGCAGCGACATGTGGTTCACGATGTGCAGCATCGCGGTCACCAGAATGAAGGCACCGTAGAACCAGTTGCCGACATAGATGTGCTTGGTTTTGCGCTTGATGATGGTGCCGAAGAACACTGCAGCGTAGGTCACCCAGACCACGGCCAGCAGGATAGCCAGAGGCCATTCCAGTTCAGCGTATTCCTTCGAGGTGGTGTAGCCCAACGGCAGGGTGATACCCGCGCCGATGATCACGGCTTGCCAGCCCCAGAAGTGGAAGGCCGCCATGCTGTCTGAGATCAGACGGGTCTGGCAGGTACGTTGAACTACGTAGTACGACGTAGCGAATAGAGCACAGCCACCGAAGGCGAAAATCACCAAGTTGGTATGCAGAGGGCGCAGGCGACCAAAGCTCGTCCATGGCAAACCGAAGTTCAACTCCGGCCATACCAATTGCGAGGCGATGAAGACGCCCATGCCCATGCCAAGGATCCCCCAGACCACCGTCATGATGGCGAACTGGCGGACCACCTTATAGTTATAAGCAGTCGGACTGATTGCTGTGCTCATTCTAAGGTTCCACGGTTTAGGGTTTTTTTAGGGGTAAAAATCGGCGGCAAGTATGAGGAAACGACGTAGTCATTGCAACGCCACAGGCCGCAGCGATAAGGCTTTCAGACACCTGAAACAAGGTATTTCGGCCTCTAAATGAGGTTGGTTCTCAGGTGTCTGCACTTATCCCTAACCGTCTACCAAATGTGTCGTGTGCCTCATAGCAAACACTGACGGCTAATGCGCCAGCTTAGTAGATGAAAACGCACCATGAACGTTACCGGTCGTCAGGGTGCGACACTGGGTCGCATCGCGACCAAAGGTGGGCTTGGCCGATTGGGCAGCTTGCTTCGTGGGTGGATTTACGTGGCTGATAACGGTGTTTGATGTGTCGGTGAACATGACCCGCAGTCCGTCGCGCCATGCTCACCAACCATCAATGTCTTACTGTTGGCGCGACAGGCTCAGTACATATGCGGCGAGCACATGCACTTTGTCGGCGCCCAGGTATTGCTCTTGTGCCGGCATCTGGCCGTTGCGGCCGTGACGGATAGTTTGTTGCAGTTGGGTCAGGCTGCTGCCGTAGATCCAACCACCGGGGTGGTGAGGTCCGGTGCGCCCATTACCGCAGTGCCCTTACCTTCGGGGCCGTGACAGGCCACGCAGGTAGTGGCATAGGTAGCGGCGCCTGCGTCCAAATCAGCATCGCTTTGGGCGGGCATTGGCAGCCAGCCAGTTTGGTATGCACATAGGCCGCGACGTTTTTCACGCCAGCGTCGCCAATCACTGGGCCCCAAGCGGGCATAGCTGCCATGCGGCCGTGCAGGATGCTGGTCTTGATGGTTTCGGCGTCGCCGCCCCAGCGCCAATTGGTATCGGTCAGGTTAGGAAAGCCCACGGTGCCTTTGGCATCGGAGCCGTGGCACACCGAGCAGTTAGTAGCGAATAGGCGGCCACCAATTTTCAGCGCTTCCGGATCTTTGCTCAGTTCTTCCAACGGTGTTGCCGCCAGACGGGCGAAGAGGGGGCCGTATTGCGCATCGGCCTTGTCGACTTCGCGTTGCCATTGGTTTACCTGAGTCCACCCGTCGCTGTAGCCCGGCAGGATGCCTTTCCAGTTACCCAGCCCCGGGTAGAGCAGCAGATAGATGAAGGCGAAAAAGATGTGCCAACGAACAACAAGAACCACCAACGCGGCAGGGATTGTCGTATTCCTCGATGCCATCGAAGGCATGCCCCATGGTTTTGTCGCCACCGTTGGGGTTTTCACCGCTGCGGGTGGAAAACACCAACCAGAGCAGCGCGAACAGGCTGCCCAAGGTCAGGAAGCAGATGTACCAGCTCCAGAAAACAGTCATTTCGAAATTCCCCCTGCTCAGCGCTTGTTCTTGATGGCGGTGCCGAGCACTTGTAGGTACGCAACCAGTGCGTCCATCTCGGTTTTGCCCTGTACGGCGGCGCTGGCGCCTTCAATATCGGCGTCGGTGTACGGCACACCCATCAGACGCATCACTTCCAGTTTCTTGGCAGTGTCTTTGCCATCCAGTTGGTGCTGCACCAGCCAGGGATAGCCCGGCATCTTCGATTCCGGCACCACGTTGCGCGGGTTGTACAAGTGCGCGCGGTGCCAATCATCGGAGTAGCGCGCACCTACGCGGGCGAGGTCCGGGCCGGTACGTTTGGAGCCCCACAGAAACGGGTGGTCCCATACGCTTTCACCGGCTACCGAGTAGTGGCCGTAACGTTCGGTTTCGGCGCGGAAGGGCCGGATCATCTGCGAGTGGCAGCCGACGCAACCTTCGCGGATATAAATGTCGCGGCCTTCCAGTTGCAGTGCGGTGTAGGGCTTCATGCCATCTACTGGTTTGTTGGTCACGTCCTGGAAGAACAGCGGCACGATTTGCGTCAGGCCGCCGATGCTGACGGCCAGCACCATGCACAGCACCAACAGGAACACGTTCTTTTCGAGTACTTCATGTTTGCTCATGGCCGCTCTCCTCAAGCCATCTGCGCGGCGCTGGCGATTTCCGCCGGCTGCGCGCTGCGCACAGTGCGCCAGGTGTTGTAGGCCATCAGCAGAACGCCGATGAGGAAGATTGCTCCACCGACCATGCGCACGATGAACCCAGGGTGACTGGCTTCAAGTGCTTCCACGAACGAGTAGGTGAGGGTGCCGTCGCTATTGATGGCGCGCCACATCAGGCCTTGGGTGATGCCGCTGACCCACATCGAAGCGATGTAAAGCACGGTGCCGATGGTGGCCAGCCAGAAGTGCGCGTTGACCAGGCCCATGCTGTGCATCTGCGGGCGACCCCAGAGTTTCGGAATCATGTGATACAGGGCGCCGAAGCTGATCATTGCCACCCAGCCGAGGGCGCCGGCATGTACGTGGCCGATGGTCCAGTCGGTGTAGTGGGAGAGGGCGTTGACGGTCTTGATCGCCATCATCGGACCCTCGAAGGTCGACATGCCGTAGAACGCCAGCGATACAACGAGGAAGCGCAGGATCGGGTCGTCGCGCAACTTATGCCAGGCGCCCGAGAGGGTCATCATGCCGTTGATCATGCCACCCCAGCTTGGCGCCAGCAGTACCAGCGACATCACCATGCCCAGCGATTGTGCCCAGTCCGGCAGCGCGGTGTAGTGCAGGTGGTGCGGACCGGCCCAGATGTACAAAGTGATCAGCGCCCAGAAGTGCACGATCGACAGGCGATACGAATACACCGGGCGGTTGGCTTGCTTGGGTACGAAGTAATACATCATCCCGAGGAAGCCAGCCGTGAGGAAAAAGCCCACGGCGTTGTGCCCGTACCACCACTGGATCATGGCGTCAGTGGCGCCGGAATAGAGGGAGTAGGACTTGGTCAGGCTGACCGGTACTTCGAGGTTGTTGACGATGTGCAGTACGGCAACCGTGAGAATAAAGGCGCCGTAGAACCAGTTACCCACATAGATATGCTTGGTCTTGCGCTTCATCAGCGTGCCGAAGAACACCACGGCGTAGGCGACCCACACGACGGTAATCAGCAGGTCGATGGGCCATTCCAGTTCCGCGTATTCTTTCGAGCTGGTGTAACCCAGCGGCAGGCTGACGGCGGCTAGTACGATCACCAGTTGCCAGCCCCAGAAGGTGGCGGCGGCCAGCTTCGGCGCGAAGAGCGCGGTCTGGCAGGTGCGTTGTACGGTGTAGTAGGAGGTGGCGAACAGCGCGCAGCCGCCGAAGGCGAAGATCACCGCGTTGGTGTGCAGGGGGCGCAGGCGTCCGAAGCTGAGCCAGGGAAGGTCGAAGTTAAGTTGTGGCCAGACCAGTTGGGAGGCGATGAACACCCCCAAGCCCATACCGACGATGCCCCATACCACCGTCATAATGGCGAACTGGCGAACCACCTTGTAGTCGTAGGCAGTCGTGGTTGTTGTGCTCATGTCAGGCCCATCCGCGGATTTCTCTAGTTGTTGAAGGCGAGGCGAAGCATGGCGAAACCGACCAGCGGCGATATTGATTTGAATCAAGCGGTAACGGGCGCGGCCCAGAGCGGGCCGTGGCTGTGGAACAGGCCGGCAGGTGAAGTGCGGGCAACGCTGATTCTTGCCCACGGCGCCGGCGCGCCGATGGACAGCCCATTTATGGAAACCATGGCCCAGCGCATAGCTGCGCAGGGCGTGGCTGTGGTGCGTTTCGAGTTTCCGTATATGGCGCAGCGGCGAGTCGACGGCGGCCGGCGTCCGCCCAATCCACAGGCGCGGTTGCTGGAGGAATGGCGCGCGGTCTACGCCGCAGTGCGCCATCAAGTCGCAGGGCCGTTGGCGATTGGCGGCAAGTCCATGGGCGGACGTATGGCCAGTTTGCTGGCGGATGAGTTGGGCGCGGATGCGCTGGTGTGCCTGGGATATCCGTTCTACGCAGCGGGCAAACCGGAGAAGCCGCGCGTGGCCCATCTGGCCGATCTGAGCACCCGTACGCTGATCGTGCAGGGCGAGCGCGATGCCTTGGGTAACAAGGAAACGGTGAAGCAGTACACCTTATCGCCGCACATTGAGCTGCTCTGGCTGGACGCTGCGGACCATGACCTCAAACCCTTGAAGTCTTCCGGCTTTAACCACGACCAACACCTGGACACCACCGCCGGCCGAGTTGCCGCTTTCTTAAGCTGAGGGAATTGAGCGATCGAAAAAACGCCAGCGGATCCACGATCCGCTGGCGTTTTATTTACGGAAGCTTGTTGAACGGAATATCCCGGTAGGTAATTTCACTGGTGACTTGGTTAACCACTGACAGCCGCGCTTTGTATTGCCCCGCCGGAAGCCAGCGAGGAATCGGCAGCGAGGTGTAAATGATGCTGACGTTCGCCCCAGGTGCAACCGCTGCGGTGTGCTGCGCGCCGAGTGTGTAGCCGGTGCCGTCAGCCAGCGTGGTGGAAATCCAGGTCAACAGGCTCAACGGCTGCACGTCGAGGTTGGTGATGGTGCGTTTGAAAAACAGCGTGCCACCGGCCGCAGGAATGCTCTGCACGGCGGCGCCGGTCGAGGTGAACACCAGGCCAACCTTTACCGGCACCGATGGAGGCGTTTCCAGGTCACTGGCGTTTTCGTAAATCCGCACATTGGTCAGCGCGGCAGTCGCGTCGTTGCAGTTGGTTGCTCCGCCTGTCCATGGCGACAGGTTAAACCGCACACTGCTCAGGTTGCTGCTGCCAAACGAACCCTTGTAGTACTTGGTGTTGTTGATGTCGATTTCCAGCATATCGGTGGCCACATCAATGCGCGCAGAAACGTGGTACTTGCGCTGGTCTTCCATGGCCAGCGATGCGGAAGCGCCGCCTTTATTGAATAGGCTGATGGCGTTGGAGCCGCCATGCATGCTGATGGAACGTGCGCCATAGTCGCTACTGTCCAGGTGCACGCTGAACGCGCTTTGGCTGTTGTTCAATTTGCTCGGCAGCATGTCCCACTCGACCGTTGCATGCGTCAGGCCTGCGGGCAGGTTGAACTCAATCTGGTCGTAGCCACAGCTAGGCGCATTGAAAATTGCCCAGTTACCGGCTTGCCCGGCAAACCCTACATTCATATCAATGCTGCCCATGTTCACGCGGGTCGGCGTTGCTGCCGTGCCATCAATAACAATAGGTTGGCCGGCAATATTGGGCGGGGAAGCAAAGCGGGTGTCGAAGAACACTTGCGCGTGGGCAAGCTGACTGGAAAGCACCAGTGCCAGCGCACCGGCTAGCGATTTGATCTGCATCGTTCTCATCCTTGTGATTACTGCGTCCGGCCGACATAGCCGGCGCCGGCGAGCGTAACGCACCGGGCGCAGCCGGAGAGAGGCGTCAGTCACAAATCGAAAGGCAAAAAAAACGCCACGGGCCGCGTAAGCCGGTGGCGTTTTTCGAACGGTAAAACTCAGCGGTTAAACCGCTCCACCAGCGCCGATTGACGCTGAGCCGTTACCGTCAGCTCCCTGCTCAACTGTGCGGTGTTCTGCGCTTCACCAGAGGTCTGGTCGGCAAGCTGAGCGATGGTGGTGATGTTCTGGTTGATCTCATCCGCCACCGCGCTTTGCTCTTCGGCGGCTGCGGCAATCTGGTCGGCCATGTCGGCGATATTGGCCACCGCATCGCTGATGCCGGCCAGTGCCTGGTCGGCCTTGAGAACCCGTTCAACCCCTTCATCAGCCTGTTTGCGGCCGATTTCCATGGTCAGCACAGCCTCTTCAGCGGTTCGCTGCAGTTTGGCGATCAGTTGATGGATCTGCCCAGTGGATTCAGCCGTACGCTGCGCCAGCGAACGAACCTCGTCGGCTACCACGGCAAAACCACGGCCCATTTCACCGGCGCGCGCGGCTTCGATAGCGGCGTTAAGGGCGAGCAGGTTGGTCTGGTCGGCGATGCCTTTGATCACGTCAACCACGCCGCCGATTTCGTTGCTGTCCTGAGCCAGACGAGTAACGGTTTCACCGGTTTCACCCACCGATACCGACAAGCGCTGAATCGCCTCGCGGGTTTCGCCGGCAATGCTGCGGCCTTCGCCGGTCAGGCGATTGGCTTCCTGGGTAGCGATGGCGGTGCGCGCCACGTTGCTGGCTACTTCCAGAGTGGTGGCGGCCATCTCGTTGACGGCGGTGGCGACCTGCTCGGTTTCCACGCGCTGACGTTCCAGGCCTTTGGAGCTGTTCTGCGCGAAGGTATCGGCCTGGCGCGCTTGTTCGGTCAGGTGTTCCGCGCTGTCTTGCAAGCGGGTCAGGCACGTCTTAAGACGCGCTTCCTGGCTGAGCATGGCCATTTCCAACCGGGCCTGTGGGCCGCGGCTGTCGGTGTACATGGTGGCAATCAGCGGATCGGAGTTGCTTTGTTCGGCCAGTTTCAACAAGCGACGGATGCCGCGTTGCTGCCAGTTCAGCCCGAGCAAGCCCAGCGGAACCGACAGCAATGCCGCGAGCAGAAAGCCCCAATGGAAGTCGAGCCAGGCACCCAGCACAAAGCCGATCTGGCTGATCAGAATAAACGGCACCCAGTTCTGCAGAATTGGCATCCAGACGTTGCTCGACGGAATCGCCGCTTTGCCCGCATTGATCCTTTGGTACAGCGCTTCAGCGCGACGAACCTGTTCAGCCGTAGGTTTCACCCGCACCGACTCGAAGCCGATCACCTGGCTGTTTTCCAGCACTGGGGTGACGTAGGCGTTGACCCAGTAGTGGTCGCCGCTGGAGCAGCGGTTTTTGACGATGCCCATCCACGGTCGGCCCGATTTCAGCGTCGTCCACATATGGGCAAACACCGCCGGCGGCACGTCGGGGTGGCGAACCATATTGTGTGGAGAACCGATCAACTGCTCGCGGGTGTAGCCGCTGATTTCCACAAAGGCATCGTTGGCGTAGGTGATCTCGCCTTTGAGGTCGGTGGTGGAGATCAGACGTTGCTGAGCAGGAAAGGTACGTTCACGTTGAGTGACGGGCTGATTGTTGCGCATGGGGCTTTATCCGTAATGTCCGTGCCGTTCTGATCGGCAGCTGCCGAGCAAAGTTGAGAAGAATTTTCCTACGACCTTTTTCGGCGCAGTGTAACCAGATTTGAACTGGCGCACAGTTTCCAAGACGTAAGTCTCAACCCGCCGGCAGCGTCAGGCCCCCTGGCTGACGCGCCAGCCAGAGCGGCGCACCGTTACCCGGCGATCAACTGTCGCAGCACGTAATGGAGGATGCCGCCGGCGCGGAAGTACTCCACTTCATTCAGCGTATCGATGCGGCACAGCACCTCGAACTGCTCCTGTTTGCCGTCTTCGCGGGTCAGCGTCAGCGGCAGGTGCATCAAGGGTTTGATCTCGACATTGTCGAGTCCGCCGATGCTCAGCGTTTCCTTGCCGGTCAGGCTCAGGCTCTTGCGGTCCTGGCCGTTTTTGAACTGCAGCGGCAGCACGCCCATACCCACCAGATTGGAGCGGTGGATACGCTCGAAGCTCTCGGCCAGTACGGCTTTTACGCCGAGCAGGTTGGTGCCCTTGGCCGCCCAGTCGCGCGACGAACCGGTGCCATATTCCTTGCCGGCAATCACCACCAGCGGCGTGCCTTCCTGTTGATAGCGCATCGCCGCATCGTAGATCGCCAGCTTCTCGCCGCTGGGCACATGCACGGTGTTGCCGCCTTCTTCGCCGCCGAGCATTTCATTGCGAATACGGATATTGGCGAACGTGCCGCGCATCATCACTTCATGGTTGCCGCGCCGCGAGCCGTAAGAGTTGAAGTCCTGCGCCTGCACGCCTTTTTCCTGCAGGTAGCGCCCAGCGGGGCTGCTGGCTTTGATATTACCGGCCGGGGAGATGTGGTCGGTGGTTACCGAATCGCCGAGCAGGGCAAGAATTCGCGCATCGGCGATATTGCCGATCTTTGGCGGTGCTTCGTCGATATGTTCGAAAAACGGTGGGTGTTGGATGTACGTGGAGTCGGCTTGCCACTCGTAAGTATCGGCATCCGGCACCTGAATGGCTTGCCACTTTTCATCGCCGGCAAAGACTTCCGCGTACTCCTTATGGAACATCTGGGTATCTACTTTCTGAACGGCGTCGGCGATTTCCGCCTGGCTCGGCCAGATATCGCGCAGGTACACCGGCTTTCCGTCTTTGCCGGGGCCCAGTGGGTCTTCGCTGAGGTTCATGCGCACGCTGCCGGCCAGGGCATAGGCCACCACCAGCGGCGGCGAGGCCAGCCAGTTGGTTTTCACCAGCGGGTGCACGCGGCCTTCGAAGTTGCGGTTGCCAGACAGCACCGAAGCCACAGTCAGATCCGACTGCTGAATGGCTTTTTCAATCGGCTCTGGCAGCGGTCCGGAGTTGCCGATGCAGGTGGTGCAGCCGTAGCCCACCAGGTCGAAGCCCAATTTATCCAGGTACTCGGTCAGGCCGGCGGCGTTGTAGTAGTCGGTCACCACTTTCGAGCCAGGCGCGAGCGAACTCTTCACCCAGGGCTTGCGCTGCAAACCCTTTTCCACGGCCTTCTTGGCTAGAAGGCCGGCGGCCATCATCACGCTGGGGTTGGAGGTGTTGGTGCACGACGTAATGGCCGCAATCACCACGGCGCCGTGTTGCAGGCGATGGGTTTTGCCCTCGAATTCGTAACTGGCCCCGCCCACCAACGAATCATCGTGGATGGCGGTGCCACCGCCGCCTTCGCTTAGCAGCCGGCCGTCCTCAGTGCTGGCCGGTTTTACTTGCAAGCCGAGAAAGTCATCAAAGGCTTGGCTGACGTCTGGCAGGGCGACGCGGTCTTGCGGGCGTTTCGGCCCAGCCAGGCTGGCTACGACCGTGCCCATATCCAGAGCCAACGCATCAGTAAACAGCGGCTCCTGGCCCGGCTCGCGCCACAGGCCCTGGGCTTTGCTGTAGGCCTCGACCAGCGCGACGGTGGCATCCGGCCGGCCAGACAGGCGCAAATAGCCGAGCGTAATGTCATCCACCGGGAAGAAACCGCAGGTGGCGCCGTATTCCGGGGCCATATTGGCGATGGTGGCGCGGTCGGCCAAGGGCAGGGTGGCCAGGCCGTCGCCATAGAATTCGACGAATTTTCCCACCACGCCTTTCTTGCGCAGCATCTGTGTAACGGTCAGCACCAGGTCGGTGGCGGTGATGCCTTCCTTCAATTTGCCGCTGAGCTTGAAGCCGATCACTTCGGGAATCAGCATCGACACCGGCTGCCCAAGCATCGCCGCTTCCGCCTCGATACCGCCGACGCCCCAGCCCAATACGCCGAGGCCGTTGATCATGGTGGTGTGCGAGTCGGTGCCGACCAGGGTGTCGGGGAAGGCGAACGTCTGGCCGTCTTCCTCTTTCGTCCACACGGTGCGGCCGAGGTATTCCAGGTTTACCTGGTGGCAGATGCCGGTGCCCGGCGGCACCACGCTGAAGTTATCGAAGGCATTCTGGCCCCAGCGCAAAAACGCATAGCGCTCGCCGTTGCGCTGCATTTCGATCTCGACGTTCTGCTCGAAGGCGCTGGTGGTGGCGAATTTGTCGACCATCACCGAGTGGTCAATCACCAGGTCTACCGGCGACAACGGGTTGATTTTCTGCGGGTCGCCGCCGGCCTTGGCCATGGCGGCGCGCATGGCGGCCAGGTCGACCACCGCAGGCACGCCGGTAAAGTCCTGCATCAATACGCGGGCCGGGCGGTATTGGATTTCACGCTCGGAGCTTCGGGTTTTCAGCCAGTCCACCAGCGCCTGGATATCGTGGCCGGTGACAGTTTTGTCGTCTTCCCAGCGCAGCAGGTTTTCCAGCAGCACTTTGAGTGACATGGGCAGCTTGTCGAGGCTGCCGAGCTTTTTCGCGGCCTCGGGCAAGCTGAAATAGGTATAGGTTTTGTCGCCGACAGTCAGGGTTTGGCGACTGTTGAGGCTATTCAGGGACGGCATGCTCATCTCCTTATGGGGCTACACGGTAAAGCCCGGGGTGCGCAGTTGTGCTGCGTCGAAGGGTGCAAAGACAGGTCTAGCCTAGCTGACGCAGCGGTGTACGCCTTGAAGGCTTGCGCCTTTCAACTGACTGCCCTTGAGCGCTTGGGGTTCCAACTCGGCTATCATGCGCGCCCTGAGGAGAACACCTGATGACCACTTTGTTGCTGCACTGCCGCCCCGGTTTCGAAAGCGAGGTGTGTTCGGAAATAAGCGACCACGCCGCGCGCCTGGAGGTGGCGGGGTACGCCAAGGCCAAGCCCAATACCGCCTACGCCGAATTTATCTGCACCGACGCCGACGGCCCCGAGCGCCTGATGCGCGGCCAGCGCTTCGCCCAGCTGATTTTTCCCCGTCAGTGGGCGCGCGGGCAATTTATCGACCTGCCGGAAACCGACCGCATCAGCGTGTTGCTCAGCCACCTGCAAGACCTGCCCGTGTGCGGCAGCCTGTGGCTGGAAGTGCTGGATACCAACGACGGCAAAGAGCTGTCGAACTTCTGCAAGAAATTCGAAGTGCCATTGCGCAATGCCCTTAAAAAAGCCGGGCGGCTGGTGGAAGACGAGCGCAAGCCGCGCCTGCTGCTTACCTTCAAAAGTGGCCGTGAAGTGTTTTTGGGCCTGGCCGAAACCAACAATTCGGCGTTCTGGGCCGGCGGTATTCCCCGCCTGAAATTCCCCCGCGAAGCCCCCAGCCGTTCGACCCTCAAACTCGAAGAGGCCTGGCACCAATTTATTCCCCGCGAAGAATGGGATGAGCGCCTGAATGGTGACATGACCGGCGTCGACCTCGGCGCCTCGCCCGGCGGCTGGACCTACCAGCTGGTGCGCCGCGGCATGCTGGTGACCGCCATCGACAACGGCCCGATGGCCGAAAGCCTGATGGACACCGGGCTGGTGCAGCACCTGATGGTCGACGGGTTTACCTGGACGCCCAAGCAGCCGGTGGACTGGATGGTGTGCGATATCGTCGAAAAGCCGGCGCGCAATGCGGCGTTACTCGAAACCTGGATTGGCGAGGGACATTGCCGCGAAGCGGTGGTCAATCTGAAGTTGCCGATGAAGCAGCGCTATGCCGAAGTGAAGCGCTTGCTCGAACGTATCGAGGAAGGTTTAAAGGCCCGCGGCGTCAGGGCCAGCATCAGCTGCAAGCAGCTGTACCACGACCGTGAAGAAGTTACCTGTCACCTGCGTCGGCTAAGCAAGTAGTCGCGCCCGTTACCGGAGTTGTTTATGTCTGAATTCGATCCCGCCGCGCCACTGGACGGCACCCTGGATGCCACCGGCCTGTTCTGCCCGGAGCCGGTGATGATGCTGCACAACAAAGTGCGCGACCTGCCGGCCGGCGGCTTGCTGAAAGTAATTGCGACCGACCCGTCTACCCGCCGCGATATTCCCAAGTTCTGCGTGTTTCTCGGGCATGAGCTGGTGCAGCAAGAGGAAGAGGCGGGCACGTACTTGTATTGGATTCGCAAGAAGGTCGAGTAAGGCTTCGTAGGATTGAGTCAGCCTCTGGCGTTATGAAGGCGGATCCGCTTCTTCGCACTGCGCGCCAGCCGAATACTCAGCATCACCGCCGCGCATGTCAGCCCCACGATCAGCCCCTGCCACAAGCCTTTCGGCCCGCTCGGCTCGCCGAACCAGTGCGATAGTCCCAGCGCATAGCCCACCGGCAAACCAATTCCCCAGTAAGCAAACAGCGTCATCACCATGGTCACGCGGGTGTCTTGATAGCCGCGCAGCGCGCCGGCCGCCGTTACCTGCACGGCGTCGGAAAACTGGTACAGCGCGGCAAATACGATCAGCGCCGAGGCCACGCCAATCACCGCCGAGTCGCGGCTGTATATCCCGGCAATCTCGGTGCGCAGCTGAAACATCAATACGGCAGCGACACAGGCGAACGCCAGCGCCGTCAGAATTCCCACGCCGGCGACAAACCGCGCCTGGCGTGGGTCGCCGGCGCCAAGGGCGTGGCCGACGCGGACCGTCACGGCCATGGCCAGGGCGTAGGGGATCATGAAGGTCAGCGAGCTGAAGTTCAGCGCCACCTGATGCCCGGCGACCACGTCGGCGCCCAGGCTGCCTATCAGAAGGGCGATCACGGCAAAGATGCTCGACTCGGCGAACACGGCAATGCCAATCGGCAAGCCAATGCTCAATAGCCGTTGAATCGGCTCCCAGCGCGGCCATTCGAAGCGGTCGAACAGCCCGGCTTTTTTATACACCGGCGCCCAGCGCACCCAGGCCAGCATGGCGAAGAACATGCACCACATCGCCACCGCCGTGGCCCAGCCGCAGCCGGCGCCGCCCAAGGCAGGCATGCCGAAATGGCCATAGATGAAGACGTAGTTCAGCGGGATATTCAGCAGCAGACCCAGCAGGCCAATCATCATGCTCGGCCGGGTGCGACCCAGGCCGTCGCTGAAGCAGCGCAGCACGTAATACAGCGCCACCGACGGAATGCCGCAGCCGATGCCGTAGAGGTAAACCATGCTTGGGCCGATCAACTCGGGGTCAACGCCCATCACCACCAGAATCGGTTTGGCATTCCACAGCATCACGCCAGCGGCGATGCCGACGGCCAACGCCAACCACAGGGCCTGGCGCACCAGGGCGCCGATTTCGGCTTCCTGGCCGGCGCCAAAGCGCTGCGCCACTTTCGGGGTGGTGGCCAGTAGGATGCCGGTCATCAACAGAAACACCGGCACCCAGATCGAGTTGCCCAAGGCCACGGAGGCCAGGTCACGGGGGCCGACGCGGCCGGCCATCACGGCGTCGACAAAGCCCATCGCCGAGTGCGACAGCTGGGCAATCATGATGGGCAGGGCAAGAACCAGCAGGGCGCGCAGTTCGCGCATAGAACGATTGAGGCGGGATTCGCGAGCGATCACAAGGCAGTCCATTGTCTCTTATAGAGAGTTATCAAGTGCGCACTGTATCGGCAGTGGTGGCCGGGCACTCGCTTCTGTCCGAGTCTGCTTTTGTGGTTAAAAAGCGCTTAAAGCGCGTGCTGCGCCAGGACAGAGCTTGCAAAGGAACGGCGAGTTTACGCCTTGACGCTGCAGTCAGGAAAGAGCCAGGAAGCGTCAGCAAAAATCCGCCGTCGCCCCGCGCCGGCATCCGTCCTAGAATGTCCGCCAGACTTTTGGAGCCTGTCATGCGCATTCTTGCCGACGAAAATATCCCGCTGCTGGACGAGTTTTTTGCCGAATTCGGCGAGATCGAACGTATGCCCGGTCGCTCTTTCGACCGCGACGCCGTGGCCCGCGCCGATGTGCTGCTGGTGCGTTCGGTCACCCAAGCCAACCGCGCGTTGCTGGAAGGCAGCAAGGTGCGCTTTGTTGGCACCTGCACCATCGGCACCGACCACCTGGACCTCGATTACTTCGCCGAACAAGGCATCGGCTGGGCCAGCGCGCCGGGCTGCAATGCCCGTGGCGTGGTGGATTACGTGCTGGGCAGTTTGCTCAGCCTGGCCGAAGTCAGCGGCGCCGACCTCACCCAGCGCGTGTATGGCGTGTTGGGCGCGGGGCAGGTGGGCGGCCGGTTGGTGGATGTGCTGCGTGGGCTGGGTTGGCAGGTATTGGTGTGCGACCCGCCACGGCAGACGGCGGAGGGCGGCGACTACGTCAGCCTGGACGACATCATTCAGCGCTGCGACGTGATCAGCCTGCACACGCCGCTGATCCCCAGCACCCGCCATCTACTCAATGCCGAACGACTGAGCCAACTGAAGACCGGCACCTGGTTGATCAACGCCAGCCGTGGCGCGGTGGTGGATAACGCCGCGCTGCGCGACCTGCTACTTCAGCGCGATGACCTGGAAGCGGTGCTAGATGTATGGGAAGGCGAACCGCAGGTAGACCCCGAGCTGGCAGAACTGTGCCTGCTCGCCACGCCGCATATCGCCGGCTACAGCCTGGACGGAAAGCTGCGCGGCACGGCGCAGATTTATCAGGCGTTCTGCGCGCACTTCAAGCTGGAGCCGCGCGTGGAGCTCGACGACTTGCTGCCGCCGTATTGGCTGACAGAGTTTGGGCTGGATGCAACCGCTTCGGTGCCGGTTGCGCTCGGCGCGTTATGCCGGGCGATCTATGACCCGCGCCGCGATGATGCCGATTTTCGCCGCAGCCTGGTGGGCAGCGCCGCCGCGCGCAAAGCGGCGTTCGACGCCCTGCGCAAGCATTACCCGGCGCGGCGTGAAATTGATGGGTTGCATGTGAAGCTGAGCGGCGAGGCGCCAGAGCTGGCGCAAGTGGTGCGGGCGTTGGGTGGGACGTTGGTGTAGCGGGAATTGCCGTTTGCAGGAATCGAGGCTGAAGCCTCTCCCACAAGGTCACTCGATCCCTGTGGGAGAGGCTTCAGCCTCGAGCTTTTGGTCTTCGGATCAATCGTGCTCAGGCTCGCCCAGCGCCGCTTCTTCCAATTGTTCGCATGCCTGCTGAACCATGCCTTCGGTAATCGGAATCTCCCGACCTTGGGCATCAATCAGCGCGCCGCCCACGGGGTGCTGCGGGGGCAAGGGGAATACACGGCGTTCAGCGGTATGTTGGGTATGCAAGCTCATGGCTCGTCTCCTCATCAGGTGATAGGCCGAGGGTACCCGGCATAGATGAAAGCCCTATGACACTGCTACTGCGGGACAGGGATGCTGTCCCTTCAACGGGGCATTAGTTTTGTGAATCGGCGGGCGCCAACTAGTTCCCGCGTTATGAGGGTCGTATGTCGGTTTTTCACCTCGGTCTGATCATAAATCCCCTGGCTGGTCTGGGTGGCCCCGCCGGGCTCAAGGGCAGCGACGGCGTGGCAGCAGAGGCTCTGGCGCGCGGTGCCGAGCCGCGTGCGGCGGAACGTACGCGGGTCGCGCTGGAGCTGTTGTTGCCCCTGCGCGAACGCCTGGAGTTTCTGACCTTTCCCGGCCCGATGGGCGGCGATTTGCTGGCGGAGATGGGCTTTAACCACCGTCTGCTGGGCGAGTTGAGCGCGACCCAGACGAGCGCGGAAGACACCCGCAATGCCGTACAAGCCTTGCAGGCCGAAGGCGTGGCATTGCTGCTGTTTGCCGGCGGCGACGGCACGGCACGCGATGTGTGCGCCGTGGCGCGGGAAGGACAGGCGGTGCTGGGGATTCCGGCGGGGGTGAAGATTCAGTCCGGCGTGTATGCGGTCAGCCCACGCGCTGCCGGCGAGCTGACTCGCCGTCTGGTCGAAGGTGGCCTGGTGCGCTTAAGCCATGCCGAAGTGCGCGACATCGACGAAACCGCCTTGCGCGCCGGTCGCGTGGCCGCTCGCTGGTACGGCGAGCTGAGCGTGCCGCAGGAAGGCGGCTTTGTGCAGCAGGTGAAGCAGGGCGGGGTGGAGTCGGAGGAGCTGGTGCTCAGCGAGATCGCCGCCTGGCTGGAAGATACCTGGCAGCAGGACGTGCGTTATGTGTTTGGCCCAGGCTCAACGCTGCATGGCTTGGCGCATAACCTCGGCTTGCAGACCACCTTGCTCGGCGTTGATGTGATCGAAAACGGCCGGGTGCTGGCGCTGGATGTTACCGAGGCGCAGCTGTTTGAGCTGGTGGACGGCAAGGCGGCGGTATTGCTGGTGACGGCTATTGGCGGGCAGGGGCATATTCTCGGGCGGGGTAATCAGCAGGTGAGCCCGCGTGTGGTGCGAGCCATTGGGTTGGATAACCTGCGGGTGGTGGCGACCAAGCGCAAGCTCGCCACGCTTGAAGGGCGGCCGCTGTTGGTGGACAGCGGCGATGCCACGCTGGATGACAGCTTTGCCGATGTGGCTAAGGTGTGGGCGGGGTACAAGGAAGAGTTGCTGTATCCGCTGTCCACGCTCTAGCTCCCCTCTCCCGCGCGCGGGAGAGGGGTTGGGGGTGAGGGCAGGGCGTGACGCGGATGTTCGGCTCAAGCCTCCCCCTCACCCCAACCCTCTCCCTCAGGGAGAGGGGGCCAGATCGCGGAGTGTTCTATTTATGTGTTTGCCGCTTGAGGTCCGCCCCAACCGTCCCCATCTACCGCTAGCCCCTCTCTCTCTGCGAGCCCCGCATGATCTCCATTCTGTCTTCCCGCCAGCGCAAGGCGCTGCGCATGACGCGCGAGTTTGTTGCGCCCTATCGGTGGCAGGTGATCGGCGCGTTGTTTGCGCTCGCATTTACCGCCGGTATCACGCTCTTTATGGGGCAGGGGGTGAAGCTGCTGGTGGACAAGGGTTTCGCCACGCAGTCGCCGCATATGCTCAACCAGTCCATCGCGCTGTTTATGGTGCTGGTGGTGGCCTTGGCGGTCGGCACGTTTACCCGGTTTTACCTGGTGTCGTGGATCGGCGAACGCTTTGTCGCCGATATCCGCAAAAAGGTCTTCAACCACCTCATTACGCTGCACCCGGGCTTTTACGAGAGCAACCGCAGCTCCGAAATTCAGTCCCGGCTCACTGCCGATACCACGCTGCTGCAATCGGTGATCGGCTCCTCGCTGTCGCTGTTCTTGCGCAACGTGCTGATGCTGGTGGGCGGCATCGTGCTGCTGTTTGTCACCAACCCCAAACTCTCACTGATCGTGATTGCCGCACTGCCGCTGGTGATTGCGCCGATTCTGATTTTCGGCCGCCGGGTGCGCGGGCTGTCGCGTCTGAGCCAGGACCGCATTGCCGACGTCGGCAGCTATGTCGGCGAAAGCCTTGGGCAAATCAAGACCGTGCAGGCCTACAACCACCAGGAGCAGGACAAAACCCGCTTCGGTACCACGGTGGAAGACGCCTTTGAAACCGCGCGCAAGCGGATTTCCCAGCGCGCCTGGCTGATCAGCGTGGTGATTCTGCTGGTGCTGGGTGCCGTCGGGGTGATGCTCTGGGTCGGCGGTATGGATGTGATTGCCGGGCGCATCAGCGGCGGCGAACTGGCGGCGTTTGTGTTTTACAGCCTGATCGTCGGCACCGCATTCGGCACTTTGAGCGAGGTGCTAGGCGAGTTGCAACGTGCCGCCGGGGCTGCCGAGCGCATCGCCGAATTGCTTCAGGCGCGCAGTGAAATCAAGGCGCCGACAAGCGATTTGCTGGTGCTGCCGGAGCGGGTCAGTGGCCGTATCGAGCTGGAGGCGGTGCGCTTTTCCTACCCGACGCGGCCGGATCGCTTCGCCGTGGATGGCATCAGCCTGCAAGTAGAACCGGGTGAAACTCTGGCGCTGGTCGGGCCGTCCGGCGCCGGTAAGTCGACGTTGTTCGATTTGCTGCTGCGCTTTTTCGACCCGCAGGAAGGGCAGATTCGCGTGGAAGGCCTGCCGATTGAGCAGTTGGACCCCAGCGATCTGCGCCGCAGCTTTGCCCTGGTGTCGCAAAACCCCGCACTGTTTTTTGGCAGCGTGGAGGAGAACATCCGCTACGGCCGCGCCTCGGCCAGTCAGGCGGAAGTTGAAGCCGCCGCCCGCGCCGCCCATGCCCACGAGTTCATCATGGCGATGCCTGAAGGCTATAAAACCCATCTGGGCGATGGTGGTTTGGGGTTATCCGGCGGCCAGCGGCAGCGTCTGGCGATTGCCCGGGCCTTGCTGGTAGATGCGCCGATTCTGCTGCTGGACGAAGCCACCAGCGCGCTGGATGCCGAAAGTGAACACTTGATTCAACAGGCGCTGCCGACCCTGATGGCCGGGCGCACGACGCTGGTGATTGCGCACCGCCTGGCGACGGTGAAAAGCGCGGACCGCATTGCCGTGATCGACAAGGGCCAACTGGTGGCCTTGGGCACTCACGCGCAGTTGGTGAGCAGCAACCCGCTGTATCGCCGCCTCGCCGAGTTGCAATTCAATTCGGCGGATAGCTCGGCGGACAGCTCGGTCGACGACGAGGTCACTCAGCCAGCTTGATATCCCGTGGCGCGTTCTTGGCGGGCTGCGGTTTTACCGTTAAGGCCACGCCAATGGCCGCCACGATGATTGCGCCGATGGCGACCCACTGGCTGCTGCTGAGTTTTTCCTGCAGGAAAATCAGGCCGGAGAGGGCGGCAATCGCCGGCTCCATGCTCATCAGCGTACTGAAGGTGCGCGCTGGCAAGCGGGTCAGGGCGAACATTTCCAGGCTGTAGGGCAGGGCGGTGGACAGAATCGCCACGCCAATAGCCACGGGCACCAGGCTCAGGTGGAACATGCTGCTGCCGGCCGAATACACCCCAATCGGAAACACGATAATCGCCGCCACTACGGTGCCAAGCGCCACGGTGTGGTTGCCGTGCTCGGCGCCGGCGCGCTGGCCGAAGATGATATAGAGCGCCCAGCACACGCCGGCACCCAGGGCCAAGGCGGCGCCGGTGGGGTCCAGGTCGGCGTTGGCCGGGTTCACCGGTAGCAGCAAGCCCAGGCCGACCACGGCCAGAGCGATCCAGACAAAATCGATAAACCGCCGCGACGACAGCATGGCCAATACCAGCGGCCCGGTGAATTCCAAGGCCACGGCAATGCCCAGCGGCACGGTTTTCAGCGACATGTAGAACATCAAATTCATGATGCCCAGCGAAGCGCCATAGCCGATCAGTGACTTGATGCCGCTGCGGTTAAGGGGAGTGCGCCATGGGCGCATCACCAGACACAGAATGATCGCGCCCAGGCTCAGGCGCAGGGCCGATACGCCTTCAGCACCCACTACCGGGAAAATCCCCTTGGCCAGCGCGGCGCCGCCTTGAATCGAGCTCATGGCGATGATCAGCAACAGAATGGGGATGGCAATGGAAACAGCAGGCTTGGACCCAGGCATCGGGAGTGTCCAGTTGGAGCGTGGCAGTGAAGAGGTGTTCGGTGAAGCGGGCGGTTTTTACCGCTCTGCACCGACCAGGTTCGAGCCTGGCCGGCGGTGTAGCGTTACAGCGTAAAGCTTAGCGGTACTCGCACAGGTAGGCGGTATCGACGGCGACTTTCAGCTGGAATTTGCTGTTGGCCGGTACGGTGAACTTGGTGCCTGCTTCGAAGGTTTCCCAGGCGTCGGTGCCTGGCAGTTTCACGGTCAGGGCGCCGGCCACAACGTGCATCACTTCCAGTTGGCTGGTGCCGAATTCGTATTCGCCAGCGGCCATGACACCGATGGTGGCCGGGCCTTCTGCCATGCCGAAGGCGATGGATTTGACGGTGCCGTCGAAGTACTCGTTGACCTTGAACATGGAGGTTTCCTTAAAGGGACGAAAAAAGGGTCGGCCAGTATGCCCAAGGGAGTGGGGCTCGTCACGTATGCCTTTAACATCAAAGGCCCCTCTCCCCCGGCCCCTCTCCCGCACGCGGGCGAGGGGTGACGTATACATGCCAAAAATCGCGATCAGCCCCCTCGCCCGCTTGCGGGAGAGGGTTGGGGAGAGGGGCCGTTACAGCGGCAGTACCAACGGCAACAACCTTGCGGTATTGCGCGCATCTTCCAGCGCCCGATGCTGTTGCCCCTGAAAAGTCAGCCCGGCCAATTGCAGCGCCATATTCAAACTCACCGGTTTCTGCAACTGCCGCGCTTTGGCGAAGCGCTGCTTGAGGTTCAGGTGCGGCACCTGGCTGAGCAAACTGCTGAGCTGGTGCTGTTGCCAGTCCTGTTCCAGCTGTTTGCGGTCGTAATCGCCCCAGCTGGCCCACCCCGCCAGGCGCGGCTGATGCGCCGCCAGCCAGCGTTCGAACAGCGGCCACACGGCAGACAGCGGCGAGGCGGAGTCGACGTTGGCCTGGCTGATATGGGTGAGTTGTTTGCAGAAACTGGTGAGGTGCGGACGCCGCAGCGGGCGGACGAAGCGCTGGAAATGGTCGACTTCGCGACCTTCCGCGTTCACCAGGCTGGCGCCGATTTCGATGATTTCCATGTCTGTAACCGGCCAGCCACCTTCTTCAGTCGTGGCCTCCAGGTCGATCACCAACCAATGTCCCATCGTGCTCTTCATCCCTTTCAGGCCATCCGTTGCGCAGGAGTATGGAAGGCCTTTTGCCGGCCCGCAAACCCCATTCCAGGCGCCTGCGTGGGTTATGACAGGCATTGGCGGGGATTTTCTCCCGGCCAAATCGTCAGGGCGCTCTACGCTTGTGGTAACCCAATGAAGGAGATGAGCAATGGCGACTGTGGCATTTATCGGGCTCGGCACCATGGGATTTCATATGGCTGGTCACCTGGCCTGTGAGGGGCACCAGGTGACCGTGTACAACCGCTCGGCAGACAAGGCGGAGCTGTGGTGTGACGAATTCGCCGGCGAAAGCGCCGAGACCCCGCGCGAAGCGGCGCAAGGCGCGGACTTGGTGATGACCTGCGTGGGCAATGACCAGCATCTGCGTGCGGTGTTGCTGGGCGAAAGTGGCGCGTTTGCCGGAATGGCGGCGGGCAGCGTGCTGGTGGATCACACCACGGCGTCGGCCGATATCGCCCGGGAAATGGCGACGTTGGCGGCCGAGCGCGAACTGGGGTTTCTCGATGCGCCGGTGTCGGGCGGCCAGTCTGGCGCGGAAAGCGGCATGTTGACGGTGATGGTCGGGGGCGACGCAGCGCTGTATGAGCGGGCGGCGCCGGTGATCGAAAGCTACGCCAAGTTGGTGAAACTGATGGGGCCGGTGGGCAGCGGGCAGTTGACCAAGATGGTCAATCAGATTGCCGTCGGTGGTTTGTTGCAAGGTCTGGCCGAGGCGCTGCATTTCGCCCGTAAAGCGGGGCTCAATGTGCAGAGCGCGATGGAAATCATCAGTCAGGGCGCGGCGCAATCCTGGCAGCTGGACCACCGCTACCAGACCATGCTGGAGGGCAAATTCGACTTTGGGTTTGCCGTGGACTGGATGCGCAAAGACTTCGCCATCGTGTTCGAAGAAGCCCAGCGCAACGGCGCGCAGTTGCCGGTGACGCAGCTGGTGGATCAGTTCTATGCCGATGTGCAGGGGCAGGGCGGTGGACGTTGGGATACATCCAGCCTGATTACTCGTCTGAAATAGCCTGAACGTAGCGCAGTAGCGGCTTTGCGGCGTGTGGCGGCACAGGTAGAATCGCCGCCCGTTACCGGCACCCTTTGGGCTGGCCGGGCTCACGCTTCGAGGTAGATCGTCATGAAATGCCGCGCAGGATGCGGTGCCTGTTGCATCGCTCCCTCCATCAGTTCGCCGATTCCCGGTTTGCCCAATGGCAAGCGGGCCGGCGAACGTTGTTTGCATCTGTCGGTCGATAATTTGTGTGCGCTGTTCGGTTCACCCGAACGCCCACCTGTGTGCTCGGCGTTTGCTGCCGACGCCGACGTCTGCGGCGACAGTCGTGACGAGGCGATTCGTCTGCTGGGTTGGCTGGAACAGGCCACCTCCACAGGCGCGGGCGCCGCTATCCAATAAAAGTTCAAGGGCCCACCGGGCAACTTGAGCATCATCAGTAAGGAGTTCGTGATGGGTTTGCTAAGTAAAGTGGCCGGTGTGTGCGCTGTAAGCCTGTTGGCAACCGCCGTGGCGCAAGCCGAAGACTGGAAAGTGGCCAAAGACGAAGACGGCATCAAGGTATCCCTCAGTGAGGTGCCGGGGTCGCAGTACAAAGCCTACCGTGGTGTCACCACCATCAAGACCGACATCGCCACCCTGCGCAAACTGCAGGAAGACGTCAGCGGCTCCTGCAAATGGATTTTTGAATGCAGCGAGCAGAAATTGCTGAAAACCGAGGGTGCGGATAGTTGGACCTACACCCGCTTCAGCCCGCCCTGGCCGGTAACCGCACGGGATTCGATCATCCACGTCACCACCACCGAAGAAGCCGACGGCAGCGTGCTGCGCAAGCTTGAAGGCGTGCCGACTTATCAGCCGGAAGAGAAGGGCTATGTGCGGGTGGCCAAGGTGGATGGCTTCTGGAAACTGACGCCTAAAGGCGCCGATGGCGTGGAAGTGGTGTATCAGGTGACCACGGAGCCGGGTGGCAGCGTGCCGTCGTGGTTGGCGAACAGTTTTGTGGTGGATGCGCCGTTTAATACCCTTAAGGGTATGAAAGAGAGAGCGGAGAAGAAGTAACGCTGAGTCGTAGGATGGGTAGAGGCAAAGCCCAAACCCATCGATTCACGTAACGATGGGTTTCGCTGCGCTCTACCCATCCTACGAGATCGATGTCTCGTGCGCCCTTGCAATAAAAAAGGCCACCCTGGGGTGGCCTTTTTGTTAGCGCGTAACGCTTATTTACGGTCTTTCAATGGAGCGATGTCGCGTTGTGGATAGCCGGTGTACAGCTGGCGCGGGCGGCCAATCTTGTACGGGCTGGACAGCATTTCTTTCCAGTGCGAGATCCAGCCAACGGTCCGCGCCAGAGCGAAGATCACGGTGAACATGCTGGTCGGAATGCCGATCGCCTTGAGGATGATGCCCGAGTAGAAGTCGACGTTCGGGTACAGGTTGCGTTCCTTGAAGTACGGATCGGTAAGGGCGATCTCTTCAAGGCGCATGGCCAGTTCCAGCTGCGGGTCGTTCTTGATGCCGAGTTCTTTCAGCACTTCGTCGCAGGTCTGCTTCATTACGGTGGCGCGCGGGTCACGGTTTTTGTAAACGCGGTGACCGAAGCCCATCAACTTGAACGGATCGTTCTTGTCTTTGGCTTTGGCGATGAATTTGTCGATGTTCTCGACGCTGCCAATCTCGTCCAGCATGGTCAGCACGGCTTCGTTGGCGCCGCCGTGGGCAGGGCCCCAGAGCGCAGCGATACCGGCAGCGATACAGGCGAACGGGTTGGCACCCGAGGAGCCGGCCAGACGCACGGTAGAGGTGGAGGCATTCTGTTCGTGGTCGGCATGGAGGATGAAAATCCGGTCCATTGCCTTGGCCAGTACCGGGCTGATCGGTTTGATCTCGCACGGGGTGTTGAACATCATGTGCAGGAAGTTTTCTGCGTAGGTCAGGTCATTGCGCGGATACATCATCGGCTGACCCATGGAGTACTTGTAAACCATGGCGGCCAGGGTCGGCATTTTCGCGACCAGGCGAATCGCCGAAATCTCGCGGTGTTGCGGATTATTGATGTCCAGCGAGTCGTGGTAGAAGGCCGAGAGGGCGCCCACTACACCGCACATGACGGCCATCGGGTGAGCATCGCGACGGAAGCCGTTGAAGAAGGTTTTCAGCTGTTCATGAACCATGGTGTGGTTCTTGACGGTGCCGACAAACTTGGCTTTCTGTTCAGCGGTAGGCAGTTCGCCGTTGAGCAGCAGGTAGCAGGTTTCCAGGTAATCGGACTGCTCGGCCAGTTGCTCGATCGGGTAGCCGCGGTGCAGCAGGATGCCTTTATCACCATCGATATAGGTGATCTTCGACTCGCACGAAGCGGTCGACATAAAGCCAGGATCAAAAGTGAAATGGCCCGTGGCGGTTAAGCCCCGTACATCTACAACATCGGGACCAACGGTGCCGGATAAAACGGGCAGCTCGACGGGGGCTGCGCCCTCGATGATCAACTGCGCTTTTTTGTCAGCCATGTGTGGCCTCCTATTTATGCTTGAAATCACCAGACTGCCCCCCACGCAGGGCCCGCCACACTATAGAGAGATAAATCCCAAAGTCAATTTGCGAGAACCCATATGCCAGAAGGGTTGCAGAGGTTTTTCCCGTTGAATTTCGCGCTATTTACGCCTTTTATTGGGTAAGCGCAATGAGCGGTTTGGGGTAGGCCTTTTCGTTGTCATTAGTAACCTAACTGTCTATACTCCCCCACCGACCGCCAGGGGCCTTAAAGCCTTTATTCTGGTGGTTGTCACTCCCGGGGCAGTGGGTCTGACCAGTGCACTTCCCGACAACTTTGCCCTGATTGTTAGGGGCCCTTCCGTGTGAAAAAAGCCGTGAATAGCCAAAGACCTGTAAACCTAGACTTAAGGACGATCAAACTCCCAGTCACTGCTTACACGTCCATCTTGCACCGGATTTCCGGTGTCATCCTCTTTGTGGGTTTGGCGGTGCTGTTGTATGCACTCGACAAGTCCCTCGAATCTGAGGATGGCTTCAAGCAGGTGGCCGCGTGCCTGGCCAGCCCTCTGGCCAAGTTTGTGATTTGGGGCCTGCTCTCCGCGCTGCTGTATCACTTGGTGGCCGGTGTGCGCCATCTGATTATGGACGCGGGTGTCGGTGAGACGCTGGAAGGCGGCAAGCTGGGCTCGCAAATCGTACTCGTCGTTTCGGCGGTAGTGATTGTGCTGGCGGGAGTATGGATATGGTAACTAACGTCACGAACTTCTCGCGCTCCGGGCTATATGACTGGATGGCCCAGCGCGTGTCTGCGGTTGTACTCGCGGCTTATTTCCTCTTCCTGATTGGATACCTCGTGGTTCACCCAGGCCTGGACTACACCGTCTGGCATGGTCTGTTCTCGCAGAACTGGATGCGCATTTTCAGCCTTCTGGCTTTGGTTGCTCTGGGTGTTCACGCCTGGGTTGGTATGTGGACGATCTCCACTGACTACCTGACCCCGATGGCGTTGGGCAAGTGGGCGACCAGTGTGCGTTTTCTGTTCCAGGCAGCGTGTGGCATTGCCATGTTCGCGTACTTCGTCTGGGGCGTGCAGATTCTTTGGGGTATCTGATTCATGGCTAACATTAATACGCTTTCCTTCGATGCCATCATTATTGGTGGTGGCGGTGCCGGGATGCGCGCCGCACTGCAGCTGGCCCAAGGCGGCCACAAAACTGCAGTAGTGACCAAGGTGTTCCCGACCCGCTCGCACACTGTGTCGGCACAAGGCGGTATCACCTGCGCAATCGCATCGGCCGACCCGAACGACGATTGGCGCTGGCACATGTACGACACCGTCAAGGGCTCCGACTACATCGGTGACCAGGACGCTATCGAATACATGTGTTCCGTTGGCCCGGAAGCCGTGTTCGAACTCGAGCACATGGGGCTGCCGTTCTCCCGTACCGAACAAGGCCGCATCTATCAGCGTCCGTTCGGTGGCCAGTCGAAAGACTTCGGCAAAGGTGGCCAGGCTGCTCGTACCTGCGCTGCTGCTGACCGTACCGGTCACGCACTGCTGCACACCCTGTACCAGGCCAACCTGAAAGCCGGCACCGTATTCCTCAACGAATACTACGGCGTCGATCTGGTGAAGAACGAAGACGGTGCCTTTGTCGGCATGATCGTCATCTGCATCGAAACCGGTGAAACCTCTTATGTACGCGCCAACGCCACTGTTCTGGCAACTGGCGGTGCAGGCCGTATCTACTCGTCCACCACCAATGCCCTGATCAATACCGGTGACGGCGTTGGTATGGCGCTGCGTGCTGGCGTGCCGGTACAAGACATTGAAATGTGGCAGTTCCACCCGACCGGTATCGCCGGCGCTGGTGTACTGGTTACTGAAGGCTGCCGCGGTGAAGGCGGTTACCTGATCAACAAGCACGGCGAGCGTTTCATGGAGCGTTACGCTCCGAACGCCAAAGACTTGGCTGGTCGCGACGTTGTTGCCCGTTCTATGGTTAAAGAAATCATCGCCGGTAACGGCTGTGGCCCGGATGGCGACCACGTAATGCTGAAGCTCGATCACCTCGGTGAAGAAGTTCTGCACAGCCGTCTGCCAGGGATCATGGAACTGTCCAAGACCTTCGCCCACGTTGACCCGGCTGTTGCGCCGATTCCGGTTGTTCCAACCTGCCACTACATGATGGGCGGCGTTGCCACCAACATTCATGGCCAGGCGATCACCCAAGACGCTGAAGGCGTTGACCAGATCATTCCAGGCCTGTTCGCAGTAGGCGAAGTGGCGTGCGTATCGGTACACGGTGCCAACCGTCTGGGCGGCAACTCGCTGCTCGATCTGGTGGTGTTCGGTCGTGCTGCTGGTCTGTTCCTGGAACAAACCCTGAAAGAAGGCGTCGACTACTCACGCGCTCGCCAGTCCGACATCGACGCTGCCATGGCGCGTCTGGACGGTCTGAACTCGCGTACTGAAGGTGAAGACGTCGCAAGCCTGCGTAAAGAACTGCAAAGCTGCATGCAGAACTACTTCGGTGTATTCCGTACTGGCGAATACATGCAGAAGGGTATTGCTCAGCTGGCCGATCTGCGCGTTCGCATCGCCAACGTGAAAATCAACGATAAGAGCCAGGCATTCAACACCGCTCGTATCGAAGCGCTGGAACTGCAAAACCTGCTTGAAGTGGCTGAAGCAACGGCTATCGCCGCCGAGGTTCGTAAAGAATCGCGCGGTGCTCACGCTCGTGAAGACTACGAAGATCGGGATGACGAAAACTGGCTCTGCCACTCCCTGTACTTCCCAGGGGATAAGCGCGTTACCAAGCGTGCCGTCAACTTCGCGCCGAAGACTGTACCGGCGTTCGAACCCAAGATCCGTACTTACTAAGGGTGGCTGCAATGTCCAATGCCAAACTGCTGCAAGTAAGCGTATATCGCTACAACCCGGATCAGGATGCTGCTCCGTTCATGCAGGATTTCCAGATCGATACTGATGGCAAAGACATCATGATCCTGGACGTTCTGGCTCTGATCAAAGAACAGGACGAAGGCTTCTCCTACCGTCGTTCCTGCCGCGAGGGCGTTTGTGGCTCCGACGGCATGAACATCAACGGCAAGAACGGCCTGGCCTGCATCACCCCGTTGTCGGCGGTGGTGAAGGGCAACAAGTTGGTCGTACGTCCTCTGCCAGGTTTGCCGGTAATCCGTGACCTGGTCGTCGACATGAGCATCTTCTACAAGCAGTACGAAAAGGTGAAACCTTTCCTGCTGAACAATACCCCGGCTCCGGCTATCGAGCGTCTGCAGACTCCCGAAGAGCGCGAAAAGCTCGACGGTCTGTACGAGTGCATTCTGTGCGCATGCTGCTCGACGTCCTGCCCTTCGTTCTGGTGGAACCCGGACAAGTTCCTCGGTCCAGC
The DNA here is from genome assembly GCF_056174845.1 of Pseudomonas sp. CC11G. Taxonomy (NCBI): domain Bacteria; kingdom Pseudomonadati; phylum Pseudomonadota; class Gammaproteobacteria; order Pseudomonadales; family Pseudomonadaceae; genus Pseudomonas; species Pseudomonas sp. CC11G. The sequence continues at coordinate 126,654 of NZ_JBWBZC010000005.1, forward strand.
GGCACTGCTGCAAGCCTATCGTTTCCTGGCTGACAGCCGTGACACACATACCGAAGAGCGTCTGGCTGCACTCGATGACCCGTTCAGCGTATTCCGCTGCCGCGGGATCATGAACTGCGTGAACGTTTGCCCTAAAGGTCTCAACCCGACCAAGGCAATCGGCCACGTACGCAGCATGTTGTTGCAGAGCGGTATCTGATCTAAAGCTTTGTCAGCTGTACCTGCGGCGCCGACTATTCGGCGCCGCAGTTTAAGAACGAGTCGCTACCCAAAAGGCGGCGACTCTCATTTGAAAAATGACGACCAGCAGGGGCATCCGGGCTGGTACCCGGACTATCTGCGGGATCCGAAGTGGCTTTACCTGGTCGAGGTTAGGCGCGGTAATGTCATGCGGTTTCCACGCCGGTGGTGTCCCCTTACCGAGGGTGACCAAGCATGCAAGAAAGCGTGATGCAGCGCATGTGGGACAGTGCCCACCTATCCGGTGGTAACGCTGCCTACGTGGAAGAGCTCTACGAGCTCTACCTGCACGATCCCAACGCTGTGCCAGAAGAGTGGCGCACCTACTTCCAGAAGCTACCGGCCGATGGCAACGTCACCAATGACGTTTCCCACTCGACGGTACGCGATCATTTCGTGCTGCTGGCCAAGAACCAGCGTCGCGCTCAACCGGTATCTGCCGGCAGCGTGAGCAGTGAGCACGAGAAGAAGCAGGTCGAAGTCTTGCGACTGATTCAGGCGTATCGGATGCGGGGCCATCAAGCCTCTCAACTCGATCCGCTCGGTCTGTGGCAGCGCCCGGCACCAGCTGATTTGGCGATCAATCATTACGGCCTGACAGACGCCGATCTCGACACCACCTTCCGCACCGGTGAGCTTTACATCGGCAAAGAGGAGGCGACCTTACGCGAGATCTACGTGGCCTTGCAGCAGACATATTGCCGCACCATTGGCGCCGAGTTCACCCACATCGTCGATTCCGAGCAACGCAAGTGGTTCCAGCAGCGTCTGGAAAGCGTGCGCGGTCGTCCGACGGTTTCCCCTGAGGTGCAGAGCCATCTGCTCGAGCGTCTCACCGCCGCTGAAGGCCTGGAAAAATACCTGGGCACCAAGTATCCGGGCACCAAGCGTTTCGGTCTGGAAGGTGGCGAGAGTCTTATCCCGCTGCTCGACGAGCTGATTCAGCGTTCCGGTTCCTACGGCACCAAAGAAATCGTGATCGGCATGGCCCACCGTGGCCGTCTCAACGTGCTGGTCAACACCTTCGGCAAAAACCCGCGCGACCTGTTCGACGAGTTCGAAGGCAAGAAGAAGTTGGTCGAGCTGGGCTCCGGTGACGTTAAGTACCATCAGGGTTTCTCCTCCAACGTGATGACTCGTGGTGGCGAAGTGCACCTGGCGATGGCGTTCAACCCGTCCCACCTGGAGATCGTTTCGCCAGTGGTCGAGGGTTCGGTACGCGCTCGTCAAGACCGTCGCAACGACACCACCGGTGACAAGGTACTGCCGGTTTCCCTGCACGGCGACGCGGCATTTGCCGGCCAAGGTGTAGTCATGGAAACCTTCCAGATGTCGCAGACCCGCGGCTTCAAGACTGGCGGCACCATTCACATCGTGATCAACAACCAGGTTGGCTTTACCATCAGCAACCCGGAAGACGCCCGTTCCACCGAATACTGCACCGACGTCGCCAAGATGATTCAGGCGCCGATCCTGCACGTGAACGGTGATGACCCGGAAGCCGTGTTGTTCGTGACCCAGCTGGCCATCGACTACCGCATGCAGTTCAAGCGTGACGTGGTGATCGACCTGGTTTGCTACCGTCGTCGCGGCCACAACGAGGCCGACGAGCCGAACGGCACCCAGCCTTTGATGTACCAGCAGATCGCCAAACAGCGCACCACCCGTGAGCTGTATGCCGACGTGTTGACTCAGTCCAACAGCCTTGACGCTGAAAGCGTTCAACACAAGGTCGACGACTACCGCAACGCGCTGGACAACGGTCTGCACGTTGTAAAAAGCCTGGTTAAAGAGCCGAACAAAGAGCTGTTCGTGGACTGGCGTCCGTACCTGGGCCACACCTGGACTGCCCGTCACGACACCCGCGTACCGCTGAAAACTCTGCAGGAACTGGCCGGCAAACTGCTGGAAATTCCGGACGGTTTCGTGGTTCAGCGTCAGGTGTCGAAGATCCTCGAAGATCGTCAGAAAATGGCCGCTGGCGGCCTGCCGATCAACTGGGGCTTCGCCGAAACCATGGCGTACGGCACCTTGCTGTTCGATAAGCACCCGATCCGCCTGACCGGTCAGGACGTGGGTCGCGGCACCTTCTCGCACCGTCACGCGGTGTTGCACAACCAGAAGGACGCTGGCACCTACATTCCGTTGCAGCACCTGTACGACGGTCAGCCGAAGTTCGACCTGTACGACTCGCTGCTGTCGGAAGAAGCCGTACTGGCCTTCGAATACGGCTACTCGACCACCAAGCCGGATGCGTTGGTGATCTGGGAAGCCCAGTTCGGCGACTTCGCCAACGGTGCACAAGTGGTGATCGACCAGTTCATCACCAGCGGTGAGCACAAGTGGGGCCGTCTGTGCGGTCTGACCATGCTGCTGCCGCACGGTTATGAAGGGCAGGGGCCTGAGCACTCCTCGGCGCGTCTGGAGCGTTACCTGCAGCTGTGCGCTGAGCACAACATTCAGGTCTGCGTACCGACGACCCCGGCGCAGGTCTACCACATGCTGCGTCGTCAAGTGATCCGTCCGCTGCGCAAGCCGTTGATTGCCTTGACACCGAAGTCGCTGTTGCGCCACAAATTGGCCATTTCGACCTTGGAAGACTTGGCCGAAGGCTCGTTCCAGACAGTACTTCCAGAGATCGATACCCTCGATCCGAAGAAGGTAAAACGGTTGGTGCTGTGCAGCGGCAAGGTCTACTACGACTTGCTGGAAAAACGCCGCGCCGAAGGCCGCGAAGATATCGCCATCGTGCGTATCGAGCAGCTGTATCCGTTCCCTGAAGAAGACCTCGCCGAAGTGCTTGCTCCGTACAAGAACCTCGAGCACGTGGTCTGGTGTCAGGAAGAACCGATGAACCAAGGCGCCTGGTATTGCAGCCAGCACCACATGCGTCGTGTCACCAGCGCGCATAAGAAAGGTCTGTTCCTCGAGTACGCCGGCCGTGAAGGTTCTGCTGCTCCGGCCTGTGGTTACGCATCGATGCACGCCGAACAGCAGGAAAAACTGCTGCAGGACGCCTTTACTGTTTAACGCCTTCGTCCAAGAGCCGGCTGCAGCGATCCTGCCGCCGGCTTGCTGAAGAACCCGAATTTAAGGAACCGTACACAATGGCTATCGATATCAAAGCCCCGCAATTTCCGGAATCGGTTGCTGACGGCACCGTCGCTACCTGGCACAAGAAGCCGGGCGACGCCGTCAAGCGCGACGACCTGATCGTCGACATCGAAACCGACAAAGTGGTCATGGAAGTACTGGCTGAAGCCGACGGCGTTCTGGCCGAAATCGTCAAGAATGAAGGCGACACCGTACTCAGCGGCGAACTGCTGGGTAAGCTGGGTGATGCTGGCGCCGCTGCTGCTCCAGCCGCCGCTGCACCTGCTGCTACCGCAGCCGCCGCTCCGGCTGCTGCACCGGCTGCTGCCAAAGAAGACGTGATCCTCGCTCCAGCCGCGCGCAAGTTGGCTGAAGAGAACGGCATCGACGTCAACACCATCGCCGCCAGTGGCAAAGGTGGTCGCGTTACCAAAGAAGACGTAGTAGCTGCCATCGAAGCCAAGAAAAACGCTCCGGCTGCCGCTCCAGCCAAAGCCGCTGCTGCTCCGGCTGCCGCTGCACCGGTATTCGCCGCTGGCGACCGCGTGGAAAAACGCGTTCCGATGACCCGCCTGCGTGCCAAGGTTGCCGAGCGTCTGGTTGAAGCTCAATCGACCATGGCCATGCTGACCACCTTCAACGAAGTCGACATGACTGAAGTGATGGCTCTGCGCAGCAAGTACAAAGACCTGTTCGAGAAGACCCACAACGGCGTGCGCCTGGGCTTCATGTCGTTCTTCGTCAAAGCCTCGGTTGAAGCGCTGAAACGCTTCCCGGCCGTCAACGCCTCGATCGATGGTACCGACATCGTCTACCACGGCTACCAGGACATCGGCGTTGCCGTTTCCAGCGACCGTGGTCTGGTGGTTCCGGTTCTGCGTAACGCAGAGCTCATGAACCTGGCCGAAGTCGAAGGCGGCATCGCCAACTTCGGCAAGAAAGCTAAAGAGGGCAAGCTGTCCATCGACGAAATGACCGGTGGCACCTTCACCATCACTAACGGTGGTACTTTCGGTTCGATGATGTCGACCCCGATCGTCAACCCACCGCAAGCTGCCATCCTTGGCATGCACAACATTATTCAGCGTCCGATGGCAATCAATGGTCAGGTTGTCATCCGTCCGATGATGTACTTGGCGCTGTCTTACGACCACCGTCTGATCGATGGCAAGGAGGCCGTGAGCTTCTTGGTAACGATCAAGAACCTGCTGGAGGATCCGGCGCGTCTGCTGCTGGATATCTAATCCGTTCTCTGATCACGGCGGCCCCCACAAGGGGCTGGCCGGTTTCATCCGATAAGGAATGAGTTATGACGCAAAAATTTGACGTGGTAGTTATCGGTGCTGGCCCAGGGGGCTACGTAGCCGCTATCAAGGCCGCTCAACTGGGTTTGAAAACTGCCTGTGTCGAGAAGTATCAGGGTAAGGAGGGCAAAACTGCCCTGGGCGGTACCTGCCTGAACGTCGGTTGCATTCCATCCAAGGCGCTGCTGGACAGCTCCTACAAGTACCACGAAGCCCACGAAGGCTTCGCCATCCACGGTATTACCGCGCCGAACGTCACCATCGACGTGAAAGCCATGGTTGCCCGTAAAGACGGCATCGTTAAGAACCTGACTGGCGGCGTTGCCACCCTGTTCAAGGCCAACGGTGTCACCCTGCTCGAAGGCCACGGCAAGCTGCTGGCTAACAAGCAGGTCGAAGTAACCGGCTCCGACGGCAAAGCCGTTGTGTACGAAGCTGAAAACGTGATTCTGGCCTCCGGCTCGCGCCCAGTGGACATTCCACCGGCTCCAGTCGACCAGGACGTGATCGTTGACTCCACCGGCGCGCTGGACTTCCAGGCCGTACCGAAAACCCTCGGCGTGATTGGCGCTGGCGTTATCGGTCTGGAACTGGGTTCGGTCTGGGCGCGTCTGGGTTCGGAAGTAACCGTGCTCGAAGCGCTGGACAAGTTCCTGCCAGCCGCTGACGACGCCGTGTCCAAAGAAGCCCTGAAGATCCTCACCAAGCAAGGCCTGAAGATCAAACTGGGTGCTCGCGTGACCGGTTCGGCCGTGAAGAAGAAGCAAGTCACCGTCACCTACACTGACGCCGAAGGCGAGCAGAAGCAGGTGTTCGACAAGCTGATTGTGGCCGTAGGCCGTCGCCCGGTAACCACCGACCTGTTGGCTTCCGACAGCGGTGTCACCCTCGACGAGCGCGGATACATCTTCGTTGACGACCATTGCACCACCAGCGTTCCGGGCGTTTACGCCATCGGTGACGTGGTACGTGGCACCATGCTCGCCCACAAAGCCTCGGAAGAGGGCGTAATGGTTGCCGAGCGTATCGCCGGCCACAAAGCGCAAATGAACTACGATTTGATCCCATCGGTTATCTACACCCACCCGGAAATCGCATGGGTCGGTAAAACCGAGCAGGCGCTCAAGGCTGAAGGCGTTGCTGTCAACGTCGGCACCTTCCCGTTCGCCGCCAGTGGCCGTGCCATGGCAGCCAACGACACCGCCGGTTTCGTCAAAGTCATCGCTGATGCCAAGACCGACCGCGTGCTGGGCGTCCATGTAATCGGCCCGGCTGCTGCCGAGCTGGTGCAACAAGGTGCAATCGGTATGGAATTCGGCACCAGTGCCGAAGACCTGGGCATGATGGTGTTCTCGCACCCAACCATGTCCGAAGCGCTGCACGAAGCGGCCTTGGCAGTGAATGGCGGCGCCATCCACATCGCCAACCGCAAGAAGCGCTAACACAGCGACAACAAGAACCACGCCGGGCGGCCCGTTCGTGCGTCTTCTTTCGAAGACGTACTGCGGAATGCCCAGGCGGATCGTTTCTCGAAAACGGTCACAGGTGGCGCGGCAATTTTCACGCAGCGTCGAATGCGCAATACCTAACGAAGACGGTAGACAAGCATGAATCTTCACGAGTATCAGGGTAAGCAACTGTTTGCTGAGTACGGCCTGCCCGTATCCAAAGGCTTCGCAGTAAACACCCCGGAAGCGGCCGCTGAGGCCTGCGACAAAATCGGTGGTACCGAGTGGGTTGTCAAAGCCCAGGTCCACGCAGGTGGTCGCGGTAAAGCTGGTGGTGTGAAACTGGTCAAGAGCAAGGAAGAGGCCAAGGCCTTCGCCGCTCAGTGGCTGGGCAAGCGTCTGGTGACCTACCAGACCGACGCCAATGGCCAGCCGGTCAACCAGATTCTGGTTGAGTCCTGCACCGATATCGCCAAAGAGCTGTATCTGGGTGCAGTCGTTGACCGCTCCAGCCGTCGCATCGTGTTCATGGCCTCCACTGAAGGCGGCGTGGACATCGAGAAGATCGCTCACGACACCCCTGAGAAGATCCTCAAAGCCACTATCGATCCATTGGTTGGCGCTCAGCCGTACCAAGGTCGCGACCTGGCCTTCCAACTGGGCCTGCAAGGCGACCAGATCAAGCAGTTCACCCACATCTTCGTTGGCCTGGCCAAGCTGTTCCAGGACTACGATCTGGCTCTGCTGGAAGTGAACCCGCTGGTAATCAAAGCTGACGGCAACCTGCACTGCCTCGACGCCAAGATCAACATCGACGCCAACGCCATGTACCGCCAGCCAAAACTGCGCGCTATGCATGACCCGTCGCAAGATGACCCACGTGAAGCCCACGCTGCCAAGTTCGAACTGAACTACGTAGCCCTGGAAGGCAACATTGGCTGCATGGTCAACGGTGCTGGCCTGGCCATGGGTACCATGGACATCGTCAACCTGCACGGCGGCAAGCCAGCCAACTTCCTCGACGTAGGCGGCGGCGCAACCAAAGAGCGCGTTACCGAAGCGTTCAAAATCATTCTGTCCGATACCAACGTTGCGGCTGTTCTGGTGAACATCTTCGGCGGCATCGTTCGTTGCGACATGATTGCCGAAGGCATCATCGGCGCAGTGAAAGAAGTGGGCGTGAAAATCCCGGTGGTTGTGCGCCTTGAAGGCAACAACGCTGAACTGGGCGCCAAGGTACTGGCAGAAAGCGGCCTGAACATCATCGCGGCAACCAGCCTGACCGACGCTGCTCAGCAAGTCGTCAAAGCTGCGGAGGGCAAGTAATGAGCGTCCTGATCAATAAAGACACCAAAGTTATCTGCCAGGGCTTCACCGGCTCGCAGGGTACTTTCCACTCCGAACAAGCCATTGCCTACGGCACCAAAATGGTTGGCGGCGTGACTCCGGGCAAAGGCGGCACCACTCACCTGGGCCTGCCAGTGTTCAACACTGTTGCTGAAGCTGTAGCCAAAACTGGCGCTACCGCCAGCGTGATCTACGTTCCGGCTCCTTTCTGCAAAGACTCGATCCTGGAAGCTGCTTTCGGCGGCATCAAGCTGATCGTGTGCATCACCGAAGGCATCGCGACCATCGACATGCTGGAAGCCAAGGTCAAGTGCGACGAATTGGGCGTAGTCCTGATCGGCCCGAACTGCCCAGGCGTGATCACTCCGGGCGAATGCAAGATCGGCATCATGCCCGGTCACATTCACCTGCCAGGCAAAGTCGGCATCGTTTCGCGTTCCGGCACCCTGACCTACGAAGCTGTTAAGCAGACCACTGACGCCGGTTTCGGTCAGTCCACCTGCGTTGGCATCGGCGGTGACCCGATCCCAGGCTCCAACTTCATCGACATCCTGAAGCTGTTCCAGGAAGACCCGAAAACCGAAGCCATCGTAATGATCGGCGAAATCGGTGGTTCGGCTGAAGAAGAAGCTGCTGCTTACATCAAAGCCCACGTGACCAAGCCAGTGGTGTCCTACATCGCTGGTGTGACTGCCCCTCCAGGCAAGCGCATGGGCCACGCCGGCGCCATCATCTCTGGTGGTAAAGGTACTGCGGACGAGAAATTCGCCGCCCTGCAAGACGCCGGCGTTAAAACCGTGCGTTCGCTGGCTGATATCGGCAAGGCACTCGCTGAGCTGACCGGCTGGACCGCCAAAAACGCTTAAGCGTTTTGGCTAAAAAAACCGCCTTCGGGCGGTTTTTTTTTGCCCCGCCGATCTGTAGCTCTTTACCGAGTAAAGGCCACAAAAATCAAATGCTGAAACCATCAAGGCGTCAGCCGCGATCCTTGGAAAAGATGAACGACGCCGCTGCGCTACACTCCAAACGCAGCCCAATAACAAGGAGAACAACCAATGAGCTTGCCGTTCTGGTGTGTGTTTATCACGGCCGTTTTGATCTTCGTATCGAAGATTCCACTGGCCAGGGAAATGAACAAGGAGGGTGGCGGGTATGACAACCACCATCCGCGCGCGCAACAGGCGCGGCTAACGGGATTGGGTGCGCGGGCCTATGCGGCGCATCAAAACACCTTCGAGGCGTTCACGCTGTTCGCCGCCGCTGTATTGATGGCGGCGGTCACGCAGACCGCGGGCTGGCTTGTCGACACCCTGGCGGTGATCTTCGTGGTTTGCCGGGTGCTGTATCTGTTTTTGTACTGGGGCGACCTGCATTGGCAGCGTTCGCTGGTGTGGATCATCGGGTTGGTGTGCACGTTGCTCATCATGCTGAGCCCAACGTTGAGATAGCGTAACGGCTATCGAGGCTGAAGCCTCTCCCACAAGGAACCTGCATCTCTGTGGGAGAGGCTTTAGCCTCGATGCTTTTGATCTCCCGAAAACAACAAAGGCCCACATCTGTGGGCCTTTGTGCATTACGCAGCAACGAATTACTTGGCCGCGTCGTCGTGCGCTTCTTCAGCTTTCTGCTGCATGGCTTCGTTGGTTTTCTCAGCGGCGTCTTGGGCCGATTTGGCCGAGTCCTGGGCGGACTCCTTGGCGGACTCCAGCTTGTCTTCCGGGGTTTTATCGCAGGCGGCCATGGTCATGGTGGCGGCGAGCAGCAGGGCATAGGCAATTGGGTTTTTCATGGGCTTGGTCCTTTTTCGCTTTATCGGGGCGATTTTTCTCATCGCTGCGCTTTTGGAGCGTGACCTGCTGCGCGAAGTTCCAACCAAAGTCGCCCTTGCGACTGCCCAACGGCTCCCAACCGCTGGCCGGGCAGGTATGATGCGGCCCTTATGGATCAACAAGATAGGCCTTGAACATGAGCGATAGCCTCATTCTAGAGCGCGCCCAGCGCTTCCTGTCGGCGTTGCGCCACTGTCAGGTGTTGGGGTTGACCGTACACGCCATCGACAGCCAGCGCCTCACCCTGCGCCTGCCCTACAGCCGGCAGATTATCGGTAACCCGGAAACCGGCGTGATTCACGGTGGCGCCATCACCACCCTGATGGACACCACCTGCGGCATCTCCACCATCTGCGTGCTGCCAGACTTCGAAATCTGCCCAACCCTGGACCTGCGCATCGACTACATGCGCCCGGCCGAGCCCAATAAAGACGTGTTCGGCGTGGCCGAGTGCTACCGCGTCACGCCCAATATCATCTTCACCCGCGGCTACGCCTACCAGGACGACCCCGAGCAGCCCATCGCCAATGTGGTCGGCACCTTTATGCGCATGGGCAAAGGCGGGCAGGGCGACACCGAGCTGAAAAGTACGGCGGTCAAACCCGAGCAGTTGAAAGGCGCGATTGACGGAGGCAAGGCATGAGTGACGCACATCAGCCGCTCAACCTGAACCAACTGGTGCAGGCCGCGCACGAGAAAAACAACTACGACGAACTGCTGGAACTGACCCCCTACGCCAAGCTGCTGGGCATCGAATGCCTGCGCCTGGGCGATGACATGGTGTTCCGCATTCCGGCCAATAAAGACAGCATCGGCAACCCGATTCTGCCGGCCATTCATGGCGGCGTGATCGCAGGTTTTATGGAGCACAGCGCCATGCTCCACCTGCTGATGTTTATGGGCGCGCCACACTTTCCCAAAATCATCGACTTCTCGATAGATTACCTGCGCGCCGGCCACTATCGTGACACCTTCGCCTCCTGCCAGGTCTGGCGGCAGGGGCGGCGGGTAGCCAACGTGGCGATCACCGCCTGGCAAACCACCCGCAGCGAGCCGATCGCCACGGCGCGGGCGCATTTTAAAGTCGATGAGTCTTGAATCGCAGAACGTAGAGCAGAACCCGGTAGGCCGTTCAATTAAGGATTAATAGATGGATGCGTTGCTGATCCTCGGCGGCTTGCTGCTGATTCTGGTCGGGCTGGTCTGGTTGGTGATGATCGCGTTTGACACCAGCCTGCTGTGGGGCCTGGGCAGCCTGTTGCCGCCGATGACCCTAGCGTTCGTGCTGCGCCACTGGCGTGTGGCGCGCAAGGCCGTGGTGCTGGGCGCGCTGGGCTTTATTCCGCTGATCGTCGGCCTGACCCTGCTGGCTAACCAGGATGCCCAGCGGCTACAGGCCATTCTCAGCCTCGACTGGGCGCGCCCGACCGTGCAGGCGCCGGCCGAACTGGCCATTCACTTGCGCGGTAAGCTCAACGGCCAACCGTTTGCACCGCAGCAAGGCGAGCTGATCGATGGCGTGCTCACCCTGCGCGAAGGCGAAGATGTATTCGCCCGCCGCGAGGTCACCCTGCGCATGCCCAGTCTGGCCACCTCCGGCAACGGCCCGGTACGCGTCGACGTGCTGCCGCAAGACAACGGCAACCTCCCCGAAATTCAGCTGAGCTGGCTGTTGCCCGAGCAGGAACTGCCCGAAGCGCGGCGCCTGAACCATGGTTACACGCTGCACCTGAAACTCGACCCGCAAGGCCCGAACAAGTTGGCCGGCGACTTCCATCTGGTGCTGCCGCCGCCGTTCAAAACCACGTTGAGCGGCACCGTCGAGGTGTTTACCAACCACCTGCGCTATGTCGGTGACCAGGTCGATACCCGCTACGACTCCCGCGAAACCCTGCAATACGTGATCGAGGATTACCTCAAGCGCCGCTACGCCACGCAGCGTGTTGAGCTGGGCATTTTGCCGGTGGTGGAGTTCCCCGCCACGAACATGAGCCTGAACGTAGACGCGCGCATCAACGACCAGAACCAGCAACTGCCCGTCGTGCTGCGCAAGAGCCCGAGTCGCGGCTGGATCGTGGTGGGCGATCGCTATCAGGTTGAAGAAAAACCCAAGGCCATTACCGCGGCCACGCCAGACAAGTCGTTGCCAGCCGCTGCCAGCGCGGTGCCCAACAGTTCGCTCGACCGCCGCCAGCGCTTTAGCCTGGAGCGCCTGCAAAGCAACCCCAGTCGCTACCAGAACCTGAAGATGCGCATCCTTACCGAGCGCGGCAGCATGGTGGAAGGCCGCTTCAACGGCATCGATACCGACGGCCAGATCGTCGTGCAGCGCATCCTTAACGGGCAGGGTGGGGCGACGTTTGCGGTGGTGCCGGCGCAGATCACTTCTATTGAGTTGTTAGAGCCTTAATCTCCGGCGCTTGCGAGAGTCTGGATCCCCGCGTGCGCTGGGATGACGGTGGTGTTTGGGAGAACTCCGTCATCCCAGCGAAGGCTGGGATCCAGAATGGCATGCCGTACACCTATCCCTAACCCCTTGAAATCCAACTCCTTGCCCCCCATCTGTTGGACATCGCCGTTTTACGGCCTCTGCCATCTGCTTGGAGTTAAACGACCATGAGTGTGGAAACTCAAAAAGAAACCCTGGGCTTCCAGACCGAGGTAAAGCAACTGCTGCACCTCATGATCCATTCGCTGTATTCCAACAAGGAAATCTTCCTTCGCGAATTGATCTCCAACGCCTCCGACGCCGCCGACAAACTGCGCTTTGAAGCGCTGGCCAATCCAGCCCTGCTGGAAGGTGGCGACGCCCTGCGTATCCGCGTCAGCTTCGACAAGGCCGCCAACACCGTTACCCTCGAGGACAACGGTATCGGCATGAGCCGCGAAGACGCCATCACCCACCTGGGCACCATTGCCAAGTCCGGCACCGCCGACTTCATGAAGCAATTGTCCGGTGATGCGAAAAAAGATTCGCACCTGATCGGCCAGTTCGGCGTGGGTTTCTACTCGGCCTTTATCGTTGCCGACCAGGTTGAAGTGTTCAGCCGCCGTGCCGGCGCACCGGCCAGCGAAGGCGTGCACTGGACCTCCAAAGGCGAGGGCGAATTTGAAGTCGCCACCGTCGAAAAAGCCGAGCGCGGTACCCGCATTGTGCTGCATCTCAAGGCCGCCGAAAGCGAGTTCGCCGATGGCTGGCGTCTGCGCAATATCATCACCAAGTACTCCGACCATATCGCCCTGCCGATCGAATTGCCGAAAGAGCAGGAAGGCGAAGAAGCCTCTACTGAGGCCGAATGGGAAACCGTCAACCGCGCTTCAGCGTTGTGGACCCGTCCGCGCACCGAAGTGAAGGACGAGGAATACCAGGCGTTCTACAAGCACGTCGCCCACGACTTCGAAAACCCGCTGAGCTGGAGCCACAACAAGGTCGAAGGCAAGCTGGAATACACCTCCTTGTTGTACGTGCCGGGCCGCGCGCCGTTCGACCTTTACCACCGCGAAGCACCGAAGGGCCTGAAGCTCTACGTGCAGCGCGTGTTCGTGATGGACCAGGCCGACGAGTTCCTGCCGCTGTACCTGCGTTTCGTCAAAGGTGTGGTCGACTCCAACGACCTGTCGCTGAACGTCTCCCGTGAAATTCTGCAGAAAGACCCGATCATCGACTCGATGAAATCGGCGCTCACCAAGCGCGTTCTCGACATGCTGGAAAAACTCGCGAAGAACGAGCCTGAACAATACAAAGGCTTCTGGAAAAACTTCGGCCAAGTGATCAAAGAAGGTCCGGCCGAAGACTTCGCCAACAAAGAGAAAATCGCCGGTCTGCTGCGCTTTGCCTCCACCAGCGATGACAGCGGCGAGCAGAGCGTTAGCCTGGCCGATTACCTCTCCCGCGTGAAAGAAGGCCAGGACAAGGTTTACTACCTCACCGGCGAAAGCTACGCCCAGGTGAAGAACAGCCCGCACCTGGAAGTGTTCCGCAAGAAAGGCATCGAAGTGCTGCTGCTCACCGACCGTATCGATGAGTGGCTGATGAGCTACCTCACCGACTTCGACGGCAAGCAATTCGTGGACGTCGCGCGCGGCGACCTCGACCTCGGCAGCCTGGATTCGGACGAAGACAAGAAAACCCAGGAAGAAGCTGCCAAGGCCAAAGAAGGTCTGGTGGAACGCCTGAAAGCGGCGCTGGGTAGTTCGGTGAGCGAAGTGCGGGTTTCCCACCGTCTGACCGACTCGCCGGCGATTCTCGCCATCGGCGAACAGGACCTGGGCCTGCAAATGCGCCAGATCCTCGAAGCCAGCGGGCAGAAGGTGCCGGACTCCAAGCCGATCTTCGAATTCAACCCGGCGCACCCGCTGATCGAAAAACTCGACAACGAGCAGAGCGAAGAACGGTTTGGCGACCTGTCGCACATCCTCTTCGACCAGGCGGCCCTGGCCGCCGGCGACAGCCTGAAAGACCCGGCCGCCTATGTGCGCCGGCTTAACAAGCTGCTCGTCGAGCTCTCGGTTTAACGACTAGAGTGAAATCAAAACCCGCTTCGGCGGGTTTTGTCTTTTCCTGTTTCACCGCCTACAAATCCCCAACCAATAGGAGTGAGTAATGAGCGAATTCAGCGTTATTCCCGTGGCGTACAGCGTTGATGGCCAAGCCTACGAAGGCCAGCTGGTATTCGATGCCAGCATCACCAGCGCCCGCCCGGGCCTGTTGTTGGCACCGAACTGGATGGGCGTTACCGACGGCGCCATCGACCTGGCGAAGAAAACCGCCGGCAAGGACTACGTCGTCCTGGTCGCCGATATCTACGGCGCCGAAGTGCGCCCCAACGGTCACGAACAAGCGGCCGCCGCCATGATGCCGTTGAAGAACGACCGTGCGCTGTTGCGCAAACGCATGCAAGCGAGCCTAGCGACCCTGCAAAGCCAAACGCACGCGGCGGTTGATAGCGCCAAGCTGGCGGTGTTCGGTTTCTGTTTTGGTGGCTGCTGCGCCCTGGAACTGGCCCGCGATGGCGCGCCGGTGAAAGCGGCGGTGTCGTTCCACGGCACCCTGGATACGCCGAACAACGCTGATGCCAACAACATCAAAGGCAAGGTGCTGGTGCTGCACGGCGCGGCTGACCCGCTGGTGCCGAAAGAGCAACTGCCGGCGTTCGAAGCCGAGATGGATGCGGCCGGTGTGGATTGGCAGCTGGTGAGCTACGGCGGCGCCGTGCACTCGTTCACCGACCCCAAGGCCGACAATATGCCGATGATGAAATACAACCCCGTGGTGACCGAGCGGGCGTTTAACACCATGGCGCATTTGTTGAAAGAAGTGCTGTAAAACAAGGCCGGTTCGCCGCGAAATTCTGGGTCCCCGCCTGCGCGGGGACGACGGAAGTTTTATGAAAGACCTCCGTCATTCCCGCGCAGGCGGGAATCCAGAATTTTCGATGGATCGTAGGTTTTGGCCAAGCCCACGCTCTAACGCGGCAACTCAATCCTCTCTGTTTCCCCCGCCACCGTCGGCCAATCCCGCGCCGCCCATTTCTCCCGCGCTCTATCAATCAGCGCCGAATCACTGGCCACAAAATTCCAGTTCATCCGCCGCGGCCCATCCAGCGCTTCACCGCCGACCACAATCACCTGGCAATCGCTCTCGGCGAACAAGGTGTAGGTCACGCCGGCCGGCAACACCAACATGCTGTGCACCGCCAGCGGCTCATCTTCCAACCGCGCTTCGCCATTCACCAGATACAACGCCCGCTGCTCATGTTCGGCCGCAATAAACTGCGCGGCGCCGGTGCTCATATGGATATCGGCCAGCAGGGTAGGGGTGGGCACCGGCACCGGGGATTTCAAACAGAACCCTTCGCCAGCCACCAGCCGAATATGCACGCCCAACCCCTCACTTTCCGGCAGCTCCGCCACCGCGTGGTGGCTATAACTCGGCGTGCCCTGTTCCAGGTGTTTGGGCAGCGCCAACCACAGTTGCAGGCCGTGCAGTGGCGAGCCGCTTTGCCACAAGTCTGCCGGCGTGCGCTCCACATGGGCGACGCCTGAGCCTGCCGTCATATAGCTCACATCGCCGGCCGCCACGCGCTGGTCGGAGCCCAGGCTGTCCTTGTGTATCAGCGCCCCTTCGAACAGATAGCTCAAGGTCGACAAACCAATGTGCGGATGTTGGCGCACGTTCATGCCAGTGCCCGGCGCATAGCGGTTGCTGACGATATGGTCGAAGAACACAAACGGCCCGACGCTGCGGCACTGGGCCGAGGGCAGGGGCCGCAGAATCGGTTGGCCTTCGACATCTTCCGGGCGTGGGCGAATCAGAATCGGGCTGGCCATGGTCGCTTAACCCAGGTGAGTTTCAACGTGGATTTCGGTGCTGGTCATCAACTTGTGCACTGGGCATTTATCGGCAATCGCCAGTAGCTTGGCGCGCTGTTCTTCGCTGAGGTCGCCTTGCAAGGTCAGGGTGACGTTCAGGGTGTAATGGCCTTCGCGTTCCTTGCTGTTGTCGCGGCTCACAGCTACTTCAATGTCGGTAAGCGGGATGCTCCGCGCGCGGGCGTATTGGGTAACGGTCAGGGCCTTGCAGGCGCCAAGCGCGGTGTCGAAATAATCGTGCGGATCCGGCGCCGAGCTTTCGCCGCCGAGCGCGGTTGGCATATCCGTAGCCAGCGGCGCCAGTTCGGCGATCTGGATGGTGTGACGGTAGCTGGTGGCGGACTGGCTGGTGACGGTGATGGTCATGACAACTCTCTGGTTGCAAAGGGCGGGGTAGAGCATCGTGCTTGGCGTAGCGTGAACCTGCAAGACTAGCTTAGGGTCTATGCTTGGCAGGCTTTTTCAGGGAGCGAACCGTTGTCTATTTTTCTCACGCGCATTGCCGTACTTCTCACCGGCTTGACCGCCGCCAGCCTCAGCCAGGCCCGCGACTACCACTACACCGATGGCCACCTGCACTACGTCGATTTCTTTCAGGAAACCGAGGGCATGGAAGTGCTGATCAAACAGATGGATGCCAACCGCGTGGACCACGCGATGATCACCGGCATTCCGCTCGCCAAGAAATGGCACGAAGACGAACCCAAACGTCCGCGCTACTACGCCGGCGACGATGCCGATGCGTACTGGTACAGCGCCACCGATTTTTACGTGGCCGCCGCGCTTGGCGATTTGAACGACCAAGAGCGCAAACGCTTCCACCCGTTTATTTCCGGCTTCAACCCCGTCGACAAAAACGCCGACGCCCATATCGAGCGCCTGCTTAAGCTCTATCCCGGTTTATGGCAGGGCATCGGCGAGGTCTTTACCCGCCACGACGACCTGACCGCCATCACCTCCGGCGATACGCCACGGGCCAATAACGAGGCCATGGCGCGCGTTTACCACCTGGCCGCCGAGCACGATATGCCGGTGCTGCTGCACAGCAATATCACCTCCAAGCGCGAGAAAAATCCGCTGTACCTGGCCGAGTGGAAGAGCCGCTGCGCAACCATCCGCACACCCGGTTTATCTGGGCGCATGCCGGCACCAGCGTGGAGTTGCACCGCCATCAGACTGAACTGGATTTCGTGCGGCCGACGCTGGAACGCATGCTCGAGGCGTACCCGAATCTGTATATCGACCTGTCCTGGAGCGTATTGAAACCGTACTTGCTGAACGACGATGGCAAGCCCGATAGCGAGTGGGTAGCGCTGGTAAAACGCTTCCCCGACCGCTTTATGCTGGGCTCCGATGTGGTGGGCAAGTTCGAGAATATCGGTGCGCAGATGCATGGCTTCGATCCGTTTCTCGATGCGCTGCCGACCGACGTGGCGCAGAACGTGGCGCGGGATAATTTTCTGAATGTGCTGCCGCGTAATCTCAAAAACTGATGTTTTTGCACTGTCATTAACCTGTCATCGCCGCGTCATAAGCTCTCGCGATCCCCAATCAAGGAGCGCGATATGCAAGTCATCCGTATGAGTTCGCTGGCGGCATTGCTGCTGTGTGGTTTGAGCCAAGTGGCCGTAGCCGAAGTGCGCGTCGATGGCCCGGTGGAATTCGGTATTTTTGAAACTTCCGCCAAAGACCTGCAGCCCGGCGAGCGCGTACTAACCCGTGCCCAGCAAACCATCCACAACACGGATGTGATTCCGGCCAAGCTCGGCACCAAGTTCGGCATTCGCTACACGCTGCTGAACAAAACAGCGGACGACGTCCCGCTGACCCTGCTGTACCTCACCCCTGGCATCCAGTCCGCCGATGGCCGCCACGACAAGCTGGTGGTTGAACAGAAACTGGTGGTCGGCGCGCCGCAAGACGTGATGGCTTACGAATTCAGCGAATACAGCGAAATGGCCAAAGGCGAGTGGCGCTTTATGGTGTTTCAAGGCGACCGCCTGTTAGCCCAGAAGAGCTTTACCGTTCAGTAAGTCTTCCCGCTGCACCCAGCCCGAGCCGCTATGCGCCTCGGGCTTTTTGTTGCGCGCGGTTTACCTTCCTCGCCAATTCCCCGGCGCCTGCTAATTTCTTTGCACCGGTTGGCAGCGGGGCAACACTTTGTTACTTTGCCTGCACTATCGTACCAATTGAACATAAAGGCGCACCGACCGAGTGCCGCTGTATGGGGCGATGGAGTTTCTGTTGAGGGCAATAAAAGGCGACGTGCACGCCTGCTCTCAGCAGCCGAGAGACGAATAAAAACAGGGTGGCCGTAAGCAGCTGCCCGAATAATCTTGGCCAATAAGGAGCGTTGTCGATGAACACACGTGTGTGCTTTTCCAGGTTGAAAGTGCGCCCATGGCAGGCGGGGGCAGCCTTGGCGCTGCTGCCATTGCTGGTGGCAGGTACGGTGCAAGGGGCTGAATTCAGCTTTGCCGACAACGAGGTGACCGGCTCGTTGGACACCACGCTTTCCTACGGCTCGATGTGGCGCGTGCAGGGCCGCGACAAGAGCAACATCACCGACATCAACGCCGATGACGGCAACCGCAACTTCGACACCGGCCTGGTTTCCGAAGTCTACAAAGCCACCTCCGACCTCTCGGCCAAGTACCAGAATTACGGCCTGTTCGTGCGCGGCACTGCGTTCTACGACACGCAGATCATGGACAAGCGCAACGACTACTACAGCACTACCGACGGTGTTGAACGCCCCAGCCAGAACTTCCCCAACGACAACGAATTCACCGAAGACACCCGCCATAACGCCGGGCGCAAGGCGCAGATTCTCGACGCCTACCTGTTCGGCAACTGGGACATCTACGAAAAACCGCTGGCCGCCAAAGTCGGCCGTCAGGTCATCAGTTGGGCGAGGGCGTGTTCTACCGCGGTGGTGTGAACACCGTAAACCCGGTGGACGCGGCCAAATTCCACCTGCCGGGTTCCGAGCTGAAAGAAGTGCTGGTGCCGATGGAAGCGTTCAGCTTCAACGTCGGGCTGACCGACGATCTGTCGATGGAAGCCTTCTACCAGTGGAAATGGAAAGAGACCCAGCTGGATCCGGCGGGTACGTATTTTGGGGAAACCGACTTGTTCGCTGAGGGCGGCAACACGGCGTACACCACCGAGACGGCGCTCGCTCCGCTAATGGATGCCTACCCGGTTCTGGCAGGTTTTGGTTTGTTAGGTAATGGCCCAAGTGGACCCAATTCCTACCTAAACTCCCAGACCGGGGTGTTCAAGGTGGCGAGTATCGGCAAAGACATCAAAGCAGATGACAGTGGACAGTACGGTGTGTCGTTTCGCTATGTAGCCGAAGAACTGAACTCCACCGAATTCGGGTTTTACTTCGTCAACTACCATGCGAAGGAACCGCAAATTGCCGTCGATCTACGTGGCTACGATGGTGTCGATCTGAATACGCTAGCTGCCGTCTTACCAGGTTTGGGGATAACCGATCCGGCTGAAATTGCGCTGGCTTCCGGGTCGCTGGCGACCTTTGATCTGGCCAGCAATGCCGAGGCCCGTCGCGATTATGTGGAAGATATCCGCATGTACGGTTTCAGCTTCAACACCACGGTGGGCGATGCCTCATTCTCCGGTGAGCTGGCCTACCGTCCGAACGCTCCCATCAGCATTGCCGCCACCGATGATTTGCTTGGCGACTTGCTGATCCAAGGTATCGGCGGTTCTCCCCTGGTTAGCAGTGGGGTATCCAATGACCAAGCCTGTGCCGCCGTCTCAGGCAAACAACTTTGCCGCTCGCAGATTTTCGAAAACTACGAACGCGCCGAAACCTACAACATTTCCCTCTCCACCATCTACAACTTCGGTCCGCTGGTGAGCTTCGACTCGGTGATGGGCGTGGCAGAAGTCGCCTCGCAACATATCCGTGGCAGCAGCCTGAAATACACCGCGTATGACGGCAGCAGCCGCAAATTCGCCAGCACCACCGACAAGGCTTACGTCGGCGGCAACAGCGATTCCGACCAAATCAGCCGCGACAGCTACGGCTACACCTTGCTGCTCTCCGGCAGCTGGAACGACGTCTACGCAGGGGTGAAATTGTCGCCGTACGTGGTGTACCAGGATGACTTCCAGGGCAACTCCGACCGTACCGGCAACTTTATCGAAGGGCGCAAGGCTTACACCCTCGGGATGGACGCCAGCTACCTGAACGCCTTCGAAGTAGGTCTGCAGTACACCGAGTATTACGGCGCTGGCCAGAACAACTCGCTGCGCGACCGCGACAACGTGTCGTTAAGCGCCAAGTACTCGTTTTGATGCCTGACAGAATTCTGGAGAACCGTGCATGTTGAATAAAAACTCACTGCTGCTCGCGGCCATTCTGTTGGCCCTGGGCACCACCGAAAGCCTGGCCGGCGTTTCTGCGCAGCAAGCGGCCACGCTGAAAACCACCCTCACGCCGTTCGGTGCGGAGAAGGCCGGCAACGCCGCCGGCACCATCCCCGCCTGGACTGGCGGCATGACCCAGGCCCCGGCCGGCTACAAAGGCCCGGGCTCGCACCATGTGGATCCGTTTGCCGGCGAGAAGCCGCAGTTCACCATTACCAAGGCCAACCTGGAGCAATACAAAGCCAACCTGACGGCGGGGCAGATCGCGCTCTTCAATGCCTACCCCGACACCTTCCAGATGCCGATCTATCCGACCCACCGCACCGGCTCGGCGCCGCAGTGGATCTACGACAACACCTTCACCAACGCTACCACCGCCAAGGTGCTCGACGGCGGCAACGGCTTTGCCGATGCGTATGGCGGCATCCCGTTCCCCATTCCGCAAAGCGGCGTGGAAGCGGTGTGGAACCATATCGTGCGCTATCGCGGTACGTACGTGATCCGTCGCTCCGCCGAGGCCGGCGTACAGCGCAACGGCCAGTACTCGTTGGTGACCTCGCAAGACGAAGCGCTGTTCCGCTTCTACAACCCCAAGAGCAACTACAGCGAGTTGAACAACACGCTGTTCTACTACATGACGTTCACCACCGCGCCGGCACGTTTGGCCGGTAACGGTGCGCTGGTGCAGGAGATGCTCGACCAGGTGAAAGAGCCGCGTCAGGCCTGGGGCTACAACCCCGGCCAGCGTCGCGTGCGCCGTGCGCCGACCCTGGCCTACGACACCCCGATCGAAGCCTCCGACGGCCTGAAAACCGCCGATGACACCGACATGTACAACGGTGCCCCGGACCGCTACGACTGGACCCTGGTGGGCAAAAAGGAAATCTACATCCCGTACAACAACTACCTGCTCACCAGCCCGGAAGTGAAATACGACGACCTGCTCAAGCCCGGCCATATCAACCCGAAATACACCCGTTACGAGCTGCACCGTGTGTGGGTAGTGGAAGGCAAGCTGAAAGCGGGCTCGCGGCATATCTACTCCAAGCGCACGCTGTTCCTCGACGAAGACAGCTGGGGCGCTGCCGTGGTTGACCAGTACGACGGCCGCGGTGATCTGTGGCGGGTGTCGATGGCTTATCTGAAGAGCTTCTACGAGCTGCCGGCGGTGTGGACCGCGCTGGATACGTTCCACGACCTGCAGGCACGCCGTTACAGCGTGCAATGGCTGGATAACGAGGAACCGGGCACGGCGGACTTCAGCAAGCCGTCGCCGGATGATTCGAACTTCAGCCCGGCGGCGTTGCGGCGCAAGGCTTCCCGGTAACAGGCTCACCGCTGATCTGTTCTGCGTAGGAGCGACCTTGGTCGCGAAGCTGTTGATTTCAGAGCACCGTTTGCAGGGTTCGCTAGCAAGCTAGCTCCTACAAAAAAACGATACGGCAAAACAACAAGGGCGCCCCGAAGGCGCCCTTGTTGTTTGTCCAGAACCGCCGCTTACGCCGCGATGCTGATCTGGCTTCCCACGCTGGAAGCGGTGTAGCCCGCCCCCGTTTCATACTGCTTCATCAACGCCTGCACCAGGCTGGCATACAGCGCGTTCTTGTCGCTGTCGCTGTCACTGGACGTCGAGGTGCTGCTGGTGCCGGTGCTGCTGAGCAAAGTGCTCAAACCATCGCTGCTGCTGTCGCTGTCACTGGCCGCTTGTGGCGGTGGTGGTGGCGGGCCGCCGAGGGCTTTGGTTTCGTCGACGCTCAGGCTGCCGTCACCGTCGCTGTCGAGCGTGGCGAACAGGTTGGTGATGTCGTCGCTGCTCAGGCCGCTGTCACTGCCAATGGCGGTGGTCAGTTCGTCCTGGCTGACGCTACCGTCGCCGTCACTGTCCAGACTCGCGAACAGCTCTTCAGGGTTGGGACCGCCTGGGCCACCCGGGCCACCTGGTGGTGGAGGCGGGGGAGCCAATGCGGCGGTTTCATCCTGGCTGATGCTGCCGTCGCTGTTGGCATCCAGTTGCGCGAACAAGTCGTCGATATCGATATCGCCAAGGCTCGAATCGCTTTCGGTCGCCTTGTTCAATGCCGTCGTCAGTTCATCTTTATCAACGCTGCCGTCGTCGTTGCTATCAAGCAGCTTGAACAATTTCTCCTGAGGGCTCGTCGACCCACCCACGTTGGTAGCACTGCTGCTACTCGAACTGCTGCTACGTGAGCTGGCCGTCGAGCTATAGGAGTAGCTCGAGTAACCGCTGACACCACTTATCATGGGAGTCGCTCCTGTGAAGTTGGAACCCGAAGAGGGTTTCTTCGGTGATGCCAGATTCCGGGGGCTGTATGTCGAGGGTGTGTGCATTTTGTATCGTTACCTCTACAAAATGCGGCGGGCTCGTTTTGGGTGAGAAGGTGTAAACAGGCAAGATCCTGGGTCCCAGCCTGCGCTGGGACGACGGAGGTTTTTGCCTCCTTCACCGTCATCCCAGCGCAGGCTGGGATCCAGGTGCGCAGATGCATCGGTAACACACCCCGAAGAGCCTTATTGCCGCGGCAACCGCAACACGCAGGTCAACCCACCACCCTTGGTCTCACGCAGGAAAATATCCCCGCCCTGACGCTGCGCCGCTTCCCGCGCAATGGTCAGCCCCAGCCCCACACCGCCGGAATTGCGGTTACGCGAGCCTTCCACGCGGAAGAAGGGTTCGAACACGCTTTCCCGCTGCTCCGGCGCAATGCCCGGCCCGTGGTCGCACACGTGCACTTCAATAAAATCGTGGTGGTCGTGCATTTCGATGCGTGCATGGCCGGCGTAGCGCAGGGCATTGTTCAGCAGGTTGCTGATGGCCGAACGCAGCGCCAAGGGCTGTACGCGCAGCGGCGCGCAGTGGCCTTGTAGGGTAGCGTCGGCGCCTTGGTCCTGGGCGTTTTCGGTGAGCGACTCCACCAGCGCCTGCACATCGAACCACTGCAACGCCTCGGTGGCGCGCTGCTCGTGCAGGTAGCGCAGGGTGGCGTCGAGCATGTCGATCATTTCGGACAGGTCTTGGCCCATGCGTTCACGCAAGTGGGCATTGGGCACCTGTTCCAGACGTAATTTAAGGCGCGACAGCGGCGTGCGCAGGTCGTGAGACACCGCTGCCAACATGCGCCCGCGCTGTTTCACCTGCTCGCGAATCCGCTGCTGCATGGTGTTGAAGGTGCGGGCGGCCTTGCGCGCTTCCAGCGGGCCTTCTTCGGGCAGCGGCGGGGCGTCGAGGTTTTCGCTCAGGCGTTCGGCGGCTTCCGACAATCGCTGAATCGGCCGGCTCAGCAACTTGGCGCCAAACCAGCCAGCAATCACCAGGGTGAACATCTGGAACATCAGCGGCACCAACGGGCCACTCAACGGCCCAGGGCCAGGGCGCGGCGGTTGACGGCCGTCCATGGGCGGTTGGCCGGGGCGCAGGTGTTCGCCATCGGGCCGTGGGCCGGTCATCTCCTGCCCAGGCGGTGGGCCGCCCTCTGGCCCCATCGGACGCGGGCCGCCGTACTGGCTAAACCAGGCAAAGGCGAGCAGGTGCGCCAGCACGATGGACAGCAGCAACATGCCAAACAGGCGAGCGAACAGGGTGTCGGCAGAGCGCATCAACCAATCTCACGTGCGTCGAACAGATAGCCCTCACCACGCACGGTTTTGATCAGGCGTGGCGACTTGGGGTCGTCGCCGAGTTTTTGCCGCAGGCGCGAGACCAGCAAATCGATGCTGCGGTCGAATGCCTCGATGGAGCGCCCACGGGCGGCGTCCAGCAATTGCTCGCGGTTCAGCACCCGGCGCGGGCGTTCGAGAAACACCCAGAGCAGGCGGAATTCAGCGTTGGACAGCGGCACCACCAGGCCGTCGGGGGCCTGCAACTGGCGCAGTACGCCGTTCAGTTGCCAGTCATCGAAACGGATGCTGGAGCGCTCGTCGGGACGCGGCGCGTCGCGGTCATCGCGCACCCGGCGCAGGATGCTCTGGATGCGCGCCACCAGCTCGCGCGGCTCGAAGGGCTTGGCCATGTAATCGTCGGCGCCCAGCTCCAGGCCGATGATGCGGTCGGTGGGCTCGCAACGCGCGGTCAGCATCAGAATCGGGATATCCGAAGTGCTGCGCAGCTCGCGGCACAGCTCCAGGCCATCTTCGCCGGGCAGCATCAGGTCGAGAATGACCACATCGAAACGGCTGGCGGCCAGCGCCTTGCGCATGCCAGTGCCATCGCCAACGGCTTCGCTGGCGATATTGAAGCGGGTCAGATAACCGCTGAGCAGCTCACGCAGCTCGATATTGTCGTCGACGATCAGCGCGCGGGTGGTGCGAGAGCGGACGTCCCGTTCGTTTAGGGCTTCCATCGGGCGTGAGCTCCGTAATTCGTGGGGCAGGTGGCAAGCGGCCGCCATGCTGAGGGGCGGGCGTATCGACAACATGTCGTTAATGTATCGGCCTCGATACAAAGCGTAGACGGATGTGCTTCTGCGCACGGATCGGCGTTTGCCTTGCAATTCTGAATCCGAATCGTCGGACCGCCGCCTGCGCGGGGATGACGGAGGATTTAGCTAAGAACACCGTCATTCCCGCGCAGGCGGGAATCCAGAATCTCGGGGTGGGCACGATGGTGGCCATGGAACCGCGGATGGGCCAGGTTTTTTACACCTTCTTTACGCCAACCCCAGCCTCTGCATCTCGCCCCTTTACACCCCTAATCCCGACAATTCTCCACAAGCGGCACGTGCCGTATGACGGAGAAATACCCATGCATCTTCTGGACGGGTTGTCCCTGCTGTTGGCCAGCGGACTGTTCATTTACCTGCTGGTCGCGCTATTGCGCGCCGGCCGTAGCTGAGGCGCCGGCAATGGACAGTCATGTGGTGCTGTTGTTGGTGGCCTTCTTCGCTTTGGTGCTGTTACCGGCGCCTTGGCTCGGGCGCTTTTATTACCGGGTGATGGAAGGCGAGCGTACTTGGCTTTCGCCGCTATTGCAGCCGGTGGAGCGGTTCAGTTATCGGGTTGCCGGTGTCGATGAGAAACAGGAGCAGGATTGGAAAAGCTACACCCTGGCGCTGCTGGCGTTCAATTTCGCCGGCCTGGTGCTGTTGTTCGCGATTCTGATGCTGCAAGGCGTGTTGCCGCTCAACCCGCAACATATGCCGGGTCTGGAGTGGACGCTGGCCTTCAACACCGCTGTCAGCTTCGTCACCAACACCAACTGGCAGGCCTATAGCGGCGAAGCCAGCCTGAGCTACTTCAGCCAGATGGTCGGCCTGGGCGTGCAGAACTTTGTCAGCGCCGCCACCGGCCTGGCCGTTCTCGTTGCGCTGTGTCGCGGTATTTCCCGCCGTTCCAGCCAAACGCTGGGCAATTTCTGGGTAGACCTCACCCGTGGCACCCTCTACGGCCTGCTGCCGCTGTGCATCGCGTTGGCGTTGTTTCTGGTGTGGCAGGGCGTGCCGCAAACCTTCAGCCATTACCTGGACGCCATCACCTTGCAAGGCGGCGAACAAAGCCTGCCGCTCGGCCCGGCTGCGAGCCAGATTGCGATCAAACAACTGGGCACTAACGGTGGCGGTTTCTTCGGCCTGAACTCGGCGCACCCGTTCGAGAACCCGACGGTGTGGAGCAACCTCTTCGAGATGGCTTCCATCCTGTTGATTCCGGCAGCGTTGGTATTCACCTTCGGCCACTACGTGAAAGACCTGCGTCAGAGCCGCGCCATTCTCGCCTGCATGCTGATTCTGTTGGTGCTGGGTGTGGGCGTGACGATGTACAGCGAGTTGCAACCCAACCGGCGCTCGCCGGCCTGAACATCGAGCAGAGTGGTTCGCTCGAAGGCAAGGAAAGCCGCTTCGGTATCGGCGCCTCGGCGCTCTGGGCGGTGGCTACCACGGCGGCTTCGAGTGGTTCTGTCAACGCCATGCATGACAGCTTCAGCGCCCTGGGTGGCCTGGTGCCGATGTTCAACATGATGGTGGGCGAGGTGATCTTCGGCGGCGTGGGTGCCGGCCTCTACGGCATGTTGCTGTTCGTGCTGATTGCCGTATTCCTCTGCGGCCTGATGGTCGGTCGTACCCCGGAATACCTCGGCAAAAAACTCGAGGCCCGCGAAGTGCGCCTGCTGGTGCTGACGTTGTTGGTGATGCCAATCGGCGTACTGGTGCTCGGCGCGCTGACGGCTGTCATGCCATTTGCCAACGCCTCGGTCAGCAACCCCGGTGCCCATGGCCTGAGCCAGATTCTCTACAACTACACCTCGGGCACGGCCAACAACGGCTCGGCGTTCGGCGGCTTCAGCTCCACACGCCGTACCACAACCTGATGATCGCGCTGGCCATGTTGCTCGGCCGTTTCGGCTACATCCTGCCGGTGCTGGCCATTGCCGGCAGCCTGCGGCCAAGCGCCGGGTGCCGGTGGGCAGAACAGTTTCCCCACCCACGGCCCGCTGTTTGTCAGCCTGTTGACCATCACCATTTTGCTGGTGGGTGGTTGACCTTTCTGCCGGTATTGGCCCTCGGGCCGGTGGCCGAGCACCTCAGTTTGCTTGGTCATTAAGGCTTGCTCGGTCATTAAGAAGGATTTGCATGAACGCTAAAACTGAAGTCCCAACCGTGCCGGCCAAACCACGTAACCAGTGGCAAGCGGCGATGATTCAGGCTTTCGTCAAACTCGACCCGCGCCAGCTGGTGCGCTCGCCGGTGATGCTGGTGGTGGAACTCACTGCCATCTTCACCACCGTGCTGTGCGGCTTGCCGGGCCAACCGGTACCGACCTTTATCGCCGTGCAAATCGCGCTGTGGTTGTGGTTCACCGTGTTGTTCGCCAACTTTGCCGAGGCGCTGGCCGAGGGCCGTGGCAAGGCCCGCGCCGACAGCCTGCGTGCCGGCGCAGTGGGGCTGTTTGCCCGTCGCCGTCTGCACAACGGCACGTTTGAAACCGTGCCCGCTGCGTCCTTGCGCAAAGGCGAAGTGGTGCGCGTGGAAACCGGCGAGATGATTCCCGGCGACGGCGAGGTGATCGAAGGGATTGCCGCCGTTAACGAAGCGGCGATTACCGGTGAATCGGCGCCCGTGATTCGTGAGTCTGGTGGTGATCGCTCGGCCGTCACCGGCAACACTCAGGTGGTGTCGGACTGGCTACTGGTGCGCATCAGCGTCAACCCGGGCGAGTCGACCCTCGACCGGATGATCGCCCTGGTGGAAGGCGCCAAACGGCAGAAAACCCCAACGAAGTGGCGCTGGATATTCTGCTGATCGGCCTGACGCTGATCTTCTTGCTGGTGGTCGTCACGCTGCAGCCATTCGCCATTTATTCCGGCGGCGCCTTGCCGCTGGTGTTTCTGGTGGCGCTGCTGGTGACCCTGATTCCCACCACCATCGGTGGCCTGCTATCGGCCATCGGCATCGCCGGCATGGACCGCCTGGTGCGTTTGAACGTTATCGCCAAATCCGGTCGCGCGGTGGAAGCAGCGGGTGATGTGCATGTGCTGCTGCTCGACAAGACCGGCACCATCACCTTCGGCAACCGCCGCTGCAGCGCGCTGTATGCCGCGCCCGGTGTGAGCGGCAAAGAACTGGCCGAGGGCGCCTTGCTGGCCTCGCTGGCCGACGACACGCCGGAAGGCAAATCCATCGTCGAATACCTGCGCGGCCTGCACCCGATGGACGAGCCGGCACGTGATGCCGTGCAGGCGATTCCGTTCAGCGCGGAAACCCGTCTGTCCGGTGTCGACTTCAATGGCCAGGTCTACCGCAAGGGTGCCGTAGATGCGTTGCTCGCTTTTATCGGCATGCAACGCCGGGAAGTGCCGGCCGTGTTGTCGCGGGAAATCGACAAGATCGCCCAGAGCGGCGGCACGCCCTTGCTGGTGTGTGCCCATGGTCAACTGCTGGGTGCCATCCACTTGAAAGACGTGGTCAAACCCGGCATTCGCGAACGCTTTGCCGAGCTGCGCCAACTGGGCATTCGCACCGTGATGGTCACCGGTGACAACCCGCTGACCGCCGCCGCGATTGCCGCTGAAGCCGGCGTGGACGACGTGATTGCCGAAGCTACACCCGAGAAAAAACTGGCGCGCATTCGGGCCGAACAGGCCGACGGCAAGATGGTCGCCATGTGCGGCGACGGCGCTAACGACGCACCCGCGCTGGCCCAGGCCGACGTCGGCATGGCCATGAACGACGGCACCCAGGCGGCGCGTGAAGCGGCCAACCTGGTGGACCTGGATTCCGACCCCACCAAGCTGCTCGACGTGGTGCAGGTGGGCAAGGAATTGCTGGTAACGCGCGGTGCGCTCACCACCTTTTCCATCGCCAACGACGTGGCCAAGTACTTCGCCATTCTGCCGGCGCTGTTCACCAGCATTTACCCGCAACTGGGCGTGCTTAACGTGATGCACCTGCAAAGCCCGCAGAGCGCGATTCTGTCGGCCATCGTGTTCAACGCGTTGATCATCATTGCCTTGGTGCCGTTGGCCCTGCGTGGGGTGCGCGTGGAAGCCGTGGATGCCGCCAGCCTGCTGCGCCGCAACCTGCTGATTTATGGGGTAGGTGGTTTGGCCGCGCCCTTTATCGGCATCAAGTTGATTGACCTGTTACTGACCAGCATCGGTCTGGCGTGAGGAGTGTGAAATGAACAGCTATCTACGTCCTGCGGTAAGCCTGATTGCACTGATGACTGTGTTGACCGGCGTCGCGTATCCACTGGCCATTACCGGCGTCGCCCAGCTTGCCTTCAATGACCAAGCCAACGGCAGCCTGATTCGCGACAACCAGGGCCACCTGCGTGGCTCCAGCTTGATTGCCCAACCGTTTGACGGCGCGCAATGGTTCCAATCGCGCCCGTCGGCCGGTAGCTTTGCCACCGTCTCCAGCGTTGCGAGCAACCTGGCGCCGAGCAACCCGGCGCTGCGTGAGCGAATTGCCGGCGACAGTGAAAAACTCGCCGTGGCCGGGCAGGGCGCCGTG
The DNA here is from genome assembly GCF_056174845.1 of Pseudomonas sp. CC11G. NCBI lineage: Bacteria > Pseudomonadati > Pseudomonadota > Gammaproteobacteria > Pseudomonadales > Pseudomonadaceae > Pseudomonas > Pseudomonas sp. CC11G. The sequence goes on from NZ_JBWBZC010000005.1 coordinate 155,648, forward strand.
CCGATGGCGCTGGTGACCACGTCCGGCAGCGGGCTGGACCCGGACTTGCCGGTGGCGGCAGCGCAGTACCAGATCAGCCGGATTGCCGAGGCGCGCAATATCGAGGTGGCGGCGTTGCAGCGTTTGATCGAGCAGAACGCCCAACGGCCATTGATTGGGCCGGAGGTTGTGAATGTGTTGGCCCTCAACCTCGCTCTGGCAGAACAACCGCAATAACCGTAGGGTGCTGCGCTATACCAAACTTTCTCACCAACCACCGTCATCCCAGCGCAGGCTGGGATCCAGAGTTTTTCAGGGGAATGCGTTCGCCACACAATTCTGGATCCCAGCCTGCGTTGGGATGACAGTGTGAGATTCGGATTGAAGTGAACGGAGCAACATGAGCAATAGCGAACGCGCCGACGCCCTCCTGGCGGAGGTGGATAGCCGCAACGGAAGAGGGCGGCTCAAGGTGTTTTTGGGCGCCGCGCCCGGCGTGGGTAAAACCTACGCCATGCTCCAGGCCGCCCAGGCGCAATTGCGTCAGGGCGTCGACCTGCGCGCCGGGGTGGTGGAAACCCATGCCCGCGCAGAAACCGAAGCCTTGCTGGTGGGCCTGCCGCAGCAACCGTTGCTGCGCAGTGAATACCGCGGCATGCAGCTCAGCGAACTGGACCTCGCCGGCCTGTTAGCCAAGCCGCCGAAACTGGCGCTGATCGACGAACTGGCGCACACCAACGCTCCCGGCAGCCGTCACGCCAAGCGCTGGCAGGACGTGCAAGACCTGCTCGCCGCCGGCATCGACGTGTACACCACCGTCAACGTGCAACACATCGAAAGCCTCAACGACCAGGTGCAAGACATCACCGGCGTACAGGTGCGCGAAACCGTGCCGGACTGGGTGTTGCAGGAAGCCTACGAACTGCTGCTGATCGACCTGCCACCGCGCGAACTGCTGGAGCGTCTGCGTGACGGCAAGGTGTATGTGCCCGAGCAGGCGCGTGCGGCCATCGATGCCTTTTTCAGCCAGACCAACCTCACCGCCCTGCGCGAACTGGCGATGCAAACTGCCGCCGCGCGGGTGGACGCCGACCTCAACCAACGCTACCGCCAACTGGGTAAGGACGCGCCGACGGTGCGCGGCCGTCTGCTGCTGGGTATCGACGGCGACGAGCAGGCCGAGCGCCTGGTACGCCATGCCTGCCGGGTGGCCGAGCGGCGCCATCTGCCGTGGAGCGTGGTGTATGTGGACACCGGCGGCGCCCGTGACGAGCCCGCGCGGCTGCGGTTGCAGGCGGCGCAGCAATTGGCCGAGCGCCTGGGTGGCGAAGTCGTCAGCCTGCGTGCCGGCGAGGTGGCGAAAACCTTGATTCAACACGCCATCGAACGTCGGGCCAGCGTGATTCTGGTCGGCCGCAGCCGCCCGCGCTGGTTGGGTGCCGGGGTGGCGCAACGCCTGTTACGGCATGCCGAGGGCCTGGAAATCGGCGTGCTGGATAACGACGCCGAGCGCCAACCGCGTGCCCCACGGGGCCGCCATCCGCTGCAACGGGCCGACTACTGGCTGGCGGTCGCCGCAACCGTGGTGGCTTCGGCAATCGCCTGGGCTGTGGCGCAGGTGTTGCCGCTGCCGAACATCTCGCTGGTGCTGCTGGCGGCGGTGTTGCTGGTGGCGGTGCGTACCAGTTCGGGACCGGCGTTGTTGAGTGCCGTGCTGTCGTTTCTGGCCTACGACTTTCTTTTTATTCCGCCGCATTTTTCCCTGGCCATTCACCGCCACGAAGATGTGCTGACGCTGCTGTTTTTCCTGCTGATGGCGGCGCTTACCGGCAACCTCGCCGCGCGCCAGCGTCGCCAGTTGCGCGCCCTGCGCGATACGCAGAGCGAGACGGCGGCCCTACTCGAACTGTCGCGAAAACTCACCGCCGCTACCGATCGCCAGGCCGTGGTGCAGGCCGCCAGCCAGCAGCTGGCGACCTGGACGGACATCGACATCTGCCTGCTCGGTCGCGACGCCGAAGGCGGCTGGAAAGTGGAGGGCGGGGTCACCCGACCATTGAGCGATGCCGAACGAATGGCCGCCGAGTGGGCCTGGCAGCACGACCAGGCCGCCGGCCAGGGCACGGACACCTTGCCCAGCGGCCGCTGGTGGTGGTGGCCGCTGAGTGCCGAAGACGGCCCGTTGCTGTTACTCGGCGTAAGCCCCAAAGACCAGCAGCCGCTCGCGCTGGAACGTCGGCGTTTGCTGGCGGCCCTCGGCCAACCCTTGGCCCAGGCCCTGGCCCGCGCGCAACTGGCGCAGGACCTGGAAGCTGCGCGCCTGCACGGCGAAACCGAGCAACTGCGCAGCGCCTTGCTGGCCTCGGTTTCCCACGACCTGCGCACGCCACTGACCGCCATGCGCGGCGCCATCGACAGCCTGCTGACCCTCGACGGCCAACTGCCCCATAGCGACCGCATCGAGCTGCTGGAAAGCACCCGCGACGAAGCCGAACGCCTGGACCGCTATATCCAGAACCTGCTGGACATGACTCGCCTCGGCCACGGCGGCCTCAAGCTGGCGCGCGACTGGGTGGCGCCGGTCGATATCGTCGCCAGCGCACTGCAACGCCTGCGGCCCTTGCTGGCGCCGTTGCAGGTGGAAACCCAGGTGCCGGCCGAACTGCCGCTGCTCTACGTGCACGCCGCGCTGATCGAACAGGCGCTGATCAACGTACTGGAAAACGCCGCACGTTTTTCGCCAGTGCAGGGGCGACTGCGCGTGGCGGTGGAGAGTGATGATGGAGAGCTGCGCATCATCGTCAGCGACCAGGGACCGGGTATTCCCGAGGCCGAGCGGGCTAAGATTTTCGATATGTTCTACACCGCCGCGCGCGGTGATCGCGGCGGCCAAGGCACCGGCTTGGGCCTGGCTATTTGCCAAGGCATGCTCGGCGCCCACGGTGGTCGGGTGACGGTGGGCGAAGGTCTGGATGGGCGCGGCGCCAGCTTGACTCTACACTTGCCCCTGCACCCCCAACCGCCAGGCGATACCGACCCGCTATGACCAGCAATGCCGCCACCATTTTATTGATCGACGACGAGCCGCAGATTCGCAAATTCCTGCGCATCAGCCTTACCGCGCAAGGCTACAAAGTGATTGAAGCCGCCACCGGCAGCGAAGGCCTCGCGCAAGCGGCATTGGCGAAGCCGGACCTGCTGGTGCTCGACCTCGGCTTGCCGGGTATGGATGGCCAGCAGGTACTCAGCGAGGTGCGCGAGTGGTCGCAGGTGCCGGTGCTGGTGTTGTCGGTGCGGGCGAGCGAAGGGGAGAAGGTCAAGGCGCTGGATAGCGGCGCCAACGACTACGTGACCAAGCCGTTTGGCATTCAGGAATTTCTCGCTCGGGTGCGGGCGTTGTTGCGCCAGGGGCAGGCGGGGGAAAGTGCGCCGGCCTCGGTGAGTGTGGGGCCGTTAACGGTGGATTTTGCGTTTCGCCGGGTGAGTCTGGATGGCGTCGAGGTGAGTTTGACGCGCAAGGAATATGCGGTGCTGGCGCAGCTCGCCCAGCATGCCGGGCGGGTGGTGACGCAGCAGCAATTGCTTAAGGATATCTGGGGGCCTACGCATACCGAAGACACTCACTACCTGCGAGTGGTGGTGGGGCATTTACGCGCGAAACTGGCGGATGATCCGGCGAACCCGCGGTTTATCAGTACCGAGGCAGGGGTAGGGTATCGGTTGCAGTCGGTGTGATGCTTTTCCCTCACCCCCGGCCCCTCTCCCGCGAGCGGGAGAGGGGAGCTTAATCGGGGCTCGTTTGGCCACCTCCGATCCAGTCCCCTCGCCCCCGTGGGGGAGAGGGTTAGGGTGAGGGGGTAAAGGGGGAAACGAAGAATTCAGCCGTTTTCTTCTTCGTAGCGATCAAGCGTGTCACTGGTAATAATCCGCCCCAACTCAATCAACTCCGGCGCTTTATAAAACTCAAAAAACCGACACGCCCGTCGCGGAATATTCACCAGAATATCCGGCGGATACCCGGCAATCTTGTACTGCGCCAGCGACGTCTGCATTACCTCGAAACTCTGGTTCACCAACTCCAGCAACGAAGCAGGGCTGCCCGTTTCAGCCACCCGCGACCCACTGGCCGAGTTGGGCGTAGGGCTTTCCTCCGGGCGCGGTGAAGGCGCCGCCGCCGGCGGATCGAGCCATGGGTTCGGCTCGGCAACAGCAGCCACTTCCAACAATGCGTTTACTTCCCCAGGCTCCGGCAACTTGCGCCGAAACGGCATCCGCGACCCCAGCGAGCCCATCAACCCATCCAGCTTGTTCTTGAACGCAGCCGGCCGCTCGATCACCGGCAATTGGTAATGGCGCTGGCCATTGGCATTGAGGTTCACCGCCACAATGAGGTCGCAGTGGCTGGCCACTACCGGCACGATAGGCAATGGGTTAAGCAGGCTGCCATCCACCAGCATTCGTTTGCCCTGAATCACTGGCGTAAACAAACTGGGAATGGCCGCCGAAGCGCGCATGGCCTGGTGCAGATTGCCCTGCTGAAACCAGATTTCCTGCTGAAAGGTGAGGTCGGTCGCTACGGCCGTGTAAGGGATACGCAAGTCTTCGATATTGATCTCGCCGACCATCTCGCGAATGCGCCCAAACACTTTTTCGCCGCGAATGGCGCCCAGCCGGAAGCTCACATCGAGCAGGCGCAGCACATCGAGATAATCCAGGCTTTCAATCCAGGCGCGGTATTCCGGCAGCTTGCCGGTGGCGTAGATACCACCCACCACGGCGCCCATGGAACAACCGGCGATGCAGGCGATTTCATAGCCGCGTCGTTCCAGCTCCTCGATGGCACCGATATGGGCATAACCCCGTGCGCCACCGGCCCCCAGTACTAACGCCACACGTTTAGTCATCACCGTCCCCTGATACTATCGCCGCCCCGTGTTCACCGGCGTTTCCCGACCATACGCGCGCCGAAGGGCGGCGCCAAGGCGGGGGCAGTTGCCGTTTCGCTTTGTCGCACTTTTTGCGGCGACAGGCGTCTGAGCATTACTACCCTGTATCTGCTGTTTCTTTCCTCTTGGAGAATATTGATGAAAGCCTGGATCTGCTTACCTCTGATGGTGCTGGCGTTATCCGGTTGCGCGGCAAAAACGGCGTACCGCGACAGCTGCGCGGAGCAATCCAATGCCGCCTGGCGCGAACTTGATCTGGCCAAGGCCGAAGGGTTCTCCGGCACCGTGAGCTACTCCAAAGCCCTGACCCTGCTGACCGGGGCAAAAACCTCGCAGCAATTCGAAGGCTATGAAAGCTGCACCAAGAACGCCAAGAAAGCGCGCTTCTATATCAGCGAATCCCGCGCTGGGCGTTAAGGGGCTGATACCCTTTTGGGTCGGTGCGACCCGGGGTAGGTTGGGTTGAGCCGCAGGCGAAGCCCAACAATGCGCCAAAAGATGGGTGCACCATCTGGGCAGGCCGCTAGGCCTGGCCCGCGCGGTTTTCATTCCTACCGTCCTGATTGGTTGCAGGTTAGGAGTGGTTCTTTGCGTACCGTTGGGCTTCGCTTTGCTCAACCCAACCTACATTGCCTTCAATTGCCCTGAAACACCCCCGCCACAAATCCAGCACAGCGATACAAGTTATTCCTATCCCCATCTCCCACTATCAGGCTCTCCGTACCTGCTAGTGAGCGCCCCATGGCTACGCCTGAAATTCGTACTCCCTTCACCGCCAGCGACTGGGCGTTGTTGTGGCTGCGCGTGGCCGGCTCGCTGTTGCTGCTGCAGGTCCATGGCCTGCCCAAACTCCTGCATTTCACTGAACAACTAAGCCTGATCGAAGACCCCTGGCACCTGGGCGCCAAGCTCACGCTGAGCCTGGCGATCTTCGCCGAGGTGCTGTGCCCGCTGCCGATCATCCTCGGCATTTTCACGCGCCTGGCCTGCCTGCCGATTCTCGCCGTGCTGCTGGTGGCCGTGGTGTTTGTGCACCCCGAATGGAGCCTGGCCGAGGGCCAATTCGCCTGGCTGCTGGCGCTGGTGTTCAGCACCGTGCTGATCGGCGGCCCGGGGCGCATCGCGCTTTCTCGGCGTTTGCCAGCGGTGGTCTATCTTCAGTGACGGCCTGTCATTTACTTGCAAAGGGAACGTCGCACCATGACGAGTGTGGAATTGTTCGATGAGGTGGTGACCCTTTTGGTCCGCCACCGGGTAAAAGCCGGCCAGGATGCGGCCTATGAAGAATGGCTGCGCCGCACGATTGCCACGGCGCGCAGTTGGCCCGGGCATCTGGGCATCGATGTGATGCGCGGGCATAGCGGCGGCCTGACCCTCTTTACCTGCGTGCTGCGTTTTACCTCCACCGACTTGCTGCAAGCCTGGCTCGATTCCGACGACCGTCACCGCCTGGTGGCGGAGGCGCAGCCGCTGTTGGCCGACGGCGACCAGACCGAAATCAACGCCGACCGCGAGTTCTGGTTTACCCCCACCGAAAACACCACGAGCAAGCCACCGCCGCGCTGGAAGCAGGCCTGCGTCACTTTTCTGGTGATTTTGCCGCTGAGCATGGGCGTGCCGTTGCTGTGGAAACCGCTGTTCGCACAATTGCCATTTTTATCGGGTTACCTGGCCAGCAGTGTGCTGATCACCCTGAGCATTGTGCTGTTGGTGGTGTACGTCTTTATGCCGCGGGTAACGCGCCTGTTCGCGCCGTGGCTCAACAAAGCCTGAGGTCTGCCCATGACCGATGACACCGATCCCAAGGCCGCCGGCCGCCGCCACTTTCTTGCTGCCAGCTCCGTGCTGGGCGCGGCGGGCGCGCTGTGGTCTGCCCTGCCTTTTTCCGCTTACGCCACCTCATCTGGAGCACCGATGAACGCCGATCTGATCCTCTTCAATGGCCGTCTGCACACCGTCGACCGGGAAAACCCCACCGCCACCGCCGTGGCCATCAAAGACGGCAAGTTCATTGCCGTGGGCAGCGACGCCGAAGCCATGGCCTTGCGCGGCAGCGCCACGCAAGTGGTCGACCTGCAAAAGCGCACCGTCATTCCCGGCCTCAACGACTCGCACCTGCACCTGATCCGCGGTGGCCTCAACTACAACCTGGAACTGCGCTGGGAAGGTGTGCCGTCGCTGGTCGATGCGCTGCGTATGCTCAAGGACCAGGCCGACCGAACCCCCGCGCCGCAATGGGTGCGCGTGGTGGGCGGCTGGAACGAATTCCAGTTTGCCGAAAAGCGCCTGCCCACCATCGACGAGCTGAACAAGGCCGCGCCCGATACCCCGGTATTTGTGCTGCACCTTTACGACCGCGCACTGCTGAACCGCGCCGCGCTCAAGGTGGTCGGCTATACCCGCGACACGCCCAACCCGCCGGGCGGTGAGATCGTCAAAGACGCCAATGGCGAACCCACCGGCATGCTGGTGGCGCGCCCCAACGCGATGATTCTGTATTCCACCCTGGCCAAGGGGCCGAAGCTGCCGCTGGAATACCAGGTGAACTCCACCCGCCAATTTATGCGCGAGCTCAATCGCCTGGGCGTGACCAGTGCCATCGATGCCGGCGGCGGTTATCAAGCGTTCCCGGATGACTACCAAGTGGTGCGTGAGCTGGCCGCCAATAACCAGCTCACCGTGCGCATCGCCTACAACCTGTTTACCCAGAAACCCAAGGAAGAGCTGGCCGACTTCAAAGCCTGGACCACCCAGATCAAACCGGGCGACGGCAACGACTTCTTCCGCCACAACGGCGCCGGCGAAATGCTGGTGTTCTCGGCGGCCGACTTCGAAGACTTCCTGGAGCCGCGCCCGGATCTGCCGCAAACCATGGAAGAAGAGCTGGAGCCGGTGGTGCGCCACCTGGTGGAGCACCGCTGGCCGTTCCGTTTGCACGCCACGTACGACGAATCCATTTCGCGCATGCTCGATGTGTTCGAAAAGGTTAACCGCGACATTCCGTTCAACGGCCTGCATTGGTTCTTTGACCACTGCGAAACCATCACGCCGAAAAACATCGAACGCGTTCGCGCCCTCGGCGGCGGTATTGCCGTGCAGGACCGCATGGCGTTCCAGGGCGAGTACTTCGTTGACCGCTACGGCAAGAAGGCCGCCGAGGCCACGCCGCCGATCAAACGCATGCTCAGCGAAGGCGTGCCGGTAGGGGCGGGCACCGATGCCACGCGGGTGTCGAGCTACAACCCGTGGACCTCGCTGTACTGGATGGTGAGCGGCAAAACCGTGGGCGGCCTGGCGCTGTACCCCGAAGGCTTGCCGCGGGAAACCGCGCTGCAGTTGTACACCCACGGCAGCGCCTGGTTTTCCAGCGAGCAGGGCAAGAAGGGCCAGCTCAAGGTTGGCCAGCTCGCCGACCTGGTCGCGTTGTCGGCGGATTTCTTCAGCGTGGAAGAAGAAGCCATCAAGTGGATTGAGTCGGTGCTCACCGTGGTCGACGGCAAGGTCGTCTACGGCACCGGCGACTTCGACAAACTGGCCCCGCCAGCGCTGCCGGTAACGCCAGACTGGTCGCCGGTCGTGAAAGTGCCCGGCCACTGGCGCCAGCAAACCGCATTGGCCGCCGCCGTGCACCAGTGTGCAGGGCCGTGCGGCGTGCATGCCCACAGCCATGAAAAGGCGCGCTTGTCGTCGGCGCCGGTCAGCGACTTCCAGGGTTTCTGGGGCGCCTTTGGCTGTTCCTGCTTTGCCTTCTGAATTCGGTTTTTAGCCCCCAGGCCCGAATTCGGGCCTGGCATTTCAAGGAGTCATCATGAGCAAGAAATACAACCGCTTGGACAAAGACAACGCCGTGGTTCTGCTGGTCGACCACCAGGCCGGCCTGATCTCCCTGGTCCGCGACTTCACCCCCGACGAGTTCAAGAACAACGTGTTGGCCCTGGCCGATATCGCCGCGTTCTTCAAACTGCCGACCATTCTCACCACCAGCTTCGAAAACGGCCCGAACGGCCCGATGGTGCCGGAGCTGAAAGCCAAGTTCCCGGATGCGCCGTATATCGCGCGCCCAGGGCAAATCAACGCGTGGGACAACCCCGATTTCGTTGCGGCCGTGAAGGCAACGGGTCGTAAGCAAATCATCATTGCTGGCGTGGTGACCGACGTATGCGTGGCATTCCCGACGCTGGCCGCACTGGAGGAGGGGTTCGACGTGTTCGTGGTGACCGATGCCTCCGGTACGTTCAATCCGCTGGTGCGTGAATCGGCCCTTAGCCGCATGGTTGAAGCCGGTGCGCAACTGATGAACTGGTTCGCCGTGGGCTGCGAGTTGCAGCGCGATTGGCGCAACGATATCGAAGGCTTCGGCGCCATTCTCGGCGGCCACCTGCCGGCCTACGCCAACCTGATGCAGAGCTACAGCCAAAACAGCAAGTAAAGTTCGGCTGGGTTGGCTCGTTCATCTGTTAGTCATCTGGGAACGCTAGGCTCGTTTCCAGACCACACGACAAGCAGATGAGCGAGCACTTACACATGGACGAATACCAGGAAGAACTTCTCGAATACCGCGCAGGCGAGCAAGAAGAGCCGGCGGAGTTGGTCGAAGACGCCACCGAGCTTTAACGACCCGTCAGCCCGCTGCCACGGCAAACCCCCTCCCGCACGATCACCTACTGCCTTACGCGGTGCGCACCGCTGTGTCTGCCAAGGCGCTGTCCCGTGCGCTTATCGCTGAAAAGCAACTGTCACTTTCCCGCAATCATTTGCAAACCCAGGCTTTTGACTTGGCGGCAGCAGTGGGACTAAGGTACGCGCCTTGCCTATTCCACAGGCCCATTTTCCCTGCCAAGGAACCGGAATATGTTGCTCCGCCGTATGCTCTTCATGATCGGTGTAGTCGTGCTCGTTGTTGCAGCACTGGCTGGTCTGAAATACCAATCCTTCACCAAGCAAATCGCCCAATTCAGCGCGCCGAAGCCCGCCATCAGTGTGTCTGCCGCCAACAGCGAGCAGGTGCAGTGGCAGAACCGTCTGCCCGCCATCGGCACTCTCAAGGCCCTGCAGGGCATCGATCTCACCGTGGAATCCAGCGGCACCGTGCAGGACGTGCTGTTCCGCTCCGGCGAGAAAGTCAGCCTGCATCAGCCGATCATTCAGCTCGACAGCGATGTGGAATCCGCCACGCTGGCTACCTCGCAAGCCGAGCGTGACCTGGCTCAGGTCGAGTTCGACCGTGCGCGCAGCCTGCTGACTCGCCAAGCATTGTCCAAAAGCGAATACGACCGCCTGGCCGCCGAGTTGCTTAAGGCCAACACCCGCGTAGCGCAGCTCAAAGCCATCATGGCCAAGAAGCGCATCCTCGCGCCGTTTGCCGGCACCATTGGTATTCGTCAGGTAGATGTCGGCGACTTCGTGTCCAGCGGCACCATCATTGCCACGTTGCAGGATGTCAGCAGCCTGTATGTCGATTTCTTCCTGCCGGAACAATCGGTACCGCAACTCAAGCTCGGCCAGCGCGTGCGCTTCTCGGTAGCGGCGTTCCCGAACCAGAGCTTCGAAGGCGAAATCAACGCCATCAACCCGAAAGTGGAAGACAGCACGCGCAACGTGCAAGTGCGCGCCATTCTGAGCAACCCGGAAAGCAAGCTGCTGCCGGGCATGTTCGCCAACCTGGAAGTGCTGCTGCCTAGCGAAGATGCTCGCGTGGTGGTGCCGGAAACGGCACTGACTTACACGCTGTACGGCAACTCGGTGTACGTGATCGGCAACAAGAAGGACGAGAAGGGCGTCGAGGAAAAAGACGACAAGGGCCAACCCGTGCTGGTGGTCGAGCGCCGCTTTGTGGAAACCGGCGAGCGCCGCGATGGCAAGGTGATCGTGCTCAAAGGCCTGAAAGCCGGTGAGAACGTGGTGACGGCCGGCCAACTCAAGCTGGACAACGGCTCCCACGTGGCCGTGGTTACCGATGACGCCCTCATGAACAGCCCGGCTGCCAACTAACCGGCCGCCGCGCGCACAGGAAGTACTTCATGGCTTTTACAGACCCGTTCATCCGTCGCCCGGTGTTGGCCACCGTGGTCAGCCTGCTGATCATCCTCCTGGGCTTCCAGGCGTTCAGCAAACTGACCATCCGCCAATACCCGCAGATGGAAAACGCCCTGATCCAGGTGACCACCTCGTACCCCGGGGCCAACGCTGAAACCATTCAGGGCTATATCACCCAGCCGCTGCAGCAAAGTTTGGCGAGTGCCGAAGGCATCGACTACATGACGTCGGTGAGCCGCCAGAACTACTCGGTGATCTCGATTTACGCGCGTATCGGCTCAGACAGCGACCGCCTGTTCACCGAGCTGCTGGCCAAGGCCAACGAGGTGAAAAACCAGCTGCCGCAAAACGCCGAAGATCCGGTGTTGAGCAAGGAAGCGGCGGATTCCTCGGCGCTGATGTACGTGAGTTTCTACAGCGATGAGCTGAGCAACCCGCAGATCACCGACTACCTCTCACGCGTTATCCAGCCCAAGCTCGCCACGCTGCCGGGCATGGCCGAAGCGGAGATTCTCGGTAATCAGGTGTTCGCCATGCGCATCTGGCTGGACCCGGTGAAACTCGCGGCCTACGGCATCACTGCCCAGGACGTGAACGACGCGGTGCGCAAAAACAACTTCCTCTCCGCCGCGGGCGAGACGAAGGGCGAGTATGTGGTGACCAGCGTAAACGCCAGCACCGACCTGAAATCGGCCGAAGCGTTTGCCGCCATTCCGGTGAAAACCCAGGGCGACAGCCGGGTTCTGCTTGGCGATATCGCCCGGGTGGAAATGGGCGCAGAGAACTACAACTCCATCAGCTCGTTCGATGGCATTCCCTCGGTGTATATCGGCATCAAGGCCACCCCCAGCGCCAACCCGCTGGAGGTGATCAAACACGTGCGCGCCGCCATGCCGGACCTGGAAGCGCAGCTGCCGCCGAACCTGAAAGTGTCCATCGCCTACGACGCTACGCAGTTCATTCAGGCGTCCATCGACGAGGTGGTGAAAACCCTGTTCGAAGCGGTGCTGATCGTGATCGTGGTGGTATTCCTGTTCCTCGGCGCCTTGCGGTCGGTGTTGATCCCGGTGATCACCATTCCGCTGTCGATGATCGGCGTGATGTTCTTCATGCACCTGATGGGTTACTCGATCAACTTGCTGACCCTGCTGGCCATGGTGCTTGCCATCGGCCTGGTGGTGGACGATGCCATCGTGGTGGTGGAGAACATTCACCGCCATATCGAGCAAGGTAAAACGCCATATGACGCTGCCATCGATGGCGCTCGCGAAATTGCCGTGCCGGTGATTTCCATGACCATCACCCTGGCCGCCGTGTACGCGCCCATCGGCTTTCTCGAAGGCCTGACCGGGGCGTTGTTCAAAGAGTTCGCGTTGACCCTGGCGGGCGCGGTGATCATTTCCGGCATCGTGGCGCTGACCCTGTCGCCGATGATGTGCTCCAAACTGCTGCGCCACGAAGAAAACCCCACGGGGCTGGCGCACAAGCTGGATTCGATTTTCGACAGCCTCAAGGTCCGCTACCAGCGCATGCTGCACGGCACCTTGAACACCCGGCCGGTGGTCGTGGTGTTTGCCATCCTGGTGCTGTGCCTGATACCGATCCTGCTGAAAATGACCAAGAACGAACTGGCGCCGGATGAGGACCAGGGCATCGTGTTCATGATGGCCAGCGCGCCGCAGCCAACCAACCTGAACTACCTGAACGCCTACACGCAGCAGTTCGTGAAGATCTTCAAGGAGTTCCCCGAGTACTACTCCTCGTTCCAGATCAACGGCTACAACGGTGTGCAGGCGGGTATCGGCGGCTTTCTGTTAAAGCCGTGGGACGAGCGCAGCCGCACGCAGATGGAGTTGTTGCACGACGTGCAAAGCAAGCTGGGGGAAATTCCCGGACTGCAGATTTTCGGCTTCAACTTGCCGTCGTTGCCGGGTACGGGTGAGGGCTTGCCGTTCCAGTTTGTGATCAACACGCCGAACGACTACGAGTCGCTGCTGCAGGTTACCGAGCGCATCAAAAAGCGTGTGGAAGCCTCAGGCAAGTTCGCTTTTGTCGATGTGGACCTGGCGTTCGACAAGCCGGAAATCGTCGTCGATATCGACCGCGCCAAAGCCGCGCAGATGGGCGTGAACATGGAAGACCTTGGCGGTACCTTGTCGACGTTGCTGGGGGAGGGCGAGATCAACCGCTTCACCATCGACGGGCGCAGCTACAAGGTGATTGCCCAGGTGGAGCGCGCTTACCGCGACAACCCCAACTGGCTCAGCAACTACTACGTGAAAAACAACCGCAGCGAGATGGTGCCGCTGGCCACCCTGATCAAGGTGCACGACAGCGCGCGCCCGACGCAGCTCAACCAGTTCCAGCAGCTTAACTCGGCGATTATCCAGGGCTTCCCGATTGTCAGCATGGGCGAAGCCATTGAAACGGTGCGCACCATTGCCGAACAAGAAGCCCCGCGTGGCTTCGCCTTCGACTACGCCGGCGCATCGCGGCAATACGTGCAGGAAGGCAGCGCGCTGTACGTGACGTTCGCCCTGGCCCTGGCGTTGATCTTCCTGGTGCTGGCGGCGCAGTTCGAAAGCTTCCGCGACCCGCTGGTGATCATGGTGACGGTACCGTTGTCGATCTGCGGGGCGTTGATTCCGTTGTTCCTCGGCTTCTCCAGCATGAACATCTACACCCAGGTGGGCTTGGTGACGTTGATTGGTTTGATTACCAAGCACGGCATCCTGATCGTCGAATTCGCCAACCAGTTGCGTCGCGAGCAGGGCCTGTCCCGTCGTGCGGCGATTGAAGAAGCGGCGGCGATTCGTCTGCGCCCGGTACTGATGACCACCGCGGCCATGGTGTTCGGTATGGTGCCGCTGATTCTCGCCACCGGTGCCGGCGCGGTCAGCCGCTTTGACATCGGGTTGGTGATTGCCACCGGTATGTCGGTGGGTACGTTGTTCACCTTGTTTGTGCTGCCGTGCGTGTACAGCTTGCTGGCCAAGCCGGATGGCAAACCGGACGCTGAGCCGGTGGTGATCAAAGACAGCGGCCCGACTCATCCGCTTATTTCGTAGGTTTATGGTTCTGTCCTGAAAGCCCCGCCCATGCGGGGCTTTTTACTGACTGCCAGGTTAGAAGTTCACGCGGATGCCCACGCTGCCGGTGGTGCCAGCGATGCCGCTGTCCACGGCCTTCTGATAGCCAACGGTGGCGAAGACTGCGGTGTTCTTCGAGACCGGGGCATTGAAGCCGGCGGTCACGTCGGTCCAGGTGCCGCGTTGGTCAGAGTGGAAAGCCACGTCACCGTCGGCCGACGATACAGAGGTCCGAGGATTGGCGTTGATCTCATGCCATACGCTTGGGCGAACCCAGGCCGACAAGGTGCGGCCGCCATCCAGGGTTACGTCCTTGCTGACCTTGACGCCTACGCGACCGGCAAACGATTTGGCGGTGCCGAAATCAACCTTGGCAGCCTGGTCACGGCCGTCGTCTACTTTGATGCCTTGGGCCACGATTTGCGCTTGTGGCTCAACGGCCCATTTGTTGGCGAGCTTGTACGATTTGCCTGCTTCCAGGGACGCCGCCACACCGGTGGCTTTGGTTTTCAGTTTGCCCACTTCCTTGGTGCCCGATTCAACGTCGTAGAACCAGGTGCTCTGAACCACGCCATCCAGATAGGCGTCGTTAGCGAAGTGGTGCGTCCAGTAGCCGCCCAGCGAGACCGCCTTGAAGCTGTTGCTGCCGGCACTGTTGCCGTCGTAATGCTCGACCGAACCGTTGCCTTGCCCAGCCACGCCGAACACGCCGGCGCGGTCGCTGGAACCATCGGCCTGTTCAGTGCGCAGCAGCTCTACGCCGGCTTGAACGCCACCTACGTTAAGGTCGAACGACGGACCTTCATTTTCGATACCGCCACGTTTGGCATTCCACTGGCTGTTCTGGCCAAAGGTGCGCACCCAACTACGATCTTGCGAATTGCTCTGTACGTTGCCGTCGACGGTTTGGCCGCCGCGCTCGTCCACGGTACCGAGGGTCTGACGACCGTACTGCAGCATCATCGAAGACAGCGCGGTGTAGTCGGACACTTCGCGGCGGTATTCGGGTTTATCGACCCAACCGTCCTGTCCAATCGCTTTAGGGTCGCGGGAGCGCAGGAACCAGTCGTCCTCCGCGCTACCATCTACAGCACCTCGGAACAGACGGTATTCGTACGGACCAGCTACCACGCGGTTGCCCAGGGTAAACGCATCTTTAGAGGTGGTCCCGCCATTGATCGCGGAGATCACTTGAATGCCGCTGCCTTCGGTCAACCCACCCAGACCGCCGACGTTGTTCACCTGCATACGGGACGTGCCGGTGGCCTGGCCCCCATCAATGATCAGGCGGTCGGTTACCGAGTCATTGCCGCCCAGCACGGTGTTGATGCTCAGCAAGCCGTTGTGCCCGGTATAGCTGTGTACCTTCAGGGTATTGCCTGCGGAGGCACCGCCCAAAGCGACCGTACCGCTGTTATCCAGCAAACCGTTCACGGAGAAGCTGCCGATCGGACCACCCGCCAGACCCGGCAGTGCATCGGCGATGGCGAAGGTGCCGCGGTTGGTGACCGTACCGTTGATAGAGCCGTAACCGCCCAGTGTGGCGCCTTGGGCAACGATGGTTTCAGCACCGCCAGCGAGCGCCGCGCCGGTATGGGTGGCATCGCCAACAATAAAGGTGCCCTGCTCGATGGTGGTGGTGCCGGTGTAGGTGTTTACGCCGTTGAGCACAGTGGTGCCTTTACCGTTGTGGGTCAGCGAGCCGGTGCCGTCGATGCCGTCGTTGAGGGTCAACAGGGTGTCGGCGTCCGTTACCAGGGTGCCGCCGCCGGCATTGAGGGTAATTGCTCGATCGGTGCTCAGGTCGGCGGTGGTGTGCAATACGCCGCCATCGAACGCCAACGCGCCGGCCGCATCGCCGAGGTTTTCGTCACGGCTGATTTGCAAGGTGCCGCCTTCAATGGAGGTGCCACCGGTGTAGGTGTTGGTGCCAGTGAGCGCCAGGGTGCCGCCGTCCATTTTGACCAGGGTAGAGTCCCCCGCCAGAACGCTATCGATGGTGGCTTTGTAATTGGCGCCCACTGAGGTGCCGTCGCCGACGCGCAGAATCGAACGCGTTGGATCAGCCACGCTGCCGGCCAGCGTGATGGCATCGCCTTTGATGCGATAGCCATCGCTGGCGAACTGCATGCCCGCCACCGTTACGTCGCCCAGGGAGTTATCGACCGACACGGTACCTGGCGCCGCCATAAACAGCGCGAAACCACGGGGTGTGAATGCTGCGTTGATATCGCCATTCGGGTGGTCCAGTTGTCGTTCCCGGTAACCGCTTGCCAGATGCCATCGCCGCCACTGATTACGTCGTCGTTTTTGCCGCCGGCTTGGCCATCCCAGATCTCCAGGGTCATGCCTGCGGTATTCAGCAGGTTGACCTGATTGGAGACACTGGTCTGCACGAAGTAACCCGATGACGGAATAGTGCCGATAGCCAGACCGTTGTCGGTCAGCGCGCCGGTGTAGTTCATCAGGCGGTAGAGCCCGGGAGCGAACACGCCACCCGGTGAAGTCTGTACGTTTAACGTGCCGTCCAGGGTCAGGTCGCCGTTGATTTGCGCCAGATCATTGAGGGGGCCGCCAGGTACACCGGCTTGACCCAGGCTGAAGTCGAGGAAAGCGCCGGAGCTCAAGGTCACATCGCCATTGATCGTCAATGTGCCCGGACGGGGGTTGTTGTCGCCTGGGGCGAAAGTGCCGCCATCGGCTACCTGAACCGAGCCGCCGATGGTGCCTGTGCCACCCAGTGTGCCGCCATTGTTGACGGTGGTCAGCCCTTTGGCAGCGGACTGATCGCCGTTGATATACAGGCTGCCAGCGTTGATGGTGGTCGGGCCGGAGTAGGTATTGGCGCCGAACAAGCGGGTAGCACCGGTGCCCCGTTGCGCCAGCGAACCGGTGCCGGAGATCACGCCATTGAGGGTCAGCTCGTCAGCGCGGTTGAACGCCAGTTGTGCATTGTTGAATACATCGCCTACCAGACTACCCGAGGTGCCACCGTCGCCGAGTTGCAGGGTGCCAGCACTGATGGTGGTGCCGCCGGTGTAGGTGTTTTCTGCGGTCAGTGACGTCATGCCGGTGCCGCTCTGCTCAACACTGCCTTTGCCGGAAATGACGCCGGCAAAGGTCAACGCGTCGGAGCGGTCGAAGAACACTTCGCCATCGTTGAGTACATCACCGATCAGGCTGCCGGTGGTCCCACCGTTGCCGATGTGCAAGCTGCCGCTAGTGATCGTGGTGCCGCCGGTGTGGGCGGCGTTGCCGGTGAGCACGGTATCGCCCTGGCCGATCAGGGAGAGGGCCCCGCTGCCGTCGATATCATGGGTGAGGGTCAAGGTGGTGCCGGTCATGGGGCTAATGCGCCGCCACCCGCGTTCAAGGTAACGGAGCGGTCAGTGGTCAGATCGGCACTATTGCTCAGGACGCCGCCATCGAACGTCAATGCGCCGGCTGCGGCGCCAAGGTTGGCGTCTTCACGTACTTGTACGGTGCCGCCGGCGATCAACGTGCCGCCGGTATAGGTGTTGGTGCCATTGAGCAACAGGGTGCCGGCATCTTTTTTAGCCAGGCCGGATGTCCCTGTCAGTTCGCTATCGATGGTGGTGGTGTAGCCCTCGCCATCGGCGGTGCCATCCCCTACGCGGATAGTTGTATAAGCCGGGTTGCTGGCGCTGCCAGCCAGGGTGATCGGCCCGCCTTGAACCTTGTAACCATCCACGGCGAACTGCATACCCGATACGGCGACATCGCCCAGACTCGGGTCTACCGTCACGGTGCCCGCAGCGCCGGTGAACACGGCAAACTCTCGGTCAGCGAACGGCGCGTTGGCGGCGCCGTCTTCATTGGTCCAGTCGTCGTTACCTGCAAAGCTCTGCCAGATGCCGGTGCCGCCAGTAATGACGCCATCGTTTTTAGCGCCATTCGGGCTATCCCAAAAGCGCAGGCTGAGGTCAGCGTTGTTAATCAGGTTTACCTGGTTGGCAACCGAGGTTTGCACGTAATTGGTACCCGCGGGCATTACGCCCAGCGCGAGGCCATTGTTGGTCAGGGTGCCGGTGTAGTTCATCAACCGGTAAAGACCAGGATCGTAGGTGCCGCCAGGGGTTACGGAAGCGTTGAGCAAGCCGTCGAGCACCAGATCGCCGTTGATATTCACCAGGTCATTCAGCAAACCACCTGCCACACCCCCTCACCCAAGCGGTAGTCAAGGTTGGTGCCTGCGCTCAGGCCCAAATCACCGTTGATTGTCAGCGTCCCAGGCTTTGCACCGGCCATACCGGGCGACAAGGTCGCGCCGTCCACCAGGCTCACCGAGCCGCCCAGCGTGCCGGTACCGCCCAAGGTGGCGCCGCTGGCAACGTCGGTTGCGCCGGTTGCGGCCGATTGGTCGCCATTTACGTACAAGGTGCCGGCTTGGACGCGTGTGGCCCCGCGGTAGGTGTTGTTACCGCTGAGCAGCAGTGCGCCGGTACCGGTTTTGCTCAGCTGGCCGAGGCCGCTGATGGTTTGCCCGACAGTGCCGGTCACACCGCTACCCGTATCAAACGCACCGTTGTTGCCGGTCACGGATACGTCCCGACTGGCGTCGAGGGTAAAGCTGTTAGCGAAATTGAAGGAGCCGCCGTCAAGCTTCAGGTAGCTCGCTGCGGCGCCCAGTGCGGCATCGGAGGCAGTGGAGAGCACGCCTTCTTTGATGGTGGTGCCGCCCGAGTAAGTATTGGCCCCGGAAAGCGTCAGTGCCCCGGCCTGGGTTTTTTCAACACCGCCCACGCCCTCGATGATACCGGTGTAGTTGCCGTTGTCGGTTTGCGCAAAACGCACCAGCCCCTGGTTGTCTTTCAGCCACAGCGGGAGGCTCTGTGCACGTGCCTCCAGCGTGCCTGTTGGCGAGATGGTTACAGAGCCGTGAAATGAGGTGTTGTCGTCAGTAAGCGCGAGGGTGCCGTCCATGATTTCGACCAGCAGGGCAGCACCACTGGAGTTGCCCACCAGACCGTTCAAGGTCCAGCGGCCAGCACCGGTTTTATCCAAGGTCGAAAAATTTTTGATGTTGCCGTTAAGTACGTCGCTGGAGCCAGCGGCCCCGCCAAGCGTGAGGGTGTTCGAACCGCCACCACCGTCGAAGTTTCCGGTGATAATGGAACCGGCTTCCAAGGTGAGCAGGTCATCCCCGCCCGCCAAATATAAGCTGCCCAGAAGGCTCCCGCCCGTACGGTTAATGAAGTTCACGGAGTTGTTACTTGAGCTGCCAATTACGTTAGCCGACGAGCCGCTACCGGTTTCAATGTTTCCATAGTTGTCGATTGTGTTATTTCTCGAGTTGGCGTCGAACCATATGGCTGCGCCTTTGTTAGCCCTAATAAGGCCACGATTAATAACAGTGTTGTCCGAACCCATTGCATTGATCGCTTCACCGGCCAGGCCGGTCGCCAAAACTCTCGCGCCGGCTGCAATTTTCAGTGTGTTATTCGAACCAAATTCAATCGTGTTTGGGCCGGTATTCCATGTGCCGGACCGGCCATTTTTAGTAATATCGCTCTGCACGGTTGAATCGGCATGGAGAACTATCACGTTGTTATCGCCATAACTTATTGCCGGACCAACACTGTTCAAGATGTGGCTTCCTGATAATACGTTCAATGTAAGTCCGGAGGTAGTAGGGCCGTCTCCAAGGATTGTTGTCCATGGATTTTGCCCGGTAGCGTCGCAAGTAGTCGTCAATGTTTGACTATCCCAGATGCAGTCTGCGACTGCGAAGGTAGGCGCGACGATCAGCGCTATCGCGAGTGCCAGCGGATTTCGGCGGGCCCGAAAACTGGCGCGTCTGCCGCTGCTGGTTCTGAGTGAGCAATTGTTAGCCATGATAAATCCTCAAGTATCTTATTGGCCGTAATAACTGCAGGAGCTAGAGAGTCCTCAGAGAGCGACGGCCAACAAACTAAAAACAACAACGGAGACGACTTCGGTTAATAAATTAACCCTGCGCAAAAGAAATAAAGTTAGGGAAGGCTTACAAGCGTGGTGAGGAAATGTCAGTGGCTTTGTAAGAATCCCCCTACAGACACTTTTGATTATCAGCCGCTACCAAGACGGGCCTCCGGGAGAGGCTGGGCAGGCGATGTATCGAAAGTGGTTGGGGCGGGAAGTATTGGGTTTAAAACTAGGTCGGCATGTTTTTGATGCGGTAGAGGTACTTTTCTTATACTTAAAAAGTCCCTTTTGTTTGTCAGCAAATATATTGTTTGTAAGTGGTAATAACCCGACATAGATAGGTCGATAAAAAATTCCGCAATAACACCCACAAACTCCCTTACGATTACGCATCGCCGTTCGGCCACGCCACTAAGGAAGTCCCATGTCCAAACCGTTTTGATCACCGGCTGCTCCAGCGGCATTGGCCGCGCACTCGCCGACGCCTTCCAGGCCGCCGGTTACCGCGTGTGGGCCACGGCGCGCAAACCCGATGATCTGGCAGCCCTGTCTGCCGCCGGTTTTAACGCCGTAGCGCTGGACGTGAACGACACCACCGCCGTCGCGCAATTGGCTGCGCAATTAACGGCCGAAATCGGCGGGCTGGATGTGCTCATCAACAACGCCGGTTACGGCGCCATGGGCCCGTTGCTCGACGGCGGCCGCGATGCGCTGCAACGGCAGTTCGACACCAACGTGTTTGCCCTGCTCGACGTCACTGGCGCGCTGTTTCCCCTGCTGCGCCGCAGCCAAGGTGTGGTGGTGAATATCGGCAGCGTTTCCGGCGTATTGGTCACGCCGTTTGCCGCCGCCTACTGCGCCTCGAAGGCCGCTGTGCATGCACTGAGCAACGGCCTGCGCATGGAGTTGGCGCCGTTTGGTATTCGCGTATTGGAAGTGCAGCCGGGGGCGATTGCCTCGAGTTTTGGCGCCAATGCCACGCGCGAAGCGGAGCAGTTGATTGCAGAGGAATCGCCTTGGTGGCCAATCCGCGAAGGGATACGCGCCCGGGCGCGCGCCTCGCAAGACAACCCGACGCCCGCCACCGATGTCGCACGGGACATTCTCGCCGCCGTGCAACAAACCAACCCCCCGCGTTTATTGCGCCTGGGCAATGGTGGGCGCGCCTTGCCGCTGCTGGCAGCGCTGGTGCCGCAGGGCGTTCTGGAATGGGTCTTGAAGAAGAAATTTGGTCTGGCCGGCCGCCTTTAAACGCATCAGCCCGCTTTACGCTGCGCCTTTCTGAACTCGCCGGGCGTTTGCCCGCTCCAGCGCTTGAACGCGCGCTGAAACGCTTCGGCCGAGGCAAACCCCAACAGGTAAGCAATCTCGCCAAACGCCAACTCGGTATCGCGGATATACGCCATGGCCAGGTCGCGGCGGGTGTCGTTGAGGATGGCGCGGTATTGCGTGCCTTCTTCGGTGAGCTTGCGCCGCACGTCCAGGTTGGCAGTTGCAGGCGCGCGGCCACTTCTTCAAGGTCCGGCTCGCGGCCATTCAACAGCGGGCCAAGTAACTGGCTGATGCGCTCGCGCAGGCTGCGGGTGCGGGTCAGTTGCTCCAGCTCGCGCTCGCAGATTTCCAGCAGATGCCGCCAGGTGCTCGGGCAGTGCTCGGGGTTGCGCAGAGCCAGGCTTGCCTGGTTAAGACGCAGCTGATTGGTCTCGCAGGCAAACTCCACCGGGCAACCAAATAACGCGCCGTAGTGCTCGGCGTAACCGGTGGCGGGGAACTCGATATCCACCTTTTCCACCGGCACCGGTTGCCCGGCCAGGGCGGCGAGTTGCGCGGCCCAGCCGGCCAGCACCGAGTCGACCACAAAGCGGTTGTACGTGTTGTACGGGCTGATGGAGTAGAAACGCAGCCAGGCGCCACGGGCGTCTTCGTGGAAGCTCGATTGGCCGCGGTAGTTGTAGGCATACAACGGTTCAAAACGGATCAGCGCCCGCGCCGCCTCGCGCACCGTAGGCGCCTGCGCTGCCGTCACACCGGCCAGGCCGACCTGACTCAAGCGCGTATGCACGCCCATGCTCAGGCCCAGGCCGGGCTGGTCGGTCAGTTGAATGGCGGCATGGCCCAGGCGCATATAACGGGGGATGGACAGCCGCGCACGGGGCTCGGCCAACCGCGCGCCGTCCAGACCATATTGTTCCAGCAGGGGCAGGGGATCTTGCCCGGCCGCGCGCACGGCGTCGGCCAGGCCATGAACAAAGCCCACCGACAGATCCCCGAGCCGTACCCGCACCGGTTTCATCGGTTACAGCCAGATATTCAGCAGCCGGCCACCATGGCCGCCGCGTTCGTTCACCAGGGTCACATCCTGCCCATTGGCCAGCAGGCTCTGGCCATCGCTGCCCAGGTTCCACAACTGGCCACGCATAAACACCGTCATACCGGCTGCGCACCGCTGCTGCCCAGCCGGTTGGCCATGGCCAGTTGTTGCCAGGCCTGGCCTTCAGTGACGGAACCCGGTTGCAGGGCGACGTCGCTGGGTGTGGGCGCGCCGTTATAGCCGCCCCAGGGTTTCGACCAGTTGCCATTGCCGGTCAAAAAAGCCGGCACAGCGAGCAGCTTCACGTTCTGTTTGCTCAGCTCGGCATAGCCGGCCGGGTACCAGCTGTCTGCGCAGATCAGCACGCCCAAACGTCCGGCCGGGGTGTCGACCACCCGTAAATCGCTGGACGGCGCGGCGGCGGTAAAGGTTTGTTCATCGCGAATCGGATACACCTTGCGCTGCGGCTGGCCCAACGGCGCGCCGTCGCTGCCAAACACCAGGCTGACGTTGTAGAGCGGGCCATCGCCAACGACTAACTGGCCGGCTTCCACCCGCGGATCGGGCAGCACGATGGAGCCGGCCACCAAGGTAATACCGAAGTCTTTCGCCAGCCCGCCAAACACCGCCTGGTAATCGCGGGCCATAGCGGCGCTTTTCATCCGCAGCAGGGCGTCTTGCAGGCGGTCTTCGCCTTTCGCCGCCAGCAACGCGCGGCTCAGTTTTAGCGGGTTGCTGGCGGCGAGCCAGGCCATGGCGTTGTCGATGGTCTCGGCCTGGTACACCTCGGCTTTTTCGCCGCTGATCACCAGCCAGGTGCCGATATGTTCGGGCAGCACGGCGACAGTTTTGCCGTTCAGCAAACCTTCGTCACGGGCTTTGTGCAGGTACGCGCCGAGCTTCAGGCGCAGCAGCTCCACGGTGTGGTAGTCGCCGGAAAACATCTCCGGCTGAATGCCTAGAAGGTTGCCGTTGTCGCCGGGCAGGCCCTGGTTGAGCACCACTTCGCTGCGCAGGTCGGACAGGTAATGGGCGTCGGTGGGCAAGTCGGTCCACAGCGCATAGGCGCCGAGCACGATCAGGGCGGTGGAGGCGAGGGTGTAGCGAAATAGTCTGCGCATGGTCTTGGGCGTGCGGAGTGAAGGCGTAAGGGTAGGGGGCCGTTGGGCACTTGCCAAGTCGCACTGCGCAATTGGATCAATAAGTTGTCACTTTGGATCATTGAGGGGCAGGGGCGCGCTCTTTATCGTTCGCTGCATAACTGACCGCTGCCCGGTTCTGGTGAACGTTGAGGCAGCTGGCATTCCGTGCATTAACCGTTCGATGTGGAGCTATCTATGACCGCCGCTCAATTCCCGCACCTGTTGGCCCCGCTGGACCTGGGTTTTACCACCCTGCGTAACCGCACCCTGATGGGCTCCATGCACACCGGGCTGGAAGAGAAGCCGGGCGGCTTCGAGCGCATGGCGGCCTACTTCGCCGAGCGCGCCCTGGGCGGCGTCGGCCTGATGGTCACCGGCGGTATTGGCCCGAACGTGGAAGGCGGCGTGTACGCCGGCGCGGCCAAGTTGACCACCCCGGAAGAAGCTGAAAACCATCGCATCGTTACCAAGGCTGTGCACGAAGCGGGCGGCAAGATCTGCATGCAGATTCTCCACGCTGGCCGTTATGCCTACAGCCCGAAATCGGTAGCCCCGAGCGCCATTCAGGCGCCGATCAACCCGTTCAAACCGCATGAGCTGGACGAAGAGGGCATCGAAAAACAAATCGCCGATTTCGTCACCTGCTCTTCCTTGGCGCAAGTCGCCGAGTACGACGGCGTGGAAATCATGGGTTCCGAGGGTTACTTCATTAACCAGTTCCTCGCCGCCCACACCAATCAGCGCACCGACCGCTGGGGTGGCACCTACGAAAACCGCATGCGCCTGCCAGTGGAAATCGTGCGCCGCGTGCGTGAAGCCGTAGGCCCGAACTTCATCATTATTTATCGCCTGTCGATGCTCGACCTGGTGGAAGGCGGCAGCACCTGGGACGAAATCGTCACCCTGGCCAAAGCCATCGAAAAAGCCGGCGCGACCATCATCAACACCGGCATCGGCTGGCACGAAGCGCGTATCCCCACCATCGCCACCAAGGTGCCGCGTGCTGCGTTCACCAAGGTCACCGCCAAGCTGCGCGGCGAAGTGAGCATTCCGCTGATCACCACCAACCGCATCAACACCCCGGAAGTGGCCGAACAAGTGCTGGCCGACGGCGACGCTGACATGGTGTCGATGGCCCGTCCGTTCCTCGCCGACCCCGAGTTCGTCAACAAGGCCGCTGAAGGCCGTAGCGACGAAATCAATACCTGCATCGGCTGCAACCAGGCCTGCCTGGACCACACCTTCGGCGGCAAGCTCACCAGCTGCCTGGTGAACCCACGCGCCTGCCACGAAACCGAGCTGAACTACATTCCGACCGCCGCCGTGAAGAAAATCGCCGTGGTCGGCGCCGGCCCTGCCGGTTTGTCCGCCGCCACCGTAGCCGCCGAGCGCGGCCACAGCGTGACCCTGTTCGACTCGGCCAGCGAAATCGGCGGCCAGTTCAACGTGGCCAAGCGCGTGCCGGGCAAAGAAGAGTTCTACGAAACCATTCGCTACTTCGGCCGCAAGCTGCAAACCACCGGGGTGGACCTGCAACTGAACACCCGTGTGAGCGTGGATGATCTGGTTAAAGGTGGCTTCGACGAAATCATTCTGGCCACCGGTATCGCTCCGCGTACCCCGGCCATTCCGGGCATCGAAAACCCGAAAGTGATCACCTACCTGGACGCCATTTTGCAGCGCAAACCGGTTGGCCAGACCGTGGCCGTGATCGGCGCCGGCGGCATTGGTTTCGATGTGTCGGAATTTATCGTTCACCAGGGCGATGCCACCAGCCAGGATCGCGATGCGTTCTGGAAAGAGTGGGGCATTGATAAGGCACTGGAAGCCCGTGGCGGTATCGCCGGCATCAAGGCTGAAGTGCATGCACCGGCGCGTCAGGTGTTCCTGCTGCAACGCAAGAAAACCAAAGTGGGCGACGGCCTGGGCAAAACCACCGGCTGGATCCACCGCGCCGGCCTGAAGAACAAGAACGTGCAGATGCTCAACAGCGTTGAGTACCTCAGCGTTGACGACGCCGGCCTGCATATCCGCATTGGCGAAGGCGAGCCGCAGGTGCTGCCGGTCGACACCATCATTGTCTGCGCTGGGCAGGATCCGTTGCGTGAGCTGCAGGAAGGGCTGGAAGCGGCTGGGCAACTGGTGCATTTGATTGGTGGTGCCGATGTGGCCGCCGAATTGGATGCCAAGCGTGCCATCAACCAGGGTTCGCGCCTGGCCGCAGGTCTCTAATTCGCCTGGATCTGCCCCCTCTCCCGCGTGCGGGAGAGGGCTGGGGTGAGGGCAGCGATGTCCGTCTCCCACAAAATTCTGGATCCCCGCCTGCGCGGGGATGACGGTGTTTTCGACAACAATAATAAGGAATCGCCAATGTCTATTTCCTCTCTCTCGACCAACCCCGCTGTCACCGCCACCCTCGAACAGTGGCATTCGATGATCACCAGCAAAAGCCTCAAGGCCTTGCCTGAGCTGCTCGATCCCAAGGCTGTGTTCCGTTCGCCCATGGCCTACAAGCCGTACGAAGGCGCGCAGATGGTTAACGTGATTTTGAACACCGTGATTCAGGTTTTCGAAAACTTCGAGTACCACCGCCAATTGGTCAGCGCCGATGGCCAAAGCGTGGTGTTGGAGTTCAGCGCCACCGTCGGTGACCGCCAGCTGAAGGGCATCGACATGGTGCAGTTCAATGCCGAAGGCAAGATTGTCGATTTCGAGGTGATGATTCGCCCCATGAGCGGCCTGCAGGCGCTGGGCGATGAGATGGGCAAGCGCTTGGCGCCGTTTTTGGCCAAAGCCTCAGCGTAAACGTAGAAAGTTCCCGCCTAAGCAACAAAAGCTGACCGTTGTACCAATTCCGTCACACTTTTATCCCAGCGCCCGGTTCCAGGGCGCTGACCACGGGCGACTGCCAACCCAGTCACATTGCCGGCTAGCCTTTTTACCCTAGACTTGAGCCAATTGTAGGAATACGCCTACTTTCTGGCTGTGCGTGCAGAGAAAGTCGAGCGTTATTCGTAAGCACGAAAGTCGCCGTGGTCAGGCTTAGGGGTCCGTTGATGAGCATGCAGATCAAGCCGCAAATGGTTGAGGCCGTGGTGTTCTTCAGTGAACGCGGCATCTGCAAGGAAATGCTGTTTCCCGAGTTCGAGGCCTTGCTCGACGGCGTCGTCAATATGCCGGAGTTCAGAGACCAGCAGATGCGCGTGGCGTACGTGCTGATCAACCCGCGCCTGCTGGTGCGCGCCGCCGTGTTCTTCTACCTCGACTTCGACGAGCGCGGCTCGCCCGACAGCGGCTGGAATATTCCCCTGCGTCACCTGGCCGAACGCTCCGGCCGTGGCCCGGACCTGGGCGCCGGCCCGATTCGTCTGGCCTGCCGCAGCCAGTGCCCGGTGTCTTGGCATCAGATGCACCTGTGGGACCCAAGCCTTGTTCCAGGGCAAAACGACCTGGTACTGCTGCGCGACACCGTCAAACGCAACCAGCTCGGCTTGCTGGTGGATGACGATGCCGGCCAGAGCGTGGCGCCGGAGCGCCTGCAACTGGCGCCGGAAGATCAGTGGCACGCACCGGACCCGACCAAGGAAGCCGCCGACCAGTTGGCGGAAAAAATCGAACAGGAACACCGGGTGAAAACCGCCCAGCTGATCAAGCAGCAACGCCTGCGCATCAGCAGCCAGACCCAGCAATACGAAGAGGAACTGGCCAAGCTGAAAATGGCCAGCGCCGAAGAAACGCAAAAGATGCTGGCGCAGATCCAGACCCTGCACCAAGCCTTGCGCCAGCAGGAAGACCTGAACGTCAGCCTCAAAGGCCAGCTCGCAGCCCAGGCCGACACCTTCCAGAAAAACCGCGAAGAAATGACCGAGCAGCTGCGCGCCATCGAACGTCATGGCCGCACCGAAACCGATATTCTGCGGGCCCAGTTCGACAGCGAATTGCAGGCGCGTATTGCCTCGGCCGTGGTCGAGTACAAAGAGCAGATCGCCATCCGTGACGTCGAGCTGGCGTACCGCAATGAACTGGATACCCAGCTGGATCAGGAAGTGGAGCGCCTCAAGCAAGAGCGCGATGCGTTTGCCAGTCAGGGCGGCGAGCAGATTCTTGAGCGCTTGTCGAAGATGGGCGTGGTGTTTGTGGTGTACCACCCAGGCGCCGGCCACTTGACCATTCCGCTGCAAGATATCGCCCGCTACCAGGACAATCCCATGGCCTACGCGGCGGCCAAGTGCTTTGTCGCCGAGCCGCAATACCGCCAATGGCTGGCCCACTACGAAAAACCCAGCTGCGATGCCAGCTTGCCCAACGGCGATCGCTGCGCCATTCCCCTGGACCGCATCGACACGCCGAGCCGCTTTGTCATCGGCGACTCCAACTGCTGCGCCCGGCACAAGACCATTTCCCGCCTGCGCACCGTCAGTTAAACCTTGCCCGTCCGTGTTCCGCAGTGGTCTCCCCAGGCGCCGTTACAGCGCCTGGTGTTTGCGTGGCTGGAAGAGGCGGGTGTCGAACTGGCCGTGCTGCGCCTCGACCAGATCGACCCGCTGATCAGCGGCAACAAATGGTTCAAGCTGCGCCATCACCTCGCCGCCGCTGAAGCGGTAGGCGCCGAAGGCGTAATCAGCCTCGGCGGCGCCCATTCCAATCACCTGCACGCCCTGGCTGCCGCCGGCCAGCGCTTCGGTTTTGCCACCGTCGGCCTGCTGCGCGGCGACGCGCAAGACACGCCCACCACCCGCGACCTGCAAGCCTGGGGCATGGAGCTGCACTGGCTCGGTTATGGCGGCTACCGTCAGCGTCATCAGGCAGATTTCTGGCAGCCGTGGTTAGCTCGTTACCCCGATTTTTATCCCGTGCCCGAAGGCGGTGGCGGCCTTCCCGGTGCGCTGGGTTGCGTGGAATTGCGGGCAATGGCCGAAGCCCAGTTGGCCGGCATTGGCTGGACGGATTTCGATGCCTGGTGGCTGGCCGTTGGCACCGGCACCACGCTGGCCGGGCTGGTGCTGGCCGAAGCGGGGCGCCGATTGGTGTATGGCGCCAGCGCCGTTCCGCCCAACCATGGCGTGGAAGAAAACCTGCGGCAGATATTCGCCGAGGCCAGACAAACCGATCAGGGGTACAGGTTGCTGGCGGCGAGCCGCGGTGGCTTTGCTAAGGTCGATACAGCGCTAACGGCGTTTGTAGGCCAGGCTGAGCAGGACGGCGAGTTGCCGCTGGAAGCGATTTATACCGGTAAGGCACTTATGGCGTTGCGCCTGTACGTGGCGGCCGGTAACGTGGCTCGCGGCACGCGCCTGCTCTTCGTCCACACGGGCGGTTTGCAGGGGCGACGGGCCACTCATCTGCATCTGGCTGGAGTCTGACCCTTTTCATGAGTGACCCACTAAGCCTTGAGCAACTGCGCAGCCTGACGCCGCTCAACGTGTTATCCGAACAGCAATGGCGCGAACTGCGCAGCCAATTGGTGCCCCAGCCGATGCTGGCCGGGCAGTTGTTGTTCCGCCCTGGCGACCAGGCCCGCGTCACCTATTACCTGTTGGCCGGCGAGCTGTTGCTGACCTCCGTTGACGGCCAGCAACAACGCTTGCAGGCCGGCAGCGAAGCCAGTTGCCACCCGCTGTCGCCGAGCCTGCCCAGATTGCAGGAAGCCCGCGCCCTTACCGATATCAGCCTGCTGGTGCTCGACAGCGCCACGCTCACGCGCCTGCTCACTTGGCGACTGGCTTATCAGGATTTGCTCTTGGAGTTGGGCCAGCGCGGCGGCGACGTGGAGTGGCTGGAACGCCTGCTGGAAAACCCGCTATTCGCCAAGGTGCCATCGCCGAATGTACGGGCCATGCTCGACCGTTTGCAGCGGATGGAACTGAAAGCCGGCACCACGGTGCTGAGCGAAGGCGAGCCGGGTGATTGCTGCTACTTCCTCAACAGTGGTCGTGCGGAAGTCATTCGCAGCGAAGGCAGCGAACGCCAGGTGCTGGCCGAGCTGGAGGAGGGCGCCTGTTTTGGTGAAGAAGCACTGCTCGCCGACCAGCCGCGCAATGCGACGGTAACCATGCTGGAAGATGGCGTGGTGCTGCGCCTCGACCGGCAAGACTTTTTCGCCCTGCTTAAAGCGCCGATTGTGGACGAGGTGTCGTTTGGCGAAGCGGCGCGGCTGCTCTCCGGCGGCGCGCAATGGCTGGACGTGCGCCTGCAGGAAGAATACGAGCGCGCCCATGCGCTGGAGTCGCTGAATATGCCGCTGCAGCTGTTGCGGTTGAAAGCTCGGTTGCTGGATAAAAGCCGCACGTATCTGTGTTATTGCGACAGCGGCAACCGCAGCAACAGCGCGGTGTTTTTACTCTCGCAGCTGGGCTACAACGCCTATGCGTTGCGCGACGGGGTGAATGGCTTGCCGGCGGTGCTGCGCGATGGGTTGTTGTGTGAGAGTGGGTCGGGGTATTTGGCGCGGTCGGGGGGGCGGACCGAGCGTAGTCGCTAACTGCGGATCGGCAACCGTTGCATGAGACTCCGTCATTCCAGCGCAGGCTGGAATCCAGAGTGTCGGATGAAAATGCATTCTTCTGACCCATCCTGGGTCCCAGCCTGCGCTGGGACGACGGAGGTTTTCAGGTTTATTCCCGTCTTCCCGCGCAGGCGGCGGTCCGACGAGTCGGGACCCAGAGTTTTGGCTGTTACGGATATCGTTGGCCATTCCACTGCGGCCACGCGTCGGCCACCAAAAACACCCGCTCTGCTTCCTGCCATGCGCCTTCCATGTCCTGCTCAAACCGCACCAACAGCTGCGCTTGTGCGTCGGCTTCCAGATCACTCAACCACTCTTCGAACTGTGCCGCCGACCACAACGTTTCCTCCTGCTCCCGCGCCGGCGCCAACCACGTTTGTCGTGGAATAGGCTGCCAACGGCCGCTGCCATTCTGAAACGCCGCCCAATCCTTGCGATGCAACCAACGCCCACGCAAATGCTCATCCAGCGCCCCGGCCGGCGGCTGACTTAACCCGGGCCACGGATAAAACAAATACCCCGCCAGCCACAACTGCGGCTGCACCTGCTCAATGCCCAGCTCTGCCAACGCAGCCTGCGCTTCGGGCCGCGCCGACAGCGGCAACTGGTGGTTTAACAGGTGGTCGAGCTTGCGCGCCAAACGGTCCTGGCTGCCGGGCCCCAGCCATTGCCCGGCATCACTGCCATCGCCAGCCTGCGGGCCGAGGTAGAGCTTGATCGCCAGTTCCTGGTGGTGCACGCCGCACTCGTCTTGCAGCAGCAAATCCAACTCACCAAGGGTGTGCCCGCCCTGGCGAATCGCCAGGTTGGCGGCCAGCAGCTGTACGCCGGGCGCGGCCATTAGGGCGAACTGCCACAGGCGTTCGTAGTACAGGCCCAGGCGGCGGATGCTGTGTTTCGCGAGCCAGGCGCTGAGCGGAGCCGGATTGTGGTCGAGTTGGTGCAGCCAGTCGGCCAGTTGCTGCGGCGCAGCCGCCCAGGCGCTCGCGGTGAGCGGGTGGCGTTGCGGGCAGTGGGCCGGGTCGAGCAGCGGCGGCGACAGCAGCACCCAGGCCAGATCGCGCACGGCGGGCTGGTGCAAATGCTGAGGCAGGGCGGTGAGGGTGGGAAAAGCGTCATTCTGCGAGCATAGCGGGTCAGCCCCGCAATGTGCGCCTTGGTTTGCTTGGCGCCCTTGGCCCATAATCGGGACCTTCACCCGAATTGGCCTGTCTGGATAAAGGGCAATTTTCAATTTCTGCCAGCGTCTCCCAGGAGCCTCATGGAGCAATTTCGCAATATCGGCATCATTGGCCGCTTGGGCAGTTCACAGGTGCTGGACACCATCCGCCGCCTGAAAAAACTGCTTATCGAGCGCCAGTTGCACGTGATCCTCGAGGACACCATCGCTGAAGTGCTTCCCGGCCACGGCCTGCAAACCTCGTCGCGCAAAAGCCTCGGCGAAGCGTGCGACCTGGTGATTGTGGTCGGCGGCGACGGCAGCATGCTCGGTGCCGCCCGCGCCCTGGCGCAGTTCAATGTGCCGGTGCTGGGCATTAACCGCGGCAGCTTGGGGTTTCTGACCGACATCCGCCCGGATGAACTGGAAACCAAAGTCGCCGAAGTGCTCGACGGCCAATTTCTGGTGGAAAACCGCTTTCTGCTGCAAGCCGAAGTGCGCCGCCATGCCGAGGTGATCGGCCAGGGCGATGCGCTGAATGACGTGGTGCTGCACCCCGGCAAGTCGACGCGCATGATCGAGTTCGAGCTGCATATCGACGGCCAATTCGTCTGCAGCCAGAAGGCCGACGGCCTGATCGTGGCGACGCCGACCGGCTCCACCGCGTACGCGCTGTCCGCCGGCGGGCCGATCATGCACCCCAAACTGGACGCCATTGTGGTGGTGCCGATGTACCCGCACACCTTGTCCAGCCGGCCCATCGTGGTGGACGGCAATAGCGAGCTGAAAATCGTCGCCTCCAAGGACATGCAGATTTATCCGCAGGTGTCGTGCGACGGCCAGAACCATTTCACCTGCGCGCCGGGCGACACGCTGATCGTCAGCAAAAAGCCGCAGAAGCTGCGCCTGATTCACCCGCTGGACCACAACTACTACGAAGTCTGCCGCACCAAACTCGGCTGGGGCAGCCGTCTGGGCAGTGGGCACGACTGATGGAACTCGACCCGGCGCGCGGTTACGACCTGATTGGGGATGTGCACGGTTGTGCGCACACCCTGGCGCGCCTGCTCGATGGCCTCGGTTACCAGCGCAAGGGCGGCGTGTGGCGCCACCCGCGGCGCATGGCGCTGTTTCTCGGCGATATCGTCGACCGTGGCCCGCGCATTCGCGAGGCGCTGCATATCGTGCGTGACATGGTCGAGGCCGAGCAGGCGCTGTGCATCATGGGCAACCACGAGTTCGACGCCCTCGGCTGGAGTACGCCGGCGCCGCCCGGCAGTGGCCGCCAGTTTGTGCGTGAACACACGCCGCGCAACGCCCGCCTGATTACCCAAAGCCTGGCCCAGTTCGATGCGTACCCCGAAGAATGGCGCGAGTTCCAGCGCTGGTTCTACGAGTTGCCGCTGTTTATCGACGCCGGGCATTTTCGTGTGGTGCATGCCTGTTGGGATGCCGGCCTGATCGACTCGCTGCGCACTCAACACCCTGATGGCCGAGTGGATGAAGCGTTTGTGCAGGCGGCCGCCGTGTCCGGCAGTTTTGCCAGTCGGGTGTTCAGCCGCCTGCTGCGCGGCACCGATATGCGCCTGCCGGACGGCCTGACCCTGACGAGCGACGACGGCTACACCCGCGCCTTTTTCCGCACCAAGTTCTGGGAAGAAGACCCGCAGACCTACGGCGATATCGTCTTCCAGCCCGACGCTTTGCCCGAGAGCGTGGCGCGCACGCCGCTTACGCCACGGGAGAAAACCGAACTGCTGCGTTACGGGCCGAAAGAGCCGCCGCTGTTTGTCGGCCACTACTGGCGCAAAGGCCGCCCGGCGCCGATCCGGCCGAACCTGGCGTGCCTGGATTACAGCGCCGTGCTCTACGGCAAGCTGGTGGCCTACCGCATGGACCAGGAAACCCGCATCGATCCGAATAAATTTGCCTGGGTGGACGTCGAGCGCCCGGAGCTTCCCATTGAGTAATAGCGCGATGAACCCCGTTGAAGTGTTGCGGTTGCCGGTCGGCGTCAATCTGGCCGGTTTTATTCAGCTATTGCAGCGCATGCAGGTGCCGCACCGGGTGAGCGAGGAGTCGGGCGAGCAGGTGCTGTGGGTGCCCGGCGAGGAGCTGGCCGAGCATGTGCGGGGCCTGTATCAGCAGTATCCCGAGGGCGACCCGGAGCAGCGTCTGGAACTGCCGCCGGCCGTGCAGCCCAAGGCTGCCGGGTTTGTGCAGCAACTGCGCGACAGTCCGCTGACGGCGGGCGTATTGCTGCTCACCTTGATCGTGGCGGGCATCACCCTGCTGGGCGACAACCACGACACCATTCGCTGGTTAAGTTGGTTCGACTACAGCGTGCAGGGTGATTACGCGTATTTCGTGCCGTGGTCCGACACCATGGCCGCTGGCCAATACTGGCGGCTGATCACGCCGATCTTTATTCACTTCGGCATCCTGCACCTGGCCATGAACAGCATGTGGTACTGGGAGCTGGGCCGGCGCATCGAGTTCTATCAGGGCAAGTGGCTGCTGCTGGGGCTCACCCTGTTTTTTGGCCTGGTATCGAACGCCGTGCAGTTCTGGTGGGCCGGGCCGTCGATTTTCGGCGGGCTGTCGGGTGTGCTCTACGGTTTGCTCGGCCATTGCTGGATCTATCAATTGCTGGCCCCCAATCGCGCCTACCAACTGCCCAAGGGCGTGGTGGTGATGATGCTGATCTGGTGGGTTATCTGCATGAGCGGCGTGACTGAGCTGGCCGGCGCGGCGATTGCCAATGGCGCGCACACCGGCGGGCTGGTGGCGGGCTGCCTCACCGGTCTGTTGGGCGGTGCACTGGCGCGCCGTCGCCGTTAAACTGCGACTTTGTTTTTGGAGGCGTCTATGTCGTCCTTTGTTGAAATGATCGAAAACATCACCCCGGACATCTACGAAAGCCTGAAATTGGCCGTAGAGATCGGCAAATGGTCGGACGGCCGCAAGCTGACGCAGGAACAGAAAGAACTGAGCCTGCAAGCCGTTATCGCCTGGGAACTGCAAAACCTGCCGGAAGACCAGCGCACCGGCTATATGGAATTGCAGGAGTGCAGCTCCAAGTCCAAGCCCGTGCCGAATATTCTGTTCAAGTCGGATGCGATCCATTGAGTGAATTGGGTCGCGGTGCCTTGAGCAAAATGGCCGCCCGTTTGGGCGCGCCGGTGCAGTACGCGTTTCGGTTGGGCGACGAAGAAGTGCCGGTCAATCCGCTGATCGGTCAGACCGTAAAGCTGGAATACCTCGGCGCGATTCATTGCAGCCACTGCGGGCGCAAAACCAAAACCAGTTTCAGCCAGGGGTATTGCTACCCGTGCATGACCAAGCTGGCCCAGTGCGACACCTGCATGATGAGCCCCGAGCGTTGCCATCACGAGGCCGGCACCTGCCGTGAGCCGGAGTGGGCCGCGCAGTTCTGCATGACCGACCATATCGTTTACCTGGCCAACTCCTCGGGCGTGAAAGTCGGCATTACCCGCGCCACGCAAGTGCCCACCCGCTGGCTCGACCAGGGCGCCAGTCAGGCGCTGCCTATCATGCGCGTGAGCACCCGTCAGCAATCCGGTTTCGTGGAAGACGTGCTGCGCAGCCAGGTCGCCGATAAAACCAACTGGCGCGCACTGCTGAAAAGCCATGCCGCACCGGTGGACTTGAAGGCTGTGCGTGAGGAGCTGTTCGCCACCTGCGCCGACGGCCTGCTTGGTTTGCAGCAGCGCTTCGGCTTGCAGGCGATTCAGCCGATCACTGACGTCGAGCCGATTGAAATTACATATCCGATCGAAGCCTACCCGGCCAAGATCACCAGCTTTAATCTGGATAAAGACCCGGTGGCCGAAGGCACCTTGCTCGGCATCAAGGGTCAGTACCTGATGTTCGATACCGGCGTTATCAATATTCGCAAATACACGGCCTACCAGTTGGCCGTGCATTCCTGAACGTGAAGGGAACCCGTCATGCGCACCGAACAACCGAAGATGATCTACCTGAAGGACTATCAGGCGCCGGACTACCTGATTGACGAAACCCATCTGACTTTCGAATTGTTCGAGGACCACACGCTGGTCCACGCGCAACTGGTGATGCGCCGCAACCCGGCGCGCGGTGCCGGTTTACCGGCCCTGGTGCTGGATGGCCAGGAGCTGGAACTGGTGTCGTTGAGCCTCGACGGCAAGGCGCTGGAGGAGGGTGACTATCAGCTCACCGACAGCCACCTGACCCTGCAACCGGCCGCGGAAACCTTTGTGATCGACAGCAGCGTGCGCATCCACCCGGAGAGCAACACGGCGCTGGAAGGCCTGTACAAGTCCGGCAGCATGTTTTGCACCCAGTGCGAGGCCGAGGGTTTTTCGCAAGATCACCTACTACCTCGACCGCCCGGACGTGATGAGCACGTTCACCACCACGGTGAGCGCCGAGCAGCACAAGTACCCGGTGCTTCTGTCCAACGGCAACCCGATTGCCAGCGGCCCGGAAGACGGCGGTCGTCACTGGGCGACCTGGGAAGACCCGTTCAAGAAACCGGCCTACTTGTTTGCCCTGGTAGCCGGCGACCTCTGGGCCATCGAAGACACCTTCGACACCATGAGCAAACGCGAAGTGGCGCTGCGTATTTATGTCGAGCCGGAAAACATCGACAAATGCCAGCACGCCATGGACAGCCTGAAAAAATCCATGCGCTGGGATGAAGAGGTGTACGGCCGCGAATACGATCTGGATATTTTCATGATCGTGGCCGTCAACGACTTCAACATGGGCGCCATGGAAAACAAGGGCCTGAACATCTTCAACTCCAGCTGCGTGCTGGCCAAGGCCGACACCGCCACCGACGCCGCGCACCAACGTGTTGAAGGCGTGGTCGCGCACGAGTACTTCCACAACTGGTCGGGCAACCGCGTTACCTGCCGCGACTGGTTCCAGCTGTCGCTCAAGGAAGGCTTTACCGTGTACCGCGACGCCGAGTTCTCGGCCGACATGAACTCGCGCACGGTGAAACGCATTGAAGACGTGGCCTACCTGCGCACCCACCAGTTCGCCGAAGACGCCGGCCCCATGGCTCACGCCGTGCGCCCGGACAGCTTTATCGAGATTTCCAACTTCTACACCCTGACCGTCTACGAGAAGGGTTCGGAAGTGGTGCGCATGCTCCACACCTTGCTGGGCAACGAAGGCTTCCGTAAAGGCAGCGACCTGTACTTCGAGCGCCACGACGGCCAGGCCGTGACCTGCGATGACTTTATCAAGGCAATGGAAGACGCCAACGGCGCCGACTTCACCCAGTTCAAACGCTGGTACAGCCAGGCCGGCACGCCGCGCCTGCAAGTGAGCGAGGCGTATGACGCCGCCGCAAAAACCTACACGCTGACCTTCCGCCAAAGCTGCCCAGCGACGCCGGGGCAAACCGAGAAGCTGCCATTCGTGATTCCGGTGGAGCTGGGCTTGCTCGGCGCCAAAGGCCAGGCATTGACCCTGAAGCTGGCAGGCGAGGGCGCCGCGCGCGGTGAGTCCACCGTGATCGCCGTCACCGAAGCCGAGCAGAGCTTTACCTTTGTTGACGTGGCCGAGAAGCCGCTGCCGTCCTTGCTGCGTGGCTTGTCGGCGCCGGTAAAACTGAGCTTCCCGTACAACCGCGACCAACTGATGTTCCTCATGCAGCACGACGCCGACGGCTTCAACCGCTGGGAAGCCGGTCAGCAATTGTCGGTGCAGGTGCTGCAAGAGCTGATTGGCCAACACCAGAGCGGCGCAGCGCTGGTGCTCGATCAGCGTCTGGTGACCGCGTTCGAAACCTTGCTGACCGATGACAGCCTGGACCAGGCGATGGTCGGGGAAATGCTGTCGCTGCCGAGTGAGGCGTACCTCACCGAAATCAGCGAAGTGGCCGACGTCGACGCCATTCACACCGCCCGCGAATTCGCCCGCCAGCAGCTGGCAGAAGCGCTGTATGCGCCGCTGTGGCAGCGTTATCAGCAGAACCGCGAGGTGTCCCGTAACAGTGAGTACGTGGCCCAGGCCGACCACTTCGCCCGCCGCAGCCTGCAAAACATCGCGCTGTCATACTTAATGCTGAGTGGCAAACCGGAAGTAGTGGCCGCGTGCCTGGAGCAGTACGACGCGTGCGACAACATGACCGAACGCCTCACCGCGCTGGCCGTGTTGGTCAATTCCCCGTTCGAAGCCGAGAAGGCCAAGTCTCTCGCGGCCTTTGCCGAGCACTTCAAAGACAACCCGCTGGTCATGGATCAGTGGTTTAGCGTGCAAGCGGCGAGCGCTCTACCTGGCGGCTTGGCGCGCGTTAAAGCACTGATGGAGCACCCGGCCTTTACCCTGAAAAACCCCAACAAGGTGCGCGCACTGGTTGGCGCTTTTGCCGGGCAGAACCTGGTCAACTTCCACAGCGCCGATGGTTCGGGCTACCGCTTCCTGGCTGATCTGGTGATTACCCTGAATGGCTTCAACCCGCAGATCGCGTCGCGCCAATTGGCGCCGCTGACCCGCTGGCGCAAGTACGATGCCAGTCGTCAGGCGCTGATGAAGGCCGAGCTAGAGCGGATTCTCGCGTCTGGCGAGCTGTCTTCCGACGTATATGAAGTGGTAAGCAAAAGCCTGGCTTAACGTTTGGCTTCATCCCTCCCGCCCCAAGCGAAAAGTGTTACTGGCCATCTGCCGGTAACACTTTTTTGTTACTTGTCGAAATAAGTCGCCCACTTCTTATTAGAAAACCCTTACTAGGTTGGGGGTTTGCTCTTGACTGTTTTCTGATTGTGCGGCCAGGAAAAACCAGCAAAAAACGCCCGACTGACTATCCGCGCCAGATCGTAGGACAAAGCGCGCAAAAGTTTCCTGAATGTTGGTGGAGTTGGTCAATGAATGACCAGTCACGTTTCGCCCGGCAAACCATAAAACGTTGACGCCATTAAATTGGATTGAAACGCTTGTTTGGCACCATGGTTGCATTGCTCGTTAGTAATTGGCCCCGCAATGGTGCATGCAATGCTCGGGGGTGCGTGCTAGACGCGTTGGAAGTCAGTCTTCCAATCAACTAAAAAGACCGCCTGCTTTTAGCTTGAGCCAGCGGCAGTACCGAACCAATGAGCTTCCTCACTAGAGGAGGCCAATAAGAATAACGATCTGTCCACGGAGTAAAGTCTCGATGGAATTCAAGTCCCGTAGTCCTATGTTGCGTTTCGCGCCTACCAAAGCAGGTTTTGCTTTGGCCGGTCTCCTGCCGTTGATGGTTGCTGTACAAGCCCAAGCGGTGGAATTCAGCTTTGCCGACAACGAAATCGCCGGTTCCCTCGATACCACCGTGTCCTACGGCCAGTTGTGGCGCGTACAGGGCCAGGACAAGAACAACGACGACATCAACGCCAACGACGGTAACCGTAACTTCGATACCGGCTTGGTTTCCGAGGTCTACAAGATCACTTCCGACCTGGAAGCGACCTACAAAAACTACGGTGTGTTCGTGCGTGGTACTGCTTTCTATGACACTCAGATCATGGACAAGCGCACCAACTTCGACGACGTAAACCCAAGCCAGCCAAGTCAGAACTACCCTGACAACCGCAGCCTGACTACCGATGCGCGCCACAAGGCCGGTCGTGATGCTCAGATTCTCGATGCCTACATTTATGGCAGCTGGGACGTCGCAGAACATCCAGTTAGCGCACGCCTGGGTAATCAGGTATTCAACTGGGGTGAAGGTCTGTTCTACCGTGGTGGCGTGAACACCACCAACCCAGTCGATGCTGCCAAATTCCGCCTGCCAGGTTCCGAGCTCAAAGAAGTGCTGGTGCCGGTTGAGGCGCTTAGCTTCAACGTTGGCCTTACCGACAACCTGTCGATGGAGTCCTTCTACCAGTTCAACTGGAAAGAGTCGGCTATCGACCCAGCTGGCACCTACTTCTCAGAAACCGACCTGTTCGCTGCCGGCGGCAATACCGCTTACACCAACCTGCCGGCCTCGTTGACCAACCCGCAAGCAGCGTTGGGCGGCGCTTCTCTGACTCAGTTCTACAACAGCGGCGCTCGCTGCGGTGTGGGCGGTCTGTGTGCTGGCGGTAAAGACTTCATTTACCAAAACCGCATTGCTCGGGTAGCCAACGTCGGCAGCGATATCAATGCGAAGAACGACGGCCAGTACGGGATCAACTTCAAGTACATCGCTGAAGAGTTGAACTCCACCGAGTTCGGTGCCTACTTCGTCAACTACCACTCCAAAGAGCCAACCATTTACGCTGACCTGGGTAGCTATCAGGGCGTAAACATCGACCAGCTGGCTACTTCGTTGGGCGGTCTCAACCCGACCACTATTGCAGCGGCCGGCGGCCTGGCAACTCTCGACACCGTGGGCAACGTGCAGGCGCGTCGTGAATACGCTGAAGACATCCGCATGTACGGCTTCAGCTTCAACACCACCGTAGGCAATGCGTCGGTATTCGGTGAGTTGGCTTATCGCCCGAACCTTCCAATCGGCATCGCCACCACCAACGACTTGTTGGGCGACCTGATCCAGCAATCGGCAAAACTGGTTAACACCGGCCCTATTTCTGCCGCTGTTGGCGGTCTGAACGGTACTGCGCAAATTGCCGGCAAAACCGTGACGCTGGGCGATTCGATTCATAACTCCGAGCGCGTAGAAGCCTTCAACACCTCGTTGGGCACCATCTACAACTTCGGCAACGCGCTGAGCTTCGACTCGCTGTTCGGTGTGGCTGAGCTGGCATCCGAGCACCTGCGCGGTAGCGACCTGAAGTACACCGCATTCGACGGTTCTACTCGTTACTACTCCGGCCGTGGCAACAACGACTACATCACCGGCGCTGACCGTGACGATCAGGTCAACAAGAACGCCTACGGCTACACCCTGGTGCTCTCGGGTACCTGGAACGACGTATACGCCGGCGTGAACCTGTCTCCGTACGTTGTCTACAAGGACGACTTCGAGGGTAACTCCTACCAGACCGGTAACTTCATCGAAGGTCGCAAGGCTTACACCGTTGGCCTGAAAGCCAACTACCTGAACAGCCTGGAAGGCGAACTCGCCTACACCGAGTTCTCTGGCGGTGGCGAGAACAACTCCAGCCGCGACCGCGACAATATCGGCGTCAACGTCAAGTACTCGTTCTAACTCCCTCTATATAAGAAGCCGGGCGCCTACGGGCGCTCGGACATGATTGACCACGGAGAATCAAGATGCTGAAAAAGCACACGCTGATTAGTGCCGCTATCGCGCTGGCGTTTACCGCCGGTAGCGCGCTGGCCGCTGTTTCGCCAACCGAAGCCGCCAAGCTGGGCACCACCTTGACGCCGTTCGGCGCCGAGAAAGCCGGCAACGCTGCAGGCACCATCCCGGCCTGGACTGGCGGTATCACCAAGGCGCCGGCCGAGTACAAAACTCCAGGCCAGCACCACGTTGATCCGTTCGCCGGCGACAAGCCGCTGTTCACCATCACCAAGGCCAACCTGGACCAGTACAAGGCCAACCTGACCCCAGGTCAGATCGCCCTGTTCAACGCCTACCCAACTGACTACCAGTTGCCGGTGTACCAGACCCGTCGCTCCGGCTCCGCGCCGCAGTGGGTTTACGACAACACTGTGAAGAACGCCACCACCGCCAAACTGCTGGACGGCGGCAACGGTTTTGCTGACGCTTTCGGCGGCATCCCGTTCCCGGTTCCACAGAACGGCGTTGAAGCGGTCTGGAACCACATCGCTCGCTACCGTGGTACTTACATTGTGCGTCGCGCCTCGGAAGTGGCTGTGCAGCGCAATGGCGATTTCACCCTGGTGACCTCGCAGCAAGAAGCGCTGTTCCGTTTCTACGATCCGAAAAGCAACTACTCCGACCTGAACAACATCCTGTTCTACTACCTGTCCTTCACCAAGAGCCCAGCCCGTCTGGCCGGTGGTGCGGTACTGGTACACGAGACCCTGGATCAGGTTAAAGAGCCGCGTCAGGCCTGGGGCTACAACGCCGGCCAGCGTCGCGTACGTCGCGCGCCGAACCTGGCTTACGACACCCCGATCGCTGCCGCTGACGGCCTGCGTACCGCAGACGACACCGACATGTTCAACGGCTCGCCAGATCGTTATGACTGGAAGCTGGTCGGCAAGAAAGAAATCTACATTCCGTACAACAACTACAAAGTCAGCAGCCCCGACGTGAAATACGCCGACCTGCTGAAAGTGGGCCACCTGAACCCGGCTTACACCCGTTACGAGCTGCACCGCGTATGGGTTGTAGAAGGCACTCTGAAAGCTGGCGCTCGTCACATCTACTCCAAGCGCGTTCTGTTCCTCGACGAAGACAGCTGGCAAGCAGCTGAAGTCGACCAGTACGACGGCCGTGGTGAACTGTGGCGCGTATCGTTGGCTTACCTGAAAAACTTCTACGAGCTGCCGACCACCTGGTCTGCACTGGACGTGTTCCACGACCTGCAAGCCCGTCGTTACCACGTACAGAACCTGGACAACGAAGAGCCGACCACCATCGACTTCAGCCAGCCGATGCCAGACGACGGCTACTTCAAGCCAGCCGCTCTGCGTCGTCGCGGTACTCGTTGATTGGTTGAATAGTTGGGCTTCGCCTGCGGCTCAACCCAACCTACGCGTCATGGGGTAGGTTGGGTTAAGCGAAGCGAAGCCCGACGCAATCGACAAACATACGCTGCGGTCGAGGTTGACCATAGGCAACACAACGCAGGTTGTGTAGTGTTCGGCAAAGGCCGCTACAGTCGTAGCGGCTTTTGTGCATCAGGGGTATCTATCCCGGTGCATCAGAGGTGCCTATAACGCGTCAATCACGCGGGTTTGCCTTAACAAAACATAACGTCACGTTGATTGTCAGACCTTTCGAAAGCTGGATAGGATAGGCGGCCTGATAAAAGGCTGATGTCCCATAACAATAAAGGGGAAAGGTGTATGAGTGAGCCCGTCATGCGGCGCACCCAGTCTGGTGATGCCAAGCAGTTGCGCACATCAGCGTTCCGCTTCCACTCGCCGCTGGCTAACGTGCTTTCGCTGTGTAGTGTGTTGTCTGTTCTGAGTCTTGTTGCACCGTTCCAGGTGCAAGCGGCGACCGACGCGTCGGCCACCGTTTACTCGATCCCATCCGCCAAGGCTGCAGATGCTCTGTTGCTCGATATCGACAACGCCGGCAAACGTCTGGTGGCTGTGGGTGATCGTGGCCACATCCTGTATTCCGACGACGAAGGCAAAACCTGGGTGCAGGCCAAAGTGCCAAGCCGGATGATGCTGACCGCCGTGGCGTTCGGTGATGACACGCACGGTTGGGCGGTTGGCCACGATGCACTGATCCTTGCGACCACCGACGGTGGTACCACCTGGACTCAACAGTTCAGCGACCAGGAACGGGAGGAGGGCGCGCCTTTCCTCGACGTCTGGTTCAAAGACGATTCCACCGGTTTTGCCGTAGGTGCTTATGGCGCGCTGTTCGCCACCACCGACGGCGGCAAGAACTGGGAGGATGCCGGTGACCGTCTCGACAACCCCGACGGCTACCACCTCAATGCCATCACCGAAGTCAAAGGCTCGGGCCTCTTCGTAGTCGGTGAAATGGGCAGCATGTTCCGCAGCAAAGACGGCGGCGAAACCTGGGAAACCCTCAAGGGCCCTTACGAGGGGTCGTTGTTCGGCGTGCTCGGCACCAACGAGCCTGGCACCGTTCTGGCCTACGGCCTGCGCGGCAATCTGTTCCGCTCCACCGATTTCGGTACTACCTGGACACCCATCAAGGTCAAGTCGCCTCGCGGCAAACTCGACTTCGGTCTGTCCGGTGGTGCTGTGCTTAAAGATGGCGCTGTGGTCATCGTTGGGCACGGCGGCAGCGTACTTAAAAGCACCGATAACGGCCTGACCTTCAGCCTGATCAACCGTCCCGATCGCCTGTCCTTGTCCAGCGTTACCGCTGACGACAAAGGTGACCTGGTACTGGTCGGCCAAGGTGGCGTCCATGTCACTTCGCCTACCGGCGAAGACGCTAGCCCAAAACAATAAGCCGTGGCTTTGAGGTATGAGTACGATGAGTAACCATCATCAGGATAAGGCGTCCTTTCTCGAACGCCTGATCTTCAACAACCGGCCCGCAGTTATTCTTATCTGCCTGCTGGTCAGCATCTTCCTGTTCTACCAGGCGTTGCAGGTGCGTCCTTCCACCAGCTTCGAAAAGATGATTCCGCTGCAGCATCCGTTTATTCAGAAGATGCTCGAGCACCGCAATGATCTGGCCAACCTGGGCAACACCGTGCGTATCTCGGTGGAAGCCAAAGACGGCGATATCTTCAGCAAGGAATACATGGAAACCCTGCGTCAGGTGAACGACGAGGTGTTTTACATTCCTGGCGTGGACCGTTCCGGTCTGAAGTCGCTGTGGAGCCCGAGCGTTCGCTGGACCGAAGTGACCGAAGAAGGTTTTGCCGGCGGTGAAGTGATTCCGCAAACCTACGATGGCTCGCCAGACAGCCTCGACGAACTGCGTAACAACGTGCTCAAGTCGGGCCAGATCGGCCGCCTGGTGGCGAACAACTTCAAGTCGAGCATCGTCGACGTGCCATTGCTTGAGTCCTACCCGGACCCGCAAGACCAGGGCACCCTTCTGAAACTCGACTACCGCCAGTTCTCCCATGAGCTGGAAGAGAAGATTCGCGACAAGTACGAAGCGCAGAACCCCAATGTGGAAATTCACATCGTGGGCTTCGCCAAGAAAGTCGGCGACCTGATTGATGGTCTGGTGATGGTGGTTGCGTTCTTCGCCATCGCGTTCCTGATCACCCTCGTGCTGCTGATGTGGTTCACCCGTTGCATCCGCAGCACCATCGCCGTACT
Source organism: Pseudomonas sp. CC11G (assembly GCF_056174845.1). Taxonomy (NCBI): domain Bacteria; kingdom Pseudomonadati; phylum Pseudomonadota; class Gammaproteobacteria; order Pseudomonadales; family Pseudomonadaceae; genus Pseudomonas; species Pseudomonas sp. CC11G. The sequence goes on from NZ_JBWBZC010000005.1 coordinate 199,604, forward strand.
GGTCACCACCTTGGTAGCCGTGGTTTGGCAGCTGGGTCTGATGCACACCGTGGGCTTCGGGCTGGACCCGTACTCGATGCTGGTGCCGTTCCTGATCTTCGCCATCGGTATTTCCCACGGCGTACAGAAAATCAACGGTATCGCCCTGCAATCGAGTGAAGCGGACAACTCGCTTACTGCTGCACGCCTGACCTTCCGCCAACTGTTCCTGCCGGGCGCCATCGCGATTCTGGCTGACGCCGTGGGCTTTATCACCCTGCTGATCATCGACATCGGCGTGATCCGCGAGCTGGCTATCGGCGCGTCGATTGGTGTGGGCGTTATCGTCTTCACCAACCTGATTCTGCTGCCGGTTGCCATCTCGTATGTCGGCATCAGCAAGAAGGCCATCGAGCGCAGCAAGAAAGACGCGGTGCGTGAACATCCGTTCTGGCGCCTGCTGTCGAACTTCGCTCACCCGGTGGTTGCACCGATTTCGGTAGTGATCGCCCTGGCCGCCTTCGGTGGTGGTCTGTGGTACGGCCACGGCCTGAAAATCGGTGACCTTGACCAAGGTGCGCCGGAGCTGCGTCCAGACTCGCGCTACAACCAGGACAACGCGTTCATCATCAACAACTACTCGACGAGTTCCGACGTGTTGGTGGTCATGGTGAAGAGCAAGCCCGAAGGCTGCTCGATCTACGACACCATGCAGCCGATCGACGAGCTGATGTGGACCATGAGCAACACCGAGGGCGTGCAATCGGCCATCTCGCTGGTCACTGTGTCCAAGCAGATGATCAAGGGCATGAACGAGGGCAACCTGAAATGGGAAACCCTGTCGCGCAACAAAGACGTGCTGAACAACTCCATCGCCCGCGCCGATGGCCTGTTCAACAACGACTGCTCGCTGGCCCCGGTATTGGTGTTCCTCAACGACCACAAAGCCGAAACCCTGGATCGCGCGGTTAACGCCGTGAAAGCCTTCGCCAAGGACCACGACAACGAGAACCTGCAATTCCTGCTCGCCGCAGGTAACGCCGGTATCGAGGCCGCGACCAACGAAGTGATCAAGGAAACCGAGCTGACCATCCTCATCCTCGTTTACATCTGCGTAGCGACGATGTGCCTGATCACCTTCCGCTCCGTGGCCGCGACGCTGTGTATCGTGTTGCCGCTGATCCTCACCTCGGTGCTGGGTAACGCGCTCATGACCTTCCTGGGTATCGGCGTGAAGGTGGCAACGCTGCCTGTGATCGCGCTGGGTGTGGGTATCGGGGTCGACTACGGCATCTATATCTACAGCCGTCTGGAAAGCTTCCTGCGTGCCGGCATGCCGCTGCAAGAGGCCTACTACCAGACCCTGAAGTCCACCGGTAAAGCGGTACTGTTCACCGGTCTGTGCCTGGCCATTGGCGTGTGCACCTGGATCTTCTCGGCAATCAAGTTCCAGGCCGACATGGGCCTGATGCTGACCTTCATGCTGCTCTGGAACATGTTCGGCGCGCTGTGGCTGTTGCCTGCGCTGGCTCGTTTCCTGATCAAGCCTGAGAAGTTGGCAGGCAAGAAAGGCGGTTCGCTGCTGGCTCACTAAGCCGCAACCGCAATAAAAAAACCGCAGCCAAGAGCTGCGGTTTTTTTTGCTTTTGGTTTCTACGGGTGTGAGTTCATCCACTCATCAATAATCCCGCGCAACCGCTCCCCGCTAAAACTCTCGAAATGCCCGCCATGCACCGTGCGCACCGGCAGCCGGCGCAGCCGTTCCAGGCTGTCGGCGTAGTGCTCGAGGTTGGAGTGGTAGGCGTCTTCGATCAGCGGGCCGTCGTAGATGATGTCGCCGCTGAACAGGGTTTCGGTCTTGGCTTCCCACAGGCTGATGCCGCCCGGTGAATGCCCCGGCGTGTGCAGCACCTGCAGCACGCGGTTACCCAGATCCAGCACGTCGCCATCCTCGACATACCCGGTGGCCGGCGCCGCTTTTACACGGTACTCGGCGTAGCACAACGGGCAGTCGGGGTGGGCCTCGAACATATCGTCGCCGACAAAGGCCGTGCTCAGGGTATTGGCGCCATCGGGGCGGGCGAGGATATCGGCTTCGGCAGGGTGCACCAGGCGTTCGCTGAACTCGTGGTGGCCGGCGATATGGTCGAAGTGGCAATGGCTGGCCACCGCCATTAATGGCTTTTCCGTTAGCCAGGGCAGCTGCTCGCGCAGGCTGACCAGGCCCGAGCCGCTGTCCAGCAGCACGTCCTTGTCGCGGCCCTGGATATGCCAGAGGTTGCAGCGGTAGAAGGGGCGGATATAGGGCTCGTGGATCAGGCTGATGCCGTCGTAGCAGTGGCGAACCTCGAACCATTTGTCACGGCTGACGATTTTCATGGGCTTTCTCGGTTTGTATCTGTATTCACGATTCTGGATCCCAGCCTTATGGGGCAAACGGCGGCGCCTGTACCACCTCAATCACCAACGGCCGATCACTCGGCGCACTCTCCAGCAACTGCGCCAAATGCCGCATATCCACCGCCCGCTCCGCTACACAGCCAAACCCACGGGCAATCGCAATAAAGTCCGGCGTATAGATATCCACCCCAATCGGCGTGATATCGCGGCGTTCCATATAGCCCTTGATCTCCCCGTAGCCGTAGTTGTTCCACAGCAGCAGCACGATGCCGACCTTGGCCTCCACCGCACTGGCCAGCTCTGGCAAGGAGAATTGCAGCCCACCATCGCCGATCAAGCAAATCACCGGCGTCTGCGGTGCCGCCAGTTTGGCGCCGATGGCGGCGGGCAGGGCGTAGCCGAGGGTGCCGTAACCGGTAGAAGAGTTGAACCAGCGGCGCGGCTCGTCGAGGTCGACCAGGTGGTTGCCGCTGTACACGTGTTGCGTGGAGTCGCCGACAAAGCGGGCCAGCGGGTACACGCGCAATAGCGTGTCAAACAGCTCGCGGTAATGCCCCCAGCCGCTGAGTTCCTCGGCAAGCTGTGCGCGTACGCCGGCGGCCCGTTGGGCGCCGGGGCCGCTCCCGCGAGCAGGCAAAGCGGCAAGCAGCGCCGCCATGGCCAGCTTGGCGTCGCTGTGAATGGCCAGGGTCGGCGCGTGGTTGCGCACCAGCTGCTGGGGGTCGATATCGATGCGGATCAGCTCGCCATTCAGGGCAAAGCCGCCGTTGAACACCACGTCGTAATCGGTTTCGCCCAGTTCCGTGCCGATGGCCAGAATTACATCGGCGGCCGCCGCCAGTTCGCGCACCGGTATCAGTGATTGGTTGCTGCCGAGCAGCAGCGGATGGTCCGCCGGCAAGAGGCCTTTGGCATTGATGGTCAGCGCGGTAGGCGCATCCAGCGCGGTAGCCAGGGCACGCACTTCGGCGCTGGCGTCCACGCAGCCGCCGCCAATCAGCAGCAACGGCGAGGTGGCGCCGGTGAGCTTTTGCGCCGCTTCACGAATCAAGGCGGCGGACGGAGCAGGGCGGCTTAGCCGAGCGCGCGGTTGCACGCGCATGTGGTCGGCGTTGGCAGTGATGATGTCCAGCGGCAGCTCGATATGCACCGGCCGTGGCCGCTGGCTGTCGAACACGGCGAAGGCGCGGGCCAGCACTTCGGGCAGTTGCTCGACGCTCAGCAGTGTGTGGCTGAAGGCGGTTACGCCGGAGGTCAGGCCGCGCTGGTCCGGCAGCTCATGCAGGTAGCCGTTGCCGCTACCCAAGCGCGAGCGCTCGTTGACGCTGGAAATCACCAGCATCGGAATCGAGTCGGCGTAGGCCTGGGCCATGGCCGTGAGGATATTGGTCATCCCAGGCCCGGTGATGATGAAACACACGCCGGGCTTGCCGGTCACCCGCGCATAGCCGTCGGCCATAAAGCCGGCGCCCTGTTCGTGGCGCGGGGTGATATGGCGAATGCTGTTCTGCGGCAAGCCGCGATACAGCTCCACGGTGTGCACGCCGGGAATGCCGAACACGGTGTCGACGCCCCAGGCCTCAAGTTGCTTAACCAGAAATTCGCCGCAGGTGGTCATGGCCAATCCTTCAATTTTTTAAGCGTGGCTTCGGTGGGCAGGGGTTGGCTCAATGGCTGATCTGCGACAGAAAGGCCTGCAGGCGAGGGTGCTTGGGCTGCTCGAAGAACTCCGTGGGCGGCGCGGTTTCCACGATCTGCCCGGCATCCATAAACACCACGCGGTCAGCGACCTTGCGGGCAAAGCCCATCTCGTGGGTGACGCACAGCATGGTCATGCCTTCCAGGGCCAGCTCGGTCATCACGTCCAGCACCTCGCCGACCATTTCCGGGTCGAGCGCCGAGGTGGGCTCATCAAACAGCATCACCTTGGGGTTCATACACAGCGCTCGGGCAATGGCCACGCGCTGCTGCTGGCCGCCGGATAACTGGCCGGGCTTCTTCTGCGCCTGGCTGCCGATATGCACGCGGTTGAGGTAACGCAGCGCCTGCTCTTCGGCCTGGGCACGCGACACGCCGCGCACTTTCATCGGCGCCAGTGTGCAGTTTTCCAGCACGGTCAGATGCGGAAACAGGTTGAAGTTCTGGAACACCATGCCCACTTCGCGGCGCACATTGGCGCTGCCGGCCTTGCTGGAAACGTCCTGGTTTTCCACCGTGATGGTGCCGGTGTCGTGGGGCGCCAGGCGGTTGATGCAGCGGATCAGGGTGGACTTGCCCGAGCCCGACGGCCCGCAAATCACGATCTTCTCGCCCTGGCGCACCGAGAGGCTGATGCCCTGCAATACCTGGAAGTCGTCATAGCGTTTGCCGACGTTGTCGAGGCGGATGATTTCTTCGTTCATGGCATGTTCCCTCAGATGCGACGCATACGGGCAAGGGTGCGCTGCACCAGGCCGACGTTTTTCGCCGCCGGGCTCTCGTGGTCCCACGACAGGCGCCGCTCCAGGCGGCTTTGCAGCCAGGTCAGGGTGTAAACCATCACCAGGTAGTACACCAAGGCCACGGCGTAGTACTCGGAAAACTGGAAGGTGGTAGACACGGTTTGCGATGTCACAGCCATCAATTCCTGCAGGGAAATCACCGAGGCCAGCGAGGTGATTTTCAGCAGGGTGATGAACTCGTTGGCGGTCGGCGGAATGGCGATACGCGCGGCTTGCGGCAGGGTGATGTACCGGAAGATCTGCCAGCTAGAAAGGCCCAGCGCATGGCCGGCGGCGTGCTGGCCCTTGTCCAGGGCCTTGAGGGCGGCGCGGTTGATCTCCACCTGGTACGCCATTTCATTCAGGCTCAGGGCGATCCAGGCAGCAAAGAAGGGGGTGAACCAGGTTTCGCGAAAAATCGGGAAAAACTGCGGCAGGGCGTTCCACACGAACAGCAATTGCAGCAGTGTCGGGGCGCCGCGAAAGACGCTGAGCACGGCGCGCAGAATAATCCGCAATGGGTTGGGCGGGCCATCGAGCGCCAGTGCCGCCGGCACCGACAAGGCGATGCCTACCGAGTGGGCGAGCAGGGCCAGCAGCAGGGTGATGCAGGCGCCTTTGAAAAAGGGGTAGGAAAACAGCGCGTCCCAAAATACGGCAACGTCGAAATGCATGGGGGTATCCCCTGTGAAGCGGTAAGAACCTGCGCAGCGCAGGCGTTCATTGCTAACTCGGTCAGCTCCCTCTCCCTTGGGGAGAGGGTTGGGGTGAGGGGCGCGGCGAACATTGGTGTTTGCTCAAACCCTCACCCCCAGCCCCTCTCCCGCGAGCGGGAGAGGGGTGCAGAGCCGTTGAGTCTATTCCCCAGCACCTTCAACATTGACCGGATCAAGCTTCCACTTCTCACTGATCGCTTTCAGCGTGCCATCGTCTTTCAACCCCTTGATCGCCTCTGCCACAGCCTTTTTATTGGCTGGATCTTTTGGCAGGTAAGCGCCAAACACGTCCTTCTCAGGGAAGGTGTAGAGGGTCTTGAACTGCCCAGGGGTTTGCAGTTCGCGGTAGGCCAGTTCGGTGTCTTGCGACAGGCCGGCGGCGGCACGGCCGACCAGCACTTGCTGGGCTACGTCACTGCCTTTGGGGTAGGTCTGAATAGTCGCTTCGGTTTTGCCGGCGGCTTTCAGTTCGGTGTTGAGCTTTTCCATGATCGCCACATAGCGGGTACCGGATTGCACGGCCACTACTTTGCCGGACAGGTCTTCCAGCTTGCTCAGGGTGACGTCGCCCTTGCCGCTGCCAAACACGATGGTGGCGCTGGCCAGATACGGCACGGCGTCGAGTTTCTGGGTGCGTTCCGGGGTGATAAGTGCACCACTGATGACCACGTCGCAGCGTTTGGCATCAAGACCCGGCAGCAAGCCGGTGAATTCGGTGACGATAAAACGCGCCGGTACGCCCCAGGTTTTGGCCATGGCGCGGATCAGGTCGGCGTCGAAGCCGCTGGGCTCGCGGTCGCCGGTTTTTTCGAAGAACTCCAGCGGCGGGAAGGTGGGGTCGGAGCAGACATTGAAGCTACCACCGCTGACGAAGGACGGTTTGTCGGCTGCTTGCAGCGAAGTGCTGAGGGCGGCGGCCAGCAGGCCGAGAAGGGCGAACGAGCGAGTGCGCATCGGGTGACTCCTTAAGAGGCTTAAGTGCATCTGTTATTGGCAGTTCAAGAAACAGGCCAGCGAGGGCCTGGTGCAGCCGTTTTTTGTTATGCAAAAGCGTTGGAGCTGGGCAGAGCTACTGCGTACATCCTTAACCAAACTTCCGTCGTCCTCGCGAAGGCGGGGACCCAGAATCTCCGGTGTGTCGATAATTCTGGATTCCCGCCTGCGCGGGAATGACGGTGTCGGGTTTGAAACCTTTAGGCGATTTCTGTCGTGCCTTTTACCTCGGCATCCTTGGGCAACGGCATCCAGCGCGGACCTTCTGCGCCATACACCTCAGCCGGTTCCGGGAACAGCACCAGCAGCACCAGATACAGCACAGCGGCCAGACCCAGCGTCACCGGCAAGCTGATATCGATGCCATTGGCCAGGTTGCCCAGCGGGCCAACGAATTGCCCTGGCAGGTTGACGAAGCACAGACCGATCAATGCGCTCGGTACCCAGGCGCCCATGCCGCGCCAGTTCCAGCCGTGGGTGAACCAGTAGCTGCCGCCTTTCTGCCCGCGGGTAAATACCTGCAGGTCGTCGGCGTGGTAAACGCCGCGGCGGATGATCAGGCCGAGGATCATGATCACCATCCACGGCGTGGTGCAGGTAATGATCAGCACGGCGAAAGTGGACACGCTCTGCACCAGGTTGGCGGCAAAACGGCCGATAAAGATAAAGGCGATCGACAGCACGCCAATCAGCAGTGTGGCTTTAACGCGCGACAGCACGCGGGGGAACACGCTGGACATGTCCAGCCCGGTGCCATACAGCGAGGTGGTGCCGGTAGACATACCGCCAATCACCGCAATCAGGCACACCGGCAGGAAGAACCATGTGGGGCATACCGCCAGCAGGCCACCGACGTAGTTGTTGGCGGTGATGTATTCCGGTGCCTTGATTGCCACGATGGTCGCGGTAGCCAAGCCAAACAGGAACGGAATCAGGGTCGCCAGCTGGGCAAAGATCACCGCCAGCATGATGCGGCCCTTGGAGGTTTCTTTCGGGATGTAACGCGCCCAGTCACCGAGAAACGCACCGAAGGAAATCGGGTTGCTCATGGCCACCAGCGCGGCGCCGATAAAGGCGGCCCAGAAGCCTTCAGTACCCAGGTTGACGCTGCCGGCATAGGCACTGTCGAAGGTGCTGGCAAAGGCGAAGATGCCCAGCAGGAACAGCACGCTGGCGCTCCACACCGCCACCTTGTTCACCCACAGCAGAAAGCGGAAACCGTAGATGCACACGGTGAGCACCAGCAGAGCGAACAGCCCGTAGGCCAGGCCCAGGGTCAGGTCGGTTTCCGGCAGACCGATCAGGCGCTTGGCGCCGCCGATCAGGGCGTCACCGGAGCTCCACACCGACAAGGAGAAGAACGCGATGGCGGTGAGCAGCGATAGGAACGAACCGACGATACGGCCGTGCACGCCAAAATGCGCGCCGGACGAAACCGCGTTGTTGGTGCCGTTCAGCGAACCGAACAGGCCCATGGGGGCGAGGATCACCGAGCCCACCAGCACGCCCAGCAAAATCGCCCAGACGCCGGCCTGGAACGACAGGCCGAAAAGCACCGGGAAGCTGCCGAGTACGGCGGTGGCGAAGGTGTTGGCCCCGCCGAAAATCATGCGGAACAGGTCAAGCGGTTTGGCGCTGCGTTCGCTGTCTGGAATCTGCTCGACGCCAAACGTTTCAATACGCGTGAGCGAATTTTCGTTGTTGTTATTCATGTTCCCCTCCCCGGGAGCATTGCATCACTAGGCTTTGGCTTTCGTTATTTTTAGTTGGGTACAGCAGACAAATGCTCATGGCAGGCCAACCAGCGGCCGGCTTCTACCTGACGAAACACAATGGTCTCGCGCTCGTAGCTGGTGCTTTCTTCGCCTGCGATGCGCAGTTGGGTGCGCACGTCGTGGACAAAAATCGCCACATCGCCCTGCAGGCTTACGAATTGTTTGCTTGAGGTGCATTCCAGTACTTCGAAGCCGCCGGCCAGCCACTCGGCCCACACCTTCTGGTATGCCGCGCGGTTCAGTAGCGGCGCCGGGAGCGTGTGGAATACAAAGCTGGCGTCTTCGGTAAACGCGGCGAAATAGGCGTCGGTGTTGGTGCTGGCAAATGCCGCGACCAGACGTTCGGCGGCATTCAGCACTTGCTGTTCTTTCAGGGCGTCACTCATTTGTGCGGCACTCATTTGTGGGAGACGCCTGGCAGTACACAGAGCATTTCGTACAGCAGGTTAGCGCCCAGCAGCGAGGTATTGCCGGTGGTGTCGTAGGGTGGCGACACTTCCACTACGTCACAACCAATCAGGTCCAGGCCCTGGCAGCCGCGGATGATCTCGATGGCTTGAATGGTGGTCAGACCGCCGATTTCCGGGGTACCGGTACCGGGCGCCCAGGCGGGGTCGATGCCGTCGATGTCGAAGCTCAGGTACACCGGGCCACCGCCGACTTTCTCGCGTACTTCAGCCATCAGCGGGGCGAGCGATTTGTGCCAGCACTCTTCGGCCTGCACCACGCGGAAACCCTGGCGGCGGCACCAGTTGAAGTCTTCCGGGCTGTAACCCTGGGCGCGCAGGCCAATCTGCACCACGCGGTCGCAGTCCAGCAGGCCTTCTTCCACTGCGCGGCGGAAGGTGGTGCCGTGGGCGATTTTCTCGCCAAACATATGGTCGTTCACATCAGCGTGGGCATCGATATGCACCAGGCCGACCTTGCCGTGCTTTTTGTGCAGGGCGCGCAGAATCGGCAGGGTGATGGTGTGATCGCCGCCGAGGGTCAGCGGCAGAATGCCGTGGCCGACGATTTTGTCGTACGACTCTTCAATGATGCGCACGGCATCCAGCAGGTTGAAGGTGTTGATGGCCACGTCGCCGATATCGGCCACGTTCAGCGAATCGAACGGCGCGGCGCCGGTGGCCATGTTGTACGGGCGGATCATCACGGATTCGGCGCGAATTTCACGCGGGCCGAAGCGGGTGCCGGAGCGCAGGGAGGTGCCGATGTCCAGCGGTACGCCGACGAAGGCGGCGTCCAGAGCATCGAGTTCAATGTCGGTTTGGATATGCGGCAGGCGCATCATGGTGGCAATGCCGCCAAAGCGCGGCATTTCATTACCGCCCAGGGGTTGATGAAGCTTGTTGTCCACGGGGTGGCCTCACGGATCTTATGGTTTTAGGAGTGGGCCGATTCTGCGCAGGGGTAGGCAGGATAAAAATCCGGTGTGGGCAAATTCTTAGTTCAGAGATTTCTAAACTAATGGTTATGCTTCCAGTAGGTTCGCGAGCAAGCTCGCTCCTACAACGGCATCGCAACGTCCCCCGTAGGAGCGAGCTTGCTCGCGAAGCCCTTGATCTTGCCCGGAGCCCCCATGTCCCAAGTCCTACCCGACCTGAAACTCCTCCGCATCTTCGTCAGCGTGGTGCGCCACCAGGGTTTTGCCGCCGCCCAGCAGGAGCTCAACCTCTCTACGTCGGCCATCAGCACCTATATGAGCCAGCTCGAAGGTCAACTGGGCCTGAGCCTGTGCCATCGCGGGCGTGGCGGGTTCAGCCTGACCAGCAAGGGCGAGCTGTTCTTCCAGGAAACCCTGCGCCTGCTCGGCGAAATGGAGGGCTTCGAACGCTACGCCGCCGCACTCAAGGGCGAGCTGCGCGGCACCCTGAACCTCGGCGTGATCGATTCCACGGTAAGCGACCGGGCCCTGCCGTTCGCCGAAGTTATCGGCACCTACAGCGAAGAACACCCCGCCGTGCATTTGCACTTGTCGGTACTCAGCCCCTACGAACTGCAACTGGGCGTGCTGGAAAACCGTCTGGACCTGGCCATCGGCTCGTTCTCCACGCGCATGAATGGCCTGCTGTACCAGGCGCTGTACCGCGAGCAGCACTGGCTGTATTGCAGCGACCGCCACCCGCTGTTCGGCGAGCGGCGTATTCCGCCGGAGCTGATTACCCAGCAGCGGATGGTCGGGCGCAGTTACTGGAGCCAGGCGGAGCTCGCCCGTCACGGTTTCAAACACAGCGCGGCGACCGTGGAAAGTATGGAGGCGCAGCTGATTCTCGTGCTGTCTGGCGCCTATATCGGCTACCTGCCCGAGCACTACGCGCAGTCCTGGGTCGACCAGAAACGTTTGCGCCCGCTGCTGCCGACCACGTTTGGCTACCAGGCGCCGTTTTCCCTGACCTATCGCCGGGGTCGTTCCCGTGAGCCGCTGTTGCAGACCTTTCGCGATTTGTTGAAAACCCAGCTGACCCAGCCGAGGAGTGTATAGGGCACGGTCGCGCCAACGCCTGCTGGCGCCATGCCATCGCTGTGCTACACCTAATCCCTATGAGCAAGGAAGTTCGGATGCTCCTATCAACCAGGGATTGAAGTGATGCGCCAGAACCTGCCTGTTACCCAGCGGGAAAGAACCTTTCCTGAGCACGAACGCCTGATTTCCACCACCGACCTCAACAGTAAGATCACTTACTGCAACGACGCCTTCGTCGAAATCAGCGGTTTTACCCGCGAAGAATTGATCGGCCAACCCCACAATCTGGTGCGCCACCCGGATATGCCGCCGGCGGTGTTCGGCCATATGTGGGACGTGCTCAAACAGGGCAAACCGTGGATGGGGCTGGTGAAAAACCGCTCCAAGAACGGCGATTTCTATTGGGTGAGCGCCTACGTCACCCCAGTGTATGAAAACGGCCAGATGTCCGGTTTCGAATCGGTGCGCTCGCTGCCCACCCGCGAACAGGTGGCGCGCGCCGACAAACTCTACGCCCGCCTGCGCGCCGGCAAGCCCGCGGTGCCGCGCATGGCCTACTGGACGCAAGACATCGTGCATTCCTGGCCGGTGATCCTCGCGGCCCTGGCAATTCTCGCCAGTGACCTGCTCACATCCGGCTGGGTCGAGACCGCCTTGTCGATGGCGGTGATGGCCGTGTTGGCGGTCTCGCTGATCATCAGCAAGCGCACGGAGGTGCGCCACACGCTGGCCGAGCACCCGAAAGCGTTCACCAGTGCGCTGGTCGCCTTGACCTACTCGGACAACCCCGGCCCGCAAGGCTTGCTCGATCTGGCAATGATCAGTGAAGAGGCGCGCCTGCAAACGGCGTTGACGCGTCTGGAAGATGCCGGGGTGAGCGTAAAACTGCGCGCGGCCGAGTCGTCGAAACTCTCCAACTCCAGCGCCGAGTTGCTGGAAAAACAGCGCAGCGAAACCGATCAATCCGCCACCGCCATCAACCAGATGGCCGCCACCATTCAGGAAGTCGCCCATAACGTCGCCAACACCGCCCATGCCGCCGAGGAGGCCGACCAATTGGCCCAGCAAGGCCGTGGGCTGGCCAACGACAGCCTGGGCGCGATGCAGCATATGTCCGACGCCGTCACCGAGATTGGCCAGGCGGTAAAAGACCTGGCCGATTCCACCCAATCGATTGGCAGTGTGGCCGACGTGATTACCTCGATTGCCGAGCAGACCAACTTGCTGGCCTTGAACGCAGCCATCGAAGCGGCCCGCGCCGGCGAACAGGGGCGAGGGTTTGCCGTGGTGGCCGATGAAGTGCGCTCGCTAGCCTCGCGTACCCGTGAGTCCACGGAGCAGATTCACCAGATCATCGCTGCGCTGCGCAGTGGCGCCGACCGTGCTGTGGCCACTGCCAGCAAGGGCGAAGACATTTCCCGGGAAAGCGTGCACAGCGTGGAGGCCGTACGCCAGGCGCTGGATGGCATCAGCCAGGCCGTTACCCGGATTACCGGCATGAGCCAGCAGATGGCCACGGCGTCGGAGCAGCAAAGCCATGTGGCCGAGGACATCAGCCAGCAGATTACCCGTATCGCTCAGTTGTCTGACCGCAGTGCCGGGCAGGCCCAGGAAGGGGTGGTCATTAGCCAGGACTTGGAGCATATGGCCGATTACCTGCACAGCCTCGCCGAACGTTTCAACAAATAACCCCGTGTTCCCCAAAGGTCGGACAGGGAAGTCCGGCCGTCTATCTGGCAAACTTGGCGCTCCCAAGGAGTGCCCATGTCCCGCCCGCTATGCCCCCGTTGCTGCCGCCCGCTCAGCCATTGCCTGTGTGCGCTGATCCCGAACCTGGATAGCCGTACCCGCGTGCTCATCCTGCAGCACCCCAGTGAAGTCAAACATGCCCTTAACACTGCGCGTCTGGCGGCCTTGGGTTTGACCAACGCCGAGCTGTGCGTGGGCGAGCAGTTTGATGACCTGCACGAGAAGCTGGACCGGCCGGGCTATCGCAGCTGTCTGTTGTTTCCGGGGGAGGGCGCCGGGGGGCTCGAAACGGCAACCGATGCATTGCCGATGCAATTGGTGGTACCCGACGGCACCTGGCGTAAAGCAAGCAAGATGCTGCACCTGAACCCGCTATTGGCCGCCTTGCCACGGGTGACATTGCCGGCCGGCAATGCCTCCCGCTATCGCCTGCGCAAAGCGCCGATGGAGGGCGCGCTTTCTACGATTGAGGCCATTGTTCAGGCGCTGGATATTCTGGATTCGCCGCGAACGTTCGAGGCGTTGCTCAAGCCGTTTGACGCGTTGATCGAGGGGCAGATTCAGGCGATGGGTGAAGAGACCTTTCAGCGTAATCATCAGCAATGATCACAAAGTTTTTTAAAAAGCACTCTTGAAAAGATTTGGCTGGGCCCTATCTAGGGGTTACGGGATGCCGAAGTCGGGTCCCGGAATTAACCACTTGCTGATTTTCAGGAGAGTTTCATGAGCACTGCATTTTCCCTCGCGCCACTGTTCCGTAGCTCCGTTGGTTTCGACCGTTTCAATGATCTGTTCGAAGCCGCTGCACGCAATGAACAGGGCAGCTCCTACCCGCCCTACAACGTCGAAAAACACGGCGATGACCAGTACCGCATCGTGGTCGCGGCCGCCGGTTTCCAGGACGAGGACCTCGACCTGCAAGTTGAACGCGGCGTGCTGACGGTTACCGGCGGCAAGCGTGCCGATGCCGGCAAAGACGTCACCTTCCTGCATCAGGGCATCGCCCAGCGTGCGTTCAAGTTGTCGTTCCGTCTGGCGGACCATATCGAGGTCAAGGCGGCGCAATTGGCCAATGGACTGCTGAATATCGACCTGGTGCGTATCGTGCCGGAAGAGGCCAAAGCCAAGCGCATTCCTATCAATGGGGCGCGTCCGGTGTTGAATAGCTGATCGGGTAACTTCACCCCATCACCGTCGTCCCAGCGCAGGCTGGGACCCAGAATCTTTCAGGCGACGTCGTTCGTTCTGAAAGTCTGGATCCCAGCCTGCGCTGGGATGACGGTGGAGTGGGCAAGTAATGTAGAAGGGCGCGTAAGCGCCCTTGTGTCGTTTCTACCGTTTAACTCGCCGGCCGCTGCACCGCATGCGCCAGCAAGGCGCGGAACTCGGTAAGCGGTACCGGCCGGCTATACAAATAACCCTGGTAGAAGTGGCAACCTTCCTTGAGCAGAAAATCCAGCTGATCCTGCTGCTCAACCCCTTCGGCAATCATTTCCAGCCCCAAGCTGCGGGCCATGGCCACGATGGCGCGAATGATCTCGGCATCGTTGGGGTCGTTGGTGGCGTCGCGCACGAACGATTGGTCGATCTTCAGCACATCCACCGGCAACCGCTTGAGGTAGGTGAGCGACGAATAGCCAGTGCCGAAGTCGTCCATGGCAAAGGTCACGCCGATCTTTTTCAGGCGCAGCATCTTGGCGATGGTGTCGTCGATGTTCTGAATCACGATGCCTTCGGTTACTTCCAGCTTGAGCATGGAGTGGGGCAGTTCGCTGTCGCGCAGGCTGTTGGAAACCCGCTCCACAAAGTTGTTCTGGCGGAACTGCAACGGGCTGATGTTTACGCACAGGCTGAAGTTGTCTTGCTGTACCAGGCCATCGGCGAGCAGTTGCGCGCAGGCGTGGCAGGCTTCGGCCATTACCCAGCCGCCAACTTCCAGAATCAGCCCGCTTTCTTCCAGCACATGAATAAAGTGCGCCGGCGATTGCGGCCCGAGTGTGGGGTGGTGCCAGCGCAGCAGTGCTTCGGCGCCGATGATCGCGCCGCTGCGGGCGTCCACTTGCGGCTGGAAGTGCAGGTCGAATTCGCCGCGGATCAGCGCCTGACGCAAGTCATTTTCCAGGCGCAGGCGTTCGCTGGCCGCTTCTTGCATGCTTTTGCGGAACATCTGAATGGCGTTGCGCCCGGAGTCTTTGGCGCGGTACAGGGCAATGTCGGCGCGTTTGAGCAGGTCGGCTGGGGTGTTGCCGTGGTCGGGAATCAGGGCGATGCCCATGCTCGGTGTCACTTGCAGGCGGTGGTTGTCGAGCAGCATCGGTTCGGCCAGCAGCTTGCGCAGCTTGTCGGCGATCTGCCGCACCTGGCGCATCACTTCCGAGCGTTTGCCCTCCAGGCCGGAAAGCAGCACCACAAATTCGTCGCCACCCAGGCGTGCCACGGTGTCTTCCTGGCGCACGCTGGCTTCCAGGCGCGCCGTGACCATCTTCAATACCGAGTCGCCAACCGGGTGGCCGAGCGAGTCGTTGATGTGCTTGAAGTGGTCAAGGTCGAGAAACAGCAACGCGCCGCGCAAGTCGTGACGGGTGAGCAGGGCGATCTGCTGGGTCAGGCGGTCCATCAGCAGTGCGCGGTTGGGCAGGTTGGTCAGCGGGTCGTGGTAAGCCAGGTGCTGAATCTGCGCATGGGCTTTTTTCAGTTCGTCGATATCGCGGGCGGTGAGCAGCAGGCAGCTCTGGCCGTTGAGGTCGATGGGTTCCACCGACACTTCCACTTGCTTCAACGTGCCGTCGCGGTGGCGGCCGAGCATTTCCAGGTGATGCACACGGCCGTCGCGTTTCACCAACTCGACCAGGCGCTCGCGCTCGCTGGGCGTGGCCCATACGGCGATATCGTCCGGGGTGCGGCCGATCACTTCCTCAGGGCGGAATCCCGTCAGGCGGTAGAAACCTTCATTGACCTCGATATAGCGGCCGCTCTCGCGCTCGGTGATGGTGATGGCGTCTGGGCTGGAGTGAAACGCCTTGGCGAATTTCTCTTCGCTGGCCTTGAGCGCGGCCTGGGCCTGCTGACGCTCGGTGATATCGCGGAACGTGGTGGTGATGCAGCGCTGGTGGTCCACGGTGATATAGCGGCTGGACACCACGCACGTCAGCTCCTGGCCGCTTTGGGTCAGGTAATGGGCTTCTACGTTGTTCAATTCTTGTCGTGGCGCAGCTGCGCGCCCAGGTGTTCGCGCTGTTCCTGACTGGCCCAGAAGCGAATCTGTTTGGCGCTCTTGCCGGTGATGTCTTCGGCGGCCCAGCCAAAGGTGCGGCAGAAGCTGGGGTTCACCTCGATAAACATGCCGTCGTCGACGCGCGACACGCAAATCGGATCGGGGCTGGCCTGAAACAGGGTGGAGAATTTTTCTTCCGAGGCGGCCAGGCGCTGCACCCGCTGCACGCGCTCGCTGATGTCCATCAGGATGCCGACCATGCGCAGCGGGCGGCCTTCGTCGTCGCGGTAGAGCTTGGCGGTGCTTTCCAGGTAATGCATTTCACCGTTGGCGAACCGCGAGCTGTAGGTGATCTGGTAATCCTTGCGCTCGCCGTCGACCACGTCGCGGTAGGCCTGGCGCATGGCGAGCTGTTCCACCTCCGGCACGCTGTCGAAAAAACTGGCAAAGCTGCCGTGGTAGGGCTCGGCTGCCATGCCGTGCAACTGCGAAGCCCGCGGCGAGCCGTAGAGCATGTTGCTCGGAATGTGCCAGTCCCAGGTGCCGAGTTCCGCCGACTCCAGGGCCAGCGACAGGCGTTCGCGGCTGTCGCGCAACTCCTGTTCCTGTTCGCGCTGCTGGGTGATGTTGCGCATCGACAACACCAGGCATTCGCGGCCGTCGAGCTCGATCTTGCCGCCGTACACCAGGTTGACGGTTTTCTGCCCGGCGCGGTTGCGCAGTATCACTTCCATCTGGTCGATGCGGCCATGGCGTTCGAGGTCTTCGAGCATGCGCCGGCGGTCATCGGCGTTGTTCCACAAGCCCAACTCGATTGAGGTGCGGCCCTTGGCTTCAGCCGAGCTCCAGCCAAACTGCGCTTCGAAGCCCGGGTTGGTCTCGATCAACTCGCCGCTTTCGTAGTCGGTAATCACCACCACGTCGCGGGTGTTGCGAAAGGCCTTGGCGAATTTTTCTTCGCTGGCGCGCATGGCGTTTTCGCGGCGCTTATGTTCGCTGAGGTCGAGAAAGGTGCTGAGGATGTAGTTCTGGTCTTCCAGCTCAATCAGTTGGCTGGACAGCCGGCCGTCCAGCGCGTGCCCTTCGCGGGTTAGCAGTTGCACGTCGTGCAGCACCGGCTCCACGGTCTGGGTCAGGTCGAGCAGGTATTGCTCGCGGGTGATCGAGTCGGCCCACAGGTTGAGGTCGATTACCGAGCGGCCGATGCACTCGGTTGGGGTCCAGCCGAAGAGCGTTTCGAAATGCTGGTTGGCGGCGATCAGCACGTTGTCTTCGTAGCGCACCAACAGAATCACGTCGGGGCTGAGGTGAAACAGACTGGCAAAGCGTTGCTCGGAAGAGCGCAGGGCGTGTTCGCGTTCTTGTTGCTCGGTGACGTCGCGCACCACGCCCATGATGCTTTGCTTGCCACGCTCATCGCACTGCAAGCTGCCGGAAACCTCCAGCCAATGCAGGCTGCCGTCGGGCCAGCGAATGCGATGGCGAAAGGCGCGGGTGGTGGGCAGGCCGCTGATGGCGTCCTGAAACAGCTGCATCACGGTGTCGCGTTCTTCTTCGGGAATCAGCGAGAAGTAGTCGACCTGGGTGCGGATCGGGCGATTGGGGTCCAGGCCGAAAATGGCCTGGGCGCCGCGCGACCAGTTCACCCGGCCGGTCTCCAGTTCCCAATGCCAGGCGCCCAGGCGTGCGCCGTTGAGGGCGGCGAGCAGGCGCGGCGCGTCTTGCCAGGTGCTTTCCCGCTCTACGGGATCAGACACCGGAATATGCGGGCGCGGCGGCAGGTGATCAGACGGCTTGGGCATAGACGGCCCATTCAATAGGGAAGTGCGGCAGGTTGGGGTGCGGCGGCTTGTTGCGAGTGCGCGGTGGGGTCATCGGCTAGCCCTTCTTATCATTATGTGTAGCACGTTAGCGTCAGCCTGGGCGCTTACGCAAGATGCTCCGGTGGCAGGGCGGGCCGTTGTGCATCCAGCAGGGCCATAAAGGCTTTGGCCGCATTCGACAGGGTTCGTTCGGTATGCAGGATGTAGCCCAGTTCGCGGCGCAGTTGAATGCCCGGAATCGGCAGGCGCGCCACCTGGTCATCGAGCATGGTGCGCGGCAGAACGCTCCAGGCCAGGCCGATGGACACCATCATCTTGATAGTTTCCAGGTAATTGGTGCTCATACCGATATTGGGCGTCAGGCTTTGCTCGGCAAACAGCTTGCTCACGATGCGGTTGGTAAAGGTATTTTCGCCGGGAAACACCGCCGGGTGCTGGGCGATGGCCTTGAGGTCAATTTTCTTCAGGCGCGCCAGCGGGTGCTCGGGCGCGGCCACAAAGTCCAGTGGATCGTCCCACACGGCCACGGCTTTTACCGGCGCATGGGTTTGCGGCGCCAGGGTGATAACCGCCAGTTCGGCGCGGCCATGGAGGATTTCTTCGTATGCCACTTCAGAGTCGAGAAACTGGATATCCAGCGCCACCTGCGGGTAGGCGCGGGTAAAGGCGCGCAGCAGCGGCGGCAGGCGGTGCAGGCCGATGTGGTGACTGGTGGCCAGAGTGAGGCGGCCGCTGATCTCGCCGTTGAGGTTGGAGAGGGCACGGCGCGTATCATCCAGCACATTCAGAATCTGATAAGCACGCGGCAGCAGGGCGCGGCCGGCCTCGGTCAGGCTCACTTCACGACCCAGGCGGTCGAATAAACGCATATTCAATTGCTGCTCAAGGCTGGCGATGCGTTTGCTGATCGCCGGCTGAGTGAGGTGCAACCGCTCACCGGCGCCGGAAAAACTGGCGGTTTCAGCGATCGCGATAAAGGCGTTGAGGTTGGCCAGATCCATACTGGGATTCCACTTGGTTATCCAAAGTATGAAAATATGAATTTGAGTTATTTAAAGCAAGTCCTTACGATTCACCCCACAAGCGAAAAGGTTATTCCGGGCAGGCTGAATGTGCCGAGGAATGGGGCCTGAAGCATAGAAATACTGATGAGGATAAATCTGATGGCCGGCAAGACGCTCTACGACAAACTCTGGGAAGCGCACGAGGTTAAACGCCGCGACGATGGTTCGTCGCTCATTTACATCGACCGCCACATTCTCCATGAAGTGACCTCGCCACAAGCGTTTGAAGGCCTGCGTCTGGCCCGCCGCAAACCGTGGCGCATCGACGCCAATATCGCCACCCCGGACCATAACGTGCCGACCACGCTCACCGAGCGCAAGGGCGGCATCGCGGCCATCGCCGATGAGGTGTCGCGCATTCAGGTGCAAACCCTGGACGACAACTGCGACGAGTTCGGCATTCTCGAATTCAAAATGAACGACATCCGTCAGGGCATCGTGCACGTGGTGGGCCCGGAGCAGGGCGCTACCTTGCCGGGCATGACCGTGGTGTGCGGCGACTCGCACACCTCCACCCACGGTGCATTCGGCGCGTTGGCCCACGGTATCGGCACCTCGGAAGTGGAGCATGTGCTCGCGACCCAGTGCTTGGTGGCCAAGAAAATGAAAAACATGCAGGTGCGCGTCGAAGGCCAATTGCCGTTCGGCGTCACTGCTAAAGACATCGTGCTCGCCGTGATCGGCAAGATTGGCACCGCGGGCGGTAACGGCCATGCATTGGAATTCGCCGGCAGCGCCATTCGCGACCTGTCGATCGAAGGCCGCATGACCATCTGCAACATGTCCATCGAAGCCGGCGCCCGTGTCGGCCTGGTGGCTGCGGATGAAAAAACTGTGGCCTATATCGAAGGCCGTCCGTTCGCCCCGAAAGGCGCGGATTGGACTGCTGCCGTTGAAGCCTGGAAAGACCTGGTTTCCGACGAGGACGCCGTGTTCGACACCATCGTCGAGTTGGACGCCGCGCAAATTCAGCCGCAAGTCACCTGGGGCACCTCGCCTGAGATGGTGTTGCCGGTTGACGCCAACGTGCCGGACCCAAGCAAAGAGTCCGACCCGGTGAAGAAAGACTCCATCGAACGCGCCCTGAAATACATGGGCTTGGCCGCCAACCAGGCGATCACCGACATCCAGTTGGATCGCGTGTTTATCGGCTCCTGCACCAACTCGCGCATCGAAGACTTGCGCGCTGCGGCCGTGGTCGCCAAAGGCCGCAAAGTGGCCTCGACCATCAAGCAGGCGATGGTGGTGCCGGGCTCGGGCCTGGTGAAAGAGCAAGCCGAGAAAGAAGGCCTGCATACCATCTTCCTGGAAGCCGGCTTTGAATGGCGTGAGCCGGGCTGCTCGATGTGCCTGGCGATGAACCCGGACAAACTCGGCAGTGGCGAGCATTGCGCCTCCACCTCCAATCGCAACTTCGAAGGCCGTCAGGGCGCCGGTGGGCGTACTCACCTGGTAAGCCCGGCCATGGCTGCCGCCGCTGCGGTAACCGGCCGTTTTATCGACGTTCGCGAATTGACCCAGGCCTGAGGACAGATAGATGAAAGCGTTTACCCAACACACCGGCCTGGTCGCTCCTTTGGACCGTGCCAACGTCGACACCGACCAGATCATTCCCAAGCAGTTCTTGAAGTCGATCAAGCGCACCGGCTTTGGCCCGAACCTGTTCGATGAGTGGCGTTACCTGGACGTGGGGCAACCCAACCAGGACAACTCCAAGCGTCCGGTGAACAAAGACTTCGTACTGAACCACCCGCGCTACGAAGGCGCCAGCGTATTGCTGGCCCGCGAGAACTTCGGCTGCGGCTCCAGCCGCGAACACGCGCCGTGGGCGCTGGAAGAGTACGGTTTCCGCGCCATCATCGCGCCGAGCTATGCCGACATCTTCTTCAACAACAGCTTCAAGAACGGCTTGCTGCCGATCATCTTGCCGGAAGCTGAAGTGGACGAATTGTTCGACCTGGTGGAAGCCAATGTCGGCTACCAGTTGAGCGTGGACTTGGCGGCGCAAACCGTCACCCGTGCCGACGGCAAAGTGATTGGCTTTGACGTGGATGCTTTCCGCAAGCACTGCTTGTTGAACGGTCTGGACGATATCGGTTTGACCCTGCAGGACGCAGGCGCGATCAGCACCTTCGAGACCAAGCATCGCGCGTCGCAACCGTGGTTGTTCCGCGACTGATTTACCCCCAAAGAGGACGTCACCATGACCAGCAACGCCCACGCCCAAGTGGTACAGAAACAATTCGGTGAACAGGCTGCCGCCTACCTGAGCAGTGCTGTGCACGCCCAAGGTACTGAATTCGCTCTGCTACAGGCGGAGCTGGCTGGGCATGCAACGGCGCGTGTGCTGGACCTGGGCTGCGGTGCCGGGCATGTGAGCTTCCATGTCGCGCCGCTGGTAGGTGAAGTGGTGGCGTATGACCTGTCGCAGCAAATGCTCGATGTAGTCAGCGCTGCTGCCACCGACCGTGGTCTGGCCAATATCCGCACCCAGCATGGCGCCGCCGAGCGCCTGCCGTTTGCCGATGGCGAGTTCGACTTCGTGTTCAGCCGCTATTCGGCGCACCACTGGAGCGACGTCGGCCAGGCCCTGCGCGAAGTGCGTCGGGTGCTCAAGCCGGGCGGTGTGGCGGCGTTTATCGACGTGATGTCGCCGGGCAGCCCGCTGCTGGACACCTATTTGCAAACCGTGGAAGTGCTGCGCGACACCAGCCACGTGCGCGACTACTCGGCCAGCGAATGGCTGCGGTTTGTTAGCGACGCCGGGTTGCAGACCCGCAGCTACAGCCGTCAGCGGTTGCAGTTGGAGTACAGCTCCTGGGTGGAACGTATGCGCACCCCGCCAAGTTTGCGGGTTGCCATTCGCGAACTGCAGCAGGCCATGGGCGAAGAAGTGCGCGAGTATTTCGAGATTGGTGAAGACGGCACGTTCAGTACCGATGTGCTGGTGCTGTGGGCCGAGAAGTAATAACGGCAGTTTTCCAAACTCCACCGTCATCCCGGCGAAGGCCGGGATCCAGACTTGATCAGGCAACGCTGTTTGCCGTGACATTCTGGATCCCGGCCTGCGCCGGGATGACGGGGACTTAAGATTTGCGTTTTTGTACGGCGTGCCTCGCAGGCCCGTCCATTGATTGAATTGAGGACGTATGAGCAAGCAGATTCTGATTCTTCCCGGTGACGGTATCGGCCCGGAAATCATGGCCGAAGCGGTCAAAGTGCTGGAGCTGGCCAACGATAAGTTTCAGCTCGGTTTTGAATTCAGCGAAGACGCCATCGGCGGCGCTGCCATCGACAAATACGGCGTGCCGCTGGCCGACGAAACCCTGGAGCGCGCCAAGGCCGCTGACGCCATTCTGCTGGGCGCCGTGGGCGGCCCGAAATGGGACAAGATCGAGCGTGATATTCGCCCCGAGCGCGGTCTGCTGAAAATCCGTTCCGCGCTGGGTCTGTTCGCCAACCTGCGCCCGGCCATCCTCTATCCGCAACTGGCTGACGCCTCGTCGCTCAAGCGCGAAATCGTGGCGGGTCTGGACGTGCTGATCGTGCGTGAGCTGACCGGCGGTATCTACTTCGGCGCACCGCGTGGCACCAAGACGCTGGAAAACGGCGAGCGTTTCGCCTTCGACACCCTGCCGTACAGCGAGAGCGAAATCAGCCGTATCGCCCGTGTCGGTTTCGATATGGCCCGCGTGCGCGGCAAAAAGCTCTGCTCGGTCGACAAGGCCAACGTGCTGGCCTCGAGCCAACTGTGGCGCGAAGTGGTTGAAGAAGTGGCCAAGGATTACCCGGACGTCGAACTGAGCCATATGTATGTCGACAACGCCGCCATGCAACTGGTGCGTGCGCCCAAGCAGTTCGACGTGCTGGTGACCGACAACATGTTCGGCGACATTCTGTCGGATCAGGCTTCCATGCTGACCGGTTCCATCGGCATGCTGCCGTCCGCCTCGCTGGATGCCAACAACAAGGGCATGTACGAGCCGTCCCACGGTTCGGCGCCGGATATCGCCGGGCAGGGCATTGCCAACCCGTTGGCGACCATTCTGTCGGTGTCCATGCTGCTGCGTTACACCTTCAACCAGGCCGCTGCGGCCGATGCCATCGAGAAAGCCGTTGGCGTGGTGCTGGATCAGGGCTTGCGTACCGGTGACATCTGGTCCGAAGGCAATACCAAGGTTGGCACCCAGCAGATGGGTGATGCAGTGGTAGCAGCGCTAAAAGCGCTGTAAAGCAACAGCGTTATAAGAACCGCTTTCAGGGGTCGCAAGAGCGACAACAAGTCGGTTACTCTCTGCGGCCCCCTCGAAAGCGGGGGTTCGTATTCATGTTTTTTTAAGGTGTAGTTGCGATGAAGCGTGTAGGTCTGATCGGTTGGCGCGGGATGGTCGGTTCCGTACTCATGCAGCGGATGCTCGAAGAGCAGGATTTCGATTTGATCGAACCGGTGTTCTTCACCACCTCCAACGTCGGTGGCCAAGGCCCTGCCGTGGGCAAGGACATTGCTCCGCTGAAAGACGCTTACAGCATTGAAGAGCTGAAAAGTCTCGATGTGATTCTGACCTGCCAAGGCGGCGACTACACCAGCGAAGTATTCCCCAAGCTGCGCGAAGCGGGCTGGAATGGCTACTGGATCGATGCGGCCTCGTCGCTGCGCATGGACGACAACTCGGTCATCGTGCTCGACCCGGTCAACCGCAAGGTCATCGACCAGGCGCTGGACGCCGGCACGAAGAACTACATCGGCGGCAACTGCACCGTCAGCCTGATGCTGATGGCGTTGGGCGGTCTGTTCGAAGCCGGGCTGGTGGAGTGGATGAATGCCATGACCTACCAGGCCGCCTCCGGCGCCGGCGCGCAGAACATGCGTGAACTGATCAAGCAGATGGGCGCCACCCACGCGGCCGTGGCTGACGAACTGGCCAACCCGGCCAGCGCCATTCTCGACATCGACCGCAAAGTGGCTGAAGCCATGCGCGGCGACGCGTTCCCCACTGAGAACTTCGGTGTACCGCTTGCCGGCAGCCTGATCCCGTGGATCGACAAGGAACTGCCTAACGGCCAGAGCCGCGAAGAGTGGAAAGGCCAGGCTGAGACCAACAAGATTCTCGGTCGCTTCAAGAACCCGATCCCGGTTGATGGTATTTGCGTGCGCATCGGCGCCATGCGTTGCCACAGCCAGGCGCTGACCCTGAAGCTGAACAAAGACGTGCCGTTGAGCGATATCGAAGGCTTGATCAGTCAGCACAACCCGTGGGTAAAACTGGTGCCGAACCAGCGCGAGCTGAGCATCAAGGAACTGACCCCGACTGCCGTCACCGGCACCCTGACTGTTCCGGTTGGCCGTCTGCGCAAGCTGAACATGGGTTCGCAATACCTGGGCGCTTTCACCGTTGGCGACCAACTGCTGTGGGGCGCGGCTGAACCGCTGCGTCGCATGCTGCGGATTCTGCTGGAGCGTTGATTCGGGCTCGCGCTTCTTTATAGAAGGGCGGTTGCTGATAAAAGACAGCCTTGGGGGCAAACTCCAAGGCTGTTTTTTTATGCCCGGGCGGGTACAGTGCCGCTCCCCGCGTTCCACCCCCCGTTTTCCAGAGGTAACAGCATGAGCCAGACCTTCGATATCGCCATCATTGGCGCCACCGGCACCGTCGGCGAAACCCTTGTGCAAGTGCTGGAAGAACGTGAATTCCCCGTTGGTGCCCTGCATTTGCTGGCCAGTATCGAGTCGGCCGGCGCCTCGGTGCCATTTCGCGGCAAGAATGTGCGCGTGCGGGAAGTGGAGCAGTTCGACTTCAGTCAGGTGCAGATCGTGTTCTTTGCGGCGGCTGAAGCGGTTACCCATAGCTTTGCGCCTCGCGCCCAGGCGGCGGGCTGCCATCTGATCGACTTGTCCGGCGCACTGCCGACCGACCAGGCGCCGATGCTGGTACCTGAAGCCAATGCCGATGTGTTGGCCACCCTCAAGGCGCCGTTCCAGATCAACAGCCCGAGCCCGTGCGCCATTGCCCTGGCAGTAGCGCTGGCCCCGCTGCGAGCCGTGTTGAACATTCAGCGGGTTACCGCGACGGCATGTCTGGCGATTTCCAGCGTCGGTCGCGAAGGTGTGTCGGAACTCGCCCGGCAAACAGCGGAGTTGCTCAATGTGCGCCCGCTGGAACCGCGTTTTTTTGATCGCCAAGTAGCGTTTAACGTACTGGCCCAGGCGGGCAAGCCGGACGCCACCGGTTATAGCCGCGTGGAAAAACGTCTGGTCGAAGAGCTCAAGTTGGTACTTGCCCAGCCGAGTCTTAAAGTGTCGGCCACGTGCGTACTGGCGCCGGTATTTTTTGGCGACAGCCTGAGTGTTTCTGTGCAGTGCGCCGAAGCCGTCGACCTGGCTGCCGTTAATGCCTTATTGGAAGCGGCCGACAGTATTGAACTGGTAGAAGATGGCGATTATCCGACCGTGGTCGGGGATGCTGTTGGCCAGGATGTGATCTATGTCGGACGAGTTCGGGTTGGATTGGACGAATTGTGCGAACTCAATTTGTGGATTGCGTCTGATAATGTGCGCAAAGGCGCATCTC
Organism: Pseudomonas sp. CC11G; assembly: GCF_056174845.1. NCBI lineage: Bacteria > Pseudomonadati > Pseudomonadota > Gammaproteobacteria > Pseudomonadales > Pseudomonadaceae > Pseudomonas > Pseudomonas sp. CC11G. The sequence continues at coordinate 224,830 of NZ_JBWBZC010000005.1, forward strand.
TGAACGCTGTGCAAATTGCTGAGTTATTGATAAAACACTATCTGTAAAAGATACTTACCTAGAAATTTGAAGAATCATTCTAGCTTGGCCTATCTTGGTACATCCGGGGGCCGAGTTGTTGTTGGTTGGGGAGCCGCCATTCGGCGGAACAGGCAGCAACTGCATGAAGACCCTCTCGCAGTTCGAGAAGAAAAGATAAAACAAGGGATATCGCTATGGCTCGGGTTCGCAAACTGGTGCTGGCAATCGCGGCTGCTTCGGCGCTGACGTCCGGTATGGCGCACGCGTTGGGGCTCGGGGAAGTGACCCTGAAGTCGGCGCTGAATCAGCCGTTGGACGCAGAAATCGACTTGGTCGAAGTTCGAGATCTGGCTTCTAACGAGGTGATCCCTAATCTGGCATCCCCGGAAGAATTCAATAAGGCAGGCATTGATCGTCAGTTCTTCCTGACTGACCTCAAGTTCACGCCGGTCATCAAGCCCAATGGCAAAAGCGTTATTCGCGTTACCTCCACCAAGCCGGTGCGTGAGCCCTATGTGAACTTCCTGGTGGAAGTGCTGTGGCCGAGCGGCCGCGTATTGCGTGAATACACCTTGCTGCTCGACCCGCCGCTGTACTCGCCGCAAGTCGCTGCCGCTGCTGCGCCTAAACCGCCCGTTGCTGCGCCGGCACCCAAGCCAGCTATCAAGCCTGCGCCTGTAGCGCCAACCGCACGCCCTGCGGCGCCAGTCGCCGCCGAGCCCGCTCCGGTTGCGCCGACTGCACGTCCAGCTGCCCCTGCGCCAAGCGCAGCGCCGGCTGGCAAAGCGCCTGACGACACTTACAAAACCACCTCCGCAGACACCCTCTGGGAAGTGGCGCAGCGCACCCGTGCCACGGGTTCGGTGCACCAGGCCATGCTGGCGATTCAGGATCTCAATCCGGATGCCTTCGTGGATGGCAACATCAACCGCCTGAAAAGCGGCCAGGTTCTGCGCCTGCCCGATGACCAGCAAATCAAATCGCGCTCGCAAAGCGACGCCATCGCCCAGGTTGCTGCGCAAAACGCCGCCTGGCGTGAAGGCCGTGGCCTGGCGGCCAGCGGTGCCCGTCAACTGGACGCTACCAAACGCGCCACTGCCGGTGATGCCCCTGCCAAAACCGACGACAAAGACAGCCTGAAACTGGTGTCTGGCGATGCCGGTAAAGCCACCAAAGGCGGCGACAAAGGCACTGGCGCCGACACCAAGGCGCTGAACGACAAGCTGTCCGTCACCAAGGAAAGCCTGGACTCCACTCGCCGTGAAAATGACGAGCTGAAGAGCCGTATGGGCGATCTGCAAAGCCAGCTCGACAAGCTCAATCGCCTGATTCAGCTCAAAGACAGCCAGATGGCCAAGCTGCAGGCCGATATCGCCGCCAAAGACAAACAGCCAGCTGCTGCCGCGCCGGCCGCTACACCGGCCCCGGCCAATCCTGCTGTCGTAGCCAAGGCGGAAAAACCTGCCACGCCGCCAGCCGCCAGCACCGAACCGGCCAAGCCAGCTATCGCGCCGGAAGCAACTCCTCCGGTTGCAACGCCAGCGCCAGTCGGCGACAAGCCAGCTGCACCGGATTACAACTACAGCGAAGAGGCGGCGGACAAAACTGCTGCTGAAGCGGCAAAAACTCCAGCTGAAGCGGCTCCCGCGCCAGCTCCGGCGCCGAAACCTGCAGAAGCTGCCAAGCCGAAACCAGCGCCTGTCGTTACTCCTGAGCCGGTTGCTGAAACCAGCCTGGTCGACGATCTGATGGCCAACCCGATGCTGTTGGGTGTGGCCGGCGGCGGCGCGCTGTTGCTGCTGCTGATTGGCTTGATGGTGCTGTCGCGCCGCAATGCGCAGAAAGAAGCCGAGCTGCACATCGACCTGAATAACCCGCAAGAACCAAGCCCGTTCGACAACGACCTGGACACTCCGGACACCAGCTTTGCCGGTCTGGACGACGACGCCGATCTGGCCCCGCTGCCAGCCAAAGAAGAGCGCGTTACCGCGCAAACCGGCGACGTACTGGGCGAGGCCGATATCTACATCGCCTACGGCCGCTTCACCCAGGCTGCCGAGCTGTTGCAGGACGCCATCAATAACGAGCCGCAGCGCGCCGATCTGCGCCTGAAGCTGATGGAAGTGCAGGCCGAACTGGGCGACCAGGAAGGCTTTGCTCGCCAGGAACGCGAACTGAACGAAATCGGCGGCGCCCACAGCGAAGTCGAGCAACTGAAATCCCGTTACCCAGGCATGGCCGCTGCGGCCTTCGCCGGTTTTGCTGGCGCCGCTGCAGCTTCGGCACTGGATAACGATGCGGACAACTTCAGCCTCGACGACCTGACCCTGGACGAGCCGCAAGCCGCTGCCCCGGTCGATGAAATGGACCTGAGCCTCGACGACCTCGAAGCCGAACTGGACCGCGACCTGAGCGCCGGCAGCAACGATTCGCTGAATGACTTCGGTGATCTGAGCCTGGACGACGAGCTGGAACTGTCGTCGACCACTTCGCCAGCCGCCAGCGGCATGAGCGATCTGGACTTCGATCTGAGCCTGGACGACACCCCGAGCGCGGCAAGCAGCCACTCGGCCTTGAGCGACGACCTGGCCGATTTCAGCCTGGATCTGGACGAGCCGAAAACCACCGCCACCAGCGAGGAAGACGACTTCCTGCTGAGCCTGGACGATGACCTCAGCGCCACCACCAGCAGCAACGATTTCGCCGACCTGAGCCTGGAACCGGATGCAGCGCCGGAACTGGACGCAGGCCTGGATGCCGAGCACGAACTGCCGGCCGACTTTGATCTGTCGCTGGCCGACGACGCCCCAAGCGCGCCGGTATCCAATGAAACCTTCGCGGCCAAACTGGATGAAGTGACTGCCGAATTGGATCAGATGAGCGAAAAACTGGACCTGCCGGAAGAAGACGACTTCGACTCGCTGATCGCCCCGGCCAGCAGCCCAGCTGCTGCCAGCCTGGACGCCGACGACGACTTCGACTTCCTGTCCGGTACCGACGAAACTGCCACCAAGCTCGATCTGGCTCGCGCCTACATCGACATGGGTGACGCCGAAGGCGCCCGCGATATCCTCGATGAAGTGATCAGCGAAGGTACCGACGCCCAACAACAGGAAGCGCGCGAGCTGATCGCCCGTATCGTCTGATTCATGACTGAAGCAACACCTACAGCGGCGGCCGAAATGGCCGCCGTTGGCTTTTCCAGAATCGCTCTTGGCGTGGAATACAAAGGCTCGCGCTACCGCGGCTGGCAACGCCAGGCCTCGGGCGTGGCAACCGTTCAGGAAGAGCTGGAAAAAGCCCTGTCCCGCGTGGCCGATTCACCGGTCATTCTCAATTGTGCCGGGCGCACCGATGCCGGTGTGCATGCCTGCGGGCAAGTGGTGCATTTCGACACCCAGGCAGAACGCAGCCTCAAAGCCTGGGTGATGGGCGCCAATATCAATCTGCCGCACGACATCAGCGTTACCTGGGCCCAGGTGATGCCCGCGCATTTCCACGCGCGCTTCAAAGCTGTGGCGCGGCGCTATCGCTATGTCATCTATAACGACCAGATCCGTCCGGCGCACCTGGGTGAAGAGATCACCTGGAACCATCGGCCGCTGGATGTCGAGCGCATGCGCGAAGCCGCGCAGTATCTGGTCGGAGAGCATGACTTTAGTGCCTTCCGCGCCGGGCAATGCCAGGCCAAATCGCCGATCAAGAAGATGCATCACCTGCGGGTGACACAGCACGGCAAGATGATTGTGCTGGACCTGCGCGCCAACGCCTTTTTGCACCATATGGTGCGCAATATCGCCGGCGTGCTGATGACCATCGGTGCCGGCGAGCGCCCGGTGGAGTGGATGAAAGAAGTGTTGGAATCACGCATTCGCCGCACCGGCGGGGTGACGGCGCATCCGTTTGGCCTTTACTTGGTGCAGGTCGAGTACCCGGCGGAGTTCGTTTTGCCCGAGCGCTACATTGGCCCGCATTTCCTTACCGGGTGGCCGGAGCTTGGCTAACGCCTGTTGCCGGCCTTTGCTACCATCGCTGAGCTTTTCAATTTAGGTGCATGCCGTGTCTGTCGTTCGTAGCAAAATCTGTGGCATTACCCGACTCGAAGACGCCCTGGTGGCAATCGAGGCGGGCGCTGACGCCATCGGTTTTGTGTTCTACGCCAAAAGCCCGCGCGCTGTTACCGCTGAGCAGGCGCGCGCCATTATTGCCGCGCTGCCGCCGTTCGTGACCACCGTGGGCTTGTTTGTGGATATGCCGCGGGCCGAGCTAAGTGCGCTGCTGCAACAGGTGCCGCTGGACCTGCTGCAATTTCATGGTGATGAAACGGCCGCTGACTGTGCCGGCTATGGGCGCCCATATATCAAGGCGCTGCGCGTGCAGGTCGGTGATGACGTGGCGGCGATGATCGCGCTTTATCCTGAGGCTTCAGGCATTCTGCTCGACACCTTTGTCGCCGGCGTGCCGGGCGGTACGGGCGAGGCATTCGACTGGAGCCTGGTTCCGAAAGCGCCGAGCAAGCCCATTATCCTCGCCGGCGGTTTGACCGCGCAGACCGTGCGCGCCGCCATCGAGCAGGTGCAACCCTACGCTGTGGATGTAAGCGGCGGCGTGGAACAGAGCAAGGGCATCAAGAGTGCGGAAAAGGTTCGTGCGTTTATCCGCGAAGTAAAGGGCGCCTGAAGGGCGAGGGCGGGCATGTGACGGCAGGCCATCGCGGGCCGTCCATAAGCCTGTCGCTGCAGCGGCGAGATGAACTTCGCAGCAACCTTGCGGTTAAACCCATACAGCGGTTAACGGCAGTAGCGAGTCCGGGGCAGGTGCGTACAAGCCGCCACCCGGGTAGCAACCCTGAATTTTTGCTTTGCGACAGGTCGTGGCCTGTACAAGCCAACAGCTTTGGAGAATGAGTGCATGAGTAACTGGCTGGTAGATAAGCTGATCCCATCGATCATGCGTTCCGAGGTGAAAAAGAGCTCCGTTCCCGAGGGCTTGTGGCACAAGTGCCCGTCCTGCGAAGCGGTGCTGTACCGCCCCGAACTGGAAAAGACCCTGGATGTTTGCCCCAAGTGCAACCACCACATGCGCATCGACGCCCGCGCCCGTCTGGATATCTTTCTGGACAGCGAAGGCCGCAGCGAAATCGGCGCCGACCTGGAGCCGGTAGACCGTCTGAAATTCCGTGACGGCAAAAAATACAAAGACCGCCTGACCGCTGCGCAAAAGCAGACCGGCGAGAAAGACGCACTCATCGCCATGCGCGGCACCCTGCAAGAAATGCCGATCGTGGCCTGTGCTTTCGAATTTGCCTTTATGGGCGGCTCGATGGGCGCCATCGTCGGTGAGCGTTTTGTGCAGGCCGCCAACGTCGCCCTGAAAGAACGCTGCCCTCTGGTGTGCTTCGCTGCTTCCGGCGGTGCGCGTATGCAGGAAGCACTGATCTCGCTGATGCAGATGGCCAAGACCTCCGCCGTGCTGGCCCGTCTGCGTGAAGAGGGCGTGCCCTTTATTTCCGTGCTGACCGACCCGGTATACGGCGGTGTCTCGGCCAGCCTGGCCATGCTCGGCGATGTGATCGTTGCCGAACCCAAAGCCCTGATCGGCTTTGCCGGCCCGCGCGTTATCGAGCAAACCGTGCGCGAGAAACTGCCAGAAGGCTTCCAGCGCAGTGAATTCCTGCTGGCCCACGGTGCCATCGACATGATCATTTCCCGTCAGGAACTGCGTCCACGTTTGGCCCGCCTGCTGGCGCAAATGCAAAACCTGCCGACCCCCGTCGCTGTGCCGACACCTATCAGCGCATGATTCAGCGCAACCTTGCCGAATGGCTGAGCTATCTGGAGCAGCTACATCCAGTGGCCATCGACATGGGCCTGGACCGTACCCGCGAGGTGGCCAGCCGCCTCGGTCTGGGCCGGCCGGCCGCCAAGGTCATCACCGTAACCGGCACTAACGGTAAGGGCTCGACCTGTGCCTTCCTCGCCTCGCTGCTGGCTGAGCAAGGCCTCAAGGTCGGCGTCTACAGCTCGCCGCACCTGCTGCGCTATAACGAGCGCGTGCAGGTCGCCGGGGTGGAAGCCACCGACGCCGAGCTGTGCGAAGCCTTTGCCGCCGTTGAAGCGGCGCGCGGCGAAACATCCCTCACCTATTTTGAAGTCGGCACACTGGCCGCGTTCTGGTTATTCCAGCGCAGCGGCCTGGATGCGGCCGTGCTGGAAGTCGGCCTGGGCGGGCGGCTGGATACAGTCAACTTGATCGACCCCGATTTGGCGCTGATCACCAGCATCGGTCTGGACCATGCCGACTACCTGGGCGATACACGCGAGTCCGTCGCGTACGAAAAAGCCGGTATTTTCCGCGCCGGCGTTCCGGCTATTTGCGGCGACCTGAATCCGCCATCCCCGATTCGCGACAACGCCCGCGCGTTGCCATGCCCGTTGCTGCTGCGCGGCCCCGACTACGACTTGGCATTTGGCGAAAACAGCTGGCATTGGCGCGGCATCAACACCGCGGGCGAGCACCTGCAGTTGCACGATCTGCCACTGCTCGATCTGCCGATGGAAAACGCTGCCCTGGCCCTGCAAGCTTATGCCTTGCTTGACCTGCCTTGGCAGGCTGACCAGTTGGTCACCGCGTTGCAACGCACCCGCGTTACCGGGCGCCTGGATAGACGAGCGGTAAATTGGCAGGGCAAGGCACTCACGCTGCTGCTGGATGTTGGGCATAATCCCCATGCCGCCGAGTATCTGGCGCAGCGTTTGGCGAGTCAGCCGGTGGCGGGCAGGAGGTTGGCGGTGTTCGGTTTGCTGGCCGACAAGGACTTGCCTGGCGTGCTCGCGCCGTTGGTGGTTCAGGTTGCCAGTTGGGCTGTCGCACCATTGCCGACGCCCCGTACACGACCTGCTGCCGAGCTGCAGGCCGCCTTGCTGAACCACGGCGCCAGCGTGGAAGCCTACGGCGATATCGCCGCAGCGCTGGAAGCACAGCTGGAACGCGCGACGACAGACGACGAAATTCTGTTGTTTGGATCTTTTTACTGCGTGGCCGAGGCCCTGGAATGGCTGGCCCGCCATGCCATGGGAGAAGTGGGGAATGGCTTTGCTGGATAAAGGACTGAAGCAGCGGATAGTGGGCGCGTTGGTGCTGCTGGCGCTGGCGATCATTTTCTTGCCGATGCTGCTGTCGCGTCAGGACGAATCCCGCCACGTAGTGGTCGATGCGCCGGCGATGCCGCAAGCACCGGGCATGCCGCAAGTGGCGCAGGAGCCGGTATCGGTGCCTGAGCCGGAGTTGCTGCCGGAAGAGCCGGTGCCGACCGATCAGCCCGCCACCACGCCAGCGCCGCTGCCTGCCACGCCGATTGCCAGCGCGCCGACCATGCCCATCTCGCCGGCACCTGCTGCACCGGTGGCCACCAAGCCACCCGTTGCCAGCGCACAGGCAGCCACACCCGCCGCACCAAGCCGCCTGGACGCCAACAGCCTGCCAATCAGTTGGTCTATCCAGCTGGCCAGTCTGTCCAGTCGTGCCAGCGCCGAGACGCTGCAAAAGACCCTGCGCAGTCAGGGCTACAACGCCTATATCCGCAGTGCCGAAGGCATGAACCGGGTATTTGTCGGGCCGCTGATCGAGCGTGCTGAAGCCGATCGCCTGCGTGATCAGTTGACCAAGCAGCAGAAGCTCAAAGGGTTTGTGGTGCGCTTTCAGCCGGAAAGTGGCTGATACGTCCGCGAACGCTTCGCGAGCAAGCTCGCTCCTACAACCGGCGTAGGAGCGAGCTTGCTCGCGAAGCTTTCCAGCCCGCCGGCAATGAATTAATCCGAGTTAGCTAAAACGCGGCTTACTCCTTGCCGAACGCTCTGCTAAAATCCCGCGCCTCTTCCGTCGGTAGGCCTGCAACGTGCCATTTACCTGGGTCGATTGGGCGATCATCGCCGTTATCGCGATCTCCAGTTTAATCAGCTTGAAACGCGGCTTCGTCAAAGAGGCCCTGTCGCTGGTGACCTGGATCATTGCTGGAGTCGTTGCCTGGATGTTCGGCGGCGCGCTTTCCCAGCACCTGGTGGACTACATCGACACCCCTTCGGCCCGCGTTATCGCCGGCTGTGCCATTCTGTTTGTCGCCACACTTTTAGTGGGTGCCCTATTTAATTTTCTTATTGGCGAGCTGGTTCGCGTTACCGGACTATCAGGCACCGATCGCGTGCTGGGCATGGTATTTGGTGCAGCGCGGGGCGGTTTGCTGGTGGTATTGCTGGTCGGCCTCTTGAGTTTGGCACCGGTGACCCAAGATTCCTGGTGGCAACAGTCGGTGCTGGTTCCGCATTTTCTGATTGTTGCCGATTGGTCCAAAAATCTGATTCTGACCCTGGCCAGCCAATGGCTGGCCAGTGGTGTGAGTGGGCCGGCGGAATTGTCGTTCAAAGACGTTCTGCAGCCAAAGTCACTGTAGGAAGCAGTTCACGCTTTTAAACGCGGTATCAAGAAACGTAGCGAGCGAAGGTTAGGCAAGGCGAAAGTAGATGAAAAAGCGCAGTTGGCTCTAGCCAATGAGCATTTTGAGTCTGCTTTCAACGCAGCATAACCGAGCGCAGTAGTTTCCATTCGATAGGGGTTGGTCGCATGTGTGGCATCGTCGGTATAGTCGGTAAGTCGAACGTCAATCAGGCGCTGTATGACGCGCTTACCGTACTCCAGCATCGCGGCCAGGACGCTGCCGGTATCGTGACCAGCCATGACGGCCGGTTGTTTCTGCGCAAAGACAACGGTCTGGTGCGCGATGTGTTCCACCAGCGCCACATGCAGCGCCTGGTCGGCCACATGGGCATCGGCCACGTGCGTTACCCCACCGCAGGCAGCTCCACCTCCGCCGAGGCGCAGCCGTTCTACGTCAACTCGCCGTACGGCATCACCCTGGCCCACAACGGCAACTTGACCAACGTCGAGCAGCTGGCCAAGGAGATCTACGAGTCTGACCTGCGCCACGTCAACACCAACTCCGACTCCGAAGTGCTGCTCAACGTGTTCGCTCACGAGCTGGCGGTGCGCGGCAAGTTGCAGCCCACCGAAGACGACGTATTCGCCGCCGTCACTGACGTGCACAAGCGTTGCAGCGGTGGTTATGCGGTGGTGGCGATGGTGACCGGCTACGGCATCGTCGGTTTCCGCGACCCCAACGGCATTCGTCCGATCGTATTCGGCCAGCGTCACACCGACGAAGGTGTGGAATACATGATCGCCTCGGAAAGCGTCTCGCTGGACGTGCTCGGTTTCACCCTGATTCGCGACCTGGCCCCGGGCGAAGCGGTGTACATCACCGAAGAAGGCAAGATTTCCACCCGCCAGTGCGCCACCAACCCGAAGTACGCGCCGTGCATCTTCGAACACGTCTACCTGGCGCGTCCGGACTCAATCATGGACGGCATCTCGGTCTACAAGGCGCGTCTGCGTATGGGCGAGAAGCTGGCCGACAAGATTCTGCGCGAGCGCCCGGATCACGACATCGACGTGGTCATCCCGATTCCGGACACCAGCCGCACTTCGGCACTGGAACTGGCTAACCACCTGGGCGTGAAGTTTCGCGAAGGCTTTGTGAAGAACCGCTACATCGGCCGTACCTTCATCATGCCGGGCCAGGCCGCGCGGAAAAAATCCGTACGCCAGAAGCTCAACGCCATCGAACTGGAATTTCGCGGCAAGAACGTGATGCTGGTGGACGACTCCATCGTACGCGGCACCACCTGCAAGCAGATCATTCAGATGGCCCGTGAAGCCGGCGCCAAGAATGTCTACTTCTGCTCGGCAGCACCGGCGGTGCGTTACCCGAACGTGTACGGCATCGATATGCCAAGTGCCCACGAGCTGATCGCCCACAACCGCACCACCGAGGAAGTGGCCGAGCTGATCGGCGCCGACTGGCTGGTGTATCAGGACCTCAACGACCTGATCGACGCGGTTGGCGGCGGCAAGATCAAGATCGATAATTTTGATTGCGCGGTGTTCGACGGCAAGTACGTGACCGGCGATGTGAGCGAGGCGTACCTGAACAGGATCGAGCAGGCGCGTAACGACTCGTCCAAACTCAAGACCAACGTAGTCAGCGCGATCATCGATCTGTACAACAATTGATGAGCAATGCTTGCTGACCACAGCCCGCTTCGGCGGGCTGTATGTTTCCAGTGCTACAGAATTTGATGGAGAAAGGGCATGACGCAGGAATGGGATGCCGGCCGGCTGGACAGTGACCTCGAAGGCGTAGGCTTTGACACCCTGGCGGTACGCGCCGGGCACCACCGTACCCCCGAAGGCGAACATGGCGAGGCGATGTTCTTCACCTCCAGCTATGTGTTCCGTACCGCCGCCGACGCCGCCGCGCGGTTTGCCGGCGAAGTGCCGGGCAACGTCTATTCGCGTTACACCAATCCCACCGTGCGTACCTTCGAAGAGCGCCTGGCCGCCCTGGAAGGCGCTGAGCAGGCGGTCGCCACGGCGTCCGGCATGTCGGCGATCATGGGTGTGGTCATGGCTTTTTGCAGCGCCGGCGATCACGTACTGGTGTCGCGCAGCGTGTTCGGCTCCACCATCAGCCTGTTCGAAAAATACCTGAAGCGTTTCGGTGTGCAGGTCGACTACGTCGAGCTGTCCAACGTCGCCGGCTGGGGCGAAGCCTGCAAGCCGAACACCAAGATGTTCTTCGTCGAGTCGCCGTCCAACCCGCTGGCCGAGTTGGTGGACATCGCTGCGCTCGCCGAAGTGGCCCACGCCCACGGCGCCAAACTGGTGGTCGACAACTGCTTCTGCACCCCGGTGCTGCAAAAGCCGCTGGCGTTGGGTGCCGACGTCGTCGTGCATTCGGCGACCAAGTTTATCGACGGTCAAGGCCGTTGCCTGGGCGGCGTAGTGGCCGGCAGCGCGAAATTGATGGCGGAAATCGTCGGCTTCGTACGGACCGTGGGCCCGACCCTCAGCCCGTTCAACGCCTGGATTTTCCTCAAAGGCTTGGAAACCCTGCGTATCCGTATGCAAGCCCACTGCGCCAGCGCGCAGCAGTTGGCCGAGTGGCTGGAGCAGCAGCCGGGCATCGAGAAAGTGCACTACGCCGGCTTACCGAGCCACCCGCAGCACGAGTTGGCCAAGCGTCAGCAACGTGCCTTCGGCGCGGTGGTGAGCTTTGAAGTGAAGGGCGGCAAAGAGGGCGCCTGGCGCTTTATCGACGCCACCCGTTTGCTGTCGATCACCGCCAACCTGGGCGATAGTAAATCCACCATCACCCACCCGAGCACTACGTCCCACGGGCGCCTGAGCCCGGAAGAGCGTGCAGCCGCCGGCATTCGTGACAGCCTGATCCGCGTCGCGGTCGGTCTGGAAGACGTGCAGGACCTGCAGAACGACCTGGCGCGTGGTCTCGCAGCGCTGTGATAGAACTTGAGGTAGAGCGCCCACTAGCCAGCAACGGCAAGGTGGCGCTGGTTACCGGCGCCGCGCGCGGCATTGGCCTGGGCATTGCCGCCTGGCTGATCGCCGAGGGCTGGCAAGTGGTGCTCGCGGACACCGAGCGTGAGCGCGGCGCCACAGTGGCCAAGGTGCTCGGCGACAATGCCTGGTTCGTGGCCATGGATGTGAGCCAGGAAAGTCAGGTGGTGGAGGGCGTTGCCAACGTGCTGGGCCAGTTTGGCCGGCTGGACGCGCTGATCAATAACGCCGCCATTGCCGACCCGCATAACCCGCCATTGGATAGCCTCGACCTGGCGCACTGGAATCGGGTGATGGCGGTGAATCTCACCGGTCCGTTGCTGCTTGCCAAACATTGCGCGCCTTATCTGCGCGCGCATTACGGCGCCATCATCAATATCACCTCTACGCGTGCGCATCAGGCCGAACCTGACACCGAAGCCTATTCGGCGAGTAAAGGCGGGTTGTTGGCGTTGACCCATGCGCTTGCCGTCAGCCTTGGCCCGGATATTCGCGTAAACGCCGTAAGCCCTGGCTGGATCGATGCCCGGGACCCTTCAGAGCGCCGTGCAGCGCCCCTCAGCGATGCCGATCACGATCAGCACCCGGTAGGGCGAGTAGGCGGCGTGGAAGATGTGGCGGCGCAGGTGGCGTGGCTGCTGTCGGCGAGTGCCGGGTTTGTGACCGGCCAGGAGTTTGTCGTAGACGGCGGCATGACCCGCAAGATGATTTACGCGTAATTCTCCGCTGCAAAAGCATCGAGGCTGAAGCCTCTCCCACAGAGAAACACCGTCCCTTGTGGGAGAGGCTTCAGCCTCGAGTTTTTGATGTTCGATGCTTTTTTATTGCGGCCGCAGATCGATAGCCGAATCCCCCTGACCATCAAACAACTGCCCCGGCTTCGGCGGCAGGATGCTTGGCCGTGCGTTGTCGGCGCCGTCGCCGAGTACGCGAATGTCTCTGTATTTCTTGCCGGACAGCGCCGCCAAACCGGCACTGTCACGAATCACGCTGGGCTTGAGAAACACCATCAGGTTGCGCTTGGTATGGGCTTCCTTGGTGGAGCGGAACAGGCGGCCCAGCCAGGGAATATCGCCGAGCAGCGGCACCTTGGAGTCGGTCATGGTGACGTCATCCTGAATCAGCCCACCCAGCACAATCACCTGGCCGTCTTCGGCCAGAATGGTGCTTTTGATCGAGCGCTTGTTGGTGATCAAATCCACGGCCTGGGCCGACAGCGTAGCGCTGGGTGCAATCGAGGAAATTTCCTGCTCGATTTCCAAGCGCAGTGACGCGCCGTCGTTGATATGCGGGGTGACCTTGAGGGTGACGCCGATATCTTTGCGTTCGATGGTGGTAAACGGGTTACTCGCGCCGTCGGTGGCGGTGGTGTAGGAGCCGGTCTGGAAGGGTACGTTCTGGCCTACCAGAATTTCGGCCTTCTGGTTATCCAGGGTCAGCAGGCTTGGCGTGGACAGCAGGTTGCTTTTGCTGTTGGCCGACAGCGCGGTAATCAGCGCACCGAAGTTCTTGGTGCCGACGCCGATGATGGCGCCGTCGGGCAGCGTTTCCGGCACCGTTTCGTTCTGAATGGCGTTCAACACCGAGCCCACGGAAAGCCCGGTGTTGCCGAAGTTGACCCCACCCAGGCCGCCGGTGCTGCCGCGTGCATCCACGGCCCACTGCACGCCCAGGGCGTCGGTGATATCGCCAGAAATCTCGACAATGGCCGCCTCGACCATCACTTGGGCGCGGGGCACGTCGAGTTGATGCACGATGTCTTCCAGCATCGCCACGGTGTCCGGGTCGGCCAGCAACACCAGGGCGTTCAGGCTTTCGTCGGCGCGAATCAGAATGGTCTGTGGTTTACCGCCGCCTGCTTCGGGAGCGCCGCCAGCCGGGTTTTTGAGGCCTTCGGTAATCTCGCCGAGCACGGTAGCCAGAGCCTTGGCGTCGTTGTGGCGCAGGCGAATCACGCGGGTGTTGGCGGAGCGGGTGCTGGGCGTGTCGATGGACTTGGCCAGGCCGATAAGGCGCGCACGGGCTGCCGGCGGGCCCAGCAAAATCAGGCGGTTGGTGCGCGTGTCGGCAATCACCTGGGCGCCGGCGGTCCCTTTGGCCTGGCCCCGGCCCAGGCTGGCGTTGAGTGCTTCGGCGGCATCGGTTACCCAGGCGTATTGCAGGTTGACCACGCTGTAATCGTTGTCGCTCTTCTGGTCCAGTTGGTGGATCAGGTCTTCAATGCGGGCAATGTTGGCGCTGCGGTCGCTGATGATCAGCGCGTTGGCCGACGTCACTGCCGCCAAGTGCCCATATTGCGGAATCAACGGACGAATCAACGGAATCAGCTCAGCCACGTTGCCGTGTTGCACCTGAATCAAACGGGTTTCCAAACGGTCCGGTGCGGCGCGGCCGCCATCGGCGTCGGCCTTGGCTTCTGCGTTGGGCACGATGCGCGCCTGATCGCCTTGTGTGATTACGCTGAAGCCGTGGGTGGCCATTACTGAGAGAAACAGCTGATAGATCTCGCTGAGGTTCAGCGGTGCCTTGGAAATCACATTCACCTGGCCTTTCACTCGTGGGTCGACCACAAAGGTTTCGCCAGTGATATCGGCGATCTGGTCGACGAACTCACCGATGTCGGCGTCCTTTAGGTTGATCGTCCAGCGTTCCTGGTCCTGCTGCTGATTTTCCCCAGCGCTGGTGGTCGCCGGAGTGATCGCCGCGGTGGCCGCCATGCTGAAGCCGAGAAGGCTGCAGGTCAGCAGGGCAATGGTCAGGCGTGAAAGGGTGAGTGGCATCGGTTTAGTCGCTTTCCGTAGGCGGTTCGATAGGAATAGGTTCGTTTGACTGCGGCGCTGCCGGCGGCTCGGGCTCATTGATTGGCTCCGCGTTCTGCTCGGTTTGCCCGCCAGCGTTTTCCATCTGTTGGCGCAGTGCTTCCATGCGCTCGCGTACTTGTTCCTCGTCTTGCTGCTGCAGGGTGGAGAGTTGGTCCACCGCGTTGTCGTTACTGGGTTGTGAGCCGCCTTGTACGCCTCTGTGTTTGCTGAACATCAGCGTCTCCAGGCGGCCATTACGTTCGATTTCCACTCGGTCGCGGTACACCGCGTGCAGGCGGATGCCCTTGTCGATTTCGGTCCCAATGGCATAGCGCTGCGGCTTGTTGCCCTCGCGTTGGACGATGGCGCTGGAGCGCCCCGCATCGTTGTGCACAAAACTGCCGCGCAATGTCAGGCGCAGATTGGTGGCCGGTGGCGCGGAGTCTTGGGTAACACGGGCAGGGCCGAACAGGGTTTGAATGCTATCGAGCGCCGGCTCATTGGCCAGCTCGCTGGTTTCACTGCTTTGCACCGTAGCCTGGGTGCGGTTGAGCTGTAACCAATCGATGGTTTGTGTCGCGAAACTCAGGCTGATCAGCAGGATCAACAACACGCCCAGCACGGTAGGGGCGTTGTGAAGCAGCCTGCGTAGAGTTTCAGGGACGGACAATGAAATTACTCGCTACTGTCAAATTAACTGGCGGCCGATCATAGAGCAGCCAAGTGTTTTTACGCATCCACTTCGCGCCGTAGTCCTATTCTGTTTGTTGTAGGCGGGGCGACGTGTTCATTCGGCAGTGTGTTAAAGATAGCGCCCGCTGCGATTTCTACGAGTCGCACCCCACAAAATCGTTAAAAAAACAGCTGCATGGCGTGCAATCGTCATCCTTTATCTTGAACATGCGCCTTCACAAGGGCTGCGCCGCCACGATGCCAGGGTTGGGTTACAGATGAACATCTCATCGGTGGAAACACTTCCACGCCGTTTACCGTTCAGTTACGCCAAGCGCAATGGCGTGGTGCTGATGCTTGATCAAGACCAGGTGTGCCTGGGTTTTCGGCCCGCTGTCGATATGGTGGCGCTGGCCGAAGCCCAGCGGTTTGTCGGCCGCCGTCTGCCATTGCGGGCCCTGACGCCAGCGGCCTTTGACCTGGCCATGGCCTCGGCCTACCAGCACGACTCGGCGTCCATGCAGCTGGCCGAAGATATCGGCGGACGTCTGGACCTCGCCGCACTGGCCGATCAGGTGCCGGAAACCGAAGACCTGATGGAGCAGGAAGACGACGCGCCGATCATCCGCCTGATCAACGCCATCCTCGGCGAGTCGATCAAGGAAAATGCCTCCGATATCCACCTCGAAACCTTTGAAAAACGGCTGGTCGTGCGCTTTCGCGTCGACGGCGTATTGCGTGAAGTGCTGGAACCGAAACGGGAGTTGGCGGCACTGCTGGTGTCGCGGATCAAGGTGATGGCGCGCCTGGATATCGCCGAAAAACGCGTGCCGCAGGATGGCCGTATTCCCTGCGCGTGGGCGGGCGCGAGGTGGATGTGCGGGTGTCTACCTTGCCGTCGGCCAACGGCGAGCGAGTGGTGTTGCGGTTGCTCGACAAACAGGCCGGGCGCCTGAGTCTTCAGCACCTGGGCATGTCCAGCCGCGACTGCCAGCTGATGGAAGCCAGCGTACGCAAACCCCACGGCATCATCCTGGTCACCGGCCCCACCGGCTCGGGGAAAACCACCACGCTGTATGCCAGCCTGGTCAGCCTCAACGACCGCACGCGCAATATCCTCACGGTCGAAGACCCGATCGAATACCACCTCGAAGGCATTGGCCAAACCCAGGTGAACACCAAGGTCGACATGACCTTCGCCCGCGGCCTGCGCGCCATTTTGCGGCAAGACCCGGACGTGGTGATGGTCGGCGAAATCCGCGACGCCGAAACCGCTCAGATCGCCGTGCAGGCCTCGCTCACCGGGCACCTGGTGCTCTCCACATTGCACACCAACAGCGCCATCGGCGCGGTTACCCGCCTGGTGGATATGGGTGTCGAACCCTTTCTGCTGTCGTCTTCCTTGCTCGGCGTGTTAGCCCAGCGTCTGGTGCGTGTGCTGTGTCCGCATTGCAAAGAAGCGTTGCCGGTTACTGAAGCCGAGGCCCAGGTGCTGGGTGTGCGAAGCGGCGAAACGCCGTTGATTCACCACGCCCGTGGCTGCCCGGAATGCAAACAGCAGGGCTATCGCGGCCGGACCGGTATCTATGAACTGGTGATATTCGACGACCATATGCGCAGCTTGGTCCACAGCGGCGCCGGCGAGCAGGAAATGACCCGCCACGCCCGCAGCAACGGCCCGAGCATTCGCGACGACGGCCGCCGCAAGGTGCTCGAAGGCATCACCAGCCTGGAAGAAGTGCTGCGAGTAACCCGCGAAGACGAAGCGCCCACCACAGGCGCCCAGCGGCGCGAACTATCTTCGTCATCGCCGACTCAACACCAACGTAGGGGCGACAGACGTTGAGCATCACTGACGCAGTCGCCCGCACCTGGGCAACCCACCGGTTGGGCACACACTGATGGCGGCGTACGAATACCTGGCCCTGGACAACGCAGGGCGCCAGCAAAAAGGCGTGATGGAGGCCGACAGCGCACGTCAGGTGCGGCAGATGCTGCGCGAGAAACAGCTGGCGCCGTTGGAGGTCAACGCCACCCGCACCCGCGAGCAAGCCAGCAACGACGGCCATTTCACCTTTGTACGCGGCTTGTCGGCACGCGACCTGGCGATGCTCACCCGCCAACTGGCCACGCTCATCCAGGCCGCCTTACCGATTGAAGAAGCCCTGCGCGCCGCTGCAGCGCAAGCCTCGGCGCCGCGGGTGCAGGCCATGTTGCTGGCCGTGCGCGCGCGGGTGTTGGAAGGGCATAGCCTGGCGGCGGCGCTAAAAGAGTTTCCGGCGGCGTTTCCCGAGTTGTACCGCGCCACTGTCGCCGCAGGCGAGCATGCCGGGCACCTGGGGCCGGTGCTGGAGCAATTGGCCGATTACACCGAACAACGTCAACAGTCGCGCCAGAAGGTGCAGCTGGCGTTGTTGTATCCGTTGGTGCTGATGGTTACCTCGCTGATCATCGTCGGCTTTCTGCTCGGCTATGTGGTGCCGGATGTGGTGCGCGTGTTTATCGATTCCGGGCAAACGCTGCCGGCGCTTACCCGCGGCCTGATTGCCTTGAGCGATCTGGTGAAAAGCTGGGGCTGGCTGTTTGTGCTGCTGGCGGTAGCGGGTGGGTTTACTGCGCGCTGGGCGCTGCGTGACGACAAGGTCAGGCGCCGCTGGCACGGCTTCCAGTTACGTTTGCCGCTGATCGGCCGGCTGGTGCGGGCCACGGATTGCGCGCGGTTTGCGTCCACGCTGGCCATTCTTACCCGCAGCGGTGTGCCGTTGGTGGAAGCCTTGGCCATTGGCGCTCAGGTGATTTCCAATCGGGTAATTCGTGCCGATGTGGTGCTGGCAGCGCAGAAAGTCCGCGAGGGCGGCAGCCTGACTCGCGCGCTGGAAGCCAGCGGCCAGTTTCCGCCGATGATGCTGCATATGATCGCCAGCGGTGAACGCTCCGGTGAGCTGGACCAGATGCTGGCTCGTACCGCGCGCAATCAGGAGGGCGACCTGGCCGCCCAGATCGCCTTGATGGTCGGCCTCTTCGAGCCCTTTATGCTGGTGTTTATGGGCGTAGTGGTGCTGCTGATCGTGCTGGCGATTCTTCTGCCGATTCTGTCTTTGAACCAATTAGTGGGGTGATAGCAATGCAACAGATAGCCATGAAAACAGGACGTCGACAGTCGGGTTTTACCCTGATTGAAATCATGGTGGTGGTGGTGATTCTCGGCATTCTCGCGGCGCTGATCGTGCCGCAGGTAATGAGCCGGCCCGACCAGGCCAAGATCACCGTGGCCAAGGGCGACGTCAAAGGCATCAGTGCCGCCCTGGACATGTACAAACTCGACAACCATTCCTACCCGAATACCCAGCAGGGCCTGGAAGCACTGGTGAAAAAGCCCAGCGGCAACCCGCCGGCGAAAAACTGGAATGCTGACGGTTACCTCAAGCGTCTGCCGGTCGACCCGTGGGGCAACCCGTATCAATACCTGGCGCCAGGCAGCAAAGGTCCGTTCGATTTGTACTCGTTCGGCGCCGACGGCAAGAAGGCGGCACCGACAACGATGCCGACATCGGTAACTGGGATCAGTGATCCCCATGCGGGCGGCGCGCCAGACCGGCTTCACCCTGATCGAAATCATGGTGGTGTTAGTGATTCTCGGCGTTCTGATTGGTCTGGCGGTGCTGAGTACCGGCATTGCCGGGCCGTCGCGCGAGCTGCGCAACGAGGCCGAACGGCTGAGCGGCTTGATCGGGGTGCTGGCCGACGAGGCCGTGCTGGATAACCGTGAATACGGCCTGTGGTTTGATGCGGCGTCCTATCAGGTGCTGCGTTATGACTCGGCCAAAGCCAAATGGCAGGCGGTTGATCGTGCCCCCCATCAGTTGCCGCCCTGGGCTGTGCTAACCCTGGAACTGGAAGGCGCGGCCATGAAATTGCCCAGCGCCAATGCTGAAGATGATGAGAAAGCCAGTGAGCGCAGCCCGCAAGTGTTGATTCTGTCCAGCGGTGAACTCAGCCCCTTTCGCCTGTTGATGGCCGAGCGCAAGCCACAGGGTGCCCGGCTGCAGATGGCCACTGATGGTTTTCGCCTGCCCAAAGTGGAAGCCGCGGATGACAAGAGGCCGGGCAAATGAGACGTGCGCGCGGTTTTACGCTGCTGGAGGTGCTGGTTGCGCTGGCGATTTTTGCGTTGGTGGCGGCCAGCGTACTCGGCGTCAGTGCCCGCAGCCTGCAAACGGCCGCCAAGCTTGAAGACAAAACCATGGCCATGTGGGTCGCCGACAATCAGCTCAGCGAGATGCAGCTGGCCCCGGAAGTGCCCAGCGTGGGCAATCAGCAAGGCCAGGTAGACTTCGCCAACCGCCAATGGCTGTGGCAGAGCACGGTTGAAACCACCAGCGAGCCGGCGATGCGCCGCGTCACCATCTGGGTGGCGACCCGCGATGAGCGTGGTCGCAGTGGTGAGCCCAAAGAGCGCGCCGCCGCCTACCTGGTGGGCTTTCTCAGCACCGAGCCGGTCGAGCCAGCGCAATGAACCATGCGATACGCCGAGAGCGTGGTTTTACCTTGCTGGAACTGCTGATAGCCGTTGCCATTTTCGCCCTGTTGGCACTGGCTACCTACCGAATGCTCAGCAGCGTGATGCAGGCCGATACCGCTACCCGCGAACATGAACAGCAGCTGCGCGAACTGGTGCGGGCGATGGCGGCTTTTGAGCGCGATGTGTTGCAGGTAACCTCGCGCCCGGTGCGCGATCCGTTTGGCGAAGCACGTTCCGCACTGCTGGGCGAAGACGGCGATGCCACGGCCCTGGAGTTTACCCGCACCGGTTGGCGCAACCCGCTGGGCGCTGCACGTTCGCGCCTGCAGCGGGTGCGTTGGGAGCTGAGTGGCGAGCAATGGCAGCGGCGTTATTGGAACGTGCTCGATCAGGCCCAGGACAGTCAGCCGCAGGTGCAGGCGGTACTTGATGGCGTCACCTCGTTCAAGCTGCGCTACATGGACCGCCAAGGCCAATGGCAACCCAGCTGGCCGCCCAACGATGGCACCGATAGTCAACGGCTGGAACAATTGCCCCGGGCGTTGGAATTGGTATTGGAACATCGCCGTTACGGCCAGATACGTCGCGTGCTGCGCCTGCCGGATACGCCGGCCGAGAGCACTGGGCAAACACCGGACGGCCAGCCGGAATCGCCAAGCGATGGGCAGGTGGAACAATGAAGCGCCAACAGGGCGTGGCGCTGATTACCGTGCTGCTGGTGGTGGCGGTGGTCACCATCGTCTGCGCGGGCATGATTGCCCGCCAGCAGGTATCCATTCGCAGTAGCGCGAATGTGCTCGACACCCGCCGCGCATGGCAGTACGCCCTGGGCGGGGAAACCTTGGCCAAAGCGGTACTCAAGCGTGACGCCCGCGCCGGGGCGCCGGGGCAGACTGGCGACCACCTGGGTGAAGCCTGGGCGCGGCCCATGCAGCCGTTTGCGCTGGACGAAGGTGGCGTGCTGAATGTGCGTATTGAAGATGCCAGCAGCCGTTTCAATCTCAACAGCCTGGTGCAACAGCAGCAGGTGAATGAACTGGCCGTCACCCGGTTTCGCAGGTTGCTGTTGCGTCTGGGCATTGTGGCGCCGTATGCCGAACGCCTGGTCGATTGGTTGGATAGCAATCAGGAACCCACCGGCAGTGAAGGCGCAGAAGACAACCAATACCTGCTAGCCAAACCGGCGTATCGCGCGGCGAACCGACGCCTGCAGGACGTCTCCGAACTACGGTTAGTGTTGGGCATGACCGAGGCGGACTATCGTCGCCTGCTGCCGTATGTAAGTGCGCTGCCGGCCGACGCGCCGCTTAACGTCAATACCGCCGGGGCCATGGTGTTGTCGTGCCTGGCCGATGGCCTGGCACCGTCGGTAGCGCAAGGCGTGGTGCTGGCACGCGGCAGTACCGGGTTTGCCTCGGTGGAGGCGTTTACCAGCCAGCCGGCGCTGGCCGGGCAGGGCATTGATGGGCAAGGGCTGGCGATAGCCACTCAGTACTTTCAAGTAATCAGTGAGGTCCGTATGGGCGATCGCCGTCAGGTGGTGGTAAGTAGCATGCACCGCGATGCCCAGGGGCGTGTACGTGTACTGGCGCGCGATCTGGGTCAGGACGGGTTGGTGCAAGTCGCCCAGCCGCAGACCGACACAGGCGCGTCAGCGACCAATGAGGAGCAGGCACCATGAGCCTGGTAACACTATTTTTGCCGCCCGTTGCGGCGGCGGCCGTTGATGGCAGCGTACCGATTCACCGGGTGCGGGCGGGCCTGCACGACCAACCGTTGTTGGCCGAGGCCATGGCGGAGCTGGATGGCTCCTGGCGCTTGATTGTGCCGGTGGAGGCAGTCACCACCTGTGCCGTGCAACTGCCTACGCAAAAAGCCCGCTGGCTGCGGCAGGCGCTGCCGTTTGCGGTGGAGGAGTTGCTGGCCGAAGAGGTAGAGCTGTTCCACCTGGCTCTTGGCTCGTCCATGGCAGATGGTCGCCACCGTGTTTATGCAGTGCGTCAGGCGTGGCTGCAGGGCTGGCTGGATCTGTGCCCGGTGCCACCGAGCAGCATTCACATCGACGCCGATCTGCTGCCCGAGCAGGGCACCCAACTCTGTTGGCTCGGTGAGCGCTGGTTACTCGGCGGCCAGGTGCCCACGCGCATGGCGCTGGCCGTCGACGATTGGCCGGCTTTGGCTGGGCATTGTCCGTTGCCATTGCATGCGATTGCACCGCCTAACCAGGCGCTGCCCGAGGGGATCGAAACCGCGCAGCGTGAAGAAGACCCGTATCTGTGGTTGGCCACACAAACCGCCGGCTGCAACCTGGCTCAAGGCGAGCTGGCCAGGCAAGAAGGCAGCCAGGGCTTGAAACGCTGGCGCCCGGTACTCGGTCTGGTGGGCTTGTGGCTGGTGCTGCAATGGGGATTCAACCTGGCGCAGGCCTGGCAGTTGCAGCACAAGAGCGATGCTATTGCTGCGGCCAATAGCGCGCTGTACCACGAGCTGTTCCCGCAGGACACCAAGCTGATCAACCTGCGCCATCAACTGGATGAACACCTGAGCCAAGGCGCCGCCGGCGGCAAGAGTCGTTTGCTTGCCCTCATGGAGCTGGCCAGCACCGCCGTGCAGGCCGATGGCGGCCTGGTGCGCGTGCAGCAGCTGGATTTCAGCGATACCCGCGGCGACCTTGCCCTGCAACTACAAGCGCCCGATTTCGGCGCGCTGGAGCGCTTGCGCCAGCGCATGGCGGACGCGGGCCTGCCCGTGCAACTGGGTTCGGCCAGCCGTGAAAGCAATGGCGTCAGCGCACGCCTGGTAGTCGGAGGGCAGGGATGAATACCGCAATCTTGAAAAACCAACTCACAGAGCGCTGGCAGCGCTCACCGCTGCAACGCCGGTGGGCAACGCTGGTGCCGCGTGAGCGTCTGATGCTGGTGTTGATGCTGGTCTTCGTGGTCGGCGCATTGCTGTACATCGCTTTCTGGCAGCCCGCCCAGCACCGCTTGCACAACGCGCGCGAAGCGCTGGCCCAGCAACTGGAACTCAGCGGCTATCTGCAAGCCAGGGCGCCGCAAGCGCGTGCACTGGTGGAGCGTCCGACCAGCAGCGTGGCGCCCGAGCAACTGCAAGGCCTGGTCACCGCCAGCGCAGCAGCGGCGCAACTGACCATCGAACGCATCGACAACCAGGGCGACGGCAGTCTGCAAGTGAACCTGCAGCCGGTGGCGTTCAACCTGCTGCTGAGCTGGTTCAAGGATCTGGAAGCCCAGGGCGTGCGGATTGATGAAGCCGGGTTGGATCGCAATGAAGAGGGGTTGGTGACGTCGCGTTTGACGTTGCGGGTCGTTCAGTAGGTTGGGTTGAGCCGCAGGCGAAGCCCAACGATACGGTACCTGTTGCCCCAAAGACGTTATCAATGAGGACCAGCACAGTCGCAGCGTTCTGTTTGGCTTTAACGTTGAGGGGGCAATCACCGTATCGTTGGGCTTCGCTGCGCTCAACCCAACCTACGCCGCTCCGACAGGGGATTACGTCCCTTTAAGGCAATCCGCGAAAAACAAAAAACCGTTAATTTCAGAAAATTTCTATATGGGGTGTTGACTTAGGTGCGGCCCCCGCGTAAATTTCGCGCCTCGCAAGCAAGGGGTGATTAGCTCAGCTGGGAGAGCATCTGCCTTACAAGCAGAGGGTCGGCGGTTCGATCCCGTCATCACCCACCACTTGTGAAACCGGACGAAAGTCCACCGACGCGCAGCGGTAGTTCAGTCGGTTAGAATACCGGCCTGTCACGCCGGGGGTCGCGGGTTCGAGTCCCGTCCGCTGCGCCATTATTTGCCAGGTTCGATGTTTCGGACTTGAGATTGGAAAGCCAACCAGGGCTTGAAGATCAGACGCTAAACCGTTTAAAGCTGTACCGGACGAAAGTCCACCGACACGCAGCGGTAGTTCAGTCGGTTAGAATACCGGCCTGTCACGCCGGGGGTCGCGGGTTCGAGTCCCGTCCGCTGCGCCATATACGAAACCCCTGAATCGAAAGATTCAGGGGTTTTTTATTGCCTGCGATTTAATGACGAGCCGATGCACAGTTACCTAGGAGCGAGCTTGCTCGCGAACTCTGCTAACGCCGATTCAAGCGCTTCGCGAGCAAGCTAGCTCTTACGCGGGCGGGTTATCCAGCAAGGTACGAATGCGCTCCAGTAGCTCGCTGCTGTTGAACGGCTTGCTGAGCATGTCCATACCGGTTCCGGCCAGATCCTGACGATCCAGCGCATTCTCCGCATAGCCCGACACATACAGCACCGGCAAACTTGCGCGCATGGTGCGGCTGAGTGCGGCAAGATCGCGACCATCCATACGCGGCAGGCCGATATCGGTCAGCAACAGGTCGATGGAGGGGTCGGTTTTCAGCGCATGTACCGCGCCTTCGGCGTCGTAAACCTGGGTCGAGCGATAGCCCGCGTCACTGAGGATTTCCGCTATCAGCGCGCTAACCGACACCATGTCTTCCACGATCAGCACATGCTCGCCGGTGCCGTTCTTTGGCGCGTCGATTGGCGTTTCCTCGCTGCTCGGCAACTCATTGCCCGCCGGCAGTAGCAACACCACTTCGGTGCCTTTGTTCACCACGCTGCGAATGCTCACATCGCCGCCAGACTGACGCGCGAAGCCGTAAATACTCGACAGCCCCAGCCCCGTGCCCTGGCCAACCGGTTTGGTGCTGAAGAACGGATCAAACACCTTGCCGATCACCGAGTCCTCAATGCCGACGCCGTCATCGCGTACCGACAGCGCGATATAGGTGCCGTCTTCCACTTTCGGATTGCCCGCCACCACCGTCGCGTATGTGGCAATACGAATGCTGCCGCCGTTGGGCAGTGCGTCGCGGGCATTGATGATCAGGTTGAGCAACGAGCTTTCAAACTGGAACGGATCGACCATCGCCACCGAGGTGCCGGAGGTCAGTTCCAGGGTCAGGGAAATACGTTCGCTGATGGTGCGGCGCAGCAGTTCTTCCAGCGACAGCACGTGTTTGTTGATATCGATGGGTCGCGTATCCAACGGCTGCTGACGGGCAAAGGCGAGCAGGCGGTGGGTGAGGGCGGCGGCGCTGTTGGCCGAGCTCAGCGCGGCGTCTGCGTAGCGCATCAGCGTGTCGTAGCGCTGGTCTTCGACGCGGCGCTTCATCAGTTCGATGGCGGCGATGATGCCGGTAAGCATGTTGTTGAAATCGTGGGCGATGCCGCCGGTGAGTTTGCCCAGGGCATCCATCTTCTGCGCCTGCAGCAGTTGCTCTTCGGTGCGCGCGCGTTCGGCCACTTCCTGGGCGATGCGGGTATGCGCCTTGTCAAGTTGATTGCGTTGCGAGCGGTCGCGCTCGCGGTGCTCGGTCACGTCTTCAACAAATACCAGGCTGTGCCCCGGCAGGCGATACGGCGAAGTCTGCCATTCGGTTTCGCGCTCTTCGCCAGCCAGCAGCAACGTCAGGCTGCCATTCCAGCGTTGGCCGTCCAATAGCGCGGTACGCAGTTGCACCAGGCGCGATTCCTGGCCCGGGGCGATGCATTGCAGCAAGCGGTCGTCCTGGGTGCAGCCTTGCAGCAGTTCGGCGAAGGCCTGGTTGCTTTCGATGACTTTGAGGTGTTCGTCGATCACCGCAATCGGCGCCGACACATGCAGGAAAATTTCGCGAAAACGTGCCTCGCTTTCGCGCAGGGCATTTTCACTGTCGCGCACCCGCAGCAACGTGCGCAGGGTGGCCATCAGAATTTCCGGGTCGATGGGGTGCGTCAGGTAGGCGTCGGCGCCGGTTTCCAGGCCCGTGATGATGTCGTGCGGCTGAATCGACGCGGCGGACACATGCACCACCGGCACCAGCGCGGTACGCGGTTGCTGGCGGATCTGTCGCACGATATCGAAGCCCGTCATGTCCGGCAGGTTCACATCGAGAATCAGCGCGTCGTATTCGGTCTCGGCGATCAATGCCAAGCCTTCGGTGCCCGTGCCGGCCTCATCGATGACATAGCCTTGCTGCTCGAAGCGACGACGCAGGGCATAGCGCGTGGCTACGTTGTCGTCGACGATCAGCAGGCGAATGTCACTTTTCATCAGGTGTGTCCTGGCCAATGGCAAAAGGAATGATCACGTAAAACGTCGAACCTACGCCGGGTTCGCTTTCTACACCGACCCGCCCGCCGAGCAATTCGGCAAAGCGTTTGCACAGCGATAGCCCAAGGCCCGTGCCGCGCAAACGCTTTTGCAGCGGGGAGTCTACCTGAGAGAAGTCCTCGAAGAGCGCGCCATGCATTTCGGCCGGAATGCCGATGCCCGTGTCGCTCACAGCAAAGCGCACTTCGTTGTCGCTTTCCAGCCGCGCCGACACCCGCACTTCACCGCGCTGGGTGAACTTCAGCGAGTTGGAAATAAAGTTACGCAGAATCTGCGCGAGCTTTTTATCGTCCGTATACAGCCGCGGCATATCGACTGGCTCGGTGAAAATCAGGTCCACCGTGCCGCCTTCGACAATCGGGCGGAACATGCCGCGCAGGGCCGAGAACAGGTCGAACATGTCGAACCAGGCCGGTGAAATGGTGATGCGCCCGGCCTCGATCTTGGCCAGGTCCAACAGGTCGTCGACCATATCGCTGAGCTCGCTGGCCGAGGTGCGCACAAAGCCCACCTGCTTGTGCTGCTCTGGGCTTAGCGGGCCGTCGAGTTCGTCGCCAAGCAAACTGGTGATGCTCAGAATCGAGCCCAGCGGCGTGCGAAATTCGTGGCTCATATACGACAGAAAACGGCTTTTCAGGTCGGATGCCTGGCGCAGTTCTTCAGCCTGGATATCCAGCTCGGCATACAACGCCAATACGCCCTGATTGGTTTCATCAAGCTCGGCGCGCAAGGCTTCGTTTTCGGCCAGGGCAGCGTCCAGCTGGGCCTGGATGTCGGTATCAGCCATTGGCTGCCTCCAGAGGTACGACCAATACGGTTACGTCATCGCGCCCGCGGCAAAAGTCGCGGTGCAGCACGGCAGCAATCACGGCCGGGTGACGGTGCACCAGGCCCGGGTAGTCGTGCAGGTTCCAGCGCGACTGCAGTCCATCGCTGTACATCACTAAGAGTTGCCCCGTGGAATCAGGAAAGTCGAATGCCTGCGCCTTGCGAAACTGC
Source organism: Pseudomonas sp. CC11G (assembly GCF_056174845.1). Lineage (NCBI taxonomy): Bacteria > Pseudomonadati > Pseudomonadota > Gammaproteobacteria > Pseudomonadales > Pseudomonadaceae > Pseudomonas > Pseudomonas sp. CC11G. The sequence continues at coordinate 251,464 of NZ_JBWBZC010000005.1, forward strand.
GCGCCCAGAATGCCGGGGTGGGAGGCCAGCCCACGGCTTTTTTCCGCTGTAATCAGCGTAGCGCCAATATTGCCGATGCCGGCGAATTGCAGGTGGCCGGTGCTGGCGTTGTATTGCGCCACCGCGCCGGCGCCGCCACGGGTGCCGCACATGGCGCGGTGCAGGTCTTCAATCAGCAGCGTGGGCGAGTTGAAGGGCGCTGCGGCGAACGCCTTTTCGCCGGCCCGGGAAGCTTCCTCGGCAGCGTCGCCATGGCCGAGGCCATCGATGATCAAGGCGCTGAAGTTATTGTTGTCGACCGTCAGATGCCAGGAGTCGCCGCACGCCGGATCATCATGCAGTGAGTGCTGAGAGACGCCAAAACGCACATCGGCGGTTTTGCTGCCGCGCGGGTACAAACGCGCCATCAATACCGCGCCGCGGTCGTCGGCGAACACATCGAACACGTCGGACTGCCGATCCACCGCGCCCATGCCTATGCCCTGCGTGCCACTGGTGGTAAAGCCATCGGCCAGGCAATCCTGCAGGTTGAAACCCGGCCCACGATCAATCGCCAGCAGCTCGATACCGCTCACGTCGCCATGGGGCAACACGCGCACGTGCAGCTCGCCACGGCCGGCGTGTTTGAGCAGATTGCTGGTCAATTCGGTGGTCACCAGGGCCGCGCGGCCGGCGTCGTTGCTGTCAAAACCATTGTCGCTGGCAAGTTTCTGCACCACGCGGCGGGCGTGGCCCACCTGGCTCTCGTCGTCAACGTGCAGCACCTGGGTGAGCGAGCTGCTGAGGTTCAGGCCCATCGGGTAATCGTCACGCGGGTACCAGCTCCGGGCGCCGTGTCCAGTTCGAACTCGTCCACCAGACGCTTGGCGCCGGTGAGGCCCAAGCCCAGACCGCCACCGGAAGTCCAGCCATCGGTCATCGCCAGTTTGAGATCCGGGATACCCGGGCCTTCGTCGCGGAACGTCAGGCGCAGGCCGGTACGGCCGTTGTCGTCGAGTATCTGCCAATCCATATCGCCGCCACCGCCGTAAACCATGGTGTTGCGCGCCAGCTCACTGACAGCGGTCACCAGCTTGGTCAGATCGATCAACCGCATGCCGCATTCCTGCGCCAGCTTGCGCGACGTCTGCCGCGCCATGACCACGTCCTGCTCGATGCGTACCGGTTGGCTACCGCTACTGCGCACGTTCATTGCGCGGCTACTCGTTCGCGCAGCAGCTTCATGCCGCGCTCAACGTTCAGCGCCGTGCTCACGCCCGGCAAGGTCAGGCCCAGTTCCACCAGGGTGATGGCCACTGCCGGTTGCAGGCCGACCACCACGGTTTCGGCGTCCATGATGCGCGACAGGCCGGAAATGGTGGCAATCATGCGGCCGATAAACGAGTCGACCATATCCAGCGCCGAGATATCGATCAGCACACCGCGCGCCGAGGTGGCGCTAATGCGTTCGGACAGATCGTCTTGCAGGGTCATGGCCAACTGGTCGTGCATATCCACCTGAATGGTGACCAGCAGAAATTGGCCCATCTGCAAAATGGGGATGCGTTCCATATCACTGCGCCTTGGTGACGGTGACACCCAGACGACGCATGGCCAGAGCCAAGGCATCGGCCAGGTTGGCCTTGGTGACGACACCTTGCAGGTCCAGGCCCAGGTGCACGATGGTTTGCGCGATCTGCGGACGCACGCCGCTGATGATGCAGTCGGCGCCCATCAGGCGAATGGCAGTGACGGTTTTCAGCAGGTGTTGGGCGACCAGGGTGTCCACGGTCGGCACGCCAGTGATGTCGATAATGGCGATTTCCGAACCGGTATCCACGATGCGCTGCAGCAAGGATTCCATCACCACCTGGGTGCGTTGCGAATCCAGGGTGCCGATCATGGGCAGGGCGAGTACGCCGTCCCACAGCTTGACCACCGGGGTCGACAGTTCCAGCAGCTCTTCTTGTTGACGACGGATGACCGACTCACGCGAAGCCTGATAGGTGCGGATGGTATGCAGGCCCAGGGCATCAAACAGCTCGGAGGCTTGCAGCAGTTGTTCGGCCAGCAATGCCGGTTCGTCAGCGAATTCTTTCTGCAGCAGTGCGAAGAACGGGCCTTTGAGGGCGAAGATGAAATTGGCGGTCTGGCTTGAGTCCTGGCCCAGCTGCGCACGGCTGCGCGACAGGCGTTCGAGGAACTGGCGGGTGTCTTCCCACTGCGCGGTGCCAATGGCGGTACCGGCACCGTTCTCCAGGGAGGAGGTGATCAGTTGGAGGAATTCTTTGGTGTCGGCTTTGATCTCATCGGCTTTCAGGTTGCGCGTGGCGCCCGAGGCTTCGAGGGCGGCGATCCATTCTTGCAACAGTTGAGACTCGGCGCTTTTGACTTTCGAAACGGCGTGTTGACCCAATGCGGCCATGCTGGAACTCCTGTACGTGGCTGAATTTTTCTTTTTAATTAGGTAAGGCAGATATGGCGTTGGCAGCTCAATTCACGGCGAGCTGCCTTCACTCTAGTGCGTGGCAATGACGAGATACAGCACGGCGCTCATTCGGTAAATAGGCGTGCGAATTAAAGCCTTGGCCGGGCCGCAAGCGCCTGTTGGCACATGCTGCGCTAACGCGTAGAGCATGGCTGGAAATTTAAGTTCAGGTTCAATGCAGAAGGTGCAGCGAATACGGTCTGGCGCGCGGCAAAACCGCAGGGGAGGGCCAACATCGCGCTCGTCCCTGAGCGGCCTGTTCATCCGTGACAGCGAGCCGGCGTGTGAGCACCGGCGGGGCAAAAAGGCTTACGCGCTCAGCCACTGCTTAGGCGCTTGCTGCTGCGCACGGGCCGCTTCATTGGCACGGTTGGCCAGGAAAGCACCCTGTTCAACATTCAGCGTCAACGAGCCGTTGGCAATCCTCATATCGCGACGCAGCTCGCGAATCAGTCGGCCAACCATCTTCTCGTTAAAAATCATCGCCGGCTCGATCACCTTGCTGAAGGTTTCGCGGGCATTTTTCAGGGTCAGCAACACCGAGGTGTCGGGACGCGGGCTGAAAGTGATTTCGTAGGTTGGGAAGGCATTGAACAGATGCTTGACTGGATATTTCATTTTCACCGCTCCGTCGGGTTTTTAATCGTTGTTGGAGATAGAGCAGCGAGCGTGCCAATTTTTGAGTTGCAGCCACTTCCAGAGAAATCGCGGGCTCCAGCGATTTTGCAATCAAGCTGCCATTAGCAAATTGCACGATTGGGTTTGGGTGGCCTTGCAAATCGCATGAAGCCAACCGTTGTCATCAGGCTTTCTTTCACACAGCTGATCCGGCCAGGGCCGGCATACGCATTGAGCAGCAGATCGTAGCGTTATCGCCTGACGTCGCAATACCGGCGTCGAACCTTGAAAATTATATCAAAACAGATATATTTATCTGGCTGCTTCGACGTTTCGCCTGCGTGTGGTGCGTCGAAAGGCGATGGAGTGTGTATGCAGCGTCAGCGGATGAGGCCAATTGTGTTCGTGGCTACCAGCAAGGCCGATCTCAGGGCGTTTCCTTCCAATGCACGTTTGGAAGCGGGATATCAATTGGAAACGCTGCAGTTCGGTGGCAAGCCGAATGACTGGAAGCCTATGAAAGCGGTTGGGCTCGGTGTTCAGGAAATTCGGGTGGCGTGTACGCAAGGCGCCTTTCGCGTTTTGTATGTGGTTAACCGTGCAGAGGCCATCTACGTATTGCATGCCTTTCGCAAGACCACTCAAAAGACTGAAAAACGCGATATAGACCTGGCGAAAGTCAGGCTGAAGTCTCTGGAGCCATTGTGAGCGCACGAGCTCCCTGGCGTGGAACGTAAAAACGAGAGGAATTACCCATGACAGATGAACGTTTCGAAAGCGTCTGGGACGCGCTGGCCGACTCGCCCGAAGAGGCTGAAAACCTGCGTTTGCGTGCGCTGCTTATCCGCGCCGTGTCGGGTGTGGTGAACACGTGGGACATCACCCAAAAAGAAGCCGCCGAGCGCTTGCAGATCACCCAGCCTCGTCTCAATGATTTGCTCAAAGGCAAAGTCGGCAAGTTTTCCCTGGATGCATTGGTGAATATGCTGGCGGGCGCCGATTTGCAGATTGAGGTTAAAGTGAAGGCCCGAGTCGCCGCCTGACAACGTCAAGCACGGCGCTAGTGGCTTCTAATAATCTGCTGCTAATCTTCCCCCGTCGCCCTGGCCCTTGGGCGTGTAGTTTCCATCTGGCTTCAGACGTAGCAGGCAGGACGCCCGCTTAAGGACAGCTGCAACTGTGGACTCGAAGATTCTCTATACCCGCTACGGCAACCCGCGCACCGCGTATATATCCACGCGCCTGGTGCCCAATATGCTCGCGGTGAAGTTTGCGGTAATCGCCCAGGAAGTCGAAGAGGGCGACACGCTGCCGAGTATGGAAGGCCACCACTTTCTTGATGCCCTGCTCAAGCGCATGGGCGTGGTCATTGTCGATGTGGTGGCGGTGCGTAAAACACCGGGTAAAAAGGATGCGAGCGCCGGCGAGCCGGGCTAGGCCTTGCGCCGTATCATCAGCAGAGCCACTACCACGGCGGCCGCTGCGCCCAGCGTGGCCAACACGCCCAGGCTTTCCAGGCCGAAATGGCGAATGCCCAACCCACCAAAAATAGCCCCCAGGCCAATGCCGGCATTGGCGGCGGAGATATTCATGCTCGCCGCTAGGGCCTGAGCACTGGCGCCGGCTTGCATCACGCGCACCTGGCAGATAGGGAACAAGGCCGTGTGAGCGATGCCCCAGGCCGTCAGCGCGACGATCAACCACAGCGTATGGGGGGCGGCCGGCACGGTGGCCAGCATGCCGGCGGCGAGCATCAGCAGAAACAGCACCATGGCGGCCAGCGGATTGCGGTCGACCATGCGCCCGCCCAGGTGATTGCCGAGCATGCCTACGGCGCCAAAGGCCATCAGCCACCAACCCACCTGGCTGGACGGAATGCCGGCCAGGCGTTCGAGGGTGTCGGCGAGGTACGTGTAGGCGGTGAACATCGCAGTAAAGGCCAGCGTCGACAGCAGTACATGGGCGAGAAAGCGCGGTTGTTTGAGGATCGCGGTCTGGTTTTCCCCTGCCGCTTGCTTGGGCGCAGCGGGCATGGTCGGCAGCAGCAAATGAATCAGCACGGCGATGACTAACGCAGCCCCGGCCAGTAGCCAGAAACTGCCGCGCCAGCCGAGCGAATCGGCGGCCAGCGTGCCCAGCGGAATACCGAATACAAACGCCGCCGAAATGCCCATATACACCTGCGCCACGGCCTTGCCGGCATTGCCGGGGCCGGCCAGTTGCCCGGCGGTTTCGCTGGCGGTGCTCCAGAACACCGGCAAGAACAGCGCCGCGATAAACCGCGCCACTGCCAATACCCAGATATTGGGGGCCAAGGCGGCTACTGCGTTGGAGACCACAAACACCACCAGCACAAACACGAACAACGGCTTGCGTGGCAGATGGGCGAGCTTGGCGGTGAGTAGCGGGCCGAACAGCATCACGGTAAAGGCAAACAAGGTGACCAATTGGCCAGCCAGCGGAATGGAGATATCCAGATCCCGCGCCAGGGCCGGTAGCAGGCCGAGGATCAGAAACTCGGTGGTCAGGATGATAAAACCGGCGACCGCCAGAATCAGAATCGACAGACCCGCGCGCGGCGCAGCCACGTCGGTGGCGGCAAGGGTGGAAGTGGCCATGGCTCATTGCTCAACAGAAATTCAGACGGCAAGCTTATTGGCGAATCAGCTTCCGATTTGCGGTACTTTGTCCAAAGTGCTGTGAACTGAATTCCTTAATGCGAGCGCGCCATGTTTGCTTCCGAGCGATTGAAAGGCATTGATGTATTTGTTTGCGTAGCCGACGCCGGCAGTTTTACGGCGGCCGCCGAGCGCATGAATCTCACCAGTTCAGCCGTGAGCAAAGGCATTGCCCGGCTTGAGGCGCGCCTGAACACGCGGCTGTTTCAGCGCACCACCCGGCGTCTGGCGCTCACCGAAGCGGGCAGCGATTTCTACCGCACCTGCACGGCAGTATTGGCCGAACTGGAAGAGGCTGAGCAGGCGCTGCATACCCAGCATGGCGAGCCGTGCGGCAAGGTGCGCATTGATTTGCCGGCGTCCTATGGGCGTTTGCATGTGCTGCCGGTGATCCTAGATTTCGTCGCCGAGCACGAACTGTGGCAACCCCATGTGTCGTTCTCCGACCGCTTTGTCGACCCGGTGGAAGAGGGCATCGATATTCTCGTGCGCATCGGCGGCTCGGACGTTTGGCCGGCGGCGTTGGGGCACCGCTACCTGGGCGCCGAACAGCTGATTTTCTGCGCGGCGCCGAGCTATCTGGCCAAGCATGGCGAGCCGCAAAGCGAAGAGGATCTGGAACTGCATAGTTGCGTCGTCTACGGCCGCAGCGATGGCGGCGTCAACCCGTGGTTGTTCTCCGGCGAACATGCCGGCGACCGTGAGCGCCGTGTATTGCCGGCGCGTATTGCCGTGGGTGACGGCGAGAGCCAGGTGATTGCCGTGGAGGCCGGGCATGGCATCGCCCAGTTGCCGATGTGGTTGGTGAAAGATCAACTGCAAGCCGGCAGCCTGGTGCAAGTGTTGCCGCAATTGGCCATGGATGGGTTGCCGATGAATTTGGTGTGGCTGAAAAGCCGCGAGGCGTTGCCCAAGGTGAGCGCGTTGCTGGAGACGTTGGCAGCGGCGTTAACGCCGTCGGGTCGTGGTAGGTGATGGCGGTGTCGTTGGGCTCAAGCATCACGCAACAAGTCGTTGGCATTGAGCAGATCGAACGCAATCTGCGGCGTCTGTTCCAGCCCACGTCGAATCGCGGCCGGAATGGCTTGGCGGGTTTTACGGCACAGACCAGGGAGGTCGTGCACTTGAATGGCAATGCCGCGCATGGTCCGCACTTCATTAAAGCCGGGGCCGATTTCCAGGCGAATGCCTAGCTGTTCTTCCATGCGCCGGCACATGTGCTGAAGGTCGGCCAGGCTTTCAATGCGCTCCAGGCGGTCGAGCAGTTTGCGTTCTTCCATTCGCGTTAGCCGCACGATGCGTAAGTCGGCATCGACTGCCGTGCGCAATTCTTCCAAGCCGCAAATGCAGGCGCCCGGTGGGCATTGTTGGCGAATGGGAAGGGCATTGTTCATGGGGCCTGATCATAGCCAGCGGGCATGCGCGTTGCCCACTGGCTTTTTTGCCCCGGCGACCAGCTGCCAGGGCGCAGGGCCGGTTACTTGTTCAGTTCGTCGACAAACCGGGTGTCGAAGGTCTGAGCAAAGTCCGGAATGCTGTTGATCTGACCGTTGGCTTTGAGCAGCTCGGCAATCAACTGGCCGCTGCCGAAGAACGATGTGGTGGCGTCAGCTTTTTCGAAGTTCTTGCTCATCTCGTTCAGCGGAATGTTGTACACGGTCTCCAGTTGCACCTTGGCGTCTTCCGGGGTGGTGCCGAGTACGGTGGCGATGATTTTCGCCGACTCGTCCGGGTGGCTATGGATATACGCCAGGCCGTCGAGGTAACCCTGAATCAACGCCTTGATCGCGGCCGGGCGTTTGGCGATGACTTTCTCGTCAAACACCAGCACATCGGTGATCAACCCTGGCGCTTCTTTGGACGAATACACCACGTGGAATTTGTTGCCTGGCAGGCTCACGGTCTGCGACACATTGGGCTCGTACGTCACGCCAATCGGCAGGCTGCCGGACGCCATGGCACTCGGCACGTTTTCCGGGCTCATGCTCACTGCGGTGATGTCGGCGGCGGTCATGCCGTGGCTTTTCAGGGCGTAGGCGAGCAGGAAGTCGGAAGTGGAGAGGGCGCTGAAGCCGACCTTCTTGCCTTTAAAGTCGTTGACTGAGGTGATGGATTTATCCGCCACGATGGCATCGCCGCCGTTTGAGAAGTCGATGGGCATCACCACTTTCTGCTGCAAGCCACGGGCGGCCGACATCACCACCTGGTCGTAGGTCAGGGTGCCGCCATCCAGGGCGTTGCCGACCATCGCGGTGGGGATCAGCGTCGGGTCGCTGAAGAACTGCAAATCCACTTTCAGGCCGTGAGCCTTGAACAGGTCGAGCTTGTCGGCGACATAGAAGGGCGCCTGGCCCACCCACACCACGGTGCCGACTTTGAGGGTTTCTACCGCCTGGGCGGTGAAGGGCAGTACGGCGGCCATGGAGGCCAGGCATACACCGAGAACGGCTTTGCGCAAAGAGAATGCAAGGGTCATATAAGGCTCCGAATCGTTATCAGTGTTTGTGGTTGGCGTGAGGGTTGGCAGGTGCGGCAAACAGGCTTTTGAGGTCTACCTGCTCGTGCTTGGGTTCCACCAGCAGCAGTTGGGCTTCGAGTTCTTCCAGGTGTTTGAGCATCGCCGGGGCGAACTGGGTTTTGTCGTGTTCGAGCAGGTCCACCAATTCGCCATGGCAGGAGTGCGAACACACCTCGCTCTGCGGGCGTTCGTAGATGGCCGTTATCAGCGCCGAGCGCGCCATCAGGTCGCGGATCACTTCGTGCAGCACGCTGTTGCCGTACAGCTCGGCGAGCAGCACATGAAAGTCGTGGGACGTGCGCAGCTCGGCGCTGCGGTCGTCGCCTTCCTCGGCGTCGGTTTCTTTGTCGATATGGGCGCGCAGGCGAGCGATACCGGCGCTGTCGATGCGCTGCACCACTTGGGCAGCGAGGGCCACTTCCACCACTTTGCGGGCGTCGAACACATCGCGCGCTTCGGCCGGCGAAGGCTTGGCGACAAAGGCGCCGCGGTTGGGCTCCAGCGTTACCACCTTGTCCCGCGACAGCGCCTGCAACACCAGGCGCGTGGTGCCACGGCTGGCATTGAAGGCTTCGGCCAACTGCTCTTCAGCGAGCTTGGTACCGGGCTGCAAACGCTGTTCGCTGATGGCGCGGAAGATCTCCTGGTACATGCGTTCGGCGGCGGAGTTATCGGCGCTGGTTACGGTTTTCTTGGTCATGGGGCGTCCTTTCACACGGCCAGTTCAGGGTCGGCCTGAATGCTTTGAAAAATGCGGTCCGGAGTGGTCAGCCAGAGCTGGTCGCGGTGCTCGGCGATATGCGCCAGCGCCTTGCTCAACTGGCGCAGGCGGAACGGTTGGCCGCTGATAAACGAGTGGATCACCACCGGCATCACCAGCGGTTGGTCGTGGGCGGCCAACAGCAGTTCGTCGAACTGGTCGATGATCATCTGGCTGAAATCGCTGGCCGAAGCCTGGCGGCCGATAATGGTGGAGCTGTCGTTCAATTCCAGGGCGTAGGGAATATGCAGAAAGCGGCCGCCGGCGCTGTTCAGCCATACCGGGCGGTCGTCCATGCCGTAGTCCAGCACATAGCCGTAGCCGGTTTCGGCGAGCAGTTCGATGGTGTTGTCGGTGTGGGTCAGCCACGGGCTGGACCAGCCTTTGGGGGCATGGCCGCTGTGTTTGCGGATGTCATCGCTGACTTGTTGCAGGTAGGCGCGCTCGTTGTCGCGCTCGCGGCCGGCGAGGGTGTCGGAGTTGCTTACGCCATGGCCGATCAGCTCGCAGCCGGCGGCGTGCAGTTGCTCGACCAGACCGGGAGCATGGTCGTACACGGCGGTATTGAGCAGCACGGCCAGCGGCAGGTCGTACTCGGCGAAGCGCTGTTGCAGGCGCAGGGCGCCGACCCGGTTGCCGTAGTCGCGCCACGAGGTGTTGGCGTAGTCCGGTTTGGCCATGCCGGCCATCAGGTCTTCGGTCAAACCCGGGCCGAAGTTGTATTCCTCAACCCCCATCACGAAGTACACCGCAAGGCGCGCGCCGTTGGGCCAGGTGCGCGGGTTGGGCGTGGTGATCGGGCTGTAGCGGTAACGCTGCTGGCTGGTAAGCATGGGGAACTCCATCAGGCGAACAGCTCGGGCCATTGTTGGCTGAGGTCGCGTGGGGGGAAGGCAAAACTGTTGTGTTTGCTGGTGTTCAGGCCAAGGCTCACCAACCCTTCGGCCATCTTCAGCGCCGCGTTCACGCCCTCGATCACCGGAATGCCGAGGGCCTGTTGCAGCGGCGCCACCAATTCGCTGAGGCCGGCGCAACCGAGCACCAAGGCTTCGCAGCGGTCTTCGCGCAGGGCGATTTGCGCTTCTTTCAAGAGGGCGTCGTAGAGCGCCTGGTTGTCTTCTTCGGCGCAGTCGTCCACCAGCACATCAATGGCGCGCAGGCCGGCGCAGCGGTGCTGCATGCCTAGCTCATGCAGCACGCGGCGCGAATGGATAAGGGTGCGCGGCGGCAGGGTGATGATGCTGAAGGTGGCGGCCACCAGGCAGGCGCTCATTAGCGCCGCTTCGGTCATGCCGACTACCGGGCCACGGGCCACTTCGCGGGCGGCGGCCACGCCGGTGTCGCCAAAGCAGGCGATTACATAGGCGTCCATGCCAGCGGCTTCGCCGGCCTGCACTTGCGCCATCACCCCGAGGGTGGCCCAGGCTTCGTCGCTGTGGCTTTCAATCGACGGCGTGCCCAGGCGCGGCTGGGTGGCAACCACCTCGGTGCCCGCTGCGGCCACTGCCGTGGCGCTGCGTTGCAGGCGCTCGGTAAAGGCCTGGGTGGTATTGGGGTTGATCAGTTGGATGCGCATATCGGCTCGCTATCAATGCTCGGCACAAGCCATAGAGCAGGGAGCGGGCCAACTGTTTGTTTTTATGATTATTTAGCTATTAATCAATAGGTTATGAATTTAATAGCTGGAGCTTGGCTTTCGCTGACGCCGATTTCGTTGACCTTAAATAGCGCATCGCAAACTATTTTGGTGCGATTGTTAACGAAATAATTTGAAGATTGTTAACGAAACTGAAGGGCCATTTAAGGGCGACCCAGCAGCCACGGGCCTGCTGCGGGAAATGCCCCGGATTGGCCTGGCTTTTGCGATGGAGCAGGGCATTAGCCGCCCTGTTAGCGAGAGCCCATGTCCACCTCCCTTCTTATTCGCCAGGCCCGCGTGTTGTGCCTGGACGATGCCGACACCCGCCTGCCGCAGGCCGATCTGCTGATTGTCGACGGCCGCATCGCCGCCATCGGCACCGACCTCGTTGCCCCGGCCGATGCGCAAGTGATCGATGCCAACGGCATGCTGGCGATGCCGGGCCTGATCAACGCCCACTTCCATTCCCCCGGCAACCTGCTCAAGGGCCAGCTCGACAGCCTGCCTCTGGAAATCTTTATGCTTTATGAAGTGCCGCCGATGGCCAGCGAAGGCAGCGCCGAGCGCTTGGCCTATTTGCGTACCCTGCTGGCCGCGCTGGAGATGCTGCAACGCGGCATTACCGCTGTGCACGACGACGCCTACCACGTACCGCGCGTGACCGAGCAAAGCCTGGACGTGGTGATGCAGGCTTATCGCGATGCCGGTATCCGCGCCACGGTGGCGATCGATCAGCCCAATGTCATCGAGTACGACAAATACCCGTTCCTGCATGACCTGCTCCCCGAGCACCTGCGCCAGCAGATGCGCGACGCGCCCCGGCAGACCGACGAAGAGCTGCTGGCGCTGTATGACTATCTGATCCAGCGCTGGCATGGCAGTGAAGACGGGCGCCTGGCGGCGGCGGTGTCTTGCTCGGCGCCGCAGCGGGTAACGCCGGCGTATCTGCAAGGCCTGAGCGAGCTGAGCCGGCGCTTGAATCTGCCGTTCAATATCCATGTGCTGGAAACCAAATTGCAGCGCGTGCTGGGCGAGGAGAAGTACGGTCAATCGCTGGTACAGCTGCTGGCCGAGCGCGGCGTGCTGGATGAGCGCTGCCAGATCATCCACAGCATCTGGGTAAACGAGGAAGACGTCCGCCTGCTCGCCGATTCCGGCTGTGTTGTGGCGCATAACCCGGTGTGCAACTTGCGTCTGGGCAGCGGCGTGATGCCGTTTCGGCAACTGCGCGATGCCGGGGTGAACATCGCCTTGGGCACCGATGAACTCTGCTCGGACGACACCGCCAACCTGTGGTTTGCCGGCAAGACCGCCGCGCTCATTCATACCCTTGCCAGCAGCGACTACGACCAATGGCCGCAAGCCATGGAAGTGCTGCAATGCATGACCCGTGGCGGCGCCAAATCGCTGCGCCTGGACGGCCAACTGGGGCAGCTCACGGTCGGCGCGCTGGCAGATGTGATTTTGCTGGACATGGACACCTGGGCCTTCACCCCCCTGAACGACCTGATACGCCAGCTGATTTATTGCGAAGACGGCAGCTCGGTGCGCTACACGTTGGTCAATGGCCGGGTGGTGTATGCCAACGGCGAATTTCCCGGCCTCGATGTACGCGCCATTCGCCGGGAAATTCGCCAGCTCGGCGAAACCCTGCACGCCCAACATGCCGCCACCGAAGCGGCCGCCCAGGAACTGATGCCGTATTACCGCGCCATGTACGAGCAAGCCCACCAGCGTGATGTGGGCATGCAACGCACTCTCGCCATGCCCGATTCCCCCCTGCAGGAGCCTCTGCCATGACTGCTTTTGAACCTCTGCCAACGCGCGCGGCAAACCGGCCGGCGCGGCAAAGCTGGTGGCGTATTCGCGCCGAGTTACCGCGCACTGCGCGCTGGGCATTGGCCGTCAGCGGCTTGGTGTTGCCCGTGTTGCTGTGGTGGGCCTACAGCGCCACCGGGCTGAGCAATCCGTTGTTTATGCCCGGCCCCGATGCGGTGCTGGCGCGCCTTGGCCACTGGCTGCATGACGAAGGTTTGTTCACCGATATCGGCATCAGTCTGTACCGGGTTATGAGTGGTTTTTTGTTGTCGGCGCTGTTGGCGTTGCCGCTGGGTTTGTACATCGGCACCTACCGCCCGGTGCAGGCGTTTCTGGAACCGCTCACCGACTTTATCCGCTATATGCCGGCGGCCGCGTTTATCCCGCTGGTGATGCTCTGGGTGGGTATTGATGAAGGCTCGAAGATTCTGATCATCTTTATCGGCACCTTTTTCCAGATGGTGTTGATGGTGGCCGAAGACGTGCGTCGCGTACCCATGGCGCAGATTGAAGCGGCGCAAACCATGGGTGCCAGCCGCAGTGAAGTGATCAAGCTGGTGATTCTGCCGTCGGCGCGCCCAGCGCTGCTGGACACCCTGCGCATCACCTGCGGCTGGGCCTGGACCTACCTGGTGGTGGCCGAACTGGTGGCTGCGAGCTCAGGCCTTGGCTACGCGATTCTCAAAGCCCAGCGCTATATGCAAACCGACAAGATTTTCGCCGGCATCATCCTGATCGGCGTGATCGGCCTGCTTACCGACCAGGCATTCCGCTGGCTCGGCCGTGCGGCCTTCCCCTGGTTGAAGAGGTAATGACGATGACCGACGCCAAAATCCGGATTCACGATGTGAGCAAGGTCTTCAACAGCCAGGGCCGCAAGGTGCAGGCCTTGCAGGACGTCAACCTGGAGATCCAGGCCAACGAATTCATCACCTTTGTCGGCGCCTCCGGCTGCGGCAAATCCACCTTGCTGCGCAGCATCGGCGGCCTGGAGCAGCACAGCAGCGGTGAGATTCTGCTCGATGGCCGGGCCATTGCCGGGCCGGGTATCGACCGCGCCATGGTGTTTCAGCACTACAGCCTGTACCCGTGGTTGAACGTGATGCAGAACATCAAATTTTGCCGGCAGCTCAAGGTGGTTTCCGACACTGTGCACAGCGACGGCGATATTGAATTGGCCAGTGGCCGTGCCGATGCCTTGCTCAATTTGATGGGGCTGAAAGCCTTTAGCCAGGCGTATCCCAATCAGCTATCCGGCGGTATGCAGCAGCGCGTGGCGATTGCCCGGGCGTTGATGCCCAAGCCTGCGACGTTGCTGATGGACGAGCCCTTTGGTGCGCTGGACGCGCAAACCCGCGAGGTGATGCACGACCTGATTCGCCATGTGCACCGCCTGGAAAAGAGCACGATTCTGTTCGTCACCCACGACGTGGAAGAGGCGATTTACCTCGGCGGTCGCGTGGTGCTGATGGCGCCGCGCCCCGGACGGATCGACACCATCTACAACGTGCCGCTGCCGGCCGAGCGCCATCAGGACATGAAGCTATCGGCCGAATTTCTCGGCCTTAAACGCGAGATTCTGGCGCGTATCCGTGAGACTTCCGGCATGAACACCGACCTGGAATTGCTGGAGCAACTCACCCGTTCGCAACCGGCGTAATGCACCGCTGAAATTACCCACTAGGCTCTAGCGGGTCATGGTCAGGGATGAGGCGCCCGTTATGGTCGCGAGGGTTGGTCTGCTGGTTCTGTTGCTAAGCGTGCTGGGCGGCTGCGCTCTGTTCAAGCTCGACAAGGAAATGCAGCAGGCCCAGCAGGACCTGGTGCTTGTCGCCGGGCGGCTGGACAGCACCGAGTCGGGCCGTGATGCACTGGTGGCGTTGCTGGACGCGCAGGGCAAGCTGGTGCGTTACCGCATCGCGGCGCTGCACGAGACGTTCTATTTCACCGAGGCGCCGGGGCGGTATCAACTGCTGGTGTTCGACGACCAGAACGGCAATTTTTCCCTCGACCCCGACGAGCCCCGCCAGTTTTTGCCCAACGCGCAAAGCGTGACGCTGCATGTGCAACCCGACGCTGCCGCCCGTGAGCGGCTGGCCCAGCTCAATCCTATCCGCCTGGGCCGGACCGATCTGGCCAGCGCGCCGGCCGTGGACCTCAACCTTGAAGTGCTTTACCGCGAGCAGCCGCAGTTGCAGCGCAATTACCTGCAACCGGTCACCTTTGCCGACCCGCGCTTCGACCAGGCCACTATCGAGCTGGGTGCCTGGCAGCCGCTGACCTTTCTCCACCAAATTGGTTATGGCCTGTACCTGCTGGCGCCGTGGGACCCTAACAAGGAACCGGTGTTTCTGGTGCACGGCATTAATTCTTCACCACGGGATTGGCAAGACCTGGCGGCCAGCCTGGACACCGAGCATTTCCAGTTGCTGTTGTTCCACTTTCCCAGCGGCGTTCCGCTGAACAACAGCGCCTATATGCTCAGCCTGGGCATTCGCGATGTGCAGCGCCGCTTCAACGCCCCGCGTTTTCATGTGATGGCCCATAGCATGGGCGGCCTGGTGGCGCGGCGTGCCTTGCAGATGTTGAACGCCGAAGACAGCCGCAACCTGTGCCTGTTTATTACCCTGTCGACGCCTTGGGATGGACATCCGTCGGCGGCGACGGGTCTGAAGCGGATGCCGGTAGACGTGCCGGTCTGGAAGGATCTGGCGCCGGGTAGCCCGTACTTGCAGCAACTATTCGCCACGCCGTTGCCAGCGCATATCCGCCAATGGCTGTTGGTGAGCTACGCCGGCAACAGCCGCCTGCTGCAGGAGCCCAACGACGGCGTAGTGCCGCTGGCCAGCCAGTTGAGCAACGCCGCGCAGGACGAAGCCACGCACCTGTATCTGCTCAACGACACCCATACCAGCATTCTGCAAAGCCGGCGCGCGGCTGAGCTGTTGGAGCGGGCGTTTGATGGATTGCCGAAGAAGGGGTGTGAAGGTTGATTGGCCCTGGAAAAAAACAAGGCCGCTTTAGGGCGGCCTGGTTTGACTCTGTATGTGCCCTCAAGCCCGTACAGAGATAGTCGGCTCCAATGAAGCCGGAAGTTGCCCGGGCGAAGCCAGGCCTGCGATGTCGCTATAGTCGCCGGCCTGGTTGAGAGGCTGGCGGGGTTGCTGTTGGCTCACCGCTTGGGCGACCTCCAGTGGGGTGGGTTCGCTGTCAACGTCGCTCTCGGTCGCTACCGCGAGGTAGGTATCGAGTTGCTTCTGCTGGCTGCTGTTGCTGTACACCTCGGAGGCGGCGTCGCGACGATTCGCTTGGCTCGCATCAGCACTTTGCTGGCTCAGGGTGACGCGGTCAGCACCGCGGTCGACGGCTGTATTCACCTGTTCCGGGGTCACGGGTGAGTTTGGATCTTGCGCGGCGTCCCCAGCTTTTTTGATCACTTGCGTGGACAGGGGCAGGGCGCTACTGGTGCTGGTTATCTGCATAGAGGTCTCCTGCGTGACGGGGGTTACGTGATTCTAGTTCGGGCCACAGTCGGGCTTAGATTGAATGGCGATTTATACCGTTGCGCTTAGCCGGCAGCGGTTGAGAAGTCGCCGCAGCTGGCCCAGAACCGTTCAAGGCCGGCGGAGACGAATTTGTCGCGGTGGCGAATCAGGAAAAACCGCCGGGTGAGGGCCGGCAGAATGCCGTCCAGGGTGCACAGGTCGCCACGTGCCAGTTTGTCTGCCACCACCCAGCGCGACAGGCAACTCACGCCGATGCCCTGGGCGAGGGTGGCGGTGATGGCTTCTGAACTGCCGATCTGGCTGGTATCGCTGAGTTGATGCAGATGACGCAGCAGCGATTGCTCCACCACCTCGCGGGTGCCGGAGCCGGGCTCGCGCAGCAACCACTGGGCGTTTTGCAGGTCGCCCAGATTGGCGTCCGTCTTCTGTGCCAACGGGTGCGTGCGGCCGCAGACGATCACCAATTCGTCCACCAGCCACGGGTGCGCGGTTACTTCCGGCAAGTGGCAAGGCCCTTCAATAAGCCCCATGTCGATATCGAAGTTGGCCACCTTGGCGGCTATCAGGGCGCTATTGCCCATGTCGACATCTACCCGCAGCCACGGCGCGCTGTACTGTAAACCGCCGAGAATGTGCGGCAGCACGTGGTTGCCAATGGTGGTACTGCAGCCGATGCGCAGGCGCGTGGGCAGGCTGGCATCGGGGGCGGCAAAACCGGCTTCAATCTGCTGCGCCGCTTCCAGCATGCGTTTGGCCTGAGGGAGCAGGGCGCGGCCGTTGTCGTTGAGCACCAGCCGTTTACCCACCCGGTCGAACAGGCGGGTGTTCAGCGCGCTTTCCAATTCATTCAACGCGGCACTGACCGCCGATTGCGACAACGCCACGGCCGTCGCCGCGCTGGTGGTGCTGCCGTGTTCGGCAACGGCGCAGAAGAGATGCAACTGGCGCAGGCTGAGCTTCATGCTAGTTACCTGAAAAATGGGTAAGAGAAACCGATATTACCCGTTTGTTTGCTTGATTGGCGCGCCGTAGCCTAGGGCTCTATCGAATGACGTTGGAGCCACGCCATGCGCACAACTGCCATCCCTTGCCGCCGCCCGCTGACCGCCCTGGCCAGTCCGCGCGAGGTTATCCGCCAATTCACCCCCAACTGGTTCGCCGCCACCATGGGCACCGGCATCCTTGCCCTGACCTTGGGCCAATTGCCGGCGGCGCGGCCGTGGGTGTTTCACCTGGGTGAGTCGCTGTGGCTGCTGACGGTGGCGCTGTTGTGCTGTTCAGCGTGTTGTATGCCTGCCGCTGGGTGTTGTTTTTTCACGAGGCCAAGCAAGTGTTTGCCCATGCCACGGTGTCGATGTTTATCGGCACCATTCCCATGGGGCTGGCCACGGTGATCAACGGTTTGCTGCTGTTCGGCCTGCGGCGCTGGGGCGAGGCCGTGGTGCCGCTGGCCGAAGCGCTGTGGTGGCTCGACGTGGTCATGGCCGTGGCGTGCGGGGTGTTGATTCCCTTCATGATGTTTACCCGCCAGGCGCACCGCATCGAGCAGATGACAGCGGTGTGGCTGCTGCCCGTGGTCGCCGCCGAGGTGGCGGCAGTCACCGGCGGCTTGCTGGCTCCGCACCTGCCGGATGCGGCTGGGCAATTTCAGGTGCTGATCGCCAGCTACGTGCTGTGGGCTTTT
This sequence comes from Pseudomonas sp. CC11G, assembly GCF_056174845.1. NCBI lineage: Bacteria > Pseudomonadati > Pseudomonadota > Gammaproteobacteria > Pseudomonadales > Pseudomonadaceae > Pseudomonas > Pseudomonas sp. CC11G. Next base: position 269,152 of record NZ_JBWBZC010000005.1, read on the forward strand.
TCGGTGCCGGTGGCGTTAAGCATTCTGGTGATTCTGCTGCTGCGTATGGCCCTGCATAAGTTGCCCCACGACAGCATGGCGGCGTCCAGCTGGTTATCCCTCGGCCCGATTGGCACCGGCGCGCTTGGTCTGCTGGTGCTGGGCACTAATGCGCCGGCGATTTTTGCCGCGCAAGGCATGGCCGGTATCGGTGCAGTCGCGCAGGGGCTTGGGGTGATTGGCGGGGTGCTGTTCTGGGGGCTCGGCGCCTGGTGGATGCTCTTGGCACTGCTGATTACCGTGCGGTATTTCAAGGCCGGTATCCCGTTCAACCTGGGCTGGTGGGGGTTTACCTTTCCGTTGGGCGTGTATGCATTGGCCACGCTGAAACTGGCAGCGGTGCTGCACCTGGCATTTTTTGCCTGGCTGGGGACGGGGTTGGTGATGCTGCTGGCGTTGATGTGGCTGCTGGTGGCGAGCAAAACGGCGGCGGGGGCGTATCGGGGGAATTTGTTTTATTCGCCGTGCATTGTTGGCGGTCCGCAGTGAGGAGCATGACGGATCATTCTGGATCCCCGCCTTCGCGGGGATGACGGAAGTTTTAAGGTATATCTCCGTCATTCCCGCGCAGGCGGGAATCCAGAATTTCCCGTTGAACGTTGTTGATCAGGCGCTCAGTGAGGCCATATCAATCACAAACCGATAACGCACATCCGAACGCTCCATGCGTTCAAACGCCTCGTTGATCTCGTCCATTCGAATCATCTCGCAGTCCGGCAAGATGTTTTTCCGGGCGCAGAAATCGAGCATTTCCTGGGTTTCGGCAATGCCGCCAATAGGCGAACCAGCCAAACGACGACGGCCCAGCACGAACGGCATGGTCATGGTTTGGTCGATTGGGCCGATCTGGCCAACGATTACCAAGGTGCCGTCGACATCCAGCAGCGACATATATGGCGTCACGTCGTGGCGCACCGGCACGGTGTCGATGATCAGATCAAAGCTCGACGCGGCCTTTTTCATCGCGTCTTTATCGGACGACACCAGCAGGTTGTCGGCACCCAACTCCAGGGCATCGGCTTCCTTGTCGGGAGTACGGCTCAACACCGTGACTTGCGCGCCCATGCCCGCGGCCAGTTTCACCGCCATATGGCCCAGGCCACCGAGGCCGATCACACCCACGCGGCTGCCCGGCCCGACGTTCCAGGTGCGCAGCGGCGAGTAGGTGGTAATGCCGGCGCACAGCAGCGGCGCGGCCTTGGCCAGGTCCAACGCATCGGGTACACGCAGCACGAACTCTTCACGCACCACCAGGTGCTTGGAATAGCCGCCGTAAGTAGGTTCCTTGGTGATGCGGTCGCGGCTGTTATAGGTCTGGGTGTTGGCTTTGCGGCACAGCTGTTCTTCGCCTTTACGGCACTGGTCGCATTCCTGGCAGGAGTCGACCATGCAGCCGACGGCCACGGCATCGCCGACCTTGTAGCGTTTTACCGCGCTGCCAACCTCGGTAACCCGGCCGACAATCTCGTGGCCCGGCACGATGGGGAAGCTGCTAAAGCCCCAGTCATCGCGAGCCTGGTGCAGGTCGGAGTGGCAGACGCCGCAGTAGAGAATCTCCATGGCGACGTCATTGGGGCGCAGCGTGCGGCGTTCGAATTTGAAAGGCGCCAAGGGCGACTTGGCGGTTTGTGCGGCGTAACCAATGGTGAGCATCTAGGGCACTCCGGTTGAGGCTGAAGGGTTGGGACAACGGTTTTTAACCGTTGGCTCCCGAGGCAAACCGAGGCGTTCACTGTAGCCGTTTTGCAGGGCGCATTGGCTTCAACGATTGACGTGCTGCGAGAGGCTGGCCGGGTAACGCTCGCCGAGTACCTGAATTTGCTGCAGCGCGCTTTCGATGGCGGCCAGGTCGGCGGCACTCAATTGGAGATCGGCAGCCGCGATGTTTTCGTCCAGACGGTGCAGTTTGGTGGTGCCGGGAATCGGCACAATCCATGGCTGCTGAGCCAGCAGCCAGGCCAAGGCGACTTGCGCGCGGCTGGCGCCCAGGCCGTCGGCGATACGGCCGAGCAGGTCGATGAGGCCGGCGTTGGCTTTGCGGTTTTCTTCGGCAAAACGCGGCAGCTGGTTACGGAAGTCGTTTTTATCAAAGGTGGTGCTGGCGTCGATGGCGCCGGTGAGAAAGCCGCGGCCCAGCGGGCTAAACGGCACAAAGCCGATACCCAGTTCCTTCAACACCGGCAGCACGGTAGTTTCCGGTTCGCGCCACCACAGGGAATATTCGCTCTGCAAGGCGGCCACCGGCTGCACGGCATGGGCGCGGCGGATGATATCGGCGCCGGCTTCGGACAGGCCGAAGTGTTTGACTTTGCCCTCGGCGATCAAATCCTTGACGGCGCCGGCGACTTCTTCAATCGGTACGGCGGGGTCGACGCGGTGTTGGTAGAAGAGGTCAATGCGGTCGGTTTTCAGGCGCTTGAGCGAGGCTTCGGCCACGGCCCGAATGTTCTCGGGGCGGCTGTCCACGCCGTCGGCCGATTTGCCGTTCTTGAAGCCGAACTTGGTCGCGATTACTACCTGGTCTCGCACGGGGGCCAGCGCCTCGCCCAGCAGTTCTTCGTTGGTGTAAGGGCCGTAAACCTCGGCGGTATCAAAGAACGTGACCCCGCGTTCAACCGCAGCGCGCAGCAGGGCGATGCCATCGGATTTTTCCGCCGCCGGGCCGTAGGCGAAGCTCAAGCCCATGCAGCCAAGGCCGATGCTAGAGACCTGCAGGCCGTTATTACCCAAAGTACGTGTTTTCATTTCATCCTCCAGTAGCGCGTGGCGTCCGGTTCGCCGACACTTCGGCAAACGTAGCGTGGGTGAACCTTAGCCGCTCAAGCGGGCTCTGATTAGTCATATAAACCCGCATGCGCTTATGCGTCTGACGCATAAGTTGGCAATACTGAATTGCCACAGGCGGGTAAAAACCGCTGACCATGGGGGCAGGCCGCTCAATAAAGGCCGTTCAAGGGAGAGATAAATGCGCGTCCGTTCAACCGTTGCACCGGCTGTTTTGCTGTCGTTGTCTGTGCTCACCGCTACACCGGTGTTTGCCGATGACGAGGCCCAGCTGGTGCAAGCGATCAACGCCTACCGCGGCCAGGTGCAGCGCTGCGAAGGCCAGGCCTCGCCGGAGCTGCCGCCGCTGTCGGATGACCCGCGTCTGCGCCTGCGTTCCGACAGTTTTGGCGGCCTTCAAACTGCGCTGGCCAAGAATGGCTACCCGATGGTAAACGTGCAGGCCATCAGCCTGGCCGGCGCCCGCGATAGCGATGCAGCGATGAAAGCGGTCCAGGAAAGCTTTTGCCGGGTGATTCTCGACCCGCAATTCGTCGATATCGGCGTGCGCCGCGAAGGGGATTTGTGGCGCATCACCTTGGCCCGGCCAATGCTCACCGCGCGCATGGGTGACTGGCAGAGCCAGGGCCAGCAGTTGCTGACCATGATCAACACTGCCCGCAGTCAGGCCCGCCAATGCGGCCCGCAAGCCTACCCCGCCGCCGCGCCATTGAACTGGAACAACACGTTGGCCGGCGCCGCCGAAGCCCACAGCCGGGCGATGGCCAACGGCAACTTCTTCGATCACAAAGATCGCGACGGCCGCACCCCCGGCGACCGCGCGGAACTGGCCGGCTATGCCGGGCAGGCCATTGGCGAGAACATCGCCGCCGGCAACGACAGCCCACGCAAAGTGCTCGACGGCTGGCTGGCTAGCCCCGGCCATTGCGCCAATCTGATGAACCCGCAGTACCGCGAACTGGGCGCCGCGTATGCGCTGGACCCGAAAAGCGATGCGGGGATTTATTGGACCGCCATGTTTGGTAGCCAGTAGCTCACGCGAGGGTGTGCTACGCGTACGGGGCGACTGGTCGTTGTCTGCGTGACCGCGCAAGGTGCCAAAACTCTGGATTCCCGCCTGCGCGGGAATGACGGAGGGCTGGTCAAAAAACACCGTCATCCCCGCGAAGGCGGGGATCCAGACTATTGAAGGGGACTTGCTATTCCCCTGCTCGCTTTAGCAGCTTTTTACAGCGCTCGCTTAAATGCACTACCCGCACATGTTTGCCCGCCTTGCTATACCGCTCGCGCAGCGTTTTCAACGCTGCAATCGCCGAATAATCGACAAAGCTCAAATGCGCGCAGTCCAAGGTGACGTGTTCGGGGTCGTCGGCCGGATTGAACTGGTTGAGAAACGGCGTAACCGAGGCGAAAAACAGCGTGCCATGCACCTGATACAACTTGCTGCCATCGGCCTCCAAGTGGGCGTCGGCATACAGCTCGCGGGCGTGCTGCCAGGCGAAGTTGAGCGCGGCAATGATGATGCCCAGCAGCACGGCGGTGGCCAGATCGGTGAACACGGTGATGATCGTCACGGCCAGAATCACCAGCATGTCGTTCACCGGCACCTTGTGCAGTACCCGTAGCGATGCCCAGGCGAAGGTCTGCTGCGACACCACGAACATCACGCCCACCAGCGCCGCCAGCGGGATCCGCTCGATCAGCGGCGAGAGAAACAGCACGAACAGCAGAATCATCACTCCGGCCACCACGCCCGACAGCCGCCCACGGCCGCCGGAGCTGAGGTTGATCACGGTCTGGCCGATCATCGCGCAGCCACCCATGCCACCAAATGCACCGGACACGATATTCGCCGCGCCCAACGCCACGCACTCGCGGTCCGGGTAGCCGCGGCTTTCGGTGACTTCGTCGGTGAGGTTAAGGGTCAGCAGGGTTTCCAGCAGGCCGACCATGGCCATCAGCAGCGCATAGGGGGCGATGATGCTCAGGGTGCCGAGCGTCCACGGCAGGTCGGGCAGGGCGAAGGTCGGCAGGCCGCCGGCGATATGCGCCATATCGCCGAGGGTGCGGGTCGGCAGATTGAACAGGTATACCGCCAGGCCGATCGCCAGAATCGCCACCAGGGCCGGCGGCACGGCGCGGGTCAGGCGTGGCAGCAGATAGACGATGGCCATGGTCAGCGCCACCAGGCCCAGCATCAACGCCAGTGGCGCGCCACTCAGCCATTGCTCACCGCTTTTGAAATGCTCCAACTGGGCCAGGGCAATGATGATCGCCAGGCCATTCACAAACCCCAGCATCACCGGATGCGGCACCATGCGCACCAGCTTGCCCAGGCGCAGCAGGCCAAACAGCACCATGATCAACCCGCCCAGCAACACCGTCGCCAGCAAATACTGCACGCCGTGCTGCACCACCAGCGCGACGATCACCACTGCCATCGATCCCGCTGCCCCCGACACCATGCCCGGCCGCCCACCGAACAGGGCGGTAAGCGTGCAGATGATAAACGCGCCATACAAACCCATAAGAGGGTTGAGGTGCGCCACCAGCGCGAAGGCAATGCACTCGGGTACCAGAGCAAAAGAGGTGGTAAGACCGGCGAGAAAGTCGGCGCGAAGGCGGATGGGTTTCATGGCAAATGGCTTCAGAGCGCTAAACGGGGGCCGGATGTTACGAAATATAACGTGAGGCGGCCAGTGACATTGGATTTGCGCTTAGAGAATAAAGTTGTAAGGGGATTCGTAGGCGTTTGTTTGAAAGCTCCAGAAATTTACGCGTTATCTCTGATGGAGTGTTTTAAATAAGAAAGTTTAAGTTTTATATATATCTCAAAGTTCTGTGTGAAATTTCCTTCGCATAGACGGTGGGCTTTATGCCTCGTTATATTGCCGCTTCTAGAGTTTTGCTCATCAGACTTTCTGGTTTTGACGCCTTTCGTGTCGAGTCAGTTTATTTGTTTTCTTAATATCGGCGTATTGCTGAGGGTGTTTATGAAGCAGTTCAAATTAACGTTGGCTTGTGTGTTGGTTTCGCAGGCAATTGCAGCATCTGTGTCCGCTGCAAACTACAATGTCACTACAGATGGCGTGATTGAGGCGGACTATGTTTTTACAGGTCTTGATCAGGTTTTCGCTAATGGAAGTAACTCTTTTAAACCAGGCACTCATACCGTTTTCGATGGTTACAGTTGGCTGTTTGCTGAAGTGGAAAGTGCGGTTAGCGCCGGTCAGCAAGATTTTATAGGCTCCGGTAGTCTTTTGGCGGTAGCTAATAATTCCATTAGCGGTGGCGTACAGAACTTTCGTGATAACAGTTACCTGACGGTCGCGGCTACTAACGCAATAAGTGGTGGTCGGCAGAACTTCTACGATCGGAGTTATATAGACTTAGCGGGCGTCGACTTGGTTGACAATAACTTGGCGTTCAATTTGGCGGGTGCCGACACCAAGTTTTGGATTCTCGGTCAGAAAGCTCTATTGGGGATACTTGAAGGCACGGGTCGTGTGGTTAACGACAGCAACAGTTCAGGCACATTGACTCTGGATACCAGCAAGTTGGGTAGTTCCATTTTCGCGGGGTCACTGGCTGACGGAAATCGCTTGGGCAAACTCAATCTAGTGAAGCAAGGCACCGGCGAGTGGATTTTCAACGGCGACGGCAGTGGGATGACGGGTACTACCACTGTAAACGGTGGGCAGTTGACGGTGAACGGTGACTTATCCAATTCCAGCGTGAGCATTAACGCCGGCGGCACGCTGGCCGGCGGCGGCAGCATAGGCTCAGCGCAAGTGGCGGCTTCTGGAGTAATTGGCACTGAAAACGTTACTGACCGGCTCAAGGTCCACGGCGATCTGACTTTTTCCAAATTCGGAACCCTTTACGTCAGCACAGGACCGGACGCGCAGGCAGGGCTAGTTGAGGTCAAGGGCAAAGCCGACCTGAATTTCGCCTACGTTTATGTGGCTGCTGGCGCCGGCGCTTATGCGCCCAATTCGCGCTACACCATCCTCACCGCAGACGGTGGCGTAAACGGCACGTTCGATTCCGCCAGAACCACGTTGTATTTCCTCTCGCCCAAGTTGTTCTATAACGCCAACTCGGTTGAGCTGGAACTCGAACGCAACGACAAAACTATTGCTTCGGCGGCACAAAGTCCTAGTGCGGCCAATGTCGGCCATAGCTTGGACCGGCAGGGTACGTCGCTGGTCAACCACTTGCTGACTAGCGATTACGCCACCGCAGGCCGCGCGCTTGAGCAACTCGGCGGCGCGGCTAGCGCCAGTCGCGTGGCAGCCATGCTGGCTAGTACGGCGCAAGTGAGCAGCAGCGTGCTCAAAGCTATGGAACAGCGCGATAGCCGCGGCAATAGTTTGCAAATGGCGGGGCTGAACAACGACGGGCCTTTGCTAGTAAGCAACGAGGTGCCAGCGGCTGCGCGTGGGTTGCATGACACTCGGGCAGACGGGCAGGTGTGGGTGCAAGCCCTTGGTAGCCAGGGCAACTTTGAAAGTGCTCACAGTGCTGGCGATTTGCAACAACGTACCAGCGGCGGCTTGCTCGGTGCTGATTGGGCGATGGGTGAAGCGTGGCGCCTGGGCGTAGTTAGCGGATACTCGCGTACCGAGCTGGACGCCGGCGATTATCTGAGGGGCGCGGTGAAGAGCTATCACTTGGGGGCTTACGCCTGGCGCTATTCTGGTCCGTTGGCCACGCGTCTGGGGTTCATCTACAGCGGTCACGACGGCAGCAGCAAACGTACTATCGACTTCAACGAGTTCCACGACACCCCTCGCGGGAGCTACGACGCCAGCGGCCAGCAAGCCTTTGTCGAGTTTGCCTACCAGAGCGTCAATGGCCAACTGCTCAAAGAGCCCTTTATCAACCTCAGCTATCAGCGCTACCAACGTGACGCTTATGCGGAAAAAGGTGGTGCGGCTTCGTTGCAGGTCGACCATCAGGACCAAAACAATTTGACCTCTACGCTGGGCTTGCGTGTAGCGAGCTTGCGGCAGCTTGATAACGGTATGAGCCTCACGCCTCGGGCCAGTCTTGGCTGGCGTCGAACCTATGGGGATGTGGATGTCAGCACCAGCCAGGCCTTTCTATCCGGCGGCGATACCTTTGAAGTGTACGGCAGCAACCTTGACCGCGACCGCCTGATGCTTGAGGGCAGTCTTGACCTCGGCGTGAGCCGCACCCAGAGCCTGGGCCTGGGCTACACCGGGGAAGTGGGCAGCAATGGTCGCAACCATGGCGTGCAAGCGCAGTGGCGCCTCAGCTTCTGATTCACCTGCCGTCGGTCATCTGTGCGATCACGCGTTGGCGCGGTCGCATCAGGTGACGGTTTTCGGCCGCCGACAGACTCAGGCTATCAAGTCAGCACATTCGCTCTATTAGACCTCTGGGCAGAGGCGTCTAGTCTTGCTCTGACGCCGATACCTCTTGGCGCCTGATGAGGGGACCCAGAGCCTCGCTATTGCGCCCAGATGCGGTAACGACCCCAGGCCCGTCCCACATGCCGTGAACTCAACCATTGCTGCTGGCCGCCCATTGCGTGCCGGATAGCTGGATGAAGCGACCTTAAGGAAGAACAACATGTCGACTGAAGCTAAATGCCCGTTCAACCACACCGCTGGCGGTGGCACCACCAATCGGGATTGGTGGCCTGAGCAACTGAACCTGAACATTCTCCACCAACATTCCTCGTTGTCCGATCCATTGGGCGACGACTTCGATTACACCAAAGCCTACAAGAGCCTGGATTTTGCAGCGGTCAAACGCGACCTCGAAGCCGTGATGACCAACTCCCAGGATTGGTGGCCAGCCGACTTCGGTCACTACGGCCCACTCTTCGTACGCATGGCTTGGCACAGTGCCGGCACCTACCGTACCGGCGATGGGCGTGGCGGCGCGGGCTCCGGCCAGCAACGGTTTGCCCCGCTGAACAGCTGGCCCGACAACGTCAGCCTGGACAAGGCGCGGCGGCTGATCTGGCCGGTCAAGCAGAAGTACGGCAATGCCATTTCCTGGGCCGACCTGATTGTGCTCACCGGCAACGTGGCTCTGGAGTCCATGGGGTTTAAAACCTTCGGCTTCTCCGGTGGCCGCCCCGATGTGTGGGAGCCGGACCAAGACGTGTTCTGGGGTACTGAAACCGTCTGGCTGGGCGGCGACAAGCGCTACGGCAAAGCCAGCAAAGAAGTGGAAGCGCCGGGGCAGGGTGACCTGGTGGCCGAGCCGGCCAAGCGCCCGGAAGAAGAGGGCCGTGAGCTGGAACGCAACCTGGAAAACCCGCTGGCTGCCGTGCAGATGGGCCTGATCTACGTAAACCCCGAAGGCCCGGAAGGCAATCCCGATCCCCTGGCCTCGGCCATCGATATCCGCGAGACCTTTGGCCGCATGGCCATGAACGATGAAGAAACTGTAGCGCTCATCGCCGGTGGCCACGCCTTCGGCAAAACCCACGGCGCTGGCCCGGCCGACAACGTAGGCCCGGAACCGGAAGCCGCCGGCCTGGAAGAGCAAGGCCTGGGCTGGCGCAACAAGTTCGGCAGCGGCAAAGGCGGCGACACCATCACCAGCGGCCTGGAAGTCACCTGGACGTCTACGCCCACACGCTGGAGCAACGAGTACTTCGAAAACCTGTTCGGCTTCGAATGGGAACTGACCAAGAGCCCGGCCGGTGCCCATCAGTGGATACCCAAAGGCGGTGCCGGGGCCGGCAAGATTCCCGATGCCCATGACCCGAGCAAACGCCGTGCACCGTCCATGCTTACTTCGGACCTGGCTCTGCGTTTCGACCCGATCTACGAAAAAATCTCCCGGCGTTTTCTGCAAAACCCCGCTGAACTAGCCGACGCCTTCGCCCGCGCCTGGTTCAAACTCACACACCGCGATATGGGTCCGCTCACCCGCTACCTGGGCCCGGAAACCCCAAGCGAGGAACTGCTCTGGCAAGACCCGATTCCGGCGCTCAATCACCCGTTGGTAGACGACAGCGACGTGGCCGCCCTCAAAGCCAAAGTGCTGGCCTCGGGCCTGAGCGTGGCGCAGCTGGTGTCCACCGCCTGGGCTGCCGCTTCGAGCTTCCGCGGCTCCGATAAACGCGGCGGCGCCAACGGTGGCCGACTGCGTCTGGAACCGCAGAAATCCTGGGAAGCCAACCAGCCGGCGCAACTGGCGCAGGTTCTGAGCACGCTCGAGCGTATTCAAGGCGAGTTCAACGGAGGCCAGGTCGGTGGCAAGAAAATCTCCCTGGCCGACCTGATCGTGCTGGCCGGTAATGCCGGGGTGGAGCAAGCGGCGAAAACCGCCGGGCAAACCATCACCGTGCCATTTGCGCCGGGCCGGATGGACGCCTCCCAAGAGCAAACGGACGTGGAGTCGTTTGGTTTCCTCGAGCCAATTGCCGATGGCTTCCGCAACTACCTCAAAGGCAAATACACCGTGTCAGCGGAAAAACTGTTGGTCGACAAGGCCCAACTGCTGACCCTCAGTGCGCCAGAAATGAGCGTGCTGGTGGGTGGCCTGCGGGTGCTCGGCGCCAACGCTGGCGATGCCAAACACGGTGTGTTCACCACGCGGCCGGGGGCGCTGACCAATGACTTCTTCACTAACCTGCTGGATATGGGCGTGGAGTGGAAGCCAACGTCGGCAGCAGCCGATACCTACGAAGGGCGCGACCGCAAAACTGGTCAGGTGAAATGGACCGGTACCCGCGTGGATCTGGTGTTCGGTTCCAACGCGCAATTGCGTGCAGTGGCCGAGGTGTACGGCAGCGCCGATGGGCAGGGCAAGTTCGTCAAAGACTTTGTGGCCGCCTGGACCAAGGTGATGAACCTCGACCGGTTTGACTTGCACGGCTAACCACGCAGTAAACGCTCAAACCAGAACGCCTCCTTAGGGAGGCGTTCTGCTGTGTGGTGATTTTTCGTCATCACGTCGCACGCGCTAGTAACAAGCCTCCCACCGAGCTGTAAGCACCGTGCTCTCGAAGCAGTGCAGAGCATTGGCATAGCCTCTTCAGGCGATTTTCGTTTTCTTACCTGATGAATAAATATTCCATTGACGGAATGTTTGTTGAGGCTATATTGGCGATGGAATGGGACATTCAGTACACGGATGAATTTGGTCGTTGGTGGGACAGGCTTTCCGAGCCCGAGCAAGAGTCAGTGAGTTTTTCGGTGCGTTTGCTGAAGATGTTCGGCCCTGATCTCGCCTTTCCCCATAGCAGTGGAGTGGGTGGTTCCCGTCACCGTCACATGCGAGAGCTGCGTACTCAACACGCGGGTCGACCCCTTCGTACGTTGTATTCATTTGATTCGACACGTACGGCAATTCTGCTACTGGGCGGAGATAAGACCGGCGATAAGCGCTGGTATCCAAACAACATTCGGCTAGCCGACAGACTTTACGATGAACACTTGATACAGCTACGAAGGGAGCGACCGATAAATGGCCAATAACTTTTCCACGCTATGGGAAAAAATGTCGCCGCAGGCCCGCGAGCGGGTTGACGCAAAGGTGCAGGAGAATCTCGCGCAAATGCCTCTCCACGAGCTGCGCCAAGCGCGCGGTCTATCCCAACAATCCCTGGCCGAGCTCCTCAACGTTCAACAACCCTCCATCGCCAAGATGGAGCGCCGCACCGATATGTACATTTCCACCCTGCGTAACCATATCGAGGCAATGGGTGGGCGATTGGAAGTGATTGCACGGTTTCCGGATGGCGCCGTGCAAATCAGCAACTTCGCCGACCTGGACGACAAAGCGCCACAGCAAGCTTGAAAGCATCGCCAACTTCCAGGGTCCGAAGCCCATTCATACAAAACGCCCCGTCCAATCCCACTAAACGCCCGGCGTTGAGCGCTCATGTTTGCCCCTGGCCTTCGGCTAGGCTCGCGTCTCTACTCATTTATCTGCGAGCCCACTCCCATGACCAGCAAATATTCCATCCGCCGGCCCAAGCCACTACCGCCCTCGCAGGCTCGCGCCGAGGCCAGAGCCAGGATCGTGCTTGCCATCAGCCAGTCCCATCAGTCCCTGGTACAGCAGCTGAAAATGCCGCCTTTGGCCGTGGCCAAAATGGAGCGGCACACCGACATCTACATCGCCACCTTGCGTCAACACATCGAAGCCATGGGCGGGCAATTGCAGGTGCTGGTGCGCTTTCCGGAGGGGTCGGTAAAACTGCATAACTTTATCGACCTGGATAACGAGGCCCATTTGGGCGATGAGCCGCCGTTGCCCATTTCTGCACCGATAACCGGGCCGTTAGCCGCGCCGTTAGCGGGCAGCGAGAAAGCGCCCATAGCCTCTTTCCCGTCCTAGTTGCGGTGCTACCTGTTCGTCGTCTACGGCCAGGCGTCCGTTGATCAGCACATGCGAAACACACCCAGGATTGCGGCAGACCATACGCGGAATATCGAAGCCCTCCATATCCGCCCAGGCTTCACGCTCCAGGTCTTGCTGCAATCCGCGTGGGTCCAGCACCACGATATCGGCCCGATCCCCTTCACGAATCCGCCCGGCATCAATCCCTAACCAATCGGCCTGCTCACCCGTCAGTCGGTGGACGGCTTTCTCGATAGTCATGATGGGCCGGCCCTCGTTATGGCTTTCCTGCACCAGCTTCAATAACCGCAGCGGCAGGTTGTAGAACGCCATATTGCGCAAATGGGCGCCGGCATCGGAGAAGGTAATCAGGGTGTTGGGGTTGCACACCATCTTGCGCAACACGTCTTGGCGGTGATTGCCGATCACGGTGTGCCAGCGCAGTTGCGTGCCGTAGGCCACCACCATATCCAGGAAAAAATCGACCACATGCAGCCCGCGCTCCAGGGCAACTTCGGCGAAGTTGCGGCCGATCAATTGCTTCTCCGGGCAACCCAGAATCACTGCATCGCCAAAGTCGCGCTGCCATACGCGTGGTGAGAGTTTTTCGGCGTAGAACTTGCGGAACGTGCGGCGGTAATTTTCGTCTTTGAGCAAGGTGTTGCGAGCCACGGCGTCTTTAAGGTCCAGGGCCATTTCGCCAGCACCGAATTCTTCGAACAGCACGACATCGATACCGTCGGCGTAAATCATGAAAGGCGTCGGCAACAGCTGCCAGCGGAAGTCGCCGCCGAGCAGATTGGTAAACCAGGCGGACAGGCGCGCCATCGGCGCAATGGTGCGGTTGCCCTTGAGGTCCAGCATCGAAATCAGCGTGGTCTTCAGCGGTTTGCGCAGCACACCCATGGCCTGGCCGAGGTACTGCAGCACCTGCAACGGATTGGCCGCATTCGGCGCGCCCTGGTGCACGCGGCCGCGTTTGCGCAGCAGATTATTCAGGCGGCGTACTTCGCTCCAATGGGCATAGGTGCTCGGCAGGCTTTTCGACCACTCGCGGTCGCCGTCGATTTTGTCCCACTTCAGGCTCATGGTGGACAGGCCCAGAAAGCCGGCGTCCAGCGCCTGCTCCATCACGTTTTCCATCTGCTGCATTTCTACTTCGGTTGGCCGTACCGCACGGTCGGTGGCGCGGTGCAGGCCCATTACGCCGACGCGCAAATCGCTGTGGCCGAGAAAGCTCACCAGGTTCGGGCCCATGGGTTGGTCGCGGATAAAGTCCACCCACTGCTGCGGCGTATTCCAGGTTTTGTGCTGACGCAGAATCGGCAGCACTTTGTCGCGGGGCACGGTTTCCACGCGGGTGAAAATATCCGAGGCGTCTTCGGCCTCGGAGCACACCATGGACAGCGAGCAACTGCCCACCAGCACGGTGGTCACGCCGTGACGTACGGACTCGCTCAGGCTGGGCGCCACAATCAGTTCGGCGTCGTAATGGGTGTGGCTGTCGATAAAGCCTGGCGTCACCCATTTGCCCTGGGCGGCGATCACGCGCTCGGCCAGGCCTTCATCAATGGGGGTAGCGCTAACCAACGCCACCTTGCCATCCTTCACCGCCACGCTGCGAATAGCCGCTGGTGCGCCGGTGCCATCGAAGTAACGGCCGCCCTGAATCACGATGTCGTACGTAGCCATGGTGCACCTCATCTTGTTTTTGTAGGACAAGAGTAGGGCGCCTGAGACCCTTCGCCTTGTCATAACACGACAAACTCGGCATTGTCTGACCGAGCGGGAGGAGGGCGTGATGACCATCGTGTACGAGATTCGCAGTGCCAGCCTTATCGGCTTTGAAGCCGAAGTCACCCGCTTGGGTGGCGACCTGGCGGCGCTGCTAGCCGATGCCGGTACGACGCTCGCACAGCTGCGCGACGCCGATTTTCTGCTGGCCAGCCATCAAGTGATTCAACTTTTGGCCAGCGGCGCCGAACGCCTCAACTGCCCTGACTTGGGCATGCGCGTGGCCGGTCACCAAGGTATCGAAATGCTCGGTCTGCTTGGCAACCTGCTGTGCGCCGAGCCCAATCTGCAAGCCGCCTTCGAAGCTGCTCAGCGTTATATGGCCTTGCACAACAAAGCCGAACACTGGCGCCTGCAGCGCCACGGCGACCGGGTGTATGTGCAACGCATCGAGCACTTCTATGGCGCCGAGCAAGCCCAGCAATACCGGGAAATGGCCGTGACCGCCTGTGCCCGGCTGGCGCGGGAAATTTGCGCCAATCCAGATGTGCGTCCGCTGCGCGTAGAGTTCAGCCACAGCCCGTTGGCCAGTGAAAAAATCTACCGCCAGCACTTTGGCTGCGAGGTGCTGTTCAATCAGGAGCACGACTGTCTGGTATTTGCCGACAGCGTCATGACCCTGCCAGTAAAGCCGCTTTCGTCCCAAGCCCAGGCGCGTATCGATGGCTACCTGCGCGAGCTGCTGGCCAGCCTGCACGACAGCCTGGAAATGCAGGTGCGCACCCTGATCACGCAAACCCTCGGCCTGCATCTGCATTCGCTTGAGCACATCGCCGCGCTACTCGGCCTGCATCCACGCACCCTGCAACGCCGCCTGCTGGCCGAAAACCTGAGCTTCAAACAGCTGGTGCTGGAGGTGAAAATGCAGCTCGCCAGCTGGCACCTGCATGCCTCGGCCATGGACCTCACGCGCCTGGCCGATGCCCTGGGCTACAACGACCTGGCGGCGTTTTCCCGCGCCTTTAAAAACCACCATGGCATAGCCCCGTCACAGTGGCGCGAACAGCATCGCGGCAGGCCTGCACGTACCGAAAACAGAGGCATGCATATTCCCCGGTGAGCCATTAAGATGGCCTGCGCCCAGGCTAAGCGAGGACACCATGCTGGAATCGGAACTCAAGGCTTTCTACATGGTTGCCCAACTGGGCAGCGTGACATTGGCCGCGAAAAAACTGGGTTTGAGTCAGCCCACCGTGACCAACCAGATTCGCCAGCTCGAAAGCCAGTTCGCCCTGGAACTGTTCTACCGTGGCGGCCGCCGCCTGACCCTCAGCGAAACCGGCACACGCCTGCTGCCGCTTATCAAACCGATGCTGTCCCACAGCCTCAATATCGAATTCTTCCTTAACAACGCCGGCGCCAATGCCGGCAAGCTGCGCATCGGTGCCACCGCGCCGTATTACATCCTCGACCTGGTCAAAGGCTTTCGCGAACAGCACGGCGGGCATATCAGCCTGGAGCTGGGCAACTCTCAGCAAATGATCGAAGCCCTGGACGAATACCGGCTCGACCTCGTGACCTCATCGCAACGCCTCACCGACGCCCGCCTGTTTTGCCTGCCGCTGGGCCAAGACCCGCTGGTGCTGGTGGTGCACCGCAGTCACCCGTTGGCCAATCAAAGCCGTATTCAGCTGAGCGCCATCGAAGGCCATTGCGTACTGATGCGCGAGCAGGGCTCGCATACCCGGCAACTTACCGAAGACATGCTGAACCGCGCCCAGCTCAAGCTGGAAAACGTGATTGAAATTGGTAGCCGGGAGGCGATTCGCGAGGCGGTGCTACGCAATATCGGGGTGAGCATCATTGCCCGTCATGAAGTGCCAGATAGCCAGGAGCTGCGCATCGTCACCATCAACCAGGCGACCTTGCTCGACGAGTTTCTGTACTGCCTGAAAGAGCGGCGCAATACCCGCCTGATCGATGCCTTCCTGCAGGTGGCGCAAAAACGTTTTGGCTAACAAAAACTACGTTTTTGTAGGGGGTGTTCAGTTCGCCCACTTGATCAAGACAATGCCCGCAGTCACCGTCACCGCCGCAACCAATCGCCGCCGACCAAACGGCTCCTTGAACAACAGCGTGGCAATCACCGCACCGATGATCACACTGCTTTCGCGCAGCGCCGCAATCTTCGCCACGTTGTCCATCGTCATCGCCCACAACACCAGGCCGTAAGCCGCGCAATACGTCAGCCCGCCAAACACCGACACGCCGCCGTACTTACGAATATGCCGCGCCAGGGCCGGGCCGCGCTGCCAGGCAGCGAACAACGGAATCGGCACACTGAGCACCAGGGTGAAATAAACCAGGTACTGCAATACGTCCTCGCTGCTGCGCACGCCATGGGCATCGATCACCGTGTACAACGCCACGCACACACCCGCGGCCAGGGCATTGCGCGGCGCCCGCCATTCTTCAGTCACATGCAGCAAACTCAACACCCCGGCCGACAACACCACCACGCCGGCAATGCCCAACCACGGCAACCACTCGCCCAGCCACAACGCGGCAAACACCACCACCAGCAACGGCGGCAAACCACGCACCAATGGGTACACCTGGCCGAAGTCGCCAAAGTGGTAAGCGCGAATCAGAAAGTAGCGATAGAACAGGTTCACCACCGTGGACAGCGCGATGACTGCCCACACCTCCAGCGACGGCAACGGCACCAGGGGCAGGGCGGCGAGTGCGACCAGAAAGGCCACGCCATCAACCACCGCCATCGACGACACCCGGTCGTTGCTGGACTTCACCACCGCATTCCAACTGGCGTGCATAAACGCCGAAATCAATACCAGCAGAGTGGCCAGGTTGGCATCCGACATAAGTGCGCTCGCATCAAGAAGGCGGCCAGCATGCCAAGCCACGGGCCATCAATCCAATCGGTTGTAGGTTGCGTAGGTATCAGTGGAAGTTATTCATCCCGGTCGCGGTGGGCCGCGATAAAACCCGTCTGCTAGAGCGTCGATTGTGCTGCAACCCAACAAACCCCTATGGATTCATAGCCATTTTTGCGCAGCCCATCGAGACCCGGAATGATCGCGCTAGAGTCATATAAGTATTTGGTTAATAAGGTAAATATGTTTTTTGTCCCGCTAGTAAAACTTACCGATCAGCCTCTGTTTAGGTGTTTTTTCACAATTTCCCGGTTTTTGTTTTGCCGGTGCATTTCATGCGTGTTACACCAAAAACCCAGCGAGGTTCACCGCCCACAACGCCGTCAGAGTGTTAGCGCTCGCTGTTTCCTGTCTGCCCAGTAAAACGTTGGCTTTTTACCGTTTACATCGCGTCGTCGGTTGGTTCTGGCGGCTGGCATTGCATAGGAATACCTCATGGCTTCTACAACCGGTCCCATTTCGCCCCTGCCGCTTTCGGTGCATGGCATTGGTAAATCCTTCGGCAACATCGGCGTGCTCGATGATGTGTCGCTCCACGTCGAAGCGGGCGAGCTGGTGTGTTTGCTCGGGCCCTCTGGGTGCGGCAAAACCACCTTGCTGCGCATCATTGCCGGCCTGGAAAAACAAGACAGCGGCCGCCTGCTGATCGGCCCACGCGACATCTCCAAAGCCCACCCGCAAGAGCGCGACTACGGCATTCTGTTTCAGTCCTACGCGCTGTTTCCCAACCTTACCGTTGCCCAGAACATTGGCTACGGCCTGAGCACCCGCAGCCTGTTGCGCTCGCAAATACGTGAGCGGGTCGAGCAGATGCTCGAGCTGGTCGGGCTCACCGCCATCGCGGACAAATACCCCGGCCAGTTGTCCGGCGGCCAGCAGCAGCGCGTCGGCCTGGCCCGTGCTCTGGCGCCGTCGCCCTCGTTGTTGCTGCTGGACGAACCCATGTCGGCACTGGACGCCAAAGTGCGCGAACACCTGCGCCACGAACTGCGTTCGCTGCAAAAGCAGCTGGGCATCACCACCGTGATGGTTACCCACGATCAGGACGAAGCCATGGTGATGGCCGACCGCATCGCCGTGATGAACCAGGGCCGCATCGAACAGTTCGACGCCCCCGAAGCCATCTACCGCTACCCAGCCACGCCCTTTGTCGCCAACTTCATTGGCCAGGCCAACTGGCTCGACTACCAGAGCGTGAGCGACGGCCAGGTGCACCTGGGGCCCATTTCCCTGCAGTTGCACAACGTCGCACCCGGTGGCCCCGGCCGCCTGTTCTGCCGGCCCGAAGCCTTGCGGGTGGATGGCCAGGCGCAAGCTGCCAATAGCGTGGCCGCGCAGATTAAAGAGAAGCTGTTTCTCGGCAACCGCTACCGCCTGACCATGGAGCTGGACCAGCTGCAAGGCCAGTCGCTGGTGGCCGATATCAGTGCCGACCTGATGACCGCCCCACTGGACGCCGACCGCGTCTGGCTGACCTTTCCGGCCCATAGCCTGCAAGCGTTTCCAGGAGCGGGGCTATGACCAGCATGCCTATCGCGCGCCCGGCCAGCGACGTGGCCCACACCGAACCGCGCGGCCCGCAGGCCGCCTTGCTCGACCTGCTGTTTACCCGCGGCGTAAAACTGCTGATGGGCTTGTTGCTGCTGCTTGGTTTGGCGCTGCCGCTGTTGGCCATGCTGAGCAAAGTGGTGGGCGTGGAGAACGGCCTGGCCGGCGTGTGGGCGTACCTGTCCAGCGAGCGTTTTCTGTGGCTGCTGGGCAATAGCGTAAACGTGTCGCTCAGCACCGTGGCCCTGGTGGTGCCGCTGGCCTATGTATTCGCCTACGCCCTGCAACGCAGCTGGATTCCCGGCAAACGCCTGCTGCGCAGCATTTCGCTATTGCCGCTGATGGCGCCGTCCATGCTGTCGGCCATTGCGCTCATCTACCTGTTCGGCAACCAGGGCATGCTCAAATCCTGGTTTGCCGACGGCATCTACGGCTTTCCGGCATCGTGTTGGGGCAGATGTTCTACAACTTTCCCATGGCCCTGATGATTCTCGTGTCGGCCCTCGGCATGGCCGATGCGCGCCTGTACGACGCCTCCATCAGCATGGGCGCCAACCACTGGAAAACCTTCGTCAACGTCACCTGGCCGGGCACCCGTTACGCCGTGTTTGCCGCCTGCTGCCTGGTGTTTACCCAAACCATCACCAACTTCGGTATTCCCGTGGTTATCGGCGGCGACTATCAGGTGCTGGCCATGGAGGCTTACAAGTCGGTGGTCGGCCAGCAGAAGTTCTCCGAAGGCGCGCTTATCGGCAGCATTCTGCTGGGCCGGCGCTGATCAGCTTTGCAGTAGATGCCTGGATGCGTCGCCTGCGCGGCAGCCAGGTCAGCAGCCAGGCGGCTACCTATGTCGCACCGCGCAACCGCTCCCGTGACGCCATCCTGTTGATCATCGCCGGCACCATCGGCGTGGCGCTGCTGAGTTTGGTGGTGGTGGCCGTAGCCGCCTCGCTGATCAACTTCTGGCCCTACGACCTGTCGTTGTCCCTGCGCCATTACGACTTTGAAGCCAGTGGCGACGTAGGCTGGCTGGCTTACCGCAACAGCCTGACCCTGGCCAGCCTTACCGCGCTGATCGGCACCCCGGTGATTTTCACCTGCGCCTACCTGATGGAGAAAACCCGCGGCGGCTGGCTCGACGGCGTGCTGCGTTTGCTGTGCCTGTTGCCGATGGCTGTGCCCGGCTTGGTGATGGGCCTGGGCTACGTGTTTTTCTTCAACCACCCCGGCAACCCGTTGGGCGGTATGTACGGCGGCATCGCCTTGATGGTGGTGTGCTGCATCGTGCGCTTTCTTACCCCCGCACAAATGACCGCCACCACCGCGCTGCGCCAGCTCAACGATGAAATCGAAGCCGCTTCGCTGTCGCTGAAAGTACCGCTGCTGACCACGTTTGGCCGGGTGACCGTGCCGATCTGCCTGCCGGCGCTTATCGAGGTGTTCGCTACCTGTTCGTCTCCTCGATGACCTCGGTATCGGCGCTGATTTTCCTCTACAGCCCCGACACCGTGCTGGCCGCCGTCGCCGTGCTGAACCTCGACGACTCCGGCAACGTCGGCGCGGCTGCCGCGCTGGCCAGCCTGATTCTGGTCACCTCAGCCTGCGTGTCGCTGGTGCTGTTCCTGGTTCCCGTGGATTGCTAAGGCACACCCAGCATTGGCGATCCACTCCCGCTTAAAACTGCCGCTCTTCCTACTTAAACCAACATTCCACTTCATTGCATGAGGCAAACGATGATTAACGCCTGGAAAACCCTCGCCGCCACTGTGCTCAGCTTCGGCGTCGTCAGCACTGTGTTCGCCAACACCGAACTGACCGTGTACACCGCCATGGAAAACGAACAACTGGCCGGCTACAAAAAAGCCTTCGAAGCGAAAAACCCCGATATCGAAATCAAATGGGTACGCGACTCCACCGGCATCATCACCGCCAAGCTCTTGGCCGAAAAAGACAACCCGCGCGCTGATGTGATTTGGGGCCTGTATGCCTCCAGCGTCGCCTTGATGGGCAAAGAGGGCATGTTGGAAGCCTATGCACCGGCCGGGCTGGATAAAGTGAACGCGAAGTTCCGCGACACCCGCAACCCGCCGCTGTGGGTCGGTAACGGGGTGGAAGCTACCGCCATCTGCGTTAACGCCGTCGAAGCCAAGAAGCAGAACCTGCCCATTCCCACCAGCTGGGAAGACCTGACCAAGCCCGTCTACAAAGGCAAATCGTGATGCCCAACCCGGCGTCTTCCGGCACCGGTTACTCCGCCGTAAACGCCTGGCTGCAAATCATGGGCGAGGAAAAAGGCTGGGCCTTTATGGACAAACTGCACGTCAACATCGGCCAGTACACCACTCCGGCTCCAAGCCTTGCACCCAGGCCGCCATGGGTGAATACCCATCGGTATCTCCCTCGACTTCCGCGCCGTGACCTTGAAACGCCAAGGCGCGCCGTTGGAAATCGTGTTGCCGACCGAAGGCCTGGGCCTGGACATCAACTCCGTCGCCCTGATCAAAGGCAGTAAAAACCTGGAAGCGGCGAAAAAGCTCGAAGACTTCGCCGTGAGCGATCAAGCCTTCCTGCTGTACCAGCCGGACGCTGCCGCACTGGCTCGGCCTGAGTTCAACGTGAAAATGAAAGAAATGCCGGATGCCTATTACGAGCGATTGATCACCGTAGACTTCGACAAGGCCGGCGCTCAGCGTGCCGCCGTGCTGGATAAATGGCGTTCGCGGTATGACGGTAAGTCGGAGCCCAAGTAAGGGACCCAGTAAGGGGTGAGCGGAGTGGGGGAGTGCTGCATAAAGCCAGATCAACAGCCCCTCACCCCCAGCCCCTCTCCCGCAAACGGAGAGGGGTGACGTCTGGGCAGCTAGTCATCCTCGGTGTCCTTCGTCATCGGCACATGCACAAACTCCTGCACATGCATTTCCTCCTCCAACGCGTCGATGATCTCGGCGAGGTCAGCGTCGGTCGCCGACGCGCTCCAGGGCAGCCCGGCTACGACGGCGAAGTCTTCGCCGGTTTTCGTATCGAAGACGCGGGCCGTGATCGACTCAGGCGTATCCAATTGAGCCGCAAAACCCATCGGGTAGAAATATTCCTTCAAGCGTGCGCACCCATACGCAAACGTCATTTTGGCCACAGCTCACCTCTACCTGAAATCATCGGGCTGTCAGGATACTGCAAGGCGCCGGGCAGCGAGCGCGATACCGGCGGAGCCATGTGGGCTAACGCTCATGTGCACCGACACCGCTGCGCTGTTCAAGCGATTCGGCCGCTGCGCCTATCGTTTGTATTTCCTCCCAGCACTCACCCATTTTCTAGCTACGCTGCCCCCAAGGGAGCGGACATGTGCAGGCGCTCCTACACCAAAAACCAGGGAGGTAGCCGAATGGAGAGCCAGCAGAGTGTTCGCCCCGCCGCGACGGTGCTGGTAGTCGACGACACGCCCGACAACCTGATGCTGATCGCCGACCTGCTCAAAGACCTGTACCGGGTCAAAGCCGCCAACAGCGGCGAAAAGCCTTGCGCCTGCTGCAAGGCGACCCGCTTCCCGACCTGATTCTGCTCGACATCATGATGCCCGGCCTGTCCGGCTACGACGTGGCCGAGCAGCTCAAGCACGACACGCGCACCCGCGATATCCCCATCATTTTCTTACCGCCATGGCCGCCACCGAAGACGAGATTCGCGGCCTGAGCCTGGGCGCGGCCGACTACATCACCAAGCCCATCAGCCCACCCGTGCTGATGGCCCGCGTAGAGACACAAATCAAAGTAAAAGCCGCCGCCGATTTTCTGCGTGACCAGAACGACTTTCTCGAACAGGAAGTGCAACGCCGCACCCGCGAAGTAACCGCCATCCAAGACGTCACCATCCACGCCATGGCCTCGCTAGCCGAAACCCGCGACAACGAAACCGGCAACCACATTCGCCGTACCCAGCACTACATCAAGCTGCTGGCCGAGGCGCTGCGCGACCACCCGCGCTTTCGCCAGTTTCTCGACGACGACACCATCAAGCTGCTGTTCAAATCGGCGCCGCTGCACGACATCGGCAAGATCGGCATTCCCGACCGCATTCTGCTCAAGCCGGGGCGCTTTACCCCGAAGAATTCGAAATCATGAAAACCCACACCACCCTGGGTCGCGACGCCATTCAGCACGCCGAAGACCAGCTAGGTATCGGCGTCGACTTCCTAGCCTGGCCAAAGAGATCGCCTACGGCCACCAGGAAAAATGGGACGGCAG
Source organism: Pseudomonas sp. CC11G (assembly GCF_056174845.1). Classification (NCBI taxonomy): domain Bacteria; kingdom Pseudomonadati; phylum Pseudomonadota; class Gammaproteobacteria; order Pseudomonadales; family Pseudomonadaceae; genus Pseudomonas; species Pseudomonas sp. CC11G. The sequence goes on from NZ_JBWBZC010000005.1 coordinate 291,788, forward strand.
CGGTTACCCCGAAGGCCTGGCCGGCGACGCCATTCCCATCAGCGCCCGGCTGATGGCCGTAGCCGATGTGTACGACGCACTGATCAGCCGCCGCGTGTACAAACCCGGCATGCCCCACGAGCAGGCGGTGGCCATCATCCGTGAAGGCCGCGGCGTGCACTTCGACCCGGACGTGTGCGACACCTTTTTGGCCAACGCCGAACGCTTCCAAGCCATCGCCGACAAATTCGCTGACACCGATCAGGACATGGCCAAACAGCGCGAAGCACTCGAACACATCGCAGAAACGCCCTGAGGCGCCAACCTCTTCGTGTCGCACCCACCTGCATCCATCGCTAAAGCGAGGCGGTAAATGAACAGACTGTTCGCCTTGATTGAACGGCTGTCCCTGCGCAGCAAACTCATCATCGGCTTTGCCGCGTTGCTGGCGCTTATTCTGCTGCTGGGCCTGCAAAGCCTGCGCACCCAATACTCGCTGCGCAACGAAATGCAGCAGCTCTACCTGCAAGACCTGGTGGGTATTCAGCACGTGCAAGAGGCGCGGGTGCAGCTGCCGCACTTGGTGCAAGCCATGCAACGGGCGGTGGCCACCAGCAACGTGAACACCCGCGTGAGCGCCCGCGCGCAGATGGACGACGCCCAACAGCGGCTGCACCAAGCCCTGGAGCTGGTGCGCCCCACGCTGCGGCGTGAAAGCAGCCTGACCAGCCTGGCCACGTTCGAAGTGGTGCTGCAGCGTCTGCTGAAGAACGGTGACGATGCGCTGGAGCTAGCCGGCAAAGGCTATCTGGGCCAAGCCATTACGCTGCTCAACAGCGACGAATTTCTCGCCCAGCAACAGGACTGCGATGCACAGCTGCTGCATATAGAGAAAAACAAGGAAGCCGATATCTACGACACGGCGAAAAAACCTCGCCGAATATGCGCAACGCAGTACCAGCCGCACCTACACGCTGCTGCTCGGCGGCTCGACCCTGGCACTGATACTCGCCTGGCTGGTCAGCCACTCCATTCGCGTGCCGCTGAACCGCGTGCGTGCCGCCGTCGACGAACTGGCGGCCGGGCAACTCGACGGGCAAATCCCGCACACCGACCTCAACAACGAAACCGGCGACCTGGCCCGCGCCATCGCGCTGCTGCAACTGGAAGCCCGGCAATTAGAGCGCCAGCGCTGGGTCAAAACCCATACCGCCGCGCTGCAAATCGACCTGCAGCAAGCCGAAACCCCGCAAGAGCTGGCGCAAGCCTTTTTCAGCCATATCGCCCCGCAACTCGACATGTGCCAAGGCGCGCTCTACGCCCTCTACGAAGGCGCACCGCGCCTGCACCTGCTCGGCGGTTACGCCGTGGACAGCGAACGCCCATTGCCAGCCGAACTTGAACTCGGCGAAGGGCTGCTGGGCCAATGCGCGCAAGACCACCAACCGCGCCAGCTCAGCGACCTGCCCGAAGGCTTCTGGCACGTGCGCGCGCAACTCGGCGCCGCGCCGGCCAGCCACGTGCTGGTGCAGCCGGTGCTGCGCGGCGACCGTCTGCTCGGCGTGCTGGAAATGGCCGGCTTTCATCCATTGCAAGAACACCAGGCCCTGCTGCTGCAAGAAGTGCTGCCGCGCCTGGCCGGTGCTATCGCCATCATGGAGCGCAGCGACGCGGCCCACACCCTGCTGCAGGAAACCCGCCGCCAAGCCGACGAAATGGGCGCGCAGGCCCTGCAACTGGAACACCAGGCCCATGAACTGGAAGCCCAGCAAGTGGCCCTGCGCGCCACCGAAGCCTGGTACCGCGGCATTATCGAAGCCGCGCCCGACGGCATGCTGGTGCTCGGCGCCGACGGCTGCATTCTGATGACCAACCCGCAACTGGACAGCCTGTTTGGCTACCAGCCCGGCGAGCTGATCGGCGCCAGCATCGAACGCCTGGTGCCGCAAGGCGCCCGCGACCGCCACGTGGAACTGCGCAACGGCTTTATCGCCAATGGCGGCACTCGGCAAATGGGCGGCGACGCCGACGACCTGCTCGGCGTGCGCAAAGACGGCAGCTTGTTCTCGGTCGAAATCGGTCTGTCCCATTTGCCGCGTCTGGAAGGGCGTGGCGTGTGCGTGTGCGCCTCGGTGCGCGACGTCAGCGAACGGCGCGCCATGGAAAGCAAACTGCGCACCGCCAGCGACCGCCTGACCCTGGCCCAGGAAGCCGGAGACATCGGCCTGTTCGACGTCGACCTGGTCAACGGCACCAACTACTGGACGCCCCAGCTGGAAAAAATGTTCGGCCTCGAACCCGGTGAATTCGGTGGCACGCTGGCGCACTGGGAAGCGCTGGTGCACCCCGATGACCTGGCGTACGCCAGCAAGGTATTCGACGACGCGATCAACAACGGCAGCGACCGCGTGGAATTCGACTTCCGCATCGTGCGCAAAGGCGACGGCGCCGTATGCACCTTCAAATCCCTAAGCCGCTTTACCCGCGCCGCAGACGGCACGCCGTTGCGCGCCACGGGCGTGAATATCGACCTTACGGCGCTGATTCAGGCACGCGCCGCAGCCGAGGAGGCCACCCAGGCCAAGAGCGAATTCCTCGCCAACATGAGCCACGAAATTCGCACCCCCATGAACGCCATCATCGGCATGAGCCACCTGGCCCTGCGCACCGACCTCGACAACCGCCAGCGTAACTACATCGAGAAAGTGCACCGCTCGGCCGAGAACCTGCTGGGCATCATCAACGACATCCTCGACTTCTCGAAAATCGAAGCCGGCCGCATGACCCTCGAGCAAACCCCGTTCCGCCTGGAAGACGTGCTCGACAGCTTCGCCGCCATGATCGGCCATGATCGGCCTGAAAACCGAAGACAAAGGCCTGGAACTGCTCTTTCAAACCCAACCCGACCTGCCCACCGCGCTGCTCGGCGACCCGCTGCGGCTGGGCCAGATCCTGATCAACCTCGGCAACAACGCCGCCAAATTCACCGAGCGCGGCGAGATCGTGGTCGGCGTGGAAGCGGTCGGCACCGTCAGCGACAACGTCGAACTGCACTTTTGGGTACACGACACCGGCATCGGCATGACCGCCGAACAATGCACGCGCCTTTTCCAATCCTTCAGCCAGGCCGACAGCTCCACCACGCGCAAATACGGCGGCACGGGTCTGGGTCTGTCCATCTCGAAAAAACTGGTCGAGCTTATGGACGGGCGCATCTGGGTTGAAAGCGAGGCGGGCGTAGGCTCCACCTTCCACTTCCAGATCCACGTCGGCGTGCAGGTCGGCGTGCAACCCCGGCGCATGTTCAAAGCGGATGAGCTACTGGGCACCCGTGTGCTGGTGGTGGACGACAACGCCAGCGCCCGCGAAATCCTTTCCGGAATGGCGCGCAGCTTCGGCCTGGAAGTAGACGTAGCGGCCAGCGGCAACGAAGCCCTGCGCCTACTCGACGAAGCCGAAGACAAACACCTGCCCTACGACCTGGTGCTGATGGACTGGCGCATGCCCGGCATGGACGGCATGGAAACCGTCAGCAAAATGCACGAAGCCAGCCTGCGGCACACTCCGCCGGTGATCATGGTGACCGCCTTCGGCCGCGAAGAAGCCCGTGAAGAAGCCGAGCGCCAAGGCATTCCCTTGCCCGTGGTGCTGACCAAACCCGTTACCCCGTCTTCACTGCTCGAAGCCATCGGCGCCGTGCTCGGCAAGGGCCCGCAAACCGACACCCGTGCCGACGAACGCTCGCAACACAGCGCCAACGCCCTGGCCGGCCTGAACGGCGCGCGGCTGCTGTTGGTGGAAGACAACGAACTGAACCAGGAACTGGCCACCGAACTGCTCGGCAGCGTCGGCATTGAACTGCGCGTGGCCTGGCACGGCCAGGAAGCGCTCGACATTCTGGCCGAAGACGACCGCTTCGACGGCGTGCTGATGGACTGCCAAATGCCCGTGATGGACGGCTACACCGCCACCGAAAACATCCGCAAGCAGGCCAAATTCGACGCCATGCCCGTGATCGCCATGACCGCCAACGCCATGGACGGCGACCGCGAGCGCGCCCTGAACAGCGGCATGAACGACCACATCTCCAAGCCGCTCAACGTCGACGACATGTTCGCCACGCTGGCCAAATGGATCAAACCGCAAACGCCCGCGCAGCCCGTCGCCCCGGTAGCGATCGAGCTATCGGCAGACGGCCTGCCTGCCAGTTTGCCCGGTATCGACATGGCCGCCGGCCTTGCCACCTGCATCGGCCGGCGCGACCTCTACCTGCGCCTGCTCGGCAAATTCCGCGACAAACAAACCGGCTTTACCACCCAGTTCAAGGCCGCCCTGGCCGACCCCGACCGCACCGCCCCCGAACGCCTGGCCCACACCCTGCGCGGCACCGCCGGCAACATCGGCGCCAAGGCCGTGGCCCAAGCCGCCGCCGAGCTGGAACAGGCCTGCAAAGCCGGCGCGGCAACTGCCGTGCTGCACAGCCTGATGACCCAAGTGGACCTGTGCCTGCAGCCAACCTTGGCCGCGTTGGCCGGCCTGACCACCACCGCGCCGAAACCCACAGCCGAGAACCGCCAGCAGGGCCCCGAATTAACCGCGCAACTAAAACGGCTCAAAGCCCTGCTAGCCGACAGCGACACCGCCGCCCTCGACGCGCTAAACGAACTGCGTAACCTGCCGCTTGATTCGGCCCTGGCCAAGCGCCTGTCACTGGTGGCAGAGCAGGTCGACCAGTTCGACTTCGACCGCGCCCTGGAACTGCTCGACGACGCCGGTGAAGTGCCGGCAAAGGCACTGCACTGAACCGACAGGAGTAGCCCTTGGAAAAACCGACCCGATCGCAACGGCTCAAAGCTTTTCGCCCTGATCTGCGCTGGCTGATTCTCGGGTTTGTACTGCTGTCGGTACTGGCGACGTTGGGCAACAGCCTGATGGTGGCCAACCTCGTGCAGCGCGATACGCTTATCGAACAAGCGCTGGAAAGAAACCGCGCCTACGCCGCGAAAGTGGCCTCCAGCATCGGCGAGTTTCTCCAGTCCGCCCAACGCCGCCTGGCCTTTAGCGCCGACAAGTTAGGGCACCACTGGACCGACGCCGCCTGGCTACGCGCCGAAGCCGAACGCCTGCAAGGCCAAGACGACGACTTCAACTCCATCGCCATTGTCGACGCCTCCGGCCAAGTACTGGAGGCCTACCCCGATGCGGCGCAAATCACCCGCTCAAGCCCACACACCGAAGGCATCGAGTACGCGCTGAAGGCCCGCCAGCCCTTCGTCAGCTCGGCCTATATGTCGTCAGCCGGCAACTTGGTGGTGTTCGTCTCGCAACCCGTTTTCGACCCCGCCGGCACCTTTCTCGGCGTTATCGGCGGCTCGGTTTACCTGCGCAAAGAAAGCGCACTGCACACCCTGATCGGCCGCCACTTCTACCACGAAGGTACCTTCGCTTTTGTCGCCGACAGCAAACGCCAACTGCTCTACCACCCCGACGAAAAACGGATCGGCGAAACCCTCGACTGGAGCAAAACCGTCGACACCGCACTGCGCAAAGAAAGTGGCGCCATGGTGGTGCCCAACTACAAAGGCATCGCCATGCTCGCCGGCTACGCCTTCGTGCCCGAAGCCAACTGGGCCGTGGTGGCCCAGCAACCGCGCAACATCGCCCTGGAACCGCTGCGCAAACTGCGCCTGGAAATGCTCCTGGGGCTGCTCCCCGCCGGCCTTGTCGGCCTGATCGCCATCTGGGCCGGCACCCTGTACATCGCCCGGCCACTGCACCAACTCAGCACCATTGCCGAACACCTGGCCGCCCCGCACACCACCGAGCAGCTGCAACACGTAAACGCCTGGTACCGCGACGCCGCGGCCATTCGCCAGGCCCTGCTCAGCAGCGTGCAACTGCTGCAACAAAAACTCGGCCGTCTGAGCAAAGAAGCACAAAGCGACCCCCTCACCGGCCTGGCCAACCGCCGCGCCATGACCCAGTTGCTGGAACTGCTCGAACAAACCGGCCAGCCCTACGCCGTGCTGGCCTTGGACATCGACCACTTCAAACGCGTAAACGATACCTTCGGCCACGACGCCGGCGACGTGGCCCTGCGCGAGATCGCCGCCATCCTGCAAGAAAACTCCCGCAGCGGAGATTTGGCCTGCCGTGCCGGCGGGAAGAATTCACCCTGATATTGCCCGATGCCGAGCAAGCCACGGCAGCCGCCATTGCCGAGCGCATACGAGCGAGTATTGAAGTGCGAGAAGTGCCGACGGTTGGGCGGTTGACGGTGTCGATTGGAGTGGCGTGTCAGCAGCCAGGAACAGAAACGGCCGAGGCGGTGCTTAAGCAAGCGGATGAGCGTTTGTATCGGGCGAAGGAGGGGGGTAGGAATAGGGTGGAGGCGTAGTTGGACAGAGAACGTAAACCCTCCACCGTCGTGCCTGCGTAGGCGGGGACCCAGAATCTGGAGGGCGCCTCAGTTCGCGAAGGCATCCACGAAACAACGTCCATAAAGAAGGAGGCATAATGAACTGGCCTAATGATTTTGGACACCTCACTCGGGCGCTATGATGGCGCCCAAATCTGAGGTGTTTTGAATGCGTAAATCCTATTCAGGTGAGTTCAAGCTCAAGGCTGCCAGCATGGTGTTGGATGAAGGCCAGAGCGTCCCCGATGTCTGTACAAGCCTAGATATTGGGCCCACCGCATTGCGTCGCTGGATCGATCAGGTCCGCCAAGAGCGTTTAGGCTCGACCCCGTCTGGGGCCAAAGCGATTACGGCGGAACAGCTCGAAATCCAACAGCTCAAAGCCTTACTTAGGCAAAAAGACCTGGATATTGAAATCCTAAAAAAGGCTGGCGCTCTCCTGCTGCGGGACACCAACGGTCGTTCGCGCTGATCGAGCAGTTGGGTGAGCGTTTTTGCGTAAAGGATTGCTGTCGGGTGTTCGGGCTCAGTCGTAGTGGTTTTTACGCGTGGCGTAGGCGGCAGACCAAGGTGAATCTCAGACGAGAAAAGCTCAAATCCTTGCTGATCAATCATCACCGAGCCTCCAGAGCGTCGGCAGGCGCTCGAACCTTGGCCAAGGAGCTTCAAGCCAGAGGTCATCGTGTGGGCCGTTTTATGGCTCGCAGTCTGATGAGAGAAGCAGGCATTGTGAGCCGGCAACGCCGACGTCATAAGTACACATCATCTGGTGTGGAGTCGTTGGTGGCACCGCATGTACTTAAGCGAGCATTTGACGTTTCGGCGGCCAACCAAGTGTGGTGTGGTGACGTCACATACATCCAGGTGGGGAAGCGCTGGATGTACTTTGCAGCGGTTATGGACTTGTTTGCTCGCCGGATTGTGGGCTGGTCCTTCTCGATGGTTTCCGACGCCGAGTTGGTATGCGAGGCCTTGCGAATGGCGGCAGACCTAAGAGGCCGTCCTGATGGCGTACTGTTTCACTCAGACCAGGGTTGCCAATACACCAGTCATAAATTCAGAAATGAGCTGGCAAGGTATGGACACCGACAAAGCATGAGTCGTAAAGGCGAATGCTGGGACAAACGCTCCGATAGAACGTTTTTTTGGAAGCCTGAAGTCCGAGTGGGTGCCCGAAGCAGGCTACGCAACAGAATACGAAGCCCGGTTAGATGTGCAGCGCTACGTTACTCGCTACAACACCGCCAGGCTCCACAGCTACAACGGATATCAATCGCCAGTCATGAGAGAAAAACTCGCGGCGTGAAACCTTAACTGGTGTCCACTATTACTTGACCAGTTCATAAGCCCCCTTCATTGCACGCCAGACAAATCGCCCTTAAGACGCGGCGCCACCAGCTCCCTGCTTAGCCGAGTTGATCAACGCCTTGGCCATTTCACTCAGGGTCTGAATGATGGCCGCCTCCAGGCTTTTATTGATAAACGCATCTGCAGCGGCCAGCGACTCGACGTACAGCGTGAGGTCGGCGGCGCGTTCCAATGCTTCATCGATGGGCACGCCAGGGTTAACGGAAAACAGCGGGGCGGTTTCGACGTTGTCGAAGGTTTGGCGGGTGGTTACAGCGGTTGCTTTGTTCATAAGTTAAATCTCTTGTGTGATTGAAGAGTTACCTCCCTCCGCGGCCAAGCAGAAGGGAGGCAGCTGTACGCAGGTTGGCCGACCGGACACAAGAAACCCGGCACACCCGAAGGTGTCCCGCGCACAGCCGCCATAAAGCAGGCATAAAAAAAGCGCCTAACCCTTATAGCTGACGCTGACGCGTCTTGTGTCATAAACCGGCGGCCAAGCCGGCGTCGCTGAAGATTCAGCGAGGGAAACTGTAGGCCAGGAGCGGGATTAAAAATGTCGGCTGCGGCGGGGAAATGCGAAGGATGTATGCCGTGAAATTGGCTCGAAACGCACTAGAGGAGAATTCGTAGGATGGGTAGAGCCGAAGGCGAAACCCATAGATTGCCTGGACGAAGTCGTAGTCTTTGTTGGAGTGGCAAAAGCGGGAGTGAGTACGCTCTGCTTATATAAGCTCCAGTCGGTAACGCATTGGTTGCTCAAGGAGGGGGGAGTGGAAGGGGTATCAGTAGACATCATATTGGTGGGCGGAGGTGTATTGCTGCTCATCGTGGCAATTCTGGGCGGCGATATAAAAACCAAGCTCGGGAGTATCCCTCCGGTGACAGGGGCTCCTCGCGTTATAGCTGGTTTCGCTGGTACTGCTTTACTTGGGCTTTGGATGCTAGGCAGTGACGGCAGAAATGTTAGGCCTACTGCTGATGAAGCAGCTTTACTGGTGCGGCGTACCGCTTTATCTGCTACTGCCTCTGAACACTGGACTCTGAGGTTCGATGGTACTCCAGGGGGGACGATTGACCTCCCGTCGGGGGCGACCGAGCGCACGTTAAAAGTTACGGTCCCCAGAGGTGCGGTTAACTATGAGATCACTGGTACGGTTGATAGCGGCTGGATATATGAGATTCGCAGCACCGGGAAATTAATTGCGGTGGACGGTGCGAGTTATCGATTGGAAGCAAGGATTTCGTTTGACGATCAGTATGCGGAGCTCGTACGGGACTGAGATGTGTTTCTTCGCTTTTTCTGCACAGAAAAGGGGAGGGTTTATTACTAGGCTCTGAATTACAGCGGTTAAATAAGTCTATCCCCTTTTCCTGTCCCCTTTTCCTCCCCTATTGACTCGAGAGAAAGTGTTGCATGGCTTTCGAGTATTTTATGTAATGGCTGTCCTCTATTGGGGTGTGCGAAATTATGTATTTCTTAGAACGCTTAATTGTAGAAATACTGTACATGATTGCGATCTTATTAAAAAAATCCTTGTCATAATACGATGAGTCTTTATATATGATTAGCAAGGATTTCGGTGATAGTGCTAGAGCTAGCATAGCTATGGGTTCATCATTCCAATTATCACCGTTGATCCATAGTGGAGAGTCGCCGATAATATAGTGGTCATTTGGGATATTGTTTAGACTTATAGTGGTCCACAGCATTTTTGAAAGCTCTGTGGCTAGGGATTTGTCAAGTAATCTCCGTGCCATGAGGCTAAGTATTTCATTGTGCTTAAGGGTATCAAAATCTATTCCGGTGGCTTCTAGATTTTTGATAAGTATTAGATTCTCGGTCATGTCGATATCGTTTACGATTTTTCTATATTTTTCCAGTTGTTTGGGGTTTCTCTCAATTAAAGAGTTAATAAATAAAGAGAATGTTAGTTTGTCATCTACGCTTAGCGAGGATGCACCTTTTTCTAAAATTATCTCATAAACAAGTTTTGCGTCATTGTCAATTTTGGAGAGTAATTGGCTTTCGATTTCGTCAGACTCCGCACCTAGCCAGTCTGCAGCGGCTCTTAAGGAGTACAGGTTAAACTCAAAAGCGACTGATTTCGGAGCGCCTCTTCTGTGGTTGATTTCTCCGATCTTATTTCTGTGGTAGATGAAGAGTTTTCCACTTTCTTTTGTCCAGCTCTTGAGATAAAACTCAGGGATAAAGTGATGGCGTTTTGATGTATTAATTTTATGTGTTTTTGGCGGTTGCATAGAAGTGGCATTCAACTGGTTTAGCGAGCAAAAAGACGCAGAGCGAAAAGCAGAAAAATTATTTCTTTCAAAAGGAGATTCCGTGACTAGTCAATTGGCCTGTAGCCACCCCTACTAGAAAAAGCAAAGAAGCTACGGTTTGCCAAGTGTTCTTTATAATGTTAGAGGGTCTAACAGACTGGTGGTTCACATACCTAAGTTCATCTAAGTCACCTTTAAGTCTTTTTATGCTTGATCCCCAAGATATTGATATCAGGATCAAGCTCATCAAAGCGAATTGCGTCGGATTTTTGGTGCCCAGAGACCCTAGGCCAAGAGAGAAGCCAAGCACTCCCAAGATTTGATTTGTAGTGTCAAAATACTGCTGGGCGGAGTCTGCTTTCTTCTTGAAATATTCATCAACGCGTTCGGAGTATGTGGGGATAGTCAAAGTTTCACCTTTGAAGCAAGTTAATGTTGTTATATTTGGCTAGAGCCTTTGTCGAATATAAGTTGCAAGATTAATCTTTGCAACGTCGAGAGACTGGCCAGTGGCGCCAGAAATAAAATTTCTATCTGTGTTCAACTCTCCGAGCCACCCATCCCCAAAAACGCCGCAATCAACCGCGACTCCACCCTTCTCTCCAAACACCCCAACATATGCCGATTCGTCAGCCCATCGCCCACCAGCGGCACCGCCACCACCCGTGGGTCGTGGCTTAGCTCTACTGACGACACAATCCCAATCCCCAAATCCGCAGCCACTGCCTCGGTCACCGCTTCCCGACTATCCAGTTCCAACAACACCCGCGGTTGCACGCCGGCTTGTTCGCACGCCTGGTTGAATGTGCGTCGGGTAATCGAGCTGGGTTCGCGCAGCACCATGATTTGTTGATCGAGTTGCTTGAGGTCGATGCGCTTGCCGGCCAGCGGGTGCCCGGCAGGCACCAGTGCGCAGATCTGCGACGGAGACATCTCTTGCAGGTGCAGGCCTTTGCGCGGTTCCACTTCGGTCATCACGGCCACGTCGGCGTGTTCGGAGAGCAGGGCGGCGAGGGTTTCCTGGGCGTTGCCCAGGCGCAGGTTTACGACTACGCCGGGGTATTTGGCGCGTAGGCGGGCGATCATCGGCATTACCCGGTGCGGGCCGTCGGCGGCTACTTCGAGGCGGCCGGTGAGCAGTTGGCGGTTGGCTTCGAGCAGCACCTGGGCTTCTTCCACCAGGCCGAACATGGCGCGGGTGATCGCGGCCAGGCGGGTGCCTTCTTCGGTGAGTTCTACGCGGCGCGCGGTGCGCCGTAGCAGGGTGATCTGGTAGTGCTCTTCGAGCATTTTTACGTGCCCGGTTACGGCCGGTTGGCTGATGAACAGGCGGGCGGCGGCGCGGGTAAAACTGCCTTCGCGGGCGACGGCGTCGAAGGCGCGGAGTTGGAACAGGTTCATATCGGCGGCACTTATGGCTGGGATAACAACAAACAATTTGATTGATGGTTGGCCCGATTGCAACCTGTGCCTCGCTTCCAGCCACCGCCGCGAGAACGTTATGAACCCGACTGCGCCAATCCTGCTCACGCCAGGCCCACTCACTACTTCTGCCCGCACCCGCAATGCGATGCTGATGGATTGGGGCTCCTGGGACCGCGATTTCAATCAGATGACCGCCAGCGTGCGGGAACAATTGCTGGCCATCATCCATGGCCAGGCCAGCCATTACTGCGTGCCGTTGCAGGGCAGTGGCACCTTTGCAGTGGAGGCGGCCATCGGCACCCTGGTGCCGCGCGACGGCAAGGTGTTGGTGTTGGTGAACGGCGCGTATGGCCAGCGCCTGGCGAAAATCTGCAAGGTGTTGGGCCGTGCGTTCAGCACCTTTGAAACAGCGGAAGACCAGCCCACCACCGGCGCCGATGTGGACCGTCTGCTTAGCGCCGACAGCGCCATTACCCATGTGGCGTTGATTCATTGCGAAACCAGCACGGGCATTCTCAACCCGCTGGCGGACATCGCCCAGGTGGTGGCCAGCCATGGCAAGCGCTTGATCATCGATGCCATGAGTTCGTTCGGCGCCTTGCCGATCGATGCCCGGGAAGTGCCGTTTGATGCCTTGATTGCCGCCTCGGGCAAATGCCTGGAAGGCGTGCCGGGCATGGGCTTTGTGTTTGCGAAAAAGCAGGCGCTGGACCTGGCCGAAGGCAACAGCAATTCGCTGGCCATGGACCTCTACGACCAGCATGTGTACATGGCCAAAACCGGCCAGTGGCGCTTTACCCCGCCGACCCATGTGGTGGCCGCCTTGCACGAGGCGCTGTTGCAGTACGCCGAGGAGGGCGGGTTGGCCGCTCGCCAGGGGCGGTATCAGGGCAATTGCCAGACGTTGCTCGAAGGCATGCAGCAACTCGGTTTGCGCAGCTTTATTCCGGCAGCGATTCAGGCGCCGATCATCGTCACCTTTCATGCGCCAGACAGCCCGAACTATGAGTTCAAGGCCTTCTACGAGCGGGTGAAGGCCAAGGGTTTCATTCTGTATCCGGGCAAGTTGACTCAGGTGGAAACCTTCCGCGTGGGCTGCATTGGCTGCGTGGATAGCCACGGGATGCAAGGCGCCGTGGATGCGATCGGCCAAGCGCTGCACGAGATGAATGCGCTGTAAATCGACCTTTAATTCGGAAGCCTTTTTATGAACTACAACACCCCGCAAAAAACCCAGGCCGTGATTCTTGACTGGGCTGGCACCGTGGTCGATTTCGGCTCGTTTGCGCCGACGCAGATTTTTGTCGAGGCCTTTGCCGAGTTCGATGTGCAGGTGACGATCGAAGAAGCCCGTGGGCCGATGGGCATGGGCAAGTGGGACCATATCCGCACGCTGTGCGATATCCCGGCGATCAGCGCGCGCTATAAAAAAACCTTTGGCCGCACGCCTACTGATGATGACGTGACGGCGATTTACAACCGGTTTATGCCGCTGCAAATCGAGAAAATTGCGCTGCATTCGGCGTTGATTCCGGGGGCGCTGCAAACCATTACCGGGCTGCGTGAGCAGGGGTTGAAAATTGGCTCGTGCTCGGGGTATCCGGCGGTGGTGATGGCCAAGGTGGTGGAGTTGGCTAAGCAGAATGGCTATGTCGCGGACCACGTGGTGGCGACCGATGAGGTGCCCAATGGCCGGCCGTATCCTGCGCAGGCGCTGGCTAACGTGATTGCCTTGGGCATCGACGATGTGGCCAGTTGCGTGAAGGTGGACGACACCACGCCGGGCATTCTCGAAGGGCGCAGCGCCGGCATGTGGACAGTGGCGCTGGTGTGTTCGGGGAATGCGCTGGGGCTGACGTATGAGCAGTATCAGGCGTTGGAGCCGGAGACGTTGGCGGCCGAGCGCAAGCGTATTCAGGCGTTGTTTGCCGGCTCCAAGCCGCATTACCTGATCGACACCATCAACGATTTGCCGCAAGTGATCGCCGACATCAATCGGCGGTTGGCCGCGGGAGAAATGCCGCAAGCGAGTTGATGCGTTTGCAGGTCTGGCCAATCGAGGCTAACCGGAGCGCCGGACCGGCCTCTCCCACAAGGGCTCACCGTCCATTGTGGGAGAGGCTTTAGCCTCGATGCTCTTGATCTTGCGCGATATCAAAAAACGACGAAATCAATCGACTACTACGCCGCTCCGCCAAGCAGTACAAATACGTTTCCGTATGCACCGGTTCCCCCTCAATCCGAATCGCCCGCAGCCGTGGGTCGGCGATAAATTCGGCTTCGGACACGGCGCCAATCCCTATTCCGCGCACCACCGCCTCACGCAGCGCTTCGCGGCTGCCTATCTCCATCGCTTTGCGCGGCGTTACGCCGGCATCGGCCAGCGCGCGCTCCAGGGCGAGGCGGGTGGTGGAGCCGGTTTCCCGTTGCAGTAGCGGCTGATTTTCCAGCTCTTGCAGGCGCACGCTTTCGCGGTTGGCGAAGGGGTGGTCGGCGTTGGTAAACAGAATGATGGCGTGACGGGCGTAGTGCACGGCGCACAGGCTGGGGTCGTCGTGGCGGCCGGCGAGTACGGCGATATCGGTGGCGTATTGCTCAAGGTCGGCCAGCACTTGCGCGGAGTTGCCGACGCGAATGGAAACGTCGATTCGCGGGTAGCGCTGGCGGTAGTGGTCGACCATCTCGATCACATGAAACGGCCCCACGGCGCCGAGCTTCAGTTGGCCGCTGTCGAGCCGGCCGGAGTCGTGCAGCAGGTTGTTGGCTTCCAGTTCCAGCAGCGCCATGCGCTGGGCAATCGGCAGAAGTTGTTGGCCAACATCCGAAAGCTCGATGCGCCGCCCTTTGCGGTGGAACAGCTCCACGTTGTATTGGCGCTCCAGCTGTTGCACCTGGGTGGTCAGGGTGGGCTGGCTCAGGCCCAGGGCGCGGGCGCCGGCGCTAAAGCTGCCGTGCCGGGCTACGGCGAGAAAGGCGCGAATACGGGCGGTCGACATCCATAGGTCCTATCAATAGTCATTCGATAAAACCCATATTGAATTGATCGTATGACTGTCACGTGACGTTTCTAAATTGTGCGTACTCCAACCACAACTGCTGGAAATGTCATGACCTCCATTGCCTCGCTCCTCCGTATTGCCGGTTTCGCGTTGTTGCCGTTGCTGTGCATTGGTAACGCCCAAGCGGCGGATAAATTGCGCATCGGCCTGATCCCGTCCGAAGACTCCCAAGCCATGATCGAGAGCAGCAAGCTGGTGCTCGATAACCTTGAAAAACAAGTCGGCATGCCGGTCGAGCCGTTCGTGGCCACCGACTACAACGGCATCATCGAGGCACTGCGCGCTGGCAAGCTGGACGTCGCCTACCTCGGCCCATTCTCGTATGTGCTGGCCACCTCGGTAGCAGACGTTGAAGCCTTCGCCGTAGCCGTTACCCAGAAGACTCACCAGAGCGCGTACAAGAGCCTGATCATCACCCGCAAAGACAGCAGCATCAAAGACCTCGCCGACCTGCAGGGCCACACCTTCGCCTTCGTAGACCCAAGCTCGGCGTCCGGCCACCTGTTCCCGAAAGCGGGCCTGGAGAAAGCCGGCTACAACCCGGAAAAACTGTTTTCGCGGGTGATTTTCTCCGGCTCGCATGACGCCAGCATCCTCGCTGTCGCCAACGGCAAGGTCGACGCCGCCGCCGTCGCGGACCGCATTCTGGCCGGCGCTATCGCCAAAGATATCGTCAAGCAAGACGACTTCCGCGTGGTGTGGACTTCGCAGCCAATCCCTGAGTCGCCGATGGTATGGCGCAAGGCGCTGGACCCTGAGCTGAAGAAGAAAATCGCCACCGCATTGGCTGGCATGAAAGACGTGCCATGGGGCGACCAGGGCCAGCTCGACGGCTTCCAGAAAACCGACGACGCCGCTTACAACGTGGTGCGTGAAACCGCCAAGGTGCTGAACCTTGATCTGAAGGGCATGAAATGATCAGCGTCCGTCAACTGACCAAGCAGTACGGCAGTAATGCCGTGCTGCGCGGCATCGACCTCGACATCGCACCGGGTGAATTTGTGGTGATTCTCGGCCAGTCCGGCGCCGGTAAATCCACCTTGCTGCGTTGCATGAACCGCCTGGTGCAGGCCGATGCCGGCACGTTGACGGTCGCCGGCATGGATGCCATCGCTTGCCGCGACACCCGCGCCCTGCGCCAACAAGTGGCGATGATTTTCCAGCACCACAATGTGGTGCCGCGCTTGTCGGTGTTGAAGAACGTGCTGACCGGCCGCCTCGGCGCGGTCAGCACCCTGGCGTCGGTGTTGCAACTGTTTCGCCGCGAAGATATCGACCTGGCGATGGAGTGTTTGCAACGTGTGGAGCTGGCGCACAAAGCCCAGCAACGCACCGATTCATTGTCGGGCGGGCAGATGCAGCGCGTGGGCATTGCCCGCGCTCTGGCCCAAAGGCCGAAGGTGATTCTGGCCGACGAACCGGTGGCCAGCCTGGACCCGAAAACCTCGCGCCTGGTGCTGCAATACCTGCGCGATGCAACCCGCGAACTGGGCATCACCGTGGTGTGCAACCTGCACCAGGTGGACTACGCCCGCGAATTTGGTGACCGCATCGTGGGCCTGGCCCATGGGCGCATGGTGTACGACGGCGGCCCGGATGGGCTGACCGACGACGTACTGCACCGCATCTACCCCGGCCAAGAGCCCGAGGCAGAAGGCGAGCCGGCAACGGCGGGCTTGCAGGTGCGTTATGCCAATTAACAGGAGTGACGCCATGCAGGCGCGTAAATACCTCTGGACCGTCGACACGCCACAAAGCGCCCGTGGCTGGTTGGGCACGGCGGCGTTGGTACTGGCCGTGGTGATGGTGCTGCACTGGAGCGCCCAGGGCGCGCAGCTGAGCCTCAGCGAATTGGCCAACGGCCTGCCGCAGATTGCCGACTTCCTCAGCCGCACCATGCCGCCGAACCTGAGCATTCTGCCGCGCCTGTGGGGGCCGGCGGTGGAGACGCTGCAGATTGCCTTATGGGGCACGTTGCTCGGGGTGATTCTGGCGGTGCCGCTGTCGTTTCTGGCGGCGCGCAACCTGTGCCGCAACCCGGTGCTGTACCACGGCACCCGGCAGTTTTTGAACATTACCCGCAGCATCAACGAGCTGATTGTTGCGCTGATTTTTGTGTCGGCCGTGGGCTTGGGGCCGTTCCCCGGTGTGCTGGCGTTGGCCATCCATGGCCTGGGCATGCTCGGCAAGTTTTTCGCCGAGAGCATCGAGGAAATCGACCAGGGCCCGATCGAAGCCTTGCAGGCCACCGGTGCCCGGCCGTTGCAGGTGATTGTGTTCGGCGTACTGCCGCAGGTACTCACCGCCTGGATTGCCGTGGTGCTGTACCGCTTCGAAGTGAACCTGCGCTCGGCCACGGTGCTCGGCATGGTCGGTGCTGGCGGGTTGGGCTTTGAGTTGGTGAGCAGCCTGAAGCTGTTCAAGTACACCGAGACAGCCACCTGCATCATCGTGATCACCGTGATGGTGGTCGCCGCCGACACGATCTCCAGCCGCCTGCGCAATGCGATTCAGCGCGGCACCAGCCACTAGTTCGTTTCATTCTTTTTTTGCCCGGCGCAGGCCGGGCAGGGCGGTGCTCGCCCGTGTGTCAGGAGTTGCCATGATTTCCCGTTTTTTTAACCCGGTCGACACCCGCTTTGGTTGGGGCAGCCTTGAACAGCTGGCCAGCCTGACCGAAGGCCAACGTGTAGCCCTGGTGACCTTTCCCGAAGCCCGCGGCCTGGGCTTGGTGGACCGTATTCAAGCGTTGCTCGGCGAGCGTCTGGTGTATGTGATTGAAGACGTGCAGCCCAACCCCGATGTGGCGCACTTGCGCAGTACCTATGAGCAGTTTTGGCAGCAAGTCGGTGAGTGCGACACGGTGATTGCGGTCGGCGGCGGCAGCGCCATCGACACCGCCAAGGCGCTGATCGTCGGCACCGAGCGCGGTAGTTTTGATGACCTGCTGGCCTTGCTCGCCAGCGGCAAACCCTTTGTGCCGGCGCGCTGCAAATGCCTGATCGCCGCGCCGACCACAGCCGGCACCGGCAGCGAAGTCACGCCGTGGGCGACCATCTGGGATACCGAGCAGCAGAAGAAATACTCGCTGCATCTGGATTGCACCTGGCCCAGCGTGGCGTTAATCGACCCCGAGTTGATGGTGACAGTGCCTAAGGGCGTGACGGTGTCCACCGGTTTGGACGCGTTGTCCCACGCGCTGGAAGCGATCTGGAACCACAACGCCAATCCGATTTCCGACACCTTTGCCGTGTCCGCCATCGAAGACATTCTGGAGTGCCTGCCCAAGCTGCAGCACGACCTCGGTAGCCGCGAACTGCGCAGCCGCATGGCGCTGGCCGCGCTAAAGGCCGGCATGGCGTTTTCCAATACCAAGACGGCACTGGCCCATTCCATTTCCTACGAAATGACCCTGCGCCACGGCGTGCCCCACGGCATCGCCTGCTCGTTCACCTTGCCGCTGGTATTGGGCTTGGCCTGGGGCCAGGACGCTGAACGCGACCGCACCTTGCAACGCGTATTTGGCAGCGACCTTAACCAGGCCCAGGCATGGCTGCGCACGTTCCTGCATAGCCTCTCGGTAAAAACCGAATTCGCCGACTACGGCGTGAGTGCCGAACAAGCGCAAACGTTGCTCGACGACGCCATCAAAGGCGCGCGCGGGCAGAATTTATCGGCTCCACCACTGCTATTACCGCCCCGTAGGAGTTTTGCCATGCACTATCAATCGCCCCGCCAACTCAAAGCCGCGATCCTCGATTGGGCCGGCACTGTGGTCGACTTCGGCTCCTTCGCGCCAACACAGATTTTTGTCGAAGCCTTCGCCGAGTTCGGCGTTGAGGTTTCCCTGGAAGAAGCCCGCGGCCCGATGGGTATGGGCAAGTGGGACCATATCCGCACGCTGTGCGACCAGCCGGCCATTGCCGAGCGCTTTGTACGTGCGCTGGGCAAGCGCCCGAGCGACGACGATGTCACCGCCATCTACAACCGCTTATGCCGCTGCAGATCGAAAAGATTGCCGTGCATTCTTCGCTGATTCCTGGTGCGCTGGAGGCCATCAGTGCCTTGCGTGAACAGGGTCTGAAAATCGGCTCGTGCTCCGGTTATCCGGCGGTGGTGATGGCCAAGGTGGTGGAGTTGGCCAAGCAGAACGGCTATGTCGCGGACCACGTGGTGGCGACCGATGAAGTGCCCAATGGCCGCCCGTATCCGGCGCAGAGTTTGGCCAACGTGATTGCCTTGGGCATTGATGATGTGGCGGCATGCGTAAAAGTAGACGACACCTGGCCGGGTATTCTGGAAGGGCGCAGTGCCGGGATGTGGACGGTGGCCTTGACCTGCTCGGGCAATGCGCTGGGGCTGACGTATGAGCAATACCTGGCGCTGACGCCGGCACAGTTGACGGCTGAGCGGCAGCGGATTGGCGAGATGTTTGCGCCGAGCCGCCCGCATTATTTGATCGACACGATTGCCGAGTTACCGGGGGTGGTGGCGGATATCAATCGCCGGTTGGCGGCGGGGGAAGTGCCGCAGGGGAGTTGAGGGCTAGGTGATTCCATCGCCAACACCCGACACATCACCCCCAACACCGTCATTCCCGCGAAGGCGGGATCCAGAATTCGGCGCCAGGCTCGATCTTCAAATAACCCTCGAAAGTCTGGATTCCGAATCGTCCGACCGCGCCTACGCGGGAATGACGGTGAGTGGTGGGGGGAGTGATAAAACCTCACATCCCGTTAGCGAACTCCGCATTATCCATCGCAATCAACCCCCGCAACGGCCGCATCGCCTGGCGTAATGGCCCAGCGTTTCCAACGTCCAATCCGCCCGCTGACGAATGCGCAAGTCATCGCTGTTTTGCGACTCGCCGCTGTTCATCACCGTCTCCACGTACCGCACAATCAAGTGCTCGGGCAGATAGCACACGCGGTTGTTCTTGTAACTGGAGGCGCGCAATTCGCTCAGCGGATACGCCCCGCCCTGGCCTGACGAAATGCCCACCAGCAAGGCGGGCTTATGGCCCACCTCGTTGTACCCGGCAAACATAAACAGGTTCTTGATCGCTGGTGCCGCCATGCCGTGCCATTCCGGCGCGAGCACGATCACCGCGTCGGCGTCGCGCAGCACTTGGGCGTGGTCGGCCCAGACGCCGTTTTGGTCTTCGCCCGGCCATAGCGGCAGGGGCGAGCGGGCCAGGTCGATCACTTGCGGCGCAGCACAGATACCCAGGGCTTGCAGGCGCTGGCCGAGGAAGGCGGCGACCTTGGCGGTCTGGCTATTGGCGCGGCTGGAGCCGGCGATCAAGGCAATGTTCAGGTTGGAGTGCGGCAGGGTCATTGAGCTAACTCGTTTTCAGGCTTTTGTTGGAGGGCGGGGGCGCGGTTGCGCACGACTGGCCAGAACAGTTCTTCCTGCCAGCTCACGGGGTTGAGGTCTTCGATGCCGAAGGTTTCCGGGCGGCGGCGGGTGATCTTGGCGGTGCCGAAAATCACGTCCCAGAGGAACAGCAAATTGCCGAAATTGCCTTTGTAGTGCGTCACGCCGTCGGTGGCGTTCAGGCCGTGGTGGGCCGAGTGCGTGGACGGCGTAGAGATAGTCCGTTCCAGTACCCACATCAGCGGGCGCAGCGCTTTGATTTTGTACAGCTTGGCATCCCAGAGCACGCTGCTGTGGGCGCCGAAAATCACCAGCATTTTTACGATCAGGTACGGGTAGTAGATTTGCGCCAGGCCCATGTAGATGAGCATGCCGGCGAACCACAGGCCCGGCATCAGCAGGTAGTAGAAGCTGTTGTTGCGGTACACGATGCGAATGCTCATATACGGCGCCGAATGGTGGGCACGGTGCAGGGCATAAAGGAACGGCACCTTGTGGGTCAGGCGGTGCCACCAGTATTGGGTCATGTCATCGAACAGCAGGAACAGACCGAGGCCCGCCCACCAGGGCAGAGTGGCGAGGCTGTCTTTGGTGTGCGGCGCGAGGTGGTCGAGCAGGGTGTTGGTGAGGAACATCACCAGCGGGAAGGTCACCCCCAGCAACAGGCTGGAACCGATGATTTCAATCATCACATCACGGCGGCCACCGGCCGGTTGGCGGAAGCACGCGCAGGCCAGTTCCAGCAGGATAAAACCAAGGAAGATCAGGGCGACGACGGCGATGGGGCTATTGGCGATCATTGTTATATTCATGGCACTCTCTCGTTCAGGCCCCTTAAGGCCAATGCCCGACTATGAGAAACCATGACTGCAACCAACGACATGCGCGAACCGGACAGAAACCTGGGAGAAGTGGCCAATTTGAAAGCCACGCCCATCCAGCGCTTTCACCGCGGCCCATTGGGCAATGTGCTGCAGCGCTACCTCAGCAGCCATTCACGCCAGGGCAAGGCGGACTACAGCGCCCTGGCCCTGGAGCAATTGTGGGAAGAAGCCGCCACGCATGACCCAGCCATCGGCCTGCACCTGTTCGCCACCTTTACCCCGCAGGACTGGCACGTGATCGCCCTGATCGGCCAGTACTGCGAGAACGTGCAGGCCGCCATGGAGAACTGGGCGCGTTATGCCGGGCTGGCGTCGGACATGGACGCCGTGAGCGTGATCGAGGACGCCAATGGCATTGGCGTTGAGCTGAATATCGATGCGCCGATCAACCTGGTGCGCTACCTCACCGAGCATTACTTCGTCATGGCGTTGACCGTGTGCACCCAAGGTTCAGGGCAAACGGTGGTGCCGGCGCGTGTGCAGCTGGCGTACCCCAAGCCCGTCTACCACAGCCAATACGCCGAGTTGTTTGGCAGCCATGTGAGTTTTGACTGCGAGCGCACCCGTATGTACCTCGACCACGCGAGCCTCACTGTGCCGATGCGCAATCGCCACGCTGGCATGCTGGCTGTGTTGAAACAGGAACTGGACCGTTGTATTGCTCGCCAGCAACGCCTGGGCGGCTGGTCGGCCAAGGTGGCGCAAAGCATTCGCCACAGCTTCGCCCGGGGCAAGTGCCGACCCTGGATAGCCAGGCCGAACTGCTGCACCAAAGCCCGCGCACGTTGCGCCGGCGGCTGGATGATGAGGGCATGAGTTTTCGGCAGCTGCTCGATTTGGTGCGGGCGGATATCGAGCAGTATCTGCAGCTGCAAGGGGAGAGTCGGGCGGATATTGCGGGGCAGTTGGGGTATAGCGATTTGACCGCGTATTTGCATGCGCGTAAGCGGTGGCGGACGGAGTAGGGCGTTGCTGCTAACCCTCTCCCCCGGCCCCTCTCCCGCGCGCGGGAGAGGGGAGCCAAAGCGTACTTCGATTCAGGCCCCTCGCCCCAGCGGGGAGAGGGTTAGGGTGAGGGGGCAAAGGCGCCTCGGTCTACCCGCGCAGCTCACCCATCAAACGCAGCAACGCCTCAATATCTTCATCCCCGGTCCGCCACGACGACACACTGATCCGCATCGCCGGCCGCCCTTGCCATACCGTGCCACCAAACCACGCTTCCCCCGAAGCTTGCAGCGCCTCGCGCACGGCCACCGTCTGCTCATCGCTGCCTGCGCGAAACAGCACCTGGTTCAGCACCACGCGGTTAAGCACCTCATACCCCGCTGCGCGTAACCCGTCCGCCACGCGCCGCGCTTGCCGGCAATGGCGTTCCACCTGCTGCGCCACGCCCTGTTTGCCCAAACTGCGCAATGCCGCCCACACCGGAATGCCACGCGGCCGGCGGGAGAATTCCAGGGTGAGGTTTTTCTGCGCATCGGCGCTGGCGCTGGAGTACGCGGCGTCGCTGTTCATGGCGCTGGCTAACGCATCGGCGTCGCGACAGATAGCCATGGCGCAGTCGTACGGGGTGTTTAGCCATTTGTGCGCGTCGGTGGTCCAGCTGTCGGCCAACTCCACACAGGCCGTTAACGGTGCCAGGTTGGAGGCGCGCGCCCAGAGGCCGAAGGCGCCATCCACGTGCACCCAGGCGCCGGCTGCTTTGGCCATGGGGATGAGCTGAGCGAAGGGGTCGAACTCGCCGGTGTTCACTTCGCCGGCTTGCAGGCAGAGGATGGTGTGGTCGTCCAGGGCGGGAAGTCGAGTGGGGTCGACTTGGCCGAGCGCATTCACTGGCGCGTAGATGATTTTTGCGGTGCCAAAACCCAGCACGCGCAGGGCTTTTTTAACGGTGATATGCACCAACTCGGACACCACCACCTTGATCGCTGGCGCACCGATCAGCCCATCGCGGTCGAAGTCCCAGCCATGGCGAGCCAGCAGTGCGCGGCGAGCGGCGGCCAGGCAGGCGAGGGTGCACGCGGTGGCGCTGGTGCCGAAGCCTACGGCGCTTTCGCGCGGCAAATCCAGTGCCTCCAACACCCAGCGGGCGGCGGTGGTTTCGACCGTGGCGGCCACCGGCGAATTATCAAAACTTGAGGCGCATTGGTCCCACGCCAGCATCAGGCGTTCGGCGGCTGCGGCGGCGGGCAGTGACGCGCCGATCACAAAACCGAAATAGCGCGGCCCGTTGGAGACCACCGTCGCGGCCGAGC
Source organism: Pseudomonas sp. CC11G (assembly GCF_056174845.1). Lineage (NCBI taxonomy): Bacteria > Pseudomonadati > Pseudomonadota > Gammaproteobacteria > Pseudomonadales > Pseudomonadaceae > Pseudomonas > Pseudomonas sp. CC11G. Next base: position 314,814 of record NZ_JBWBZC010000005.1, read on the forward strand.
CGCGCTCATCAAGTAGCTGCAACGTCTGCTCGGCCGGCAATCCCTGCTCGGGCAATGGCTCATCGAACGCCGCCAACCCGGCTAACGCTTCGGCGTCGGGAAACACCCGGCGGGTGGCCACGCTGGCGGTGTAGCTAAGGGCGCGCGTGTCGGCGGCGGCGAGCAGGTCGAGTTCGGTCATACAGGTTCCGGGCGGAGAGTGGCGAAGGCGCCAGTATTTACCGACTACCACGCCGGTCTGCCGTACAGAGTTGGAGAACATCAACACAGCAGTTGCCCGGCCAAACGCACTGTTTGCATAACAGTTGCTCTACCCATCCTAAGGGTGATGCCTAAAAAGCATGTTTTTTATGCCTTTCACATCCTAAAAAATAAAAATACTTTAAATATCAACAAGATAGATTTTAAAATTCTTTTAAGTTATTAAAAAATGCTTAAAAGTTACTTTTTTAGATAAGCCCATTCCCCAATCATTGCGCCCAACACCGAAGACCGCTCTGCAATGGCCTTTTTGCCCTGTTGAGTACTCGCTGGCCAACGCTTCAGGCCACCGGGAGCAAGTAATTCCAAGGAGTTTTTAATGGGCAATGTACAAACCGCGGCGACATCGCAGCGGCAGTGGCAGGTACCGGCCAGCGCCGACCTGGTTGACCTCGGTCATCGCCATCGCGAGCCGTTGGCCCACAGCCGTCGGCATCACGTGGCGCCCGTAGGGGCACTGAGTCGTCGCGAAAAAGTGCTGCTGGCCATTCTGGCCGTGGTTGCCCACGGTGGCCTGATCTATTGGCTGAACCAGCAGCCGACGCCGGCATTGCCGGTAGTGCCGCCGGAAATTCCGCCGATGGAAATCGAGTTCACCCGTCCGGCACCGCCGGTGGTGGAACCGCCACCTCCGCCGCCGCCACCACCTGTGGTCGAGCCGCCACCACCGCCACCACCGGTTGTGGATGAGTTGGCGGCCAAGCCGGCGCCGAAACCGATTCCCAAACCCAAGCCGACACCGCCGCCCAAGCCGGTACCCAAACCGGTAGAGCCGCCACCACCGGCCCCAGCACCACCGCCGGTAGCGGCACCCGCTCCCGTAGCACCGCCAGCACCTCCGGCGCCGGCACCGGTTACACCGCCGTCCGCCAACGCGGCGTATTTGAAAAACCCGGCGCCGGAATTCCCGTCGTTGGCCCAGCGTCGCGGTTGGGAAGGCACGGTGTTGTTGCGGGTGCATGTACTGGCCAGCGGTAGCCCGGCAGAGATTCAGATTCAAACCTCCAGCGGCCGCGACCTGTTGGATAACGCGGCACTACAGGCGGTTAAGCGCTGGCAGTTTGTGCCCTCGAAACAGGGCGGCAATGCGATTGATGGCTGGGTCAGCGTACCCATTGAATTCAAGATGCCCCGTTAACCGCACATTTTACGAATTAAGCGTCACTACAAATTTACAGAGAGAGTCGAACCATGAGCTTACTGGCCACATCCCCCCTCGAATCCATTGAAGCCGCGGTTATCTGGCTGTTGGTTGGCTTTTCCGTCCTGACCTGGGGCCTGGCCCTGTTGAAGGCGCTGCAGTTCGGCCGCCTGAAGGCCCAGGACCGCAAGTTTCAGAAGCTCTTCTGGGGCGCCTCCAGCCTCGACGGCGCCGCCGAGTTGGTAAATGCCCAGCCCGGCGCCGTGTCCCGTGTGGCCCAAGCCGGTTTCGGTGCCATTCAAGTAAACGAAAACGCTCAAGACCTGAGCCAGGCGATCAACCATCAAGACCGTCTGGAACGCGCCCTGCGTCAGCAGATTCAACGTGAGCGCCGTTCGCTGGAATCGGGCCTGGCCGTGGTTGCTTCCATCGGCAGCACCTCGCCCTTTATCGGTCTGTTCGGCACCGTGTGGGGCATCATGGAAGCCCTGAAAGGCATCAGCGCCGCCGGTTCCGCCAGCCTGGAAACTGTGGCTGGTCCTATCGGTGCAGCTCTGGTGGCCACCGGTGTAGGTATCGCTGTCGCTGTACCGGCGGTGCTGGTTTACAACTACTTCCTGCGTCGCCTGAAACTGAACTCGGCCGACCTCGACGATTTCGCCCATGACTTCTACAGCCTGGCGCAGAAGTCGGCGTTCAAACTGATTCAACTGCCTGGCGGCAAAGCGGCCCCTGCGCAGAAAGTGAAGGAGGCGTCGTAATGGCCTTCTCCACACAAGACAGCGATGAAGTCCTTAGCGAGATCAACGTAACGCCGCTGGTGGATGTGATGTTGGTACTGCTGGTGGTGTTTATCGTCACCGCGCCGCTGCTGACCAACGCCATCCCGATCAACCTGCCCAAGACCGAAGCCGTGGCGCCGGTCGAGCAGAAAGATCCGCTGGTGGTGAGCATCGACGGCGACGGCAAGTTCTTTATCAACAAGGACGAGGTGCAACTGGATCTGCTGCAAAGCAACCTGGAAACCGCCAAGGCCAAAGACGCCGAGCTGCGCGTGCAACTGCAAGCCGACGAGAAAGTGGACTACGGCCAGGTGGCCAAGGCCATGGCCTCGATTGAGCGGGCGGGGATTACCAAGTTGTCGGTGATTACAGCGCGCTAGAAACCAGTTTCGGTCGCCCTTCTTCAGGCAGGGGCAGGGCGGCCACTTTTATTCGTCCCCGGACCCCGTGAAACTACTGCGCTCGGTTAGGCGGCGTTGAAAACGGCTTCACAATGCTCATTGGCTACAGCCAACTCCGCTTGTTCACCCGTTTTCGCCTTGCCTACCCTTCGCTCGCTACGTTTCACGGGGCCCGGACCCTAGAACAGTCCTCGGAACTCCCCCCATGACCACCACCCTCTACATCTCTCCCGGCGCCTGTTCGTTTGCGGCCCATGTTGTTGTACATGAACTGGATTTGCCGATTCAGGTGGAGCGTGTGGCATTGCGCTCGGCGGATTCGCCGATTCACCAGATCAACCCGCTGGGCCGGGTGCCGGTGTTGCAGTTGGATGATGGGCGGATCATTACCGAGAACAGTGCGATTTTGCCGTTTCTGGCGGACCTGAAGCCGGCCACTTCGTTGTTCGCTCCGGTGGGCAGTGTGGAGCGGGCGCAGATTCAGAGTTGGATTGGGTATTTGGCGTCTGAGGTGCATGTGGGTGGGTTTCGGCCGTTGAATCGGCCGGAGCGGTATAGCGCGGATGAGGGGGCCCACCCTGGGATTCGTGCGCAGGCGTTGGAGCAGCTTTATGCGGCGTTTGCGCATATTGATCGGCACTTGCAGGGATCGCCGTTTCTGGTGGGGGAGCGGTACACCATTGCTGATGCGTACCTCGGTGTGTTCGCCGGGTGGGCTGGGCGGGTGGGGGGCAAGCTTGACGAGCTGCAGGCTTTGGCTAAGTTTCGTGAGGCGTTTAAAGAGCGGGCGGCGGTTAAGCAGGCGTTGGTGGCTGAGGGGTTTTAAGCTGGCGTTTTTTCTTCTTTACCGTGTTTGCTGGGCGTTTTGTTTCGCGCCTTACGCGCGAGTCACTTTTAGCATTGCCCTAAAAGTAACCAAAAGGTCTAGCCCCCACCTTGGGTTTTCACTGCGTGAAAACTCCCCTCGCTACGTCGCCGCTCCAGGGGTCGGCAAAACGCGGCCATCCATGGCCCGTCTTTGCCTTTCGCGGCTCCTGCCGCTCAACCCCTTCCACGACGACTCCGCTCGGCCTGCGCTCAAAGGGCGGGCAGATCAAGATCAAAAGCCAGATCAACAGCAAATCAACGGCCCCTCACCCCAACCCTCTCCCGCATGCGGGAGAGGGGGCCGATCGGAGTGGGTTTTTCGCCTTACGTCACCCCTCGCCCGCTTGCGGGAGAGGGGCCGGGGGAGAGGGGCCTTTGATCTACCGCTTGTGATCTACCCGCCCCTTTAGCGCCAGGCCGAGCGTAGTCGTTGCGTAGGGGGTCGTAGCGGCCGGGAGCCGCGGAGAGGGATGGGGCCATGGATGGCCCTCAGCCCGGCCCCTGGAGCGGCGACGTAGCGAGGGAAGTTTTCACGCAGTGAAAACCCCAGGTAGGGGCAAGCGCTTTTGGTTACTTTTCTGGCGATTGAGAAAAGTGACTCGCGCGTAAGGCGCGAAACAAAAACGCCCAGCACACGCGGTAATGAATACGTTCACCCTACGTAAGAAAAACCTACCGCTCCCGCATCGCCTCCGACCGCGCCTTCAACACCGGCTTAAGCAAATAATCCAACACGCTCTTATGCCCGGTCACAATCCCGACATTCGCCACCATCCCCGGAATAATCAACAACGGATGCTCATCCGTCCCCAGGTGGTTTTTATCGGTCCGCACCTGAATCAGATAAAAACTATTCCCTTGTCGTCCGTCACCGTATCCGCCGAAATCAGCTCCAGCTTGGCCTTTAGCCCGCCATAAATCGTGTAGTCATACGCCGTGAATTTCACCATCGCACTCTGCCCCGGATGCAAAAACGCCACGTCTTGCGGGCGCACTTTGGCTTCGATCAGCAGGTTGTCTTCCAACGGCACCACCTCGAGCATATCGCTGCCCGGCTGCACCACGCCGCCGATGGTGTTGATCTTCAGCGTCTTGATAATCCCATGCACCGGCGAGACGACCGTAGTACGCGTCACGCGGTCGTCGATGGCCACGCTGGTGGCGGTGATTTTCTGTAGCTCGGTGCGTTTTTCGTTGAGTTCTTTCGAGGCGTCGGAGCGAAAGGCCAAGTCCGATTCCTGCATCTTGCTTTTGATCTCGTCGATGGCCGCGACCGCACGGGGAATGGCCAACGACGTCGAGTCCATGGAGCCGCGAATTTCCACGGCGCTGCGGCGCAGACGGAGGATTTCCACCGGCGAAATTGCCCCGGTGCCCACCAGCGGCTCAGACATGTTCAGTTCCTGTTGCAACAGGCCCAGGCTGGAGCGGTATTGCGCTTCCTTGGAGCGGAATTCGGCCAGCTCCTGGGTCTTCTGCCGCAGCTGTTCGTTGAGGGTGCGCTGTTCGCTTTCCAGGTGTTTTTTGCGCGAGCTGTATAGCGCCAGTTCGTCGGCGGCCAGCTGTGGGGCTTTCTCCAGAATGTCGGGCGACAACTGCATGGGGCGGCCTTCGGCTTCGGCGGAAAGACGTTCTACTCGCGCCACCAGCGCGGTGCGGTCGGCTTCGGTTTCGCCGCGGTTGGAGAGAAAACGGGTGTCGTCCAGGCGCATCAGTTTGTCGCCCTTGTTCACCATTTGCCCTTCGCGCACGAAGATCTCGGTGACGATGCCGCCTTCGAGGTTTTGAATCACCTGCACTTTGCTCGAGGGAATGGCTTTGCCCTCGCCGGTGGTCACTTCGTCGAGCACGGCGAAGTTCGCCCAGCCGAGCGCGGTGAGCAGCAGGGCGCAGGTCACCCACAAGGTGAGGCGCGACAGCCAGGGCGAGTCTTCACGCACCGTGCCCTCGACCTCGGGCATAAATTCGGTGTCTTGTTTTTTCTGCCGCAGGCTTGAGAAGTAGCCGCGTGGGGGTTGGCTCAGGTCCATGGTTTTTCCGTTAGGCAATCTGCGGGAACATCACACCGAGGCCTGGCCGATACGGCCTTTGCGCAGGGCGTCGATGACAGCTTCTTTCGGCCCGTCGGCCATCACTTGTCCGTTGTCGAGCACGATCAGGCGGTCGACCAGGCTGAGCATTGAGGTGCGGTGGGTAATCAGCAGCACGGTCTTGCCTTGTACCCAGGGTTGCAGCTTGGCTTTAAGGGCTTCTTCGCTGGCGTTGTCCATGGCGCTGGTGGGTTCGTCGAGCACCAGAATCGGTGGGTCGAGCAGCAGCGCGCGGGCCAGCAGTACGGCTTGGCGTTGGCCGCCGGAAAGCAGTTGTCCGCGTTCGCCCACCGGCCGGTCGAAGCCTTGTGGGTGGGAACGGGCCAGCTCGTTTACGCCGGTCATTTCCGCCACTTCGAGCATGCGGGCATCGCTCACGTAACGCGCGCCCAGAGTGAGGTTGTCGCGCAGGCTGCCCGATAGCAGCGGCAGGTCGTGGGCGACATAGCCGATCTGGTGGCGCAGGTCGGCAACGTCGAGTTGCCGCAGGTCGAGGCCGTCGAGTAGCAGTTGGCCTTCTTCGGGGGTGTAGAAACCCATCACCAACCGCGCCAAGGTGCTTTTGCCCGAGCCGCTGCGGCCGATGATGCCGATGCGCTCGCCAGCGTGCATATGCAGGCTGGCACCGACCAACGCGGGTGCGCTGGCGCCGGGGTAGGTGAAGTTGACTTTGTGCATGTCCAGCGCGCCCTTGAGGTGGGTGCGTTCCAGGGGCCGCTGTTTGGCTTGGCGTTCCTGGGGCATCGCCATCATGGCGTCGGTGCTGCGCATGGTGATCTGCGCTTGCTGGTAGCGGGTGATCAACCCGGCAATCTGCCCCAGCGGCGCCATTACCCGGCTGCCGAGCATGTACGAGGCCACCAGGGCGCCGACGCTCAGGTTGCCGTCGATGATGCAGTACACGCCGGCGATGATGGTGGCCATGCCGGAGAACTGTTGCAGAAACAGGGTGCCGTTGGTGGCCAGCGCCGACAGGTTGCGGGCGTGGGCGTCGAGGCGGGTGAGGGCGCCGTGGGTGGTTTCCCATTTGTGCTGGCGCTCGCTTTCGGCGCTGCAGGCTTTCAGGGTTTCCAGGCCGCTCAGGGTTTCGATCAGCAGTGCCTGGCGTTCAGCGCCCAGGGCCAGGCTTTTCTGCACGGTGTCGCGCAGCCGCGACTGGATGATGAAGGCGAAGCCGATGGTGATGGGGAAGGCCAGCAGCGGAATGATCACGATCCAGCCGCCGAGCAAACCGATCACCACGATCATCAGCAGCGCAAAGGGCAGGTCGATGATGCTGGTGAGGGTCACGGCGGTGAGGAACTCGCGCAGGCCCTGAAAGTCGTGAATGCTTTGGGCGAATCCGCCGATGCTGGCGGGGCGGGCGATCATCGCCATGCCGGTGATGCGTTCGAACAGGGTGGCCGAGAGCACCACGTCGGTTTTCTTGCCCGCGACGTCCAAGAGGTGCGAGCGAAGCACCCGCAGCAGCAGTTCGAAAATGGTGCCCAGCAGCAAGCCGATGGACAGCACCCACAAGGTGGCGGTGGCCTGGTTGGGCACCACGCGGTCGTAGGTTTGCATCACGAACAGCGGCACCATCATGCCCAGGATGTTGATCAGCAGGCTGGCGAGAATGGCGTCGGCGTACAGCCAGCGCGACAGTTTCAGAGTGTCGCGAAACCAGGCTTCTACACGGGGAACCAGCGGTTTGCGGACGTCTTCGAGTTCATGCCGGGGACGGGCGAACAGGGCTTGCCCGGCGTATTCCTCTTGCAGTTCTTCGCGCGTCACCCATTGCTCGCCGCCTTCGGCTTCGCTGGGCAGAATCAGCGCTTTGTTATCCGGGCCCCATTCGCGCAGCACGGCGCAGCGGCCGCCTTTGAACAGCAATAGCACCGGCAGGTTTAGCCCGGAAATAGCCTTGAGTTCGCGGCGCAGCAAGCGCGCTTGCAGGCCGGCGCGGGCGGCGGCGCGGGCGAGCAGGTCAGGGCTCAGGCGTTGTTCGGGCAGGGGCAAACCGGCGCTCAGGCTGCCGCGGCTGGCGGAGCAATTGTGCAGGTTGCAGAGAATCAACAGCCCGTCGAGCAACGGGTCGTCGTGGTCCAAGCGCGGGTCCCCGGAGGGGCCGGTCCTTTCCATGGTGGTCACAGTCTCGCTACTCCTGATTCAGACCTTGAGAACTCGGCTGACTGCTGTGTGAACACGCCGTTATAGACGCGTTCAGACAATCTTTTCGCCGGACTTCTACTGTTGGGGCTGATACAGCCTAGGCATGCGCCTCACGGTTGCTGGAGGTACGCGTTCGACTGGATCTTCTGGATCCCAGCCTTCGCTGGGATGACGGAGGAACTCAGTCCAACTCCGTCATCCCAGCGAAGGCTGGGATCCAGTATCTCGAAGGCGGACCTCGGTCCGTGGGCTAACTCTTTGCTATTTCATCGCAGGCAGTTGCGCTGTGCTTTTCACGTCGTTCAGGGCGGTCGCTTCGGCCGGCAGCACGGTGCCTTGGTGGCGCAGCAGGTCGCCCATGGCCGATTGCAGGCGGTACATCGAGAACTCCTCGGTGTAGCGCACTTCTACGTAGCGGCGGTTGGCGGTGAACAGCTCGTTTTCGCTGTCGAGCAAGTCGAGCAGGGTGCGTTGGCCAAGGCCGAACTGGTCTTGGTAGGCCATGCGTACGCGCTTGGTGTAGTCGGCGTAGTCGCGCGCTTTGGGGGTTTGCAGGCGGGCGTTTTGCAGGGCGTTCCAGGCCAGTGAGAGGTTTTCGTTGATCACCCGCAGGGCGTTGTTACGGATGTCCATCGACTGGTTGATCTTGTAGGCCGCCGATTGCAGGTTGTGCTTGTCGCGCGTGCCGTTGAACAGGTTGTAGGTCATCACCACGCCGGCACGCCAGGAGTTGTCGTGGCCTTCTTCGCCGGCGGTGTTGTTGTTGGCGTTGGCGGCCAGCTCGGCATCGAAGCGTGGGTAGAAGGGCGACTTGGCCACTTCGTATTGTTTCTCGGCGGCGTTCACATCCGACTGCGCCGATTTCAGCAGCGGGTTGTTGTCGATCACGACTTGCCGCGCGGAGGGAAGGTCTTCGGGAATCTGGCCTTTGATCGAAGCGGGGGCTTCCAGCTCGTCGGGCATGCGGCCCACGGCGCTGAAGAAGTTGGCTTCGGCGTCTGCCAGGTTCACTTCTTCGGTGTACAGGTTGTTGGCAGCCAGGGCCACGCGAGCGGCGGACTGGTCGGTGTCGGCCGCGCTGCCGACGCCACGTTCGCTGCGCAGGCCAATCTGGTCGCCCATGCGTTGGTGGGCCTGCAGGTTGTTTTTCGCCAACGCCACCATCTCGCGGCGTTTCAGTACGTCCAGGTACACCTCGATGGTGCGCAGGGCCAGGTCTTCGGCGGTGCCTTGAATGTAATACGCACGCGAGTCGACCACGGCTTCGGTGCGGGCCACTTCGTTGGGGTGTTGAAGCCATCGAAAATCATCTGGCGCAACCGCAGTTGCGAGGTGCCGTAGGTGAGCTGTTCTTTGTTGTGGCCGGTCAGCCCCCGGGTGGTGGGGTTATCGGTTTCCTCACGGCCGTAACCGGCAATCACATCGACAGCCGGTAGGTAGCCGCCTTTGGCCACGCCCACTTGTTCAAGGCTGGAACGACGGTCATTGATGCTGGCTTGGAGTTCGGGGTGCGTATCGATGGTGCTTTGGATAGCTTCGGACAGGCTCATGGCCTGCGCGTTCGCGCAGACCAAGGCCAGCAGCACGCTACTCCACAGGGGCGTTAGTGCAGGCATGGGTACTTCTCCAGATGTGTGTGTTGTGTTGTGTATGCCAATAAATTGGCTTATGCGCCTACTAGACCGTTTCAGGCTTGTAACATTCCAGCTAAGAACATCTTTAGACAAAGCTAAGAAATTTTTGGAACAAGACTTATGAATAAACAATCTTATGCAAGATGTGAGAACGAGCACATTGTTTTTGCCTGCAGGTCACGTTTTGCGGGGTCTTTGACCACGGCGGGACTTGTCAAGTATGGCTGATTGCTGATTTAGAGCGTTTGGAACGGGGTGAATTCTGCTGGTAGTTCGAGCAGGCTAGGGCGATATTTTTTTGACGTCATGGCTTTTTGATGTAAATCATCACTGCCTAACTTTCGGCGGGTTCACGGTATTCCTCAGGTTTTGAAAGGCTTTTGGCCCTTTTGAAATAGCGTGTCGACATGGGTCGGCCGCGGTAGTGAGGAAGGAATCATGGCTACGTTGATCGGTGTCGTCAGTAAGGTAATCGGCGAGGTCTTTGCGGTAGCGAGCGATGGATCGCGACGCGCGCTGAGCGAAGGTGACCGGCTTTACGCCGGCGAGCAGTTGGATACGGGCGCGACAGGCGCCGTGGCCGTGGCCTTGACCAACGGCGGTGAACTCACCTTGGGCCGCGACAGCAGCCTGAATCTGGATACCACCTTGCTGGCCGGCCACTCCGATGGCGCCACGCCCGTCCCCGCAGACCCCACTGCGCCCGCGACCCCCAGCCAGCAAGAACTGACCGACGTCGAAAAACTGCAAGCCGCCATCGAGGCGGGCGTCGACCCGACCCAAGAAGGTGAAGCCACTGCTGCAGGCCCAGGTGCCGGCGGTGCGGGTGGCGCGGGCGGCGCCGGTGGCGGTCGCTCCTTTGTGCTGCTGACCGAGGTCGGTGGTGCGGTCGACCCCACGATTGGTTTCCCTACCGAAGGCCTGCAACGCGGCCCAGAATTCCCAGACCCCGAGCCACCTGCCAACCGGGTAGCCGCCGCGGTCGACAACGCCCCTGCTGCTGGCTCCACGGCCATTGCCCTGGACGAAGACGGCGGCCTGCCGGGCAGCATCGAAGGCAGCGCCTACGGTGACGACGTGCTGGGTGTGCCTACCGGCCTCAGCGGCAATCTGGGTTACAACTACGGCCTGGATGGCCCCGGCACTTTTGCCTGGAATGCGGTGGATCTGTCCGCCCTCAGCTCCCACGGCCTGCCACTCATTGCGGTGATCAGCGCTGATGGCCTGACCCTCACTGCCCACCAGGGCAGCGCCGATGGCCCGGTGGTGTTTACCGCCACCAACACCAACCCGCTTACCGGTGAGTACAACTTCCAGCTTGAGCTGCCGTTGGACCACCCGGTAGCCGGCGCCGAAGACACCCTCAACCTGAACCTCGGCTACACCATCACCGATGGCAACGGCACGCCGGCCACCGGCAACCTGGCCGTGAGCGTCAACGACGACAGCCCGGAGCTGGTGAACTTCCAAGGCGAAGGCGAGGGCAATGGCGACCAAGTCAGCGTGCAGGCGTTCCCCCATGTAGGCGGCACCGTGCATGAAGATGCCCTGACCCAAACACCAAAAGGCGAAGGTGACGGCCCCACGCTGCTGGCATTGCCGGCCGAGCCGCCACTGAACGCGCCCTACGAGGGCAACAACGAAGACAGCGATCCGCAAGGTTCCGATAACGACCCAGCGCAAACCGTGCATGCCAGTTTTGAAGCCGGTCCTGGCTCGCTCACCAGCCTGGTGAATTTCGGTGCTGATGGCATCGGCAGTTTCGGCCTGGTCAATACCGCCACCGCCAATACCCTGATGCAGGCCCAAGGCCTGACCTCCGGCGGCGTGGCACTGGAATTCACAGTTACCGTGGCAGGCGATGGCAGCTACACCACGCTTACCGCCAGCGTGCCCGGCTATGACGTATTCACGTTGCAGGTAGGCGCCGACGGTAGCTTCAGCTTTACCCTGCAAGGCCCGCTCGACCACCCGATTGCCGACGGCAATGACGGCGAGCTCTTTGGCGACGGCGAAATTCTCGGCATCGACTTCACCCACCTGCTGACCGCCACCGATTTCGACGGCGACCCGGTGGTGGGTTTTGATACGGCCAATGGGCTGTTCACCATCGACATCGAAGACGATGTGCCAGTGGCCGGAAACGTCACGGCTGCTGTGGTGCTCGACGAAGATGGCCTGAGCGGCGGCATCAACGGCGGCCCTGGCGATGTGCCGGGCGCAGCCACCACCGTGAGCGGCAACCTCGACTACGCCGCCGGCGGCGATGGCCTGAAAAGCGTGGCCCTCACTGGCCCCACCACCCTAGGCGGCGAGACCGTCACGTCCACCTGGGATGCCAGCACCAACACCTTGACCATCAGCTCCGCCCGTGGCGCGCTGATGACCGTGGAACTCACCAATACCGCCACCGGCGCGTATTCCGTGAACCTGCTGCAACCGCTGATGCATGAAACCGCCAACACCGAGGACAACATCACCCTCAATGTCGGCTTCACGGTTACCGATGGCGATAACGACCAAGCCAGCGGCAACCTCACTGTCACCATCAACGACGATAGCCCGACCATCCAGACCGCTGACCTCGGCGGCAGCTCCTTCGTCACCTTCGAAGGCAGCAGCGCCGGCTACAACAACAGCTACGGCTACTACGTCAAAGCCGCCGATGGCACGCCAGTCGACGGTAAGATCATCTGGGCCAACGTACATAACCAGACCGCAGGCGAGACCGCCGATATCAGCGGCGTAGACCCCAGCCACACCGGGTTCTTTATCATCCCCAACGGCGCCAGCAATAACGCGGGCCTGGCCAATGGCGCGGAAGTCACCTTCAGCCAAGTGGGCGGCCTGTGGGTTGCCTCGGTGGGCGGCGTGCCGCTGGTGGGTTCCGATGGTGCCAACGTGCTCTTTAGTGATGCCACGCTCAACCCCGGTGGTTCGCATCTGGCCGACGGTTCCGGGCCTGGCAACCAGGATTGGGAAGACCTCACCAACGGCTCCGACTTCGATTACAACGACGTCAGCACCAATGTCACCTTCGGTTCGGGCCTGCAGTTGCAGGTCGATGAAACCCATCTCGACGTGAATGCCTCAGCCGACTTCAGCGGCGCATTTAACGTGCAGCCGGGTGCCGATGGCCTGCAAAGCCTGACCTACGACTTGGCGCTGGGCACGACCTCCACCACCAGTCTGGTGGATACCGCCACCGGTGAAAGCGTGCTGCTCAGCCTCAACGGCGGGGTGATTGAAGGCCGCACCGACGGTACTGGCGACCTGGTGTTTACTCTGGCTGTCGACGCCACGGGCAAGGTGACCCTCGATCAGATTCGCGCCGTAGTGCATGCCGATGGCAGCAACCCCGACGATGTCGATTTCCTTGGCGTTGGCCACGTCAATCTGGTGGCGACCGCCACCGATAACGACGGCGATACCGCAACCGGCACCCTCGATCTGGGTGGCGTAATCAGCTTCCGTGATGACGGCCCGAGCATCAGCGCCGGCAGCTTCGAAGGGGTGACCCTGGTGGTCGATGAAACCAACCTGGGGGTGGATGCCTCGGGTGATTTCAGCGGCGCCTTTACGTCGAGCTTCGGTGCCGATGGCGCCGGCACCATCACCTACAACCTGAATGTCAGCGCTGCCGGGGCCAACAGTGGCCTGGTGGACACTGCCAGTGGTGATGCGATTGTGCTCTACAAAGAGGGCGGTCTAATCGTCGGCCACGTAGGCAGCCAGGCTGGTGCCGTTTCTTTCACCGTGTCGGTGAATGCTTCCGGCGTGGTCACCCTCGACCAGCAACGCGCCCTGGAACACAGCCCGGATACCGGGCCGAACCAGCCGAGCGGCAGCCTGGTCGCCAACCTCGTTCAGCTCAGCGCCACCATCGTCGACAAGGACGGCGACAGCAGCACCGCCTCGCTCAATATCGGCAGCGCGATCACCTTCAATGACGATGCGCCCGTTATCACCCCCGGCGAAGGCCAGCTGCCGTTCTTGCAAGTGGACGAAACCTTCCTGGCCACCGACAACAGTGCCGATTTTAGTGGCGCGTTTAGCGAAAGTTTTGGGGCCGACGGTCCCGGTGCCATCGTCTACAACCTCAACGTCAGCGCCGCCGGTGCCGACAGCGGCCTGGTGGACACGGCCACGGGCACGGCCATTGTGCTGTTCAAGGAAGGCGGCGAGATTATCGGCCGGGTCGGCGACGCCTCGGGTGCCATCTCCTTCAAGGTCACCGTCGATGCCGGCACCGGCACTGTGACCCTCGACCAGCAACGCGCTATCGAGCACACCCCGGAAGCCGGCCCGAACCAGTCCACCGGCGGTCTGGTGGCCAACCTGATTCAACTGAGTGCCACCATCACCGACAAGGATGGCGACACCAGCACGGCCAGCCTGAATATCGGCGATCACATCAGTTTCCTCGACGATGCGCCGACCATCAGTGTCGGCGAGCGTTCCGTGGGCAGCCTGGTGGTGGATGAAACCAACCTGGGCATCGATGCGCATACCAATTACAGCGTCAACTTCACCGGCAACTACGGTGCCGATGGCGCCGGCAGCACGACCTACACCCTCACGGCGGCACCTGATGGCACCAACAGCGGGCTGAAAGACACCGCCACCGGCAGCGATATTCTGCTGTTCAAAGTGGGCGACGATATTGTCGGCAAGGTAGGCGGGGCCGCTGGCGCTACGTCGTTTGTGGTGTCGATCAACAGCGCCACTGGCGAGGTGACCCTCGACCAGCAACTGGCAATTATCCATAGCCCGGACACCGGGCCGGATCAGGACTCCGGCCTGGCCGCCGACCTGATCAAGGTGACCGCGACCATCACCGACAAAGACGGCGACAGCAGCAGCGCCAGCCTTGATCTGGGCAATGCCATCAGCTTCCACGATGACGCACCAACGGCGGCGCCGAGCACGGCGATTGCGGTGCTCGACGATGAAGGGCTGTCAGGCGGCATCAACGGCGGCCCAGGCGATGTGGCGGGGGCCAACACCAGCACCACTGGCACCCTGAGCTATAACGCCGGCGCCGATGGCCTGCAAAGCATTGCCTTGACCGGCCCGACCACCCTGGGCACGGAAACCGTCAGCTCGGTGTGGAATGCCGGCAGCAATACGCTGACCATCAGTTCCGCCCGTGGCGACCTGATGACCGTGAGTTTGAACCCGGCCACCGGCGCCTACGTGGTGAGCCTGCTGCAGCCCTTGATGCACCCGGACACCACGACCGAAGACAACATCCAGCTCAACCTCGGTTACACCGTCACCGACAAGGATGGCGACGCCGTCTCCAGCACCATTGCGGTGAACATCGACGACGATAGCCCGACCATTCAGGCCTCTGATCTGGGCGGCAGTTCGTTCGTAACCTTCGAAGGCACCAGCGCCGGCTACAGCAATAGCTACGGCTATTACATCAAGGCCGATGACGGCACGCCGGTAGACGGCAAAATCATTTGGGCCAACGTGCACAACCAGAGCGTGGGCGATACCGCCGATATCAGCGGTCTGGACCCGGCCCACACCGGCTTCTTTATCATCCCCAATGGCGCGACCAATAACGCCGGCCTCATCAACGGCGCGACGGTCACCTTCAGCCAGGTGGGCACCGCCTGGGTCGCCTCCGTAGGCGGCGTGCCGCTGGTGGGTTCGGACGGTGCCAACGTGCTGTTCAACGACGCCACCCTCAATCCGGGCGGCTCGCACCTGCAGGACACCGGCAACGCCGGCAACCAGAACTGGGAAGACCTCACTCTGGCGTCTGACTACGACTACAACGACGTGGCCACCAATGTCACCTGGGGCTCGTCGGTGCAATTGCAGGTGGATGAAAGCAACTTCGCGGTTGATGCCCACGCCAGCTTCAGCGGCGTGTTCAACGTGCAGGCCGGCGCCGATGGCCTGGCCAGCCAGACTTACGGGCTAAACGTGACCGGCGCCAATTCGGGCCTGTTGGATACCGCCACCGGGCAGGCGATCCTGCTGTTCAAAGAGGGCAGTGCGGTGGTCGGCCGTGTCGGCGGCGCTGCCGGTGCTGTGTCCTTCACCGTGACCGTGGATGCCAGCGGCACCGTGACGCTCGACCAGAGCCGCAGCATCGTGCATCCAACCCTGGACCCTGACGAAGCTGCCTATCTGGGGGCTGGGCATATCAGCCTGGGTGCCACCGTGGTGGATGGCGACGGCGACTCTGCCACCGCTTCGGTAGACCTCGGCCAGGTGATCAGCTTCAAAGACGACGGCCCCAGTGTGTCCAGCAATGGCGTGGTGCTGCTCGATGACGACGCCCTGGCCCATGGCATTCCTGGCGGAGTGGGTGACGACGCCGACTCGGTCAATGCTGCCGGCACCCTGGCGCATAACTACGGCGCCGATGGCGCAGGTTCGATCCAGTGGCTGACCACGGGTGCGCCTAGCGGCTTCACCTATGAAACCTCGGGCACCAACCTGCTGGTGAAGCAGGGCGGCAGCACGGTGATGACCGTGAGCCTGAACAGCAGCACCGGCGCGTACAACGTGGTGCAGAACGCCCCCATCGATCACGCCAACGCCGACAACGAAAATAACCAGGCCTTTACCTTCAACTACCAGGTCACCGACAAGGACGGCGACAAGGCCAATGGCACGTTGCAGGTGAACGTCGACGACGACACCCCGCTGGCGAAAAACGACGTGGCCCATGTGCAAGTGGCGCAGGACCAGAGCTTCAACACCGTCTTTGTGCTCGACTTCAGCGGCAGCATCAGTGACACCGAGCTGAACCAGATGCTGGTGGCGGTGAAGGCTGCTGCTCAAGCGCTGTTTAACGGCACCAGCGGCGATGTGCATGCGCAGATCGTGGCGTTCTCCGGCAGCGCGTCGGCGTTCCCCAGCGTGGATAATTACGCCGACTTCGCGACCAAGATCGACCAGCTCAACCCGGCCACCGGCGGCACCCGCCCGTATGGCGGCAACACCGACTTCACCGAAGCCGTGCACCGCGTAGTCACTGACTTCACCCCGATTGCCGGGGTCAGCAATCAGGTGTTCTTTATCAGTGACGGCAACCCCACCGAAAACACCGGGCCTGGGGACAGTTCGCTGACCAGCGCCGGGGCGGCCGAGTGGAATGCGTTTGTCGCCAGCCACCACCTCAACGTGACCACCATCGGCATCGGTGACGGCATCGACTCCGCTCACCTGCAACAGGTGGATGTGGATGGCAAGGGCACAGTGATTCTGGTGGACGATTTTGGCGGGCTGATCACCACCCTGGTGGATCAGGTAACCGGCGGCTTCGTGAACGGCAACGTACTCAGCGGCAGCGACGGGGTGGCCGGCAACAGCGACGACGACAGTTATGGCGCCGATGGTGCGGGCCATATCCAGTCCATCGTGGTCAATGGCGTCACCTACAGCTGGGACGGCATCAGTGCCAGCGGCAGCCAGCTGACTAACGTGGCCACCGCGCAGGGCGGCAGCTTCTCGTTCAACTTCAGCAACGGTGCCTGGAGCTACAGCGCGCCCGAATCCGCAGGCGACAAGGTGGAAACTTTCACCTACACCATCGTGGACCATGACGGCGATCCGTCGTCGGCGAGCCTCACGGTGTACGTAGACGACGCCTCGCCGATCGTGGCGCGGGTGGACGAAGACGAGTTGCCTGGCGGTATTACCGACGGCGACAGCGTCAACACCATCGCCACCGGCAGCCTGGCCGACCTTAGCGCTGCCGGCAGCACCGCGCAGTTCAGCCTCAGCAGCAACACCAGTGGCCTCGGCGCGGCTACGTCCCATGGCGTAGCGCTGGTGTACAGCGTGGTAGGCAACACCCTGACGGCCACGGCCGGTGCCGGCGGAGCGCAGGTGTTTACCTTGCAGGTGAACAGCAACGGCGAATACACCTTCACCCTCAAAGGCCCGCTGGACCATCCACTGCACAGTGGCGACGACAACGAACTGCTGACCCTCAACTTCGCCAGCATTGTGCAGGCCACCGACGGCGTTAATCCGCTGCCATTGGCCGGTAATTTCCTGGTGCATATCGAGGACGACATTCCGACCGTCGCGGTCGGCAATGCGACGTCGGCCGCTTTGCAGGTGGACGAAACCAACCTGGCGCTGAACGCCACCCATGACTTCTCCGGTTCATTCACCGGCCAGTACGGCGCTGACGGCGCAGGCACCACCACCTACAGCCTGAATATCAGCAGCAGCGGCGCCAATAGCGGGCTCAAAGACAGCGCCACCGGCAATGACATCCTGCTGTACAAAGAAGGCAGCAGCATCGTCGGCAAGGTCGGCGCCCTGACGGTCTTTACCGTCAGTGTCGATGCCAGCGGTGTGGTCACCCTGGACCAGGACCGCGCCATCTTGCACACCCCCGATAGCGGCGCCGATCAGGCCGCGACCCTGAGTGCCGCGAACCTGGTGCAACTGGTGGCGACCGTGACCGACGGTGACGGCGACAGCAGCAGCGCGAGCCTCAATCTGGGCAACGCCATCAGCTTCAAAGACGACGGCCCGGCCGTTACCAGCAACGCGACCGTGTTGCTCGACGACGACGCGCTGGCCGGCGGCAACGCCAGCGGGATTGGCGATGACGTGGATTCGGCGAATGCCTCCGGCACCCTCGGCCACAGCTTTGGTGCCGATGGCACAGGGTCGGTTTCCTGGCTCACCAACGGCGCACCGAGCGGCTTCACCTATGAAACCTCCGGCACCAACCTGCTGGTAAAACAGGGCGCGACCACGGTATTGACCGTGAACCTCAACAGCGCGACCGGTGCGTACAACGTGGTGCAGAACGCACCCATCGACCATGCCGATGGCAACAGCGAAAACAATCAACCCTTTACCCTGACGTATCAAGTCACCGATAAGGACGGCGACAAGGCCACCGGCAGCCTGAATATCAACGTCGACGATGACACCCCGCTGGCCAAATCCGATCAGGCCGTGGTGCAGGAAGCCCAGGGGCAAAACTTCAACACCGTGTTTGTGCTCGACTTCAGCGGCAGCATCAGTGACACCGAGCTGAACCAGATGCTGGTGGCGGTGAAGGCTGCTGCTCAAGCGCTGTTTAACGGCACCAGCGGCGATGTGCATGCGCAGATCGTGGCGTTCTCCGGCAGCGCGTCGGCGTTCCCCAGCTTTGATAACTACGCCGACTTCGCGACCAAGATCGACCAGCTCAACCCGGCTACCGGCGGCACTCGGCCGTATGGCGGCAACACCGACTTCACCGAGGCGGTGCACCGGGTGGTTACCGACTTCACCCCGCTTGCCGGGGCCAGCAACCAGGTGTTCTTTATCAGTGACGGCAACCCCACCGAAAACACCGGGCCTGGCGGCAACTCGCTGACAACGGCCGGTGCCGCCGAGTGGAATGCATTCGTTAACAGCAACCACCTCACGGTTACCACCATCGGTATCGGTGACGGCATTGATACGGCCCACCTGCAGCAAGTGGATGTCGATGGCAGCGGCTCGCCGATTCTGGTGGCCGACTTCGGCAGCCTGGTGAACACCCTGGTGGCGCAAGTCACGGGTGGCCTGATCACTGGCAATGTGCTGCTGGGCAATGACAACGCCGTGGGCGGTGGCGATGACGACGGCTACGGCGCCGACGGCCCGGGGCATATCCAGTCGATTCAAATCAACGGCATCACCTACGCCTGGGACGGGGTAAACACCATCGACCCAAGCGGCTCGGGCACGAACATCAGTGGCAACTCGCTGAGCAATATCGCCACGGCCGAAGGCGGCAAGCTGTCGTTCAACTTCAGTACCGGCGCCTGGAGCTACATCGCACCCACCACGGTGGTGGGCGACAAGGTGGAAAGCTTTAAATACACCATCATCGACCATGACGGCGATCCATCCTCGGCCACCCTTACGGTCTTCGTGGAAGACTCCGCGCCGGTTATTGCGCGGGTCGACGAAGACGAACTGCCTGGCGGCGTGACCGATGGCGATGCCTTCAACACCGTGGCCACCGGCAACCTCAACGATCTGGTCGTTGGCCCGGCTACCGGCGTGTTCAGCCTGGGCACCAACACCAGCGGTCTGGCGGCGGCGACCTCGCACGGCGTGGCAGTGGTGTACAGCGTGGTGGGCGACACCTTGACCGCCAAGGCCGGCAGCACCGAGGTGTTCACCCTGAAAGTGGAGGCCAGCGGCAATTACACCTTCACCCTCAAGGCGCCACTGGACCACCCACTGGCCAATGGCGACGACACGGAAGCGCTAACCCTCAACTTCGCCAGCCTGTTGCAAGCCAGCGGCGCGGGGGCGGGTAACCCGCTGACCCTGGCCGGCAACTTCCTGGTGCAGATCGAAGACGATGTACCAACGGTGTCGCTGAGCAACGCCACACCAGCGCTGGTGCAAGTGGACGAAAGCAACCTGAGCCTCAACGGCAGCGGCAGCTTCGCCAGCTCCTTCACCAGCCAGTACGGCGCCGATGGCGCGGGCTCCACCAGCTACAGCTTGAAAGTAAGCGGCACAGGTGCCGACAGCGGCCTGAAAGACTCCGCCACCGGTAGCACTATTCTGCTGTACCAGGATGGCAACAACATCGTCGGCAAAGTGGGCAGCAGCAGCGGGGCGGTGTCGTTCACCCTCTCGGTGAATGCCACCACTGGCGAGGTCACGCTCAATCAGGACCGCTCTATTCTGCACCTGCCCAATGCCGGGCCGGATCAGGCGGTTGGCCTCAGTGCTGCCAACCTAGTGCAACTGGTGGCCACCGTGATCGACCACGACGGTGACTCGGCCAGCACCACGCTGAACCTGGGCAACTCCATCAGCTTCCGCGACGATGCGCCAACGGCGGCCAACATCAGCCAGAGCGGCCAGGCGTCCACGGCGCTGAATACCAACCTGATGATCATTCTGGACAACTCCGGGAGCATGGGTGAAAGCGCCGGGGTCGGCACCATGACCCGCATGCAGATCGCGAAAAACGCGCTGCTGGAAGTGTTCGAGCAGTACGACGCGCTGGGTGAGGTGAAGGTGAGTGTGGTGTCGTTCTCGACCACCGCCACCGTGCAGGAAGTGTGGGTGAACATCGCCGACGCGAAGGCCGCCATTCTGGCGCTGCAGCCGACCGATACCACCAACTACGATGACGCGCTGATCAAGGCGATTGCCGCCTATGGCCAGACCGGCAGTGACGGCGGCAAGGTGGCCGGCGCCAATGTGCAGAACGTGGCGTACTTCCTTTCCGACGGTGCGCCGAATGCGCCAACCAATGATTCGGGTATTTCCACAGGCCCCAACAGCTCGGGCAACTGGCCGACCGGGGGCGCCGGGATTTCCGAAGAGCAGGCGTGGATCAACTTCCTCACCGCAAACAACGTGCGGGCGTATGCCTTGGGCATGGGCACCAACGTGAGCCTCACCGAGCTGAACCCGATTGCCTATAACGGAACAGCTGGCGGTGGTAACACCAACGGCACCGTGGTGACGGATCTCAACAACCTGACTCAAGTGCTGGTGAGCACCGCTCAAGCCTCACCACTCAACGGCAACCTCACCACCGGCGGCAGCTTCGGCGCTGACGGCGGTTATGTGCGCTCGCTGACTGTGGATGGCAAAACCTACACCTACGACAAAACCCTCAACAGCGTGACGGCCACCGGCGGCGGCACCTACACCTACAGTGGCGGCATCCTCAGCTTCGGCCTCAGTGCCGGCGGCAGCCTGGCGGTAAATGTGGCGACCGGCGCGTACTCGTACTCCCCACCAAGCATGGTGAGCACGGCGATTGCGGCGAGCATTCTGTTCACCCTGATCGACCTCGATGGCGACACCGCCAGCGCGGCCCTGAACATCGCCATCAGCGCCAGCCAGGCACCGATGGTGGTGCGTGACGACCTGGTGCTGACCAATGCCGATGCCCAGTCCGGCATCGACCACATCAGCATTCCGGCCTGGGCCCTGTTGGCCAATGACACCGGGCCGAGCCACAACCTGTTGTCGATCATCGCCTCGGGCAACGGGGTGGACGGCACCGTCACCCACGACGCCACAGTGCCGGTATTCAACGAAGAAAGCCCCAGTGCCAAAGACGGCGGTAGCTTCACCTACACCGCCTCCATCGATGGCGTGCATGCGTTGGATACCTCGGTGGTAACGATTGATCGCGGGCAAGCCGGTGAAACCACCTTGGAGGGCACATTCCGCGACGAAATTTTGCTCGGTCGCGACGGTGCCAACGACATCCTGCAAGGGCGCGACGGCAACGACATCCTGATAGGCCTGGGTGGCAACGACACCTTGGACGGTGGTAACGGCAACGACATTCTTGCCGGTGGTTCGGGCACCAATATGCTCATCGGCGGCGCCGGGGTGGACACCGCGAGCTACGTCGACGCCCACAGTGCGGTGGTGGCCAACCTCACCACCAACCATGCCGAAACCCCGGGGCTGGCGGTGGGATCTGGCGGGCTGTCGGATAGCTTCAGCAGCATCGAAAACCTGATTGGTTCGGACTACAACGACACCCTGACGGGCGACAACAACAGCAACTACCTCTATGGCGGGGCGGGTAACGACACTATCAACGGTGGCG
The DNA here is from genome assembly GCF_056174845.1 of Pseudomonas sp. CC11G. Classification (NCBI taxonomy): domain Bacteria; kingdom Pseudomonadati; phylum Pseudomonadota; class Gammaproteobacteria; order Pseudomonadales; family Pseudomonadaceae; genus Pseudomonas; species Pseudomonas sp. CC11G. Next base: position 336,709 of record NZ_JBWBZC010000005.1, read on the forward strand.
GCGGGGCTGACTTCCTGGTCGGTGGGCTGGGTGCAGACACCATGACGGGTGGGGCTGGTAAAGACGCCTTCATCTGGGAGAAAGGCGGGTTGGGCGGTGGTACCGATACCATCACCGACTTTGTGGTCGACCATGCCAATGGCGGGGCCAATGCGGATGTGCTGGATCTGTCGCAGTTGCTCTCCGGGGTGACGCAAACCGGCACGGCGTTGGATGACTACCTGAGCTTCAGTTTTGGGGCTAGCACTACGTTGCATATTGCTACGACGGCGGGTGGGCCTGCGGCGCAGGATGTGACGTTGAGTGGGGTGAATTTGGCGACTACTTACGGCAGTACTGATGCGGCTACGGTGATTAACGGGATGATCAGTGATCATGCGTTGAAGACTGATACCGTTTAGACGGTTGTTCCTGACTTGGCCCGTCTTTTGGCGGGCCTTTTTTTGGATAGGTATTGGTCTTCTTTACCGCGTGTGCTGGGAGTTTTTGTTTCGCGCCTTACGCGCGAGCTTCTTTTGGCATTGCCCCAAAAGAAGCCAAAAGGTCTAGCCGGTACGACTCACCCACATAGGTAACAAATCAGTTCAACCACATGGGTAACAGTTTTTAACCTAGTGGGGTCTCCTCAGGAGGGTGCCCCATGCCGTGGCGAGAACTGAAACCTATGGACGAGAAAGTGTTGTTTATTGCTGACTACCTCAGGCAGGTCAGCAGCTTCACTGCGTTGTGCGAGCACTTCGGCATCAGTCGAAAGACCGGCTACAAGTGGGTGGAACGCTACAACCTAGCCGGTATGGAGGGGTTGGCTGAGCAAAGTCGCCGCCGCCGCGAACAGGTGTGCACCCCCTTTGTTATTCGTGAATACATCCTCGATCTGAGGCGCCGATCTGCCGTTGAGCTGGGACCGAAGAAGATCCAGGCACTGGTGGAGCAGCGATACCCTGGGCAGAGTCCTTCCCGGACCACGATCTACACCATCCTTAAGCAGGCGGGGTTGGTCACGCCCCGCCGGCTTCGTAAGCGGGTGCCCAGCTATCCAAAGCCGCTTAAATCCACCAACGAACCTAATGAACTCTGGAGCGCCGACTACAAAGGCCAATTCCTGACTCAGGACGGGAAGTGGTGTTATCCGTTGACGGTGATGGATCACGCCAGCCGCTTTCTGCTGGCTTGCGAAGGCATGTCTGGCACGCGATTGAAGGAAACCCAGTCGGCTTTTGAACACCTGTTTCGCTGCTACGGATTACCTTCGCGCCTGAGAACAGACAACGGAACCCCTTTCGCCAGCGCTGGCAAAACCGGCCTAAGCCAATTGTCCATTTGGTGGTTACGGCTGGGCATCATTCCTGAGCGAATAGCACCTGGTCGCCCCGAACAGAATGGGCGCCACGAACGCATGCATCGCACGTTGAAACGCGCCGTCACTCACCCCTGTTCTGCGCATATGGCAGAGCAGCAAAAGCAGTTCGACCTGTTTCGTCACAACTACAATGAGCAGCGGCCGCACGAAGCGCTAAACCAGAGCACGCCCAAATCGCACTACCAGAGTTCGCCACGCCCATACCCTGAACGGTTGCCGGAGCCGGCCTATCCTGGCTATGTCGAACCACACCGTGCCGACTGCAGCGGAATCATCAATCGGCACGGCATGCGCATCTATGTGGGGCACCTGTTGAAGCACGAGCTAGTTGGGCTGGAGCAAATTGGCGATGATCTTTGGGCCATACATTTCGGCCCGGTAGTGATCGGTAGGCTGGACGAAAGGGAGCAGAAGGATGGATATCTATCCTTGAAAGTGTCACCCATGTGACTGAACACTTTTGTTACCCATGTGGTTGTCTCGTACAAGCCCCCACCTTGGGTTTTCACTGCGTGAAAACTTCCCTCGCTACGTCGCCGCTCCAGGGGCCGGCGAGAAGGGCCATCCATGGCCCTCACGCCTTTCGCGGCTCCCGGCCGCTCAACCCCTTCCACGACGACTCCGCTCGGCCTGCGCTCAAGGGGCGGGCAGATCAAGATCAAAAGCCAGATCAAAGGCCCCTCTCCCCAACCCTCTCCCGCAAGCGGGAGAGGGGGCTGATCGAAGTGTGGTTTTCGCCCTACGTCACCCCTCGCCCGCGTGCGGGAGAGGGGCCGGGGGAGAGGGGCCTTTGATCTTGATCTACCGCTTTTGATTTACCCGCCCCTTTAGCGCCAGGCCGAGCGTAGTCGTTGCGTAAGGGGTCGTAGCGGCCGGGAGCCGCGCAGAGGGATGGGGCCATGGATGGCCCTCAGCCCGGCCCCTGGAGCAGCGACGTAGCGACGGGAGTTTTCACGCAGTGAAAACCCCAGGTGGGGGCAAGCCTTTTTGGTTTCTTTTTCGGCGACTGGAAAAAGAAACTCGCGCGTAAGGCGCGAAACAAAACGCCCAGCACACGCGGTAACGAATAAGACCGCGATATAAAAACTACCTTCATGCAACCCAAGGCGCCGGCGCCCCAATAAGCCGCCCCATAGCCCCCTTGATCCCCAACTCCTTAAGCGCCGTAAGCTCACCCTCGGTCTCAACCATCTCCGCAATCAACGGCAAATCAATGCTATTGGTGGCCCGAAACATCGCCTCAATAAACATCCGTTTATCGCTCTCCAGATCGATAGCCCGAATATACGTGCCATCCACCTTCAGATAAGCCAACCCAAGGTGCGTGAGGTTGCCAATCAAACTGAACCGCCCACCAAAATGCTGCAGCCCAAGATTAAACCCAGCGGCATGCACCGCCTGACTCAACCGCTCCAACTCCGCCGGTGGCGGCAGATGACGCTCGTCCACTTCCAGCGTCATCAACGCGGCATGCGCGGTGTTTTCCTTGAGCAGTGCAATCAACTGCGCCTGCGCTTCGGCCTCACGCAAGGTGGCCGCCGACAGACTCAAGGCAATCGGCTGCTGATGCGCCGCCAAGTGGGCGAGGGCATGTTTCACCATCGCGATATCAAACCGCGCGGTCCAACCCAAGCGTTCGATCCACGGCAGGAAACGCCCGGCGGCAATCGCTTCACCCTGCGGATCGATCAGCCGCGCCAGCACTTTGTGGTGCAGCACGTGGCGGCTGTCGGCGCAGTCCACCACCGGCTGGAAATACAGCTCGAGCTTGCCTTTGTTAAGCGCCTCGTCAATCCAGCCGCGCCAGTCGTTGAGGCTTTGGGTGGGCGCCGAGTTGTAGTCGTCCAGGCGTTCCCAGAACTTGGCGCTGTTGCTTTGCGCCTGCGCCAGGGCCTGGTCGCCGCGGCTGATCACGGCGCTCACTTCCTCGCCCGGGCGGAAGGCGGCAACGCCCAGGTGAGCGACTGGTGTGACGTCGCTGGCGCCGGTCTGGCGCAGGCTTTCCAAACCGTCGATCAGTTGCAGGGCCAGGCGGTCGGCGTCTTCGCCGGAGAGGCCTGGGGCCAATAAGGTGAACTCGCCGCCACGGCTGCGCGAGGCCAGCCAGTCGCTGCGGTCCGGGTGTTCAAGCAGGCGCTTGAGTTGGTCGCCGATGGCGGCGATCAGGGCGTCGGTGCGCTGGCCGCCCAGGCGTTGGTTGAGGCCGCCCAGGTCATTGACCCGCAGCATGATCAGATAACCCTCGGCGTTCTGCTCGTGGGCGCTGAGTTGGTTGACCAGATTGATGTCGAACAACCGGCGGTTGGCCAGGCCCGTGAGGGTGTCCTGGTAGGCTTCTTCGCGCAGTTTTTCGCTGCGCGCGGCCTCTTCGGCAAACAGGGTTTTGAGTTTTTCCACCATCTGGTTCATCGCCAGCACCACCCGTTTCAGTTCCGGGGTGCGCGGCACGCGGGGCAGGGTGAAGAACTCGCGGCGGCTGATGGCATGGGCTTGCTGCACCATGTTGTCCAGCGGCTTGAGTTGGGTGCGCAGCAGCCAGCCGCCGAGAATCGAGCTGACGATCCCGCATAGCAGCAGCCAGGCGGCGCTGCCGACGGCGCTGTCCCAGAGCTTGGCCAGGGCGAATTGCGGATGGCTGAGTACTTCGACGCGGGCGGCCTGGTCCCAGCCGCGCATGATCATGGCGTCGCCGCCTTCGGGTTGCAGGTTGATGAGTTTGACGAACCAGCTCGGCACGTTGTCGACAGTGGTCGTGGTGCGGCGCTCCACCATGGTTTCGTTGTTGTCCACGCGCACCACGCGAATGGTGGCGTAGTAGCCGCTGTCGAAAACGGAACTGACCATCAGCTCGATCATCGCCGGGTCGTCGATATGCGGGGTCATCGACAGCGCCAGGGCGGTGGCAGCGTCCTGGGCGTGGGAGCGCAACTGGCTGAGCAATTGCTCGCGCGAGCTTTCTACGCTGGCGATGAAACTGCCGGTAAAGGCCACCACCAGGAACAGGCAGATGGCGAGAAATAGCTGCTTGAGTAACGACATAAAATTCTCCTAACCCTCACCAACGGCAAAGCCTTCGGCATTCATTTTTTTCAACAAGTCCTGCCAGCGCGAAAGCTTTTTGGTGTCACTACGTTTGCCAGTGGAACCTGGCAGGTACAGACCTTCGGCATTGAAGGAATACACCGGTAATAGATCTTTGCGTTGCGATGCTGGGCGAATATCGCCGATCAGGTTGTCCAGCACCAGCGGCTGCGCCGTGGGGCTGGAGTAGTACGTGAGCACCATGTGCGCCTGGTTGTAGTTCAGCGCTTTAACGTATGTGATGCGCAGTTTTTCGCTGGGAATACCCAGGCGGCGCAAGGTGAAGTATTTGGCGATGGAATAGTCCTCGCAATCGCCGGCGCCTTTGATGAGCGCTTCGAGCGGCGTGGCCCAATAGTCTTCCTGGTGCCAGTTGCGCAGGTCGTCGACAAACCGCAGTTGGCGGTTGAAGAACTTGTTCACCACGGTGAGTTTTTCGTTTTCCGGCAGGTCGCCGCTGGCGTTGATCAGGTCGCTCCAGGCGAGGATCCGTTCCTTGGCTTCACCCAGAGTGCCGTAGCGGGTCTCGGCGGTCTTGATGATGACGGCGAAGTCCCAGTTGGCATACACGCTGGCAATGCCGACCAGCAACGCAAACAAAAACGACAGGCCGACGCGTGCCAGAGGCAGGCGCCTGTGTCGTCCTTGAATGCGCTGCCGAAGCTGCATGTCGCGTCTCCGCCGAGGATGGAGTGATTCTAGGCAGTTGAGGGGGAATTTGCTTTACGGGAAACGAGAATTTTCGTTGGGTGTTGCTGAGCTTTTGTGGCAGAGGCTTTAGCCTCGATGCTCTTGCGTTTCCAGGAATCGAGATTGAAGCCTCCCACAGGTTTAGCGCTGTAACGTCTTCTGCCGCAGAATATAAATCGTCACGCACACCGCACTGGTGAGCATGAACGTGCGCGCCCAGAACATCGGCACCAGGAAGCAGGAAAAACTGATGCTCACCCACATCAAGCCAATGGCGTACACCTTGCCTTTGAGCGGAATGCCGTTGCCGTCCAGGTAGTCGCGAATCCACGGGCCGAGTTTGGGGTGGTTCACCAGCCAGTTGTAAAACCGCTCGGAACTTCGCGCAAAGCACGCCGCCGCCAGCAGCAAAAACGGCGTGGTGGGCAACACCGGCAGAAAAATCCCGACCACGCCCAGCACCACGCTTAGCCAACCGAGAGTCAGCAGCGCGTAGCGAATGGCGGGGTTGCGGTTTTCGTGGACGTGACGCGTCACGCTAAAACCTTAGTGATGACGTGGCTTGAGCAGCGCCGGCTTTTCGTCCGGGGCTTGGCAGAGCAGGAAGAGGGCGGTGAGGGCTTCCGGGATTTGCTCGACCATGTCGTCCATCAGGTCGGCGTCTTTGGCGATATCGGCGAACTCGGCTTCTTCATCGAACAAGCCCGAACCCACCATGATCGGCAGCAGCAGCTCGCTTACTTCTTCTTCGGCAGTTTCGAACCAAGCCGCTTCGCGCATGAACACGCCTTCCATAAAGCCGATGCACCAGCCGCGGATATCGGAATCGTCTGGCTCTTCACCCAGGTCCAGGTCGCACGGCAACTCGAGGTCGTCGTCGGCGGCGAGCATGCGGGCGATATGGGCTTTGAGCTGGATAAGGGTGGCTTCGATTTCGTCGCGCTCGGCGTCATCGCGGTATTGCGGCGCTTCGGAGAACAGGGCATCGATCCATTCGCGCTCCGGAACGTCCACGGTGCAAATCGACAGCGCGGTCAGAAAGCCGTGGGCGGCTACGTAGTCCAGGGCTTCCTCATGCAGCTCATCGGCGTCGAGGAAGGCTTGCAGGCGGGTCAATTGCGCGGCGAAGGACATTACGGCACTACCTAATAGGACTGAATGCGCAGGATTTTAGCCTGTATAGCCTGCGGGCGCGGCGCTCTCGGTTGATTTTTTTTCGCAAAGACGCGCGGCCAGCGGGATTTTTCGCGGGGCAATCACCGATGGGCGTCGTCCCTTGGTGTGGGGCGCTGACGTATACTGCGGCGCTTTTCCGCCTGCACCTTCTGCAACAGCTTGGGGTTTATATGCTCGAACCGGCTCTGCGCATCCTTAAAGACGTCTTTGGCTACGACAGTTTTCGTGGGCGTCAGGGTGCAATCATCGAGCGCGTGGCCAATGGCGGCGACGCCCTGGTATTGATGCCGACCGGTGGCGGTAAGTCGCTGTGCTTCCAGGTGCCGGCCTTGCTGCGCCCCGGTTTGGCCGTGGTGGTTTCGCCGCTGATCGCGTTGATGGAAGACCAGGTCGCCACCCTCGATGAGCTCGGTGTGGCCGCCGTAGCCCTGAACTCTAGCCTGAGCGCCGCCGAGCAACGGCAGATTGCCGACCGTATTCGCCGCAATGAAATCAAACTGCTGTACGTGGCCCCGGAACGCCTGGTGCAGCCGCGCATGCTGGAGTTTCTGCAGGACCTGGATATCGCCCTGTTTGCCATCGACGAAGCGCACTGCGTTTCGCAATGGGGCCACGACTTCCGCCCGGAATACCTGCAACTGGGCCAACTCGCCGAACTGTTCCCCAATGTGCCGCGCATTGCCCTGACCGCCACGGCGGATATGCGCACTCGCGAGGAAATTGTCACGCGCTTGCACCTGCAGGAGGCCGAGCGCTTTCTGTCGAGCTTCGACCGGCCGAATATTTTCTACCGCATCGTGCCCAAAGAGCAGCCGCGTAAGCAGTTGCTGGCGTTCCTCAAGGAGCGCAAAGGCGATGCCGGTATCGTGTACTGCCTGTCGCGCAAGAAGGTTGAAGAAGTCGCCACGTTCCTCAGTGCCGAAGGTTTCCCGGCGCTGCCGTACCACGCCGGGCTGCCGTACGAAGTGCGAGCGGGGAACCAGAAACGCTTCCTCAATGAGGAAGGCCTGATCATGGTCGCGACCATCGCGTTCGGCATGGGTATCGACAAGCCCAACGTACGTTTTGTGGCCCACCTCGATCTGCCCAAATCCCTCGAAGCCTACTACCAGGAAACCGGTCGCGCCGGCCGTGATGGCTTGCCGGCGGATGCCTGGATGGCCTACGGCCTGCAAGACGTGATTACCCTCAAACAGATGCTGCAAGGCTCCGAGGGCGACGAGCGCCACAAGAGGCTGGAGCAACACAAGCTCGACGCCATGTTGGCCCTGTGCGAACAGATTCGCTGCCGCCGCCAAGCGCTGCTGCAGTACTTCGATGAAGAACTGCCCAAGCCGTGCGGGCATTGCGACAACTGTGTCGACAACGTGCAGACCTGGGACGCCACCGAGCCGGCACGTCAGGCGCTCTCGGCAATCTTCCGCAGCGGCCAGCGCTATGGCGTCGGCCATCTGGTGGACGTGCTGCTGGGCAAAGACAACGACAAAGTGCGCAGCAGCGGCCATCAGCATTTGTCCGTATTCGGCATGGGCAAAGCGCTCAGCGAAGGCGAATGGCGTTCGCTGTTCCGCCAACTGGTGGCGCGCGGCCTGGCTGACGTCGACCTGGAAGGCTACGGCGGCCTGCGCCTGACTGAAGCGTGCCGGCCGCTGCTGCGCGGCGAAGTCACTCTGGAACTGCGCCGCGACCTGAAACCGCAACTGGCGGCGAAAAGCTCCAAGTCGGGCGGCAGCTCGGCCAGCCAGTTGGTGCGCGCGGACGAGCGCGACCAGTGGGAAGCCCTGCGTGCGTTGCGGCGCAAACTGGCCGAAGAACATGCGGTGCCGCCGTACGTCATTTTTCCCGATTCCACCTTGCTGGAAATGCTGCGCAGCCAGCCCGGTTCGATGGCCGAGATGGGCGAAGTCAGCGGCGTGGGCGCACGCAAGCTGGAGCGTTATGGTGCGGCCTTCCTCGAAGTGCTCAGCGGCGCGGCGGAGATCGTGCCGGTGGTGGTCGATATCCGTCACGAACTGGTTAGCCTGGCCCGCGCCGGCATGACCCCGCAGCAGATCGCCGGCCAGCTCAAATGCACCGAGAAAACGTGTATAGCCTATTGGCCGAAGCAATTGGTCGCCAGCAGCTATCGTTGGAGCAGGCGCTGGATTTGCCGATGGAATTGCTCGGCGAAATACAGGACGCATTCCTCGATGCCGACGGGGAATTACCTGCGGTTGCCGCCATCGCCGAGCAGTTCGCCGGGCGGGTGTCGGAGGGGGTTCTGTACTGCGTGCGTGCGGCGTTGCAGGCTGAGTTCGAGGTTTAATTCAGATCAAAAGCATCGAGGCTGAAGCCTCTCCCACAGTAGATTTCCGTACCTTGTGGGAGAGGCTTCAGCCTCGATAAATCGTTCAGGCGCCAGAGCAATTCCTTGCGGCATCTATTTGGCGCCAACAAATCGCCGAACTTGTTCCCTGAACTGACTGCAGCTATGGTGTCAAAAAGCCTCCCCACCAAGAGAAGAGGTAACGGGTGCCGCTCCATCACGCCTGGCTGGACGATGTCCGCCCCAATCCTTATGCCGACCAACTGTCTTTAGGTTTCCGCCTGCTGCGCTTCGTGCGGCCGCTGGAAATCGAATACCGCCAGTACATGAGCGAAGACAGTTTCGACCTCAAACGTATCGCGCTGAGCGTGGGCATGGTGCTCTGGCTGGCCTTCGCCGTGCTCGATTTCTCGCTGATTCAGGGCCCGCAATTGTGGTGGATGCAAGGCGTGCGCTTTAGCGTGCTGGCCATGCTGCTGATCTGCGGTTTTCTGGTGGTGCAACGCAAGCATGTGCACCTGCTGGTGCCGCTCAGCCTCACCTGCATCGGGGGCCTCGGTCTGGGCGCGGCGGCGGTGGTGGCCATCGCCCATACGGTCGATACCACTTACCCCTACGAAGGCCTGCTGCTGGTGTGTATGGCGGGTTACTTTCTGGTGGGGCTGCGGTTGTCCGAAGCCATCGCCACCTCGCTGCTGGTGCTGTTGGCGTATGTGTTTTTCGAACTGCTGGCAGGGCTGCCGATTCCGCGGCTGATCAACAACGTGCTGTTTCTGCTGTTCGGCAACCTGATGGGCGCGGTCGGCTGCTACCTGCTGGAATTCAAATCCCGCGAGCATTTTCTGGTTAGCCGCTTGATGCGCGTGCTGGCCGATCACGACAGCCTGACAGGCCTGCACAACCGCCGCAGCTTCAACCGGCAACTGGAACGCTTGTGGCGCCAGGCGCAGCGCGAAAGCCAGTCGCTGGCGTTGCTGCTCTGCGATATCGACCACTTCAAAGCCTACAACGACTGCTACGGCCACCAGGCCGGCGACAATGTGCTGCAGCGGGTCGGTGGTGTGCTGGCCGATGCCGCGCGTCGGCCGTTGGATATGTCGGTGCGCTTGGGCGGTGAAGAGTTTGCCGTGTTGCTCTACGACATCACAGACTCGCAGGCGCGTGAGCGGGCTGAAGCGTTGCGTGAAGCGCTGGAAAAACTGGGCATTCGCCATGAGCGGTCGGACACCGCGGCGATGGTTACCATGTCGGTGGGCGTGGCGTGCATGTTGCCAGCGGAAGAAGGGGCGATGGATCAGCTGTACGAGCGCGCAGATCGGGCGCTGTATGAGGCGAAGGCGTTTGGCAGGAATCAGGTGGTGGCGTGATTTGTCTGAAAAGCACCGTCATCCCCGCGTAGGCGGGAATGACGGAGTAAGAGCTTCAATCCCCGCGGTATTCACACCCGCTGGTGCACGTCTCATGAATCCGTACCCGCGACAGCTCCGGCAATAACGGCTTGAGCTGCTGCCAGATCCACTTGCTCAGCACTTCACTGGTCGGGTTTTCCAGGCCAGGAATGTCGTTCAGGTAGTTGTGGTCCAACTGCTCGTACAACGGCTTGAAGATCGCCTTGATCTCGGAGAAATCACGAATCCAGCCGGTGTACGGGTCGACTTCACCCTCGATATAAATCGCCACCCGGAACGAGTGACCATGCAGGCGCCCGCATTTGTGCCCGGCAGGCACGTGGGGCAGACGGTGTGCGGCTTCGAAGATGAATTCTTTAAACAGTTCCACGACGTAACGCTCTGAAAAGATGGTGATCAAAAAATGGCCGGCGAGTCTATCAGTTCGGCCAACGCATTACCCGTGGCGCGTTTGTCTTGCAGGTCAGAAAACGCCCGGCGGCATCAGGCCTTGAGGTTCAAGCGTTTGGCGAGCCGACTGAGGTTCGCCCGGTCCAACCCCAACTCCCGCGCCGCACTTGCCCAATTGCCTTGATGACGCTCAAGGCAGGCGCCGATCAATTGCCGCTGGTAGTCGTCCAGGTGCTGACGTAAGTCGCCGACGGCGCCTTCCACCTGGGGGATTTCGGCAGCCGTCACGGCCGGCATGGCCTGGCTGTCGGGCAGCGCCAGGTCTACCGCCTGCACACTGAGAATCCGTGGCCGTTCACTGCACGCCGCTAGCGCCTTGAGCGAAGCGCGGCCGATCAGGTGTTCCAGCTCGCGCACGTTGCCCGGCCAGTCGTAGGCGAGCAGGGCGGCCTGGGCATCGCTGCTCAGGCGCAAGCTGCGCAGACCCAGGCGCGGGCGGTTGTCTTCGAGGAAAAATCCGGCCAGCAGTAGTACATCGCGGCCGCGTTCGCGCAGCGACGGCACTCTTAGCGGGTACACGCTCAAGCGGTGATAGAGGTCGGCGCGAAAACGCCCAGCGCGTACCTCTTCGGCCAGGTCGCGGTTGGTGGCGGCCAGCACGCGCACGTTCACGTGGTGCTCCTTGTCCGAGCCCACGCGCTGCAGTTGTCCGCTTTGCAGTACGCGTAGCAGCTTGGCTTGCACCGGCAACGGCAGCTCGCCCAGTTCATCGAGAAACAGCGTGCCGCCGTCGGCCAACTCGAACTTGCCGCGTCGCTCGTTCACCGCCCCGGAAAATGCGCCGCGCACATGACCGAATAGCTCGCTTTCCACCAGGGTTTCCGGCAGTGCGGCGCAGTTGAGGCTGATCATCGGCGCCTTGGCCCGTGGCGACTGGGCGTGGATGGCTTGGGCCACCAGTTCCTTGCCGACCCCGGTTTCGCCGCTGATCAACACGCTGAGTTCGCTGTTGCCGACCAGGGCAATTTCTTCCACCAGGCGTTTATGCGCCGGGCTCTGGCCGATCATTTCCTTGGCTTGCGCTTGCCCGGCAGCCTGTTTGTAGACCTCGGCCAGTTGATGTTGGTCGTGGGCATCGCGGGCCAGGCTGTTGATGCGCTCGCCTGCTTTGACCGTGGCGGCGGCGAGGCTGGAAAAGGCGGCGAGGGTGTTGAGGTCGGCGGGGCTAAAGCAGGCGGCATCCAGCGCGTCGAGGGTGAGAACACCCCACGGGCGCTCGTCGAGGTACAGCGAGCAGCCCATGCAGTCGTGCACTTCGAGGTGACCATGCACGCCGTCGACCAGCCCGTCGTACGGGTCGGGCAGGCCGCTGTCGGAGGCGAAGTGAGTGGGCTCGCGGTTTTCCAGTAGCGCTTTGAGGCGCGGGTGTTCGGCCACTTTAAAGCGTCGGCCGAGGGTGTCGGCGCTCAGGCCGTGTACGGCGAGCGGCACCAGTTGTTCGCCTTCCAGGCGCAGCAACGCGGTGGCATCGCAAGGCAGCAGCTGGCGCAAGGCATCCAGCAGGCGGCGATAGCGCTCGCTTTCGGGCAGCTCGCGGGACAGGTCGGCAACCAAGGGAAGAAAAGCGCTGAGCAGAGCGTTTGCTGTCATTACGACCTTCTAAGAGTCTTTATGACTCGTGTCTGTATGACTCAGAATATTTATAAGCTATTGAAAAATAACAAATAAAAACTTGGCATGAAAACTGGAGTAGTCCGTGGCAGAAACCCTACCACGATCCAGGAGAGAACACATGCTCAGTGCCCCGCAGACCGCTTTGATCAAAGCTACCGTGCCCTTGCTGGAGTCCGGCGGCGAAGCGCTGACCTCGCACTTTTACACCACCATGCTGCGCGACTACCCCGAGGTGCGTCCGCTGTTCAACCAGACCCACCAGGCCAGCGGCGCCCAGGCCCGCGCCCTGGCCAATGCGGTGCTGATGTACGCCAAATTTATCGACCGCCTGGACGCCCTCGGCCCGCTGGTGGGGCAGATCGTCAACAAACACGTGGCCCTGCAGATTCTGCCGGAGCATTACCCCATCGTCGGCAGTTGCCTGCTGCAAGCCATCCGCGAAGTGCTCGGCAGTGAAGTGGCCACCGATGAAGTGATAGACGCCTGGGCTGGCGCTTACCAGCAACTGGCCAATTTGCTGATGGGCATTGAAGAAGAGATGTATAGCGAGCGCGAGCAGGCCGAGGGCGGCTGGCGCGGTGGTCGGGAGTTCCGCCTGGCGAAAAAAGTGGTGGAGAGCGAAGAAATTACCTCGTTCTATTTTGTGCCGGCCGATGGCGGCGCGCTGATGGATTTCGAGCCGGGCCAGTACATCGGGCTGCGCGTAGAAATCGACGGCGACGATTTGCGCCGCAACTACTCCCTGTCGGCCGCGCCGAACCAGCGCGAATACCGCATTAGCGTAAAGCGTGAGAAAGGCGGGCGGGTGTCGGGGTATTTGCATGAGCAACTGCAGGTCGGCGATAGCGTGGAGCTGTTTCCGCCGGCGGGGGCGTTTACCTTGCGGCCGTCGGAAAAGCCCTTGGCATTGATCACCGCTGGCGTGGGTATTACCCCTGCCTTGGCGATGCTGGAACACGCGCTGGAGAGTGGTCGCGATATCCACTTTATTCACTGCGCGCGGCATGGCGGCGTGCATGGGTTTCAGGAGTGGTTGGCGAGCAAGGCCGAGGCGCATCCGCAGCTCAGCGCTTTTATTGCTACAGCGAACCCCGTGACGAGGATGGGCATGTGGAGAGCGGGTTTTGACCGAGGAGCGGTTGGCGCAGTGGTTGCCGCAGGAGCGTGATGTGGATGCCTACTTCCTCGGACCGCAGCCGTTTATGGCGCACGTGAACCGCACGTTGCGTGGGCTGGGGGTGCCGGCGGAGCAGTGTTTTTATGAGTTCTTTGGACCGGCGGGGAAATTGGATTAAGCGCGGTAGTTAAAACCCTCTCCCCAGCCCTCTCCCGCAAGCGGGCAGAGGGGGCGGACCGTGTTCGTTGCCACGCTCTACAGTTGACGCAAAATTAGCTCCCCTCTGCCCGCTTGCGGGAGAGGGGTTGGGGGAGAGGGTTTTGATTTACGGCGTACGAATCCGCTGCAACTCCCCATTCAACCAATCCGCCGAAGGCTGTTTCTGCCCTTGCAGTCCACGCTATACGCCTTGCCACTGATACTGCTGCCAGTAGCCGCACGCTGAATAAAATCTTCGCTGCTACTTACCAGCCCTTTGTTTTCCAGATAGTCGAGCTTTTGCTGAAGGTGCATGCGCGCTTCCTTGCCGTCGTAGGCACTGCCGTTGCGGATAAAACTGCAGCCGCTGTTCTCGACAAAGGCGAGCAGTTTGCCGACCTCTTCCTGGCTCTGTGGGTTGAGCGCGGCCTGGCTTTCAGTCGCTGCAAGCAGGCAGCAGCTGATGCAGATAATCCGCCACATAGGTGTGAAAACCACCATCGTTCCAATACTCCAGATGACTCAAGGGCGTGTGCCGTTTGTACCAGGGGCCGACGGGCATGGCGCGGTCTTCGCTCACCACCTGAGCGTAGTTGGGCAGCGGCCGAAGGGGGTAGCCCAAGGCGTCGGCCGGTGCATAGAGGTTAAGCCAGCGTGCCTGTTCGCGCACTTCGTTGGTCAGGCAATGACCGGGAAAACGGATCGGTAAGACGGGGTTATAGGCAAAGGTGAACAGCGGAATATTGCAGCCGAAGGTGATCAGCCCGGCCAGGGTTTCCAGGCCCAGAAATGGGTCGAGCGGGCAGGTGGGTGTGGCGTTGAGTTGCTGCTGGTCCCACGCGTAGTTGGAAAAATATGCCCGCCCAACGAATGGGCGAGCACCACCAGCGGCGTCTCTGCGCCTACTTTGGCGCGCAGCGCTTGCAGGCCCTGGCGCACAGTCTGGTGCACTTCCTGGTAGGTGGTGTCGTAGGCCTCGCTGACTTTGCGGTAGCCGCTGGCATCGCCCAAAAACAGCGTGACGGCGCGGCGCAACCAGCGCCAGGTAACGGGCTCGGCCTTGAGTTTTTCCAGGTAGGCGAACTCGCGGTCGTCCAGCACGTTGGCCCAGTACAGGCTCTGAAACGCGATCTGGTCGGCCTCGGCGCCCAGGCGCTGGCGTAGCGCGGCGATCAGGCTCTGGGCGAATTGGTGATAGCCATCGGCGTCGACTTCAAGTGGCTGGGTGCCAATGCCATGGATGATGGCAACTGCAAGCTTCATGACCGTCCTTGGTTCGTGCTGTTAAAGGGCTTGCAGGCGCTCGCCGAGTTTGTTGCTGTCGACCAGTTCCAGGAACTCGTCGCCCAGGCGCCGGCTGGCGTCCATCGCGGTGCGCCAGTAGCGCTCGCGGCCGGCGTCGTCGCCCAGGTAGCGGGTGAAGTCTTTACGGTCGGGCAATTTGCCGTGGGGCAACTTGGCCAGGTAGTCGCGCGACGGGGCGAGCAGCAGCACGTTCTGCAAGCGCACGTTGTCGCCCTTGCGCCACGGCAGGCCTTTGTCGAACCAGCCGGGAATCACTTTGTCGGTGAAGTGCGGGTAGAGCACCACGTCGTCGCCGCTGTAGGGCAGGTCGAGGTGGTAATCAAGCAGGCCGCCGTCGCGGTAGGTGCCCACGCCGGCGCCAGGAATATCGCGCACGCCTTCCATCACCATTGGAATCGAACCGGAAGCCAGCAGCGCATGGCGCAGGTTGCCGACATCCAGGTGCAGCAGGCGCGAAGGAAAGTCGCTCAGCGCATTGAGCGGCGGCAGGGTGCGCGCGTCATGCAAAATCACCCGCTCGAAATGCCGCGACAGGCGCGGGCGGCCCAGCAGGTTATTGCCAATCACCGACGACAAGCCCAAACCAAGCGCGCCACGCCGGTCATGGGCGAGCAGGCCGAGGCTTTTCACCACCATGATATTCAGGCTGTAGTGCGGGTTGTTCAGTACGTGGGCGTCCTGGCCTTCGAGCAGTTCGTCGAGCATGCGCACGCAGCTTTGGGATACCTCGGCCATGGTCACGCCTTTGGCAAACCGCTGCTGGGTATACAGCTCGCCCAGGCGTTGAATGCCGGCGGCAGCATCGGGCAGGCAGGCGCTGGCGAAGCGCCAGGAGCCGATGGAGGCGCCGATTAGCGAGCGTTGGCGCGGCGCGCGCGGCAACCAGTCGCCGAACAGGGCCAGGTCCAGACCTTGAATGCCCAGAGCTTTGGGGCCACCCGCGGCGCCGGGCAGGATGCCGACATCTGCCGGCGCTAAACCGCGCTCACGAATACGCGCCAGGGCAGCGCTGCCGGCTTTCAAGGTTAGGGCGGGGGACTTGATTTGGATCGCGCTCATGTAGGCCTCCATCACGCAAGGGGCGATTATAGAGCGGTGCGCTGTAAGACCAAGCGACTTTTGCGGTGTGAATGTAGGGGTAAAACCGAGCTCAAATAAAAACACCGTCATTCCCGCGAAGGTGGGAATGACGGTGTCAGGTGTTACGAGCAGCGATTAGAAGCGGTACGAACTTGAGTACCGAAACCGTGTGCGCTGTTTTCGTAGGTGGCGCTGTAGCTGCCTTTACCAGTCTGAGCGTCGTCGATCTTGGTGTCTTCTTCCCACAGGTAGGAGTAGGCCAAATCAACGGTCAGGTCTTCAGTCGGGTTCCAGCCCACGCCAAAGCTCACCGCAGTGCGGTCGCCGGTTGGAATGCGTGGCGAGCGGTTGGCGTTGTTGGTCGGGCTCTGGTCGAAGGCCAGACCGGCGCGCAGGGTCCACTGTTGGCTCAGCTTGTAGGCGGTACCCAGCGCGTAGCCCCAAGTGTCGTGCCAGTTCTGTTCTTCAGTGATGCTCGAGAAGGTGCCAGCGGTCGGGCCTTTGACGCCGTCGTTTTCGACGGTGATGTCTTTCAGGCGGCTCCAGCGGGTCCAGGTGCTACCGGCGTAGATAGTCCAGGCGTCGTCGATGTCGTGGGTGATCGAGGCATCAACCGATTCCGGGGTGGTCAGGTCCAGTGAGGCGTCGTACTTGCCGTACGCGCCAAGGGCCGTAAAGGTCGGATCGCTACCGGAAATGGTGGTGTCACCTTCCAGTTTGTATTTGACCTTGGAGTGGTACGTCACACCGGCACGGGTTTGCGGGGTGAACTCGTACAGGGCGCCGATGTTGTAACCGATGGCGGTGTCGTCACCTTTGATTTTCACACGGCTTTCAGTGCCGACAGGGCTGAGGCTGCCCAAGGCGCTTTCCAACTTGCCGTCGATACGGTTGATGGTCGGGCCACCACCAATCGACAGTTGATCGTTCACGCGAAAGCTTACGGTCGGCTGCACGGTGACCACTTTCACTTCGCTGTAGTCGCCGAATTTGCGGCCCTGGAACCCACCTTCGTAGTCGGTGATCAGGCCAAACGGTGCGTACACGCCAACGCCGAAAGTCCACTGATCATTGACCGGGTTTACGTAGTAGCCCATCGGCACGGCGGTGAACGGCACCATGTCGCCGTCGTTGCTGCCGGAGGTGGAGCCGCTGGTGTGGCTGATATCGGTTTTGGCCACGATGGCGGCGGCGCCAACGCTGACTTCCTGACGTTTCAGGCGCGACATACCAGCCGGGTTGCCGAACAGGGTGGTGGCGTCATCGGCAGACGACGAACGCCCAGCGTAGGAAGAACCCATGCCGCTGATGCTTTGTTCGTTGAGGGCAAAACCGCCAGCGAGGGAATAGCTGGAGGCGGCAGAAATGGTCAGGGCTAGGGTGGTCTTGAACCAGGCGTGTTTCATCGGAAAAGTCCTGTTGTATTTTTGTACGGGGGGCGGAAATTATCAGGATTTGAATTACCTGGCCAGTTGCTCAAGAACGCTACTTTGCGGCCAATTGTCGGACAATTTGGGGCAAAGTGATGGCAACTTCGGCAATCTTGTACGAGCGTACTTTGCCGATTTGGTTCAGCGAAAATTTCACGCGGCTTGCCGAGCCTTTCCCACGTAGTGATGCCACGCCCGACTGAAATCCCGTAGCCGGCCCTGAGGCTGGAACACCTGCTGCCACACCTGGGCCATGCCCATTATGTCCTCAACCTCAGGAAGCTCGGGCCTTTGCGCCTCCACCATCAGCCAGGCTATGGCGGTGGCGTACCGCAGGTTAACGGTCAATTCGATATGCGGCGCTGCGAGGAAGGCATGCTGACTGGCGAGGCCACGAACGCGGCTGGCCAGTTCCGGGTCGAGCGCCAAGTGCTGGTCCCAGAACATTTGGTGACGCAAATCGGCGATTCGGTACAGGCCGTGACCGGTTTGGTCATCCAGCGCGGAACCGAGTGCGGACTGACAAGCGGCAGCACAGAGCAGAAAAGACTCGGCACACGGGCTATGGCGATCCAGGTAGAGGAGGGTAGGGCGGATGACGTGCTGGCATAACTCACTGGCGGCGATGCCCATAGAAACCTCTTATAAAAGTGGTCGGTGGGGGCCTCGGCGCCTGGCAGCGGATGGAAGAACAAATATCGAAAAGGCCCCACCGGGAGCGGGGTTAGCCGCTCCTGTTGAAGCATAGTCAGATCATTGTGCTGTAAAGGGCTGTTTTTAAATCATTTGCGGCTTTGCTTATGCGCCGATATGACTCAAGGTGCTTAAAACCCCGTTACTACGCCGATTTAACCTGTGGGGGCATCATTCGCCAGTGGCCACCGGCCGGCTTGGGTCGTTGATCCACTCGCTCCACGACCCGGCATACAGCGGCGCGAGCGGGTAACCCGCCAGGCTCAGGGCAAACAGGTTATGGCAGGCGGTGACGCCGGAGCCGCAGTACGCCACCAAACCGTCGATTGAGCGCTCGCCTAGCAAGGCTGCGAAGCGGGCATGCAATTGCTCGGCGGGTAGAAAGCGCCCGTCGCTGCCGAGGTTGTCGGTAAACACCGCGCACTGCGCGCCGGGGATATGGCCGGCCACTGGGTCGATGGGTTCAACCTCGCCTTTGAAACGCGGCAAGGCGCGGGCATCGATCAGGGTGAGTTCCGGGTCGCCAAGCAGCATTTCAAGCTGCTCAGCGCTGAAGACGAGGCTGTTGTCGGCGTGGCCGGCAAAGTTTCCCGCAGCGCGCTCAGGCACCACCTGATCCAGCGGCAGGCCGGCTTCTTTCCAGGCTTTCAGGCCGCCATCGAGCAGATAGACGTTATCGCGCTTGCCTAACCAGGCCAGCAGCCACCACGCGTGGGCGGCGAAGGCGCCAGGGCCGTCGTCATACAGGATCACTTCGCTACCGTTATCCAGGCCCCAGGCGCGCAGCTGTTCGCTCAGCGTTTGTGGGTTGGGCAGCGGATGGCGGCCGGTGCGGCCTTTGACGATGGGGCCGGACAGGTGCTGTTCAAGGTCTGCGAATACGGCGCCGGGAATATGCGCTTCGTTGTAGCTGCGTTGGCCGTAAACCAGGTCGTCGAGGGCAAAACGGCAGTCGAGGATCAGACGGTTGGCGTCGGCCGGGCGGCCGACCAGTTTGGCGGGGGTAATCAGTTGCGCGAGGGACATGATGGGCACCTGAAAGAAATCGGGCGCCCATCATAAACGCAGAAACAGGATCAAGGGCATCGAGGCTAAAGCCTCTCCCACAAGAGACCTCGATCCCTGTAGGAGAGGCTTCAGCCTCGATTGTCGGGCCTGGAAACGAACAGGCTCGAAGGGTTGATCGTTTGCTCAGTCGATCTTCAGCTTGCCAATGCGGTCGTTATCCAGGCTGCCGAAGTACAGATAGCCGCCCACTGGCTTGACCGAGGTAACCATGCGCAGGTTGCTGCCGCTGGTGTCGTGCAGGCTGCGGGTGATTTTGCCTTGCTCGTCCACGGCAATCGCCAGGCCGTATTTGGCCGGTTTTGGCCACATGCTTCGCGGCAGTTTGGCCATTTGCGCTTTCAGCCAGGGTTGGCCCTGGAGGAAGTCGGCGTCGGCCTTGCGCGGAGTGGGCAGGGCCACCCAGAAAGTGCCGGCGCGGTCGCCTTGCAGGTTGTCGGGCATGCCCGGCAGGTTATCGATAAAGATGTCGTGGGTGCCGGCTTTCGGGCCTTTAAGCCACAGGCGGCTGATGCGATAGCGGTAGGTTTCGTTGACCAGTACGAAGTCTTCCTCGGCCGACAGTGCAACTCCGTTGGCGAAGTACAGGTCTTTAAGCAGCACGTCGGTGGTTTTGCTTACCGGGTCGTAGCGCAGCAGGCGGCCATACGGGCGGCCTTCGAGCAGGTCGAGCAGGTAATCCGGCTGCTGGAATTTGCTGGAGGCATCGGAGAAGTAGATGCGCCCGTCGCTGGCGATATCCAAGTCATCGGTGAAGCGGAACGGCACGCCGCCGGCTTCGGTGGCGAGCACGGTGATCTGCCCTTGCGGGTCGATGCTCAGCAGGCCTTTATAGGAGTCGGCGACGATCAGGTTGCCCTTGGCATCGAAGTCCATGCCCAGCGGGCGGCCTTGGGTGTCGGCGAAGGTTTCTACACTTCCGTCGGTTTTGACACGGATGATCTTGCCGTCGTGGGTGCTGCCATAGACACGGCCCTGGCCGTCCACTGCAGTATCTTCGGGGCCGTGCACCTGGCCTTTGGCGAGCAGCTCGGCTTTCATCAGTGCATCGTTGGGTTCGAGTACGCCGGTCATGGCGGGTTCGTGGGGCGGGGACCAGGCCAGTGGGTCAATCGGGCTGGGTTTGGCGAGCAGATACACGACCGCGATGACCAAGAGCAGGGCCACCAGGCCCAGAAACTTTTTCATGACATATCCTTGTTCTGATTATTGTCGGACAAAACGAGCGCAGCATAGGAGCGCCGATTACGCAGGGCAAGCCGCTAATCACGGGTCGAATCACCGGCCATAGGCAGGCTCGATATATACTGCGCGGCAAATTTAAGGAGAGGCATGTGGCCATCGATATCAATTGGATCCGCGATGACGCCAGCTTGGCGCAGTTATGCGCCGAATGGCGGCGTCTGCCGTATGTGGCCCTCGACACCGAATTCATGCGGGTCGACACCTTTTATCCCATCGCCGGCCTGTTGCAGGTGTGCGATGGCAGCCAAGTTTTTCTGATTGATCCGCTGTTGATTACGAGCTGGGACGCTTTCGCCGAGCTGTTGGCTGACCCGGCTGTGCTCAAGGTCCTGCACGCCTGTAGCGAAGATCTCGAAGTTTTTTCGCGCCTGACCGGCACCTTGCCGTTGCCGCTGTTCGACACCCAGATCGCCGCCGCCTACCTCAATATCGGTTTCTCCATGGGCTATTCGCGTCTGGTGCAGAGCGTGCTGGATATCGACCTGCCCAAAGGCGAAACCCGCTCGGACTGGCTGCAGCGCCCGCTCTCGGAAACCCAGGTGAGCTACGCCGCCGAGGACGTGTTGCACCTGGCCGAAGTGTTCGAAGCCCTGCGCGCGCGCCTGGCGCCGGACAAATTCAACTGGGTGCTGGAAGACGGCGAAGAGATGGTGACCAACCTGCGCCGCGAGATAGACCCCAACGAGGTGTACCGCGACGCCAAGCTCGGTTGGAAGCTGGCCCCGGCCAAACTCGCCGTGCTGCGCGAGCTGTATGCCTGGCGCGAGCAGCAGGCGCGCCTGCGCAACCTGCCGCGCAACCGGGTGATCCGCGAGAACTCGCTGTGGCCGATGGCCCGCAGCCAGCCAGACAACCTTGTGGCTCTGGCGCGCATTGAAGACATGCACCCCAAAACCGTGCGCCAGGACGGCGAGTTTCTGCTCGGCCTGATCAAGGAAGCCGCCGCCAAACCCGCCGAAGAATGGCCTGAGCCGCTGCCCGAGCCACTGCCGGTGGAAGCCACCACCTTGCTCAAGAAACTGCGCGCCATTGGCCAGGCTGAAGCCGAGCGCCTGGATATCGCCCCGGAAATCATGCTGCGCAAGAAAGTGCTCGAAGCGCTGCTCAAAAGCGGCTACCCGAATGGTCCTTACCAACTGCCCGATTCCCTGCGCGGTTGGCGACGTGAATTGATGGGCCAGGAGCTGCTCGACAGCCTGGCAGCCCATCCCCAGGAAGAACAGGCATGAAGCAGATCTGCTCGATTTACCGCAGCCCGAAGAAAAACGAGATGTACCTCTACGTACTCAAGGCCGAGGCCTTGAAGAAAGTGCCGGAGTCCTTGCTGGTGGCCTTCGGGCCGCCCAAGCACACCTTTGATTTGGTGTTGAGCCCGGAGCGGGCGCTGGCCCGCGAGGATATTCATAAGGTGCTGGAGAATCTGGAAAAGCAGGGTTACCACCTGCAGATGCCGCCAGCCGAAGACGAATACATTCAGCATCTCCCGGAAGAACTGCTGCGCCGTAACGACCCGATTTAAGCGCTATCCAGAGCCAGCGGAGTCTGGCCAATTACCCATTTTTTTCCTGTCTAGAGGTGACGTCACCTAGCGTGGCTTCGCCGTGTCTGAAGGTTTTTCTGTCCCATGCGCGTTTTACTTGCTGAACATGACCACGCCTTGTATGCCGACTTGCTGCGTGCCGCTCAACCCGATCTGGATTTGGTGATCAGCGACGATCCCACCGAACTGGCGACGCTGGCGCCTGAGTGCGAGGTGTGGCTGGGTGAGCCCGGCCTGCTCGCCACCGTGCTGCGCAAAGGCCACAAGCCGCAGTGGTTCCAGTCGACCTGGGCGGGCATTACGCCGCTGTTGCAGAAGGACTTGCCGACCGACTACCGCCTGACCCGCGCCGTGGGCATTTTTGGCCAGGTGATGGCCGAGTACGTGCTCACTTATATGCTTGCCCATGAGCGCGAAGTGCTGGCGCGCCTGGCGGCGCAGGTCGAGCGCCGTTGGGACAATCACTCGCCACGCAGCCTGGCGGGGCGGCGGGTGCTGATTGTCGGCACCGGCGAAATCGGGCTGAGCGTGGCGCAGTTTCTCGCCCCGTTTGGCGTGGAGTTGTATGGCGTGGCCAGTGCGGCCCGCGAGCTGGCGCCGTTCAAGGAAGTAGCCGGCATGGCCGAGTTGCCGCGCCTGGTAGCGCAGGCCGACTACGTGATCAACCTGCTGCCGGACACACCCGCTACCCACGATATCTACGACGCGGCGCTGTTTGCCCAATTCCTGCCGACCGCGCTGTTTATCAACGCAGGGCGCGGCGTGGCGGTGGTAGATGCCGACCTGGTGGAGGCTTTACGCGAAGGCCACCTGGCGGGCGCGATTATCGATGTGTGCCGCCAGGAGCCGTTGCCCGCGCGTCATCCGTTCTGGACCGCCTTTGGCCTGCTGCTCACCGGCCATAGCTCGGCACCGACCTTGCCGCCGCTGATGGCCCAGCTGTTTCTGGACAATCTGCAGCGCTTTAAAGACGGCGAACCGCTGCGCGGCGAAGTGGAGTTTTCCAAGGGCTATTGAGAGCAGTTCGCAGGCCCGTAAAACGGCCTGCAACCGTTTGGCTATGCGGCCTTGGCCGGTGCGCACGCAGGCGCTAGACTGCCGCGCTTTTCCTCCCTCTATTCAGCAAACCTCGCCATGGCCGCCAAAGTCGAACCCTTCTGGAAACGCAAAACCCTCGACCAGCTCGACAAGGACGAGTGGGAGTCGCTGTGCGACGGCTGCGGCCTGTGCTGCCTGCAAAAGCTCGAAGATGAAGACGACGGCAGCGTTTACTACACGCGCATCGCCTGCAAACTGCTGGACCTGAAAACCTGCCGCTGCAGCGACTACGCCAACCGCCGCCAATTCGTGCCCGATTGCATCCAGCTCACCCCGGGGCAGGCCAGCGAATTCCAATGGCTGCCGCCCACCTGCGGCTACCGCCTGGTAGCCGAAGGCAAAGACCTGGAAAGCTGGCACCCGCTGGTGTGCGGCGACCCGGAAATGGTCCACAACGCAGGAATTTCACAAGTGGGCGCTATGCTCAGTGAGACCGCCGTCGCTGAAGATGACTGGGAAGACTATATGATCTTCCGGTCTGGCTGAGGCTGTGCAACGTTGGGCTTCGCTGCGCTCAACCCAACCTACGCGAATGTAGGTTGGGTTGAGCGCAGCGAAGCCCAACGGGCGAGACCTCGGTGAATCAAACGAAATCAGGCCGGTCATAGGGAATTACCGCGCCGCGTTACAAGGACCTGTTTTTGATGCCCATCCGCCTCCGTCTGCTTATCTCTGTCGCACTGCTGGCTTGCAGCTCACCGCTACTGGCGGTGGAAAAAGTCGACCTCGATTACACCGTGCGTTTTCTCCCTGACAGCGACCAGGCTGAAGTACGCCTGACCCTGAACCAGGGCGAAGTGGTGCGCAACCTGAGTTTCAACCTGGGCAAAAAGGCTATTACAGCGACTTCAAAACCGACGGCACCTGGCAACTGGACGCGGCCCAGCCCGGCGAGCGGCAGAACGGCGTCTGGCAACCGGGCAAGGGCAAAACCAGCCTCAGCTACCGCGTACGAATCAACCATCCACGGCCCGCCGCCGATGGCAAGGCCGTTAGCTACGATGCACGCATGACCGCCGACTGGGCGCTGCTGCGCGGCGATGACCTGGTGCCCAGCGCCAAGCTCGACCAGCACGACGGCACCGAGCTGGTGTCGCGCCTGCAATTCGAACTGCCCAAAGGCTGGAAAAGCGTGGAAACCGGCTGGCCGCGCATCGGTAAGAATCGCTTCCGCATCGACAATCCCTCGCGCCTGCTCGACCGCCCGACCGGCTGGATTCTGGCCGGCAAGATCGGCACCCGCCGCGCCAAGCTGGGCGAAACCGAAGTGACCGTGGCCGCGCCCATCGGCGCCGGAATGCGCCGCATGGACGCGCTGACGTTGCTGACCTTCGTGTGGCCGCAAGTGCAGGCGGTGTTCCCCCGTGACCCTGCCAAGCTGCTGGTGGTCGGGGCCGGTAACCCGATGTGGCGTGGCGGCTTGTCGGCTTCCAACTCGCTGTTTATGCACGCCGACCGCCCGCTGGTGAGCGAGAACGGTACGAGCTCGTTGGTGCATGAACTGGTGCATGTGTTCAGCCGTATTCGCGACACCGACCAGAGTGACTGGATCAGCGAAGGCCTGGCCGAGTACTACGCCATTGAACTGGTGCACCGCGCCGGCGGCATGAGCGAAGACCGCTACAAGGCGGTAAACGCGAACCTCAAGCAGTGGAGCCGCAAGGTGGTTAGCCTGCGCGGCAACAGCGTGAGTGGCCGCACCACGGCCCGCGCAGTGTTGCTGCTGCAAGACCTCGACCGCGAAATCCGCAAAGCCACTGGCAACAAGCGCTCGCTCGACGATGTTAGTCGCGGGTTGATGCGCATGGATGTGGTGAGCACCAAGGACTTTGTGAGCGTGGCTGAGGATGTGCTGGGCGGGGCATCGACGGTGTTGGATACGCCGCTGTTGAAGGCAGTCGAGTAACCGTAGGGCGTGCTGTGCGCACCCTGCCAGGGCAGGTCGGCGTTGCTTTCAGGATTGAAACGACTTGCCAAACAACGGCCCGGATTTGGTATTCAGCCCCTTGGCCAACCGGTCATACAGCACCACGTTAACCGTCGCCGCCAAGTTCATGCAGCCATGGGTGGGGATGTAAATCACCTCTTCACACCAGGCCAACACCTCTTTGCTCAACGAGCCGTCTTCCGGCCCGAAGATATAAATGGCCCGGTCCGGGTGGGTGTATTCGGGCAGCGGTTTGGCGCCTTCCACCAGTTCCACGGCCACCGGCGTGCAGCCCAGCGGAATGATGCTTTTCAGGTCTTCGATGCCGATCAGTGGGATGTCCTGATGAACCATCTTGGTGTCGGTGGAAAATTCCTGGGCGCGGGCGTAGCGCTTACCGGTGTAGAACACCGAGTTCACGCCATAGCAGCCGGCGGCGCGCATAACGGCGCCGACGTTATCCGGGGACTTGGGATTGAACAGACCAATACAGCTGTAGCGACGGTTAGCCACGAAACACTCTCTTATTCTTTGCTCTTGAGCAGGGCGGCCAGGTCGGCAAAGGCTTTGTGCGTCACCTTCGGCCCGGTCGGGCTGGCGGTGGAGCCTTCGCTGAAATATTGCTGGTCGGTGTAGCGCGAGTGTTCGTTGTCGTGACAGAACAGGCAAAGCAGCTCCCAGTTGGAGCCGTCTTGCGGGTTGTTGTCGTGGTTGTGGTCGCGGTGGTGCACGGTCAGTTCGCTCAGGCGTTTGCCTTCGAACTCCCGCTGGCAACGGCCGCAAATGTGCGGGTACATCTTCAGGGCTTTGGCGCGGTAGCCTTCTTCGCGGCTGCGCTGGGCTTCGGCGATCAGGCGGTCGGTTTTAAGGGTTGCCGCTGATTTTTCAGTGCTCATGGGAATACCTGTTCAGTCCAGGGTGTAGGTGATGGGAGCTATGGTGAGCCCGGCGCGCGGGCTTCTCAAGCGGCCTCAGCGTTTTTCCGCAATCCAGATGGTGTGCCGGGTGCCTTTGTTGCCGTGGGCGTACACCTGCACTTCTTCCACCTTGAAGCCAGCCTTGGCCACGCGCTCGGAAAACTTGCGATCGGCGCTGGCCGACCACACGGCCAAAATGCCTTTGGGGCGCAACGCGCGGTGGCAGTTCTGCAAACCGGCGGCGGAGTACAAGCCGCTGTTGCTTCGTTGCGTCAGGCCTTCGGGGCCGTTGTCGACGTCGAGCATGATGGCGTCGAAACCCTGCGGTTCGCTTTGCAGCACGTTGGCGACGTCTGCACAGCGGATTTCGCTGCGCGGGTCGTCGATGGGCATGCCGGCCTTGGCGCCGAGCGGGCCGCGGTTCCATTCGATAACCCCGGGCACCAGTTCGGCGACGACCACCTGGGCATTTTTGCCTAAATGCTTAAGCGCCGAGGCCAGGGTAAAACCCATGCCCAGGCCGCCGATGAGCACGCGCGGGGTAGGGCGGTGAGTCACGCGCTTGCAGGGGATTTCGGCCAGGGCGTCTTCGGAACCGTGCATGCGCGTGTTCATCAGTTGGCCGCCGTCGCCGCCCTGAATCTTGATCACGAAATCCTCGCCATACTCGAATAGGCACAAGGCGCCGCCGTTTTCGGGAATCGGGGCGGTGTCGAGCAGAACGAAGCGTTTCATTGAGAGTGAGCCTAATGCGGGGGCGCGTAGTCTAACGTTCACGCCAGGGTTACGGAGGTGAGATATGCAACTGTTCAGATTGATGGTGCTGAGTGTGGGCACGTTAGCTTGCGTCGGGGCACTGGCGGCAACGCCGGGTTCGCCGGGTACGGCGACGCCGAGTCCGTACCAAACCATTCAGCCGCGCAATGTGCCGATGCCGGCGCCGGCGGCGCGACCGATGGCGCCGGGTGCCTATGACTCACGCAGCTTGCCGCCGGCCAATACGGTGAACCAGCGGGATAACGGGTTGCTGATACAGCAGGCGCCGAGTGTGCCGAAGGTGAAGCCGGCGCAGCCGGTAAGGCCGAAAGTCGAGGAGTGACGAGTTGTGCTCGTAGGATGGGTAGAGCCCTAGGCGAAACCCATCGCGGTCTGGACTATGCCGCATTGATGGGTTTCGCCTGCGGCTCTACCCATCCTACGGATCGAGTTAGTCCACCAGTCCCAGCACCTTCAACAAAAACGCATACTCCAGCGCCACATCCTTAATCCCCTGATAACGTCCACTCATCCCGCCATGTCCGGCGCCGAGGTCGGTCTTCAGCAGCAGCAAGTTGTCATCGGTCTTGTGCGCCCGCAGCCTGGCCACCCATTTCGCCGCTTCCCAATACTGCACGCGGCTGTCGTTGTAACCGGCCACGGCCAACAGCGCCGGGTACGCCTGGGCGCTGACGTTTTCATACGGCGCGTAACCCTTGATGCGCTCGAAAACCTCGGGCTCGTGCGGGTCGCCCCATTCGTCGTACTCGGTCACGGTCAGCGGCAGGTCGGGGTTCTGCATGGTGTTCAGCACGTCCACAAACGGCACTTCGGCGATGGCGGCGGCAAACAGGTCGGGGCGCTGATTCAGCACCGCGCCAATCAGCAACCCACCGGCACTGCCGCCACTGATGGCCAGCTGTTGCGTGGTGGTGTAGTCCTCAGCAATCACGTGCTCGGCGCAGGCGACAAAGTCGCTGAAGGTGTTGGCCTTGTGTTCCAGCTTGCCAGCGCGGTACCAGGCTTCGCCAGCTCGCCGCCGCCGCGTACATGGGCAATAGCGAAGACAAAACCACGGTCGAGCAGGCTCAGCCGGCCATGGGAGAACCACGGGTCGAGGCTGGCACCGTAAGCACCGTAGCCATAGAGATAGAAGGGCGCCGGTGTGCCGAGGGTTTCTGATGGGGATTTGCGTGCCGTCGGCGGCAGTCGCCCACAGGCGCTGGCTGACGTAGGCGTCGGCGTCGAACACGCCTTCCACCGGCGTTTCTTTGAGCACCACTTGTTCGCCAGTGACCAAGTGCAGTTGACGCACTTGCGCCGGGCGATTGAGCGCCTCGTAACGCAGGCGAATCACCTCGCTCTCGAACTCCAGGCTGTCCTGCACATGCAGGCTGTAAGCG
Source organism: Pseudomonas sp. CC11G (assembly GCF_056174845.1). Classification (NCBI taxonomy): domain Bacteria; kingdom Pseudomonadati; phylum Pseudomonadota; class Gammaproteobacteria; order Pseudomonadales; family Pseudomonadaceae; genus Pseudomonas; species Pseudomonas sp. CC11G. The sequence goes on from NZ_JBWBZC010000005.1 coordinate 364,568, forward strand.
GCGTCGGGCAATTGCACGCGGGCCGGCGGCAGGCCCAGGCCGTGCACTTCCAGAATCGGCAGGCCGCCTTCGCGCAAGCTGAGGATGATGGCGCCGGCATTCAGGGTGGTGTCTTCGAGCATTACGGCCGGGTTGTGGGGGATGAGTTCCTGCCAGTCGGCGCGGCTTGGCACGCCCGCGGTGGCGGCGTGGTAGAGGGCGAAGTTGATGCCGGTCTGGTTGCTGCGAATGATCCAGCCCCAACTGCCAGCCGCCTCGCCATGCACCAGGCGGCCGTGGTCGACGAAGTATTCGTGGTCTTCCACGCGCGGTGCCAGGCAGGTGAATGTGCCGTTTGGCGTGTCCGCATCCAGCGCCCAGGTTTCGCAGGTGGTTTTACTGTTGAGCAGCACGAACAACTGGCGCTCGGAGCTTGAGCGGTAGCAGTTGAGGAAAAAGCGCCCGTCGGGTTCTTCGAATACCAGTTCGGCGCCGCTACCGCCCAAGGTGTGGCGATAGAGCTTGTGCGGGCGGTGGGTGTCGTCCAGTTCGCCGAAGAACAGGGTTTGGCTGTCGTTGGCCCAGGTCATGCTGCCGTCGCAGTCTTCAAAGGGCAGGGCGGTGATCGCGCCGCTGGCCAGTTCTTTGACGAACAACTGGTAGATCTCGTCGCCGCTGGTATCCAGGCTGTAAGCCAGGCGGGCGTGATCGGGGCTGATGCTGAACGCGCCCAGGGAGAGAAAGCCGCCGTTGGCCAGCTCGTTCGGGTCGAGCAGCAACTGCTCGCTGGCGGCATCGACGGTGTGGCTGCCGTCGGTTGGCCGATTGCAGCGGTAGTGGCGCGGGTATTCGTCGCCAGCGGTGGTACGGGTGTAGTACAGGTGCGGGCCCCAGGGCGAGGGCAGCGACAGGTCGGTCTCGCGAATGCGGCCTTTTATTTCGGCAAACAGCTGCTCGCGCAGCTCGGCCTGGCCGGCCAGTTGCTCGTCCAGGTAAGCGTTTTCCGCCTTCAGGTAGTCGAGCACGTCGTCGCTGTCGCGGTTTTCCAGCCAGTGGTAGGGGTCGTTACCGGTTTCAAGTCGGGCGATGGGCGCTTGCGGCATGCAGAAACTCCAGAGCGAAGGCGACCGACGTCGAACGCGCCGGGCAGGAGAAAAGCCGCTATCATAAGCGCCCCTTCGCCAGCATCGCCACGAACCGCATGAACGAACACGATTACGTCCTCGTCTGGGGCCTCTATGCCATTGCCGCCCTGGGTTGCTTGCTGGTGTTCTTCCGCCTGACCGGCTGGATGTGGCGCTACCTGCGTGAACCCCTGCGGGTGGTAGTGGCAGTGCTGCTGTTTACCCCCACCATCATCGACCCGGCCAAAGACCTGTACGCCCCGGCCGTGGCGATTTCTGCGCTCGACCTGTTGTTCAAGGTCGGCAGCAATATCTGGCGCGCGGTAGCCGACTTGGCCATGTACGGCATGATCGCCTTCGCCGTGTATGTGCTGTTTGTGCTTATCCGATGGCCCATCGAACGCGCCTGGAACAAGCGCAAAGCCGCCAAGCCCGCGCCGGAGCCGTTTGATGAAGACGCGCCAACCTTGCGCGAGTTGATGGAGCGCGAACCGCAGAGCAAGCCGTACATCAAGCCCCGCTCCGAAACCCATACGCCGCCGCCAGTGGCAGCGATGGCCGTCGCACCCGAATTGAACCTCGTCTTTAAGCCCCTGCTGCCCCCAAGCTGTTTGCAAGAGTGTTGAGCCATGTGTGAATTACTGGGCATGAGTGCCAATGTGCCGACCGACATCGTGTTCAGCTTCACCGGGCTGATGCAGCGCGGCGGCGGCACCGGGCCGCACCGTGACGGCTGGGGCATCGCCTTCTATGAAGGGCGCGGCTTGCGGCTGTTTCAAGACCCGCAGGCGAGCGTTGACTCGGAAGTCGCCAAGCTGGTGCAGCGCTACCCCATCAAAGCGAAACCGTGATTGGCCATATCCGCCAGGCCAACGTCGGCAAGGTGTGCCTGGCCAATACCCATCCGTTTGTGCGCGAACTGTGGGGCCGTAACTGGTGTTTCGCCCACAACGGTCAACTGGCCGATTTTGCCCCGGCGCCGAGTTTCTACTGGCCCGTTGGTGATACCGACAGCGAGGCTGCTTTCTGCGATTTGCTCAACCAGATTCGCAGCGCCTTCCCGCTGCCGGTGTCGGTGGAAATGCTGCTGCCAAACCTGGTGCGCGCCTGCGCGGCGTATCGCACCAAGGGCGTGTTCAACTGTCTGTTGAGTGATGGCGACTGGTTGTTTGCCTTTTGCTCCACGAAGCTTGCGCAAATCACTCGCCGTGCGCCCTTCGGCCCGGCGCGGTTGAAGGATGTGGACGTGATTGTCGACTTCCAGGCCGAGACCACGCCCAACGACGTGGTCACCGTACTGGCCACCGAGCCGTTGACCGAAAACGAAAGCTGGACCTTGTACCAACCTGGCGAATGGAGCTTGTGGCGCCGCGGCGAATGCATCGCCCAGGGCCGCAGCTAAGCCGGGCCGTAGACCGATAAGGAGCAGGAGCGGGCATGTTCAGAAGTTATCTACGTTTGGTGCTGTTCGCCGTGGGGCTGCTGGTAGGCGTGCAGATTCCCGGTTTTATCAACGACTATAGCCAGCGCATCGAAGCGCACTGGAAAGAGTCCGAGCAGAGCCTTAGCGGCTTTCGCCAGACTGCCAACCAATTCTTCAATGGCGACCTCGACGCCCTGGTGGCCCATTACCGCGCCAGCAGCGACCCGGTATTTGCCAGCGACG
>NZ_JBWBZC010000006.1:0-337769 GCF_056174845.1 Pseudomonas sp. CC11G
TTTCCAGGCATTCGCGCTGAGTCGGCAAACCTGTGCCGCCGCCGTGGGTGGCACAGATGACGGCCGGCAAAGTTACCGACCAGTAGTAATCGCCGTTATCCAGCAACTGCCCATAGGTAATGCCGCCATGGCTTTCGGCGACGTTGGCGGCGTCCTGGCCGGTGGCGATAAACATGGCCGCCAACCCGTTGGCCGAGTGCGCACCGCTGTACGCAGCACCAGCCTGAATGGCGCCCACGGCAGCAATCTGGCGGTACCGGTAAAGGTTCGCGGGGTCTACGCGCAGCAGCTCGTGAGCCACTTCGCGCTTGAGGGTGAACTCGGCGATCACCCGTTTGCCACGGGTTTGAATCATGTTCATGGCCGAGTGTTTTTTGTCGGTGTCGATGGCGCCGGACAGGATGTAGCGTGGCTGCAACGGGTGGTTGGCCTTGATCCATTCACAGGCGGCGAAGGTCGCCTTGCTGGTCATGTTCTGCCCGGCAGCATCGCCAGTGGTGTAGCAGAAACGGGTGTAAAGCATGTTGGCGACCGGGTACTGCTCGATCTCGAACAGCTTGCCGCTGCGGGTGGTGGTTTCGGCGATGGCCTTGATCGTTTCAAACTCGCTCACCAGCCAGGCGCCAAACTCGCGGGCCTGCAACGCGTCGGCAAACATGAATACCGGCGCGCGTTGCATGGAGTGTTTCACCACCGTGGTCTTCACCCCACCCGAGGCGCTGATGGCGCGCATGCCGCGGCTGTAACTGGCCAGCAACGTGCCTTCGGTGGTGGCCATGGGGATATAGAAATCACCCTGGGCATGTTCGCCCTCAATGCGGATGGGGCCGGCGAGGCCCAGCGGCATTTGCACCACGCCGATAAAGTTTTCGATATTGCCCTGGGTGACCTCGGGGTCGATGGCGTACTTGCCCACCATATCCAGCGAGGCACCGGTTTGCGCTTTGATGAAGTCGCGGCGAATACCGGCCTGCTCACTGGAGTAGTCGTTGGATTTATTACGGGGGATGGGGGCGCCTCTGGACATCGTGCTCTCCTGCTTCGTCGGTCGGATTAGCCTAGGTGAAAATCCGTGACTCGGAGTGTGCCCAAGGGCTGGAGCGCTGACTTGCCCGACGGCGCCAATGAGGTGATCCAACGCGTCAATGTGCAGGCCGTCGCTTATCGGTGCCCCGCGACGTCGCTGTGCGGTTCGCTGAAAAAACCTTTGGCTGCTTTTTAAGCTGAGGGTGGCGTTGATGGGGGGACGGGGCCTAACGACTTGGCTCCAGCACCCCAATCCTCTCCAGCCGGGCGCGCACCACATTGCGGCTGATGCCCAGTAACCGGCCGGTCTGCACCTGGTTGCCATTGCAGTATTGGTAGGCCGTGCGCGTGATGGTTTCTTCGATGTGCTCGTACAGATTGGCCTCGTTGCGCTCGAACAAGGTCGTCAGCGCCACCTCCAGCCTGGCGGTGAACGCGCCGGGTACGGCGTTGCGCTCCTGCTGCTGTTGGCTGAACCGTCCAGCCGCGCCGAGCATGTCGACCAGGTGCAAGTCCAGCGGCTCCACCCGTTGGTGGCGGCATACCAGCAGGGCATGGTGAATGGCGTTTTCCAGTTCGCGGATATTGCCCGGCCAATTGTGCTGCAGCAGGGTGTGTTCGGCCTCCGCCGTTAACACGGCGCGCTCGTAACCCAGACGGTGGCAGTGCTCTTCCAGGAAAAACTCGGCCAGCGGCAGAATATCGCCGAGGCGCTCGCGCAGCGGCGGCAAACGAACGGCAGCCACATGCAGGCGGTAGAACAGGTCTTCGCGAAAGTTGCCGGCTACTACCGCGTCCGCCAGGTTGACGTTGGTGGCCGCCACCACGCGCACGTCAATTGGCACCGCGGTACGCGAGCCCAGGCGCACCACCTCGCGCTCTTGCAATACGCGCAGCAGTTTCACCTGCATGGCCAGAGGCAAATCGCCGATTTCGTCGAGAAACAAGGTGCCGCCGTTGGCCGCTTCAAACCAACCGGCTTTGGCGCTGCTGGCGCCGGTAAAGGCGCCTTTTTCATGGCCGAACAGTTCGCTGTCCACCAGGTTTTCCGGGAACGCGCCGCAGTTGACCGCCACGAAAGGCGCCAGCCCGCGCTTGCTCAAGCGATGGATATGGCGGGCCACCAGTTCTTTGCCGGTGCCGGTTTCGCCCACGATGAGCGTATTGGCCTCGCTCGGCGCCAAACGCTCGATGCGTTCAAGCAGCTCTCGCGAGCGCGGGTCGGCAAAGACCAGCACCGAGGCGCGCACAGACTTGGTCAGCTCACGCGCGTAAGGGTGGGTAATGAGGGTCATCAGCGGCACATCCATGCGGACAGCAATGGCCGCATAGTGCCGTATTTTTTTATATTCAATTAATCATCAATACTGCTTTAAATATACCGTTTTGAGATATACGCCTTTACCCGAAAAATCCCGTAAAGCCGCAGCGTTATTGGGCTGTGCGTTACGCCAAACTGCTGCCCGAGCAGCAGCCCGGTCGCAGTTTTGCCACTCAACCCAACCGAGTAAGCCCGCGCACGCCAGCACTGCTGCTGGAGCAACACCGGCCACTAGGCAGCTCGTTCAGCGCGTACCCGCAAAATCGCGCTGTCCACCAGCGGCAGCACCTCTTCGCCGACGCGATAAGCCTCTTCCAAATGCGGCTTGGCCGACAGAATGAAGCTGGTCACGCCAATCTCCACGTACTCGGCCAACCGCTCCGCCACCTGGGCATAACTGCCCACCAACAAGGGCACCGGCCCGGTTCCGGAAAATGCGGCACCGGCCCAGAGATTGGGCGCGATAAACAGCGCGTCGAAACTGTTCGAGTTACCCGCCGACAGCGCCTGTTGCCGCTGCCGCCCGACCGACTCCGACTCGCCCCCTTGACGTGCCCGACGCTGCTCGATAAACACCGGATCGCTGGTAACTGCATCGAAGTAACGACGCAAATCGGCCTTGGCCAGTTCCTCGGTTTCACGGGCGAAAATGTCGATGCGCATGCCGTAGCGAATCTGGTCCGCGCGGCCGATCTTGTCGGCCTCGATTTGTACTCGTTCGATCTTTTCGCGAATGCCGGCCAACGGCTCAGCCCACGACAAATAGACATCCGAATGCTTGGCGGCCACCGCCAACGCCGGCTCCGACGAACCGGCAAAGTAGACGCCGGGCAACGGTGCGTGGCTCAACGGGGCGCGCAAGCCGCCGTCTTCAAAGCGGTACAAGTCGCCCTGATAATTGAACGGCGCGCCCTTCCAATAGCCTTTGTAGGCGTCGAGGAATTCGTCGGTGCGGGCGTAGCGCGAATCATGGGCCTGGAAGTCGCCATAGGCGCGCTGATCGGCGCCGCTGCCGCCGGTAATCACGTTGAGGTCCAGGCGCCCGTGGCTGATCCGTTGCAAGGTCGCGCTAGCCTGAGCCAGGTACGAGGGCTGAAAAAACGCCGGCTGGAACGCCACCAGAAAACGCAGGTGGCGGGTTTCCCGGGCCAAGGCCGCCGAGAGTGTCCAGGGGTCTTCGCTTTGGCGAAAACTGGGCACCAGCACGCTACGAAAACCATTGATGTCGGCGGCCTGCGCCACCTGCACCAGGTAGTCCACGTAGTTGTGGCCGTGGTAACCGTCGTCGCCAAAACTGGCGGCGAGCGCCAACGGGGTCTTCTCTCCTTTGCCCCACTCCCCTCGGGAGCTCTGCCGGCCGCTGTGCAATTTGCCGTCACCGGAATGGGGAATACGCCATAGAAATTCAACGCTCATGTCTGTGCCCTCGTGCAGCGGTTCAGGTTAGAAGTTGACGGTGGTCTGCACGCCGAAGGTTCGCGGCGCGATATACCCGGTTGGGTAAACACCGCGGGTGGTGACGATCTGCGAGAGCACCTTTTCCGATTCATTGGTCCAGTTGTTCACGAACGCCGCGACCTGCCACTTCCTGTCGTTGGGCTGATAGCTGACTCGTGCGTTGCCCAGCCAGTAGCCGGGAGTTTCCTGCACCGGGTCGTTCTGCACGGTGGCGTTGTGATAGATGTGGCTGCGGTACGACCAGTCGGTGCCCAGCACCACGGAGCCACCCAGAGCGGCCACCGGAATGCGGTAGTCGGTGTCCAGACGGAACGAGGTTTCCGGGGTGCGGTAGAACTCGTTGCCGCTGGCATCCAGGTCCACGCCACCGATGTTGTACTTGAAGTTGGTGTACTCGGTGCGCAGCAAACCGAGGCTGGAGGTCACCCGCCAGAACTCGGTGGGCAGGGCTTCCACTTCAAATTCCAGACCCTTCACGTTGCCATCGGACGCGCCGGCTGTACTGGTGATGGTGGTGCCCGGCACCTGCTGCTGAATGTTCAGTTGCAGGTCTTTGATGTCGTAGTAGAAGGCGTTGGCGTTGGCCGTCAGGCGCCCACCCAGCCAGCTGGATTTCACCCCGACTTCATAGTCGATCAGGGTTTCCGGCTCGGTCTGAATGATGTCGCCCCGCACGATCGACTGGTTGAAACCACCGGAGCGGAAACCGCTGGCGATCCGCCCATACACCATCACATCAGGAGTAATGAAGTACTCCGGGGTGATGTCCCAGGTGGTCTTGTTCCAGTTGGCGTCTTTGCTCAATTGCGCCGGCGCAACCACGCCGCTGCCGGTCACCGAGTCCGGGCTGCCGCCGGGTTGCACGATCACGATGTTCTGGTTGCCGGCCGTGTCGGTGGCCGTCAGGGTGGTTTCGGTGATGTCCTTGGACTCCCAGGTCTGACGCAAGCCCAGGGTCAGCGCGGCGCGCTCGGTAAAGCGGTATTTGGTATTGCCGAAGATGGCAAAGCTCTTGGCATCCTGGTCCCAGGAACTCTGGGTGTATTGCTCTTGCGTGGTGCCGACCTTGTAGCGAATGGCCTGGGATTTACTGTCGGCCTGCAGGTCGTAGTAATAGGCGCCGACCAGCCAGGTCAGGGCCTGGTCCTGGGCTGATGCCAGACGCAATTCCTGGGTGAACTGGTGCGAAGAGGTATCGCCCAGCGAACTGTTCTGGTCCAGCGTGGTGCCAGCCGGTGTACCGGCCTTGGCCTCGGTGGTGCCGTCGCTGTAGTTGAACGCGGTGATTGAGGTGAGCGTGTTTTCACCCGCGTACCAATTCAGCTTGTAGCTGCCGGCATACAGGGTGTTTTCTGCCGAGCTGTCGCCGTTCCAGAAGTCGCTGCGGTTATCCGGGTCGTCGCCGTAGGGCGGAAGGTAACTGCTGCCACCCTGATTGATCGCGCCGCCGGGGTTGGGCTTGGTCACGTTGTTGACGCTGGTGGCGCCGACCACGTAGCTCGGAATATTACCGGTGCGGTATTTGCGCACGTTGAAGTTGAGCAGCCCGTCGAGTTCGTCAGAGAAGTTGGCCAGCAGTTGGAAGCGGCCGTTGAAGTCTTCGAGTTGCGGACCGTCGTCGCCGGTAACGATGTTCTGCGCCCAGCCATCGCCCTTCTCGTAATACACCGCCGCACGACCGGCCAGCTTCTCGTCGACCAAACCGCCGCCACTGGCCGCCTCAAAGGTTTGCTTGCCAAAGCTGCCGGCGCCCAGACGGGCGTAGCCGTTGTTGTCGAAGGTGGGTTTCTTCGAAATAAAGTGCAGCGCACCACCGGTGTTGTTCTTGCCCCACAGGGTGCCTTGCGGCCCGCGCAGCACCTCGACCCGCTCCAGGTCGAACAGCGGAAAGCTCTGGTCGCCCTGCAAGCCCACTACCACTTCGTCGACATACACCGACAGCGGCCCTTCCTGGTTGGCGTTCGGGTCATTGGTACCGATACCGCGCAGGAACCAGCGCGGTTTGCCGGTACGCCCGCCGGTGTTGCCGCTGGACTGGCCCGACAGGTTGGGCGCCAGGCGCTCCACGTCCGAAGACGTGACGATGTTTTTATCGTGAATGGCCGTGCCGGAAATGGCCGTGATGGGAATTGGCACGTCCTTGAGTTTTTCCTCGCGCTTTTGCGCGGTCACTACCACCGTGTCGAGCACCTTGTCCTGGCTGGTGTCTTCACTGTTTTCGGCGTTCTCGGCGGCCAGCACTTTGCTTTGGGTTTCCGCAGCCTGCACGCCGGTTGCCAGCAGGCTCGCAGTCAACCCGACGATGCACGCCTGAGAGACCGACTGAGCCAACACTTTCCTTAAATAATTCGCCGATTCCGGTACGGCCCCAGCGACTGTTGTTACACCCCAGCGTCTCGTTAACTGCGACATCGTTCATGTTCCTGCTAAGTATGAATGCGTGGCTAATAGTTATAAAAATCGAATTGGAAATAGCAGAAACTGTGCCACACAACTAAACAAACCCCGCAACCGGCATAAACACTGAGCTTTATTTAACTATTCAAACTTTTGCATATCCTTATTAGAATAGTAAATGCTGCCATCCGAGCATATAAGTGCTGTGGACGTGTTGCGTTTCCAGCACTACCAATTCTCACCTGCTGTTAACTAACGCCTTACTGCTATAAACAGAAGAGTCTGAAAAGCCGGCGTAGCATTTCCGCCCTGGTGGCCGCCCACCTTCTTAAATCCAGGAAATACGGGGTCTGCAGTAACGTCGTTAATGTCGACATAGCGCCACCGCCGCGAGATCTAATGCACTTTTGTTAGATGCTTATGCAGTGTTGCGTTTTCAGCACCGCCACTAAAAGTGCTGTTATCGCAACATACTCAGCCGCTGTAACGACTCATACAAACAACGGCCGACAAGACTATTTACGGCAACACGCCCCTTCAAAAAAACCGGCCAAGCCCTTATAAAACGGCCATTCAGCCAACTATCCACCGCTAAACTTGGCCGACTCTTTCAGCCATTTAACAACGCGTGCAAATAGCTGGCATGGAGCGTGCTCTAGTGATTTCCGTGAATAACCACACCGCTATTCAAGGAACGGTCATGAGCACTTCCAATCAACCCGTCGAACTGTTTTACACACGCTGCGGCGCGGCCACTGCGTCGGCCCTGGCCATTCGCAAAAACTGGCTGCAAGACGAATTCGCAGGACCCGACACCGTGCTGCATTCGCTGCGCGATTCCGACAGCCTGGCGGTGCGCAATGCGCACTACCACCACCAGCAAACCGGGTTGTTTCGCGAAGGCGGCAATATCCCGCCGATCTGGGCCAAGGGCAGCGGCTCGGACACCGTGGTCGTCGGCATCACCTGGCTGGATGAGTACCAAGGCATTCTCACCCGCGCCGACAGCGATATCCGCGATATCGCCGACCTCAAAGGCAAACGCCTGGGTGTACCGCTGCACAAGAACGCGGTCATCGACTTCCAGCGCGGCGCCGCGCAACACGGTTACGTCACCGCGCTGTCCCTGGCCGGCCTGACCACCAACGACGTCACCCTGGTGGACCTTGAGGCGCCCAGCTACGACACCGAAGACGGCCCGCGCAGCACCACCCGCGAACAGCGCGCCGACGTCGCCGTCACCGCGCTCGATGCCGGCACCGTGGACGCGATCTTCCTGCGCTTTACCCGCGGCTATCGCCTGTCGCAAGACGCGCGTTATCGCCAGCTGATCAATATCAACGAGCTGTCCGACCCGCTGCTGCGGGTGAACAACGGCACGCCACGGCCTATCACCGTCGACCGCCAATTCCTCAAGCAACACCCGGACGTGGTGGTGCGCTACCTCACCGTGCTGCTGCGCACCGCCGAATGGGCCGCCAGCCACCACGATGAAGTGGTGCAGCTGCTGCAACCGGAAGACAGCAACGCCTCGGCGGCTGAAGTCGTCGGCTCCCACGGCGCCGATGTGCACCTCTCGTTCACCCCCAAGTTGAGCGCCGAGTACATCGAAGGCCTGACCACGCAAAAGAACTTCCTGCGCGACTGGGGCTACCTGAAAGCCGACTTCAAGGTGGCCGACTGGATCGACAGCGGCCCGCTCGAACAGGCGCAAAAAATTGTCGCCGAGGAAAAGGCCAAAGCCTCCGCAGCCGCCTGATTCAACCCCCTTAATTTTTGGAGCAACACCCCATGAGCGCTTTTGAAAAAACCGAAGTCGATCTGATCGCCTACATCGAACAAGCCAAGTCCGACGCCGTGCACGTGTTCGAATCGCTGCGCGCCAACGGCACGCTGTCGGCCAGCCTGACCTTTCATATCTCCCACCGTGTGCCGGGCACCGACACGCTGCTGGCCATCCGTTTCCCCGGCGGCCTGGCCCGCAGCCAGGCGCCGAAAATCAGCGTGTCGTCGTTTGCCGAAGCCAGCGGCTCGCTGCTGAACGAACCGCGTCTGGAGGCCGACACCGTGATTCACGTGCACACCGCCTGGCTGTCGGCCTGGTCGCTGGCGCACAAAGACTTCCCGATTCTGTATGTGGCCGCTGCCCGTCACCTGCTGGCGCGCACTATTCCCAACCACCTGGAGCGCACCCGCAGCGCACTGGAAGTAATTAGCGAGCGGTTGGACAAACACCCGGAACTGGCACCGCCACCGGCGTTGCTGGAATCCAACGGCGGCGCCAATTTCTGGGGCCAGGGCATTATCAAAACCGCCGAAACCATCCTCTTTGTCGAAGAAGCCGCGCGCTTCCAGGCCATTGCCGAACAGCTCGGCGGCGCCCAGGTGTACACCCCGGGCGGTCTGGAACTGCAATGGAAACGCACCGGCCTGCTGGAAAAATCCAAAGCGTTCAGCGGCTAAGCCCGAGCACCCGGGGTGTGCGTGCACACCTCGGGCTTGCTTAAGAATCTGGTCTGCCCAAAGAGAAAAACACCGTGAGCAGCAAAAAACGCCAACTGGCCCTGAACGTATTTCTTCACCGCTTTGGCCACCACCCCGAAGCGTGGCGCCACCCCAGCTCCACTGACAACGGCCGGCCCAACCTGGCCTGGTGGGTGAAGGCTGCCAAGCTAGCCGAAGCGGCCAAATTCGACACGTTTTTCGTTGCCGACTTTATCGGTCGCTCCGGCGAGGTCACGCCACAAACGGGCCGCAGCCCGCAGAACTATCAGTTCGAACCTTTCACGTTGTTGTCGGCCATTGCCGCTGTCACCGAGCACATCGGCCTGGTCGCGACGGTCAACACCAACTACGACTCGCCGTACCACGTGGCGCGTAAATTCACCTCGCTGGATCACCTCAGTGGCGGCCGCGCCGGCTGGAACGTGGTGTCGTCGTTTGGCGACCACGCAGCGAAAAACTTCGGCATCAGCGAACCGCGTAGCCATGAAGAACGCTACGAGCGCGCAGCCGAATTTATTGCCGTCACCAAAGCGCTGTGGGACAGCTGGGACGACGACGCCTTCGACCAACCGGACCGCCAAGCCGGGGCCTTTTATAAGTCCAGTTCCGGCCACCCGGTTAACCACCATGGCAAGTACTTCACCAGCGAAGGGCTGCTCGATTACCCGCGCCCTATCCAGGGTTACCCGGTGATTGTGCAGGCCGGCAACTCGGAAACCGGGCTGGAGTTTGCCGCCCGCGAAGCCGAGATGACCTACGCCTCGGCGCAGTCGCTGGACGTCGCCAAGGCCTACTACGCCAACCTCAAAGGGCGCATGGCCAAGTACGGCCGTGATGAAGACCAGTTGAAGGTCACGCCGGGGTTGTCGGTGGTGGTCGCCGAATCCGATCAGGAGGCCCAGGACCGCTTCAACGAACTGCAGCAGCTGGTGGACGTCAGCAATGTGCAGTTCGGCGGCTTTGACTTGTCGTCCTACGACGTCGACGGCCCGCTGCCCGACCTGCCCTACCAGGCCGACGCCAATGGCAAAGGCCGCTTCCAGCAGCAGCTGGACCTGGCCCGCCGCGAGAACCTGAGCATTCGCCAGCTGGTGTTGCGCTTTCGCGTTTCGCGCGGGCACTTGCAGGCCATTGGCTCGGTGAAAACCGTGGCCGACACCATCGAGCAATGGTTTGTCGAACGCGGCGCCGACGGCTTCAACGTGGTGCCACCGTACCTACCGCAAGGCTTCGAAGACTTCACCCGGCTGGTGGTGCCCGAGCTGCAACGCCGGGGCATTTTCCGCACCGAGTACGAAGGCAAAACCTTCCGCGAAAACCTTGGGCTGGACCGCCCGGCAAACCCGCGGGATACGCGCACGGCGTGAAGCCTGAGCCCCATCGCAGATCAGTCCCCTCTGCCCGCTTGCGGGAGAGGGCTAGGGAGAGGGTTTTGCTTGTTTGCAGGGCGCCAGCCTTGGGGCTTGGTAAACAACCAGACCCTCTCCCCAACCCTCTCCCGCTAGCGGGCAGAGGGGGCTGGATTGGCGCTGCTGGCTCATACGCGACACCTCCAAAACCGCACCACCGTTGACACCTGCACCGGAACCCACGCCATGTCGTACTACCTGATCACCCGCTTGCTGGCGATGATCCCCACCTTGTTGGGGGTGCTGACCCTGACCTTTCTGGTTACCCAATTTGTGCCCGGTGGCCCTGTCGACCATGTGCTCAGCGACCTGGATGGGCAAAGCGCGCGCTCCGGTGCCGAAGGCGGTACGTCGGGCAGCGGGTGGAATTACAGCGGGCGGCAAGGCATCGATGAACAGCAGATCGAACACCTGACCCGCCAGTACGGTTTTGATCAACCAGTGCTGGAACGTTATGTGGCAATGCTCAGCAACTTTCTGCGCTTTGACCTGGGCCAGAGTTACTTTCGCAATGAGAGCGTCTGGGAGCTGATCAAGTCCAAGCTCGGCGTGTCGGTGTCGCTGGGCATCTGGACCTTCGTACTCACCTACCTGATCTCCATTCCGCTCGGCGTAGCCAAGGCGGTGCGCGCCGGCAGCCGGTTCGATTTCATCACCAGCCTGCTGATTCTGTGCGGTTACGCGGTGCCGGGGTTTGTGCTCGGGGTGCTGCTGATTGTGCTGTTCGGCGGCGGCTCGTTCTGGGATGTATTTCCGCTGCGCGGCCTCACTTCAGATAACTGGAGCGAACTCAGCCCGCTGGGCAAAGTGACCGATTACCTCTGGCATATCACCCTGCCGGTCGCCGCTTCGGTGCTCAGTACCTTCGCCCTGAAAACCCTGCTGACCAAGAACACCTTTCTTGAAGAAATCAGCCGTCAGTACGTGCTAACCGCCCGCGCCAAAGGGCTTTCCGAGCGCCGCGTGTTGTGGAAGCACGTGTTTCGCAATGCCCTGCTGCCCTTGGTTACCGGTTTTCCCGGCGCGTTTATCGCCGCGTTTTTTACCGGCAGCCTGCTGATTGAAACGCTGTTTTCCCTCGACGGCCTGGGCCTGCTTTCTTACGAATCGATCAATAGCCGCGACTACCCCGTGGTGCTCGGCAGCCTCTATCTGCTGACCCTGATCGGCCTGCTGACCAAGCTGGTGGGCGACATCGCCTACGTGCTGGTCGACCCCCGCATCAAATTCGACGCACAGGTGGCCTGATGACCGCGCAGACAATTTCGCCCCCCAGTTTCTGGCAACGACTTGCACAACGGCTGGGGCGCCGCGCACCGCGCGTACATGAAGAACTGTTGCCGCAGACCGAGGCCGGCGTAACGCCCGGCAGGCGCCTGTGGTTGCGCTTCAAGCAGAACCGCCTGGGCTATTGGAGCCTGATTATCTTCAGCTCGCTGTACCTGGTAAGCCTGGCCGGCGAGCTAATCAGCAACGACAAACCGCTGCTGGTGTACTTCCAGCACGAGTGGTTTTTCCCGCTGCTGCACGACTACCCCGAGGCGATATTTGGCGGCCAGTTGCCGATTTATGCCGACTACAACGACCCCTTTATTCGCGAGCAGTTGGCCAAACCCGGCAACTACGCGCTGTATGCGCCCAACCCGTATTACTACGACACGCTGAACTACTTCTCCAACGCGGTGCACTACCCCGGCCCACCCACCAAGGAAAACCTGCTGGGCACCGATATCGCCGGTTACGACATCGTGGCCCGTCTGCTGTATGGCTTTCGGGTATCGGTAACGTTCGGCCTGGCGCTGACGTTGATCGGCACCGTGCTAGGCGTGTTGATTGGCGCGCTGCAGGGCTACTTCGCCGGCAAGATCGACCTGGTCGCCCAGCGCCTGATCGAGGTGTGGGGCTCGCTGCCTGAGTTGTACCTGCTGATTATCTTTGCCTCGTTGTTTGAGCCCAGCCTGATTCTGCTGGCGGTGCTGCTGTCGCTGTTCGGCTGGATCTACCTGTCGGACTACGTGCGGGCGGAATTCCTCCGTAACCGCCAGTTGGAATACGTAAAAGCGGCGCGGGCCATGGGCCTGTCACATTGGCAGATCATCTGGCGGCATATCCTGCCCAACAGCCTGACGCCGGTGATCACCTTTCTGCCGTTTCGCATGAGCGCCGCGATCATGGCATTGGCCAGCCTGGACTTTCTCGGCCTCGGCGTGCAGGCGCCCGCCCCTAGCCTTGGCCAGTTGCTGCTGCAAGGCAAAGAGAACCTGGATGCCTGGTGGATTGCCGTGTCGGGTTTTGGCGCGCTGATGCTCACCTTGCTGTTGCTGACGTTTATGGGCGAGGCCCTGCGCAACGCCATGGACACCCATATTGCCGACCGCCTGCCGCCAGAGAGTGTGTGATGAGTGCGCCATTGCTAAGCCTTGAAAACCTCACCATCACCCTGGGCAACCGTACGGTGGTGGACGACCTCAATCTGCATATCCAACCCGGCGAGCGCTTGGCGCTGGTGGGTGAATCCGGTTCGGGCAAAACCATTACCGCGCTTCGATACTGCGCCTGCTGCCGCAAGCCAAGGTGCAAGGCCGCATTGTTCTGGCCGGAGAAGATTTGCAGAAGAAACCCATTGCGCAGCTGCGCCAGATTCGTGGCCGCGATGTGGCGATGATTTTCCAGGAGCCGATGTCCGCACTAAACCGCTGTACAGCATCGGCGCGCAAATTATCGAAACCCTGCAATTGCATGAAGGGCTTGGCCCGCGTGAAGCGCGGGAGAAAACCATTCGCCTGCTGGCACGCACCGGCATTCGCGAACCTGAGCGGCGGGTGGACAGCTTTCCCCACCAGCTTTCCGGTGGCCAGCTGCAGCGCGCGGTCATTGCCATGGCCCTGGCCTGCCGGCCGAAACTGCTGATTGCCGACGAACCCACCACCGCCCTGGACATGACCGTGCGGGCGCGCATCGTGCAGCTGCTGCTGGACTTGCAAGAAGAAGAGCTGGCCCGTGGCGACGGCCAGGGCATGGCCATTTTGCTGATCACCCATGACCTTAATCTGGTGCGCCGCTTTGCCCAGCGCGTGGCGGTGATGGAGCACGGCAAACTGGTGGAGAGCAACAGCACCGAGGCGTTGTTCGCCCAGCCGCAACACCCCTACACCATCAAGCTGCTCAACAGCCGACCGCAACGGGACATTGCCCCGGTGCCGAGCGACTCCGCCACGCTGCTGCACACCGACGCCCTGCGCGTGGAGTACGCGAAAAAGATTCCTGGCTGGCGCGGCTGGTTTCGCCACGACCGTTTTGTGGCCCTGGACAGCGCCAGCGTGCAGTTGCGCGCCGGCGAAACCATCGTGTGGTCGGTGAATCGGGCTCCGGCAAATCGACCCTGGCCCAAGCCATCCTCAACCTGATTCCGGTGCAAGGCGGCGAACTGGAGTTCGACGGCATCGCCATGCACAACCGCAGCAAACAACAGCGCCGTGAATTGCGCGCTGCCTTGCAGGTGGTGTTTCAGGACCCGTTCGGCTCGCTGTCACCGCGCCAAACCGTCAACCAGATCATTGGCGAAGGCCTGGCCCTGCACTTTCCCGAACTGAGCGCCGCGCAGCGCCTGCAACACATCGTGCAGGTGCTCGGCGAAGTCGGCCTGCCGGTCAGTGCGTTAACCCGCTATCCCCATGAGTTCTCCGGTGGCCAGCGCCAGCGCATCGCCATCGCCCGCGCCCTGGTGTTGAAGCCCAAGGTGGTGGTGCTGGATGAGCCGACCTCGGCGCTGGATGTGTCCATTCAGAACCAGATTCTGCAACTGCTGGTCAGCCTGCAGAAAAAGCATGGCCTGAGTTATGTGCTGATCAGCCATGACCTGGCCGTGGTGAATGCCCTGGCGCACCGCCTGTATGTGCTTAAAGACGGGGTGATCGTCGAGTCTGGCGACACCGGCGAGCTGATCGCCCGTCCCCAGCATCCCTATACCCAAAGCCTGGTTCAGGCCTCGTTGTAAGCCGGCCTGTGGAAACCCTATGACCCTTTTGACCGCCTTCCCTTTACCCGCGCGTTGACCTGTTCGGCGTGTTGCTGACGACCTCGCCAGCGGCCCTGCCGCACATGCCGTGGCGCAATTTGGCACCCCCAAATACCCGGCCGACTTTCAGCAGTTTGACTACGTGAACCCGCAAGCGCCCAAGGGCGGCACGTTGTCGATGTCGCTGGTGGCCACCAACAGCAGCTTCGACAAATACAACCCCTACAGCCGCGCGGCACGCCGCCGCCGGGGCTGCTGGAACTGGTATTCGAAACCCTGACCATCAACGGCATGGACGAACCCAACACCCAGTACGGCCTGCTGGCCGACGATATCCAGGTGGCCGATAACTTCGCCTCCGTGGTGTTTCACCTCAACCCTAAAGCGCGCTTTAACAACGGCGATCCAGTGACCGCCGCCGACGTGCTGTATTCGTTCAAAACCCTTACCGACGGCAAGGCCAGCCCGCGCTTCAAGGCCTACTTTGCCGAGATCGCCGAGGTGCAGGTGCTCGACCCGCAGCGCGTGAAGTTTGTGTTCAAGCGCCGTGGCCGCGACCTGTCGTTTATTGCCGGCAGCCTGCCGGTGTTTTCGCCCAAGTGGGGGCAACAGGCCGATGGCAGTAGCGTGCCGTTCGACCAGTTGCGCTTCGAACAGCCGGTGGCCAGCGGCCCGTACCAGATCGACAAGGCCATCAGCGGGCGCGGCATCGTATACCGGCGCAACCCCGACTACTGGGCCAACGACCTGCCGGTACGGCGCGCTCGTTCAACTTCACCACCATCGATTTCAAGCTCTATAAAGACCGCGACACCCAAGTGGCGGCCATCCGTGCCGGCGACTACGACGTGATCGCCGAAACCCAGATGCGTTACTGGTGCTGCCAGTACATCGGCAAACGCTTCGACCAGGGGCAACTGGTCAAACGCGAATTTGCCCACCGCAACCCGCCGGCCATGAACGGCTGGGTAGTCAACCTGCGCAAGCCGCGCTTCCAGGACCCACGGGTACGCGAGGCGCTGAACTACGCGCTGGATTTCGAGTGGATCAACCAGAAGATTTTCGACAACGAGTTCAAACGGGTCGACAGCTACTTTGCCGGCACCCCGCTGGCGGCCACCGGCCTGCCCAGCGAAGACGAACTGAAACTGCTGGAGCCCTACCGTGGGCAGATTCCCGATGCGGTGTTCGGGCCCATGCTGCAGCAGCCTTCCACCAAGGCACCGGGCAGCGTGCGCGACAACCTCACCAAGGCTCTGGAACTGTTCGCCGAAGCGGGTTGGCATAACCGTGATGGCGTGTTGCGCAATGCCCAGGGCGAACCCTTTGTGCTGGAAGTGGCCGGCACCCGCACGCAAAGCCCCTACACCGACCCCATCTACCTGAACCTCAGCAAGATCGGCGTGGTGGTGAAGAAAAAGCTCACCGATGCGGCCACCGCGCGCAAGCAGCTGACCAGCTTCGACTACGACTACACCACCCTGGCGCTGCGTGAAGCACGCATGCCCGGCGATGAACTGTGGCGCAATTTCAACAGCAAGGACGCCGACCGCCCCGGTTCGGAAAACATCACCGGGGTGAAGTCGGCGGCGGTCGACGGGTTGATCAAACACCTGCTCGACGCCGACAGCCAGCAAGAGCAGCAAACCGCCGCCCATGCCCTGGATCGCGTGCTGGTGCACAGCTTCTACGTGATTCCGTGGCGCTACCTGGACAAGCACTACGTGATCTACAACCAGCGCCTGCAACAGCCGGCCACGCTGCCGCTGTACTACGGCGCCAACGACTGGGTACTGACCACCTGGTGGGACAGCACCGCCGAGCGCCGCGTTACGACCAATCCTTAAGCCCTTTCCCGATAAGCCCCTTGCCCCCTTTTGAGGTCACCATGTCCCAGCCCCGCCAATCCGACCACGCCATCCACCCGCTGTTTATCAATCGCTGGTCGCCGCGCGCCTTTACCGGCGAAGCCATCGACGAGGCCACCCTGCACAGCCTGTTCGAAGCCGCGCGCTGGGCGCCGTCGGCCAACAACTCGCAGCCGTGGCGTTTTATCTACGTGCACAACGGCTCGGCGCAGTGGCCCGCCACCCTGGAACTGCTGAACGAGAAAAACCGTGCCTGGGCCGACAAGGCTTCGGCGTTGATTGTGCTGGTATCGAAAACCACCCACGTACGCGCCGGCAGCGATGCCGCCACGGCGCTGCGCAACCACTCGCTGGATGCCGGCGCCGCCTGGGCGCACCTGGCCTTGCAAGCCGAACATGCCGGCTGGCACAGCCACGCCATCGGCGGTTTTGACCGAGACCAGGCACGCACGCTGCTGGGCGTGCCGGACGGCTACAACGTGGAAATCGCCATTGCCATCGGCAAGCTGGCCAGCCGCGACAGCTTGTCGGCCGAACTGCAGGCGCGCGAACAACCCACCCAACGCAACCCACTGCACAGCCTGATCGCCGAAGGGCGTTTCAGTTTCCACGAATGAACCGCGCCCGCGTGGCCCATGCAGCGGCCTGCCGCCGCACGGCTATTGCGGGTCCCCCCATACCGTCTGATCGACTACACCACCTATGAAAAACCTTTGGCGCACTATTCAGTTCATCCCCGAGTACCGCGGACGGGTGATCGCGGTAACCCTCGTGGGCACCGTTCTTGGTTTTATCGGCACCGCCACGCCCTACCTCTACAAAGTCATCGTCGACACCATTTCGCAGCTGCTCACCGGCAAGATCACCCACGAGCAAGCCACCTGGAGCGTCACCCTGCTGCTCGGGGTGTTCTTCGCCCTGCGCATTGGTGTGGTGGTGTTTGGCGCCCTGCAAAACAAGCAGGCCGATGACCTCTGGCTGGACACCGTAAGCACCTTCCGCCAGCGGGTGTTCGACAACATGACGCAGAAGTCCATCGACTACTTCGAGAAGACCCGCGTCGGAGAAATCATGGACCGCTTCGGCAACATCACCAGCATCACCATGTGGCTGTCCTCGCTCACCGAAGGCACCCTGGCGAACATCCTGCAGATGCTGTTTATCATCAGCGTGCTGCTGATCAAGGCGCCCTTGGTTGGCGCGATCATGACCGCCGTGCTGCTGCTCAACTTCTGGATTTCGTACCGCACCGTGGGCTGGACCCGCCCCTACCGGCGCGGCTGGCAGGCCCTGGCCGGGCGCATGACCGGGCTACTGGCGGAGATGGTCGGCAATATTTCCACCGTGCGCAGTTTTGGCGGCGAGCCGGCGGTGAAGCAGCGCTACGACGACACCCAGGCCGAGTGGATGATCACCCGGGGCAAGCTGCACACCACCGAGTGGCGTTCCGAACAGGCGCTCAACCTGATCAATACCCTGGGCGTGTTTATCGCCGTAGCGCTCACCGTGCACGGCGCGTTGCAGGGGCGTTTTACCACCGGCGATATCTTGCTGATCCTCACCCTCACCCAGAACCTGATCAACAGCATCGGCCCTATCGCCCGGCAGATTAACCAGGCGGGCGAAATCGAGAGCAACGCCGAGCGCCTGATCGAGCTGCTGGATATCGAAGCCGAACACGCCGACCGTCCCAACGCCATCGCCCTCACCCGGCTGAACAGCATCACGTTTGAAAACGTCAGTTTTCATTACCCCGGCAAAGACGAGTACGCGCTGAAGAACGTGTCGTTCCATCTCGACGCCGGCCTGACCCTGGCTCTGGTGGGCACCAGTGGCAGCGGCAAAAGCACCATCGTCAAACTGCTGATGCGTTTCTACGACGTGAGCGAGGGCCGCATTCTTATCAACGGCATCGACCTGCGCGACTACCAGCAACGCAGCGTGCGCGCCTTGATGGGCGTGGTGTTGCAAGACGTGGCGCTGTTCAACGACAGCATCGGCGAAAACATCGCCTTCGCCCGCCCCGGCGCCAGCGACGAGCAGGTTCGTGAAGCGGCTCAGGCAGCGCACGCCGACGAATTTATCCAGCGCATGGAAGCGCAGTACGACACGTTGGTGGGCGAGCGCGGCATCAAGCTGTCCGGCGGTGAAAAGCAGCGCGTGGCCATTGCCCGCGCCGCGCTCAAAGACCCGCAACTGATCATTCTCGACGAAGCCACCAGCGCGCTCGACTCCGAGTCCGAGCACCTGGTGCAGCAAGGGCTGGAGCGCCTGATCAGTGGCCGCACCTCGGTAATCATCGCCCACCGACTGAGCACGGTGATGAACGCGGATATGATTCTGGTGATGCGCAACGGCGAGGTGCACGAACGCGGCATCCACAGTGAACTGGCGTTACGCGAAGGCGGTTTTTACTCGCGTTTGTATGCCCTGCAAAGCCAGGGGCGTGCGGTGCTAGCCACTTGAGTGTTGCGGCCTGAGCACCCCCGTGTTGCGGGGGTGTTGCTAATCAGCCAACGGTTTTCTAAAGGCCGACAGCGCGCTTTCAATATCCGCCTAACACATTGTTTTAAAACAACTTATTAAATGTAAAAACGCCTGGCACAGGCGTTGCAATACCCCTAACGCCACTCCCTGCAGCGCCCGGCAGTACGGCAGCAAGGACCCGGTAGCAGCCATCCGGTTGCGAACAACAGCGCTGTGCCATTGGCACAGGCGCCCATTGATCAGCAAAGGAAAGAGCACCGTCATGAGTCAACCACTGGATACGCTTTGGTACACCCGTTGCCCGGTTCCCACCGGGCTTGGTATTGCTGTGCAAAAGGGCTGGCTGGAAGAAACCCTGGCTTCCCAGGGCACCCAGATCAAGTCGCTGCGCGAGTCGGAAAACCAGGCCGTGCGCGAGTCGCACTTTGACCACACCCTGCAAAACTCGGTACGCCACGGCGGCAATATTCCGGCCATCTGGGCCCGCGCCAGCGGCCGTGAAACCCGGGTGATCGGCTTGTCCTGGCAGGATGAAGTGCAGCTGATTCTGAGCCTGCCCGACAGCGGCATCAAAACCGTCAAAGACCTCAAGGGGCGCAAGTTTGGCCTGCCGCTGTGGGCCAATGCACAAATCGATTTCTCCCGCGCCCAAGCCATTCGCGGCCTGGAAAACGCCTTGAAACTCGAAGGCCTGGAAGTCAGCGATGTGGAGCTGGTGGACTACCAACGCGGTGGCACCCACAGCGACGAAGCGGCCCGCACCGTCTCCGGTATCACCACCTTTGGCGGCCGCCGTACCGGTGGGCAGAGCGCCGAGTTGGTCGCTTTACTGCGAGGTGAAGTGGACGCCATCTTCCTCAAAGGCGCCTCCGCCGCACACCTGGCGCATACCTTTGGCCTGCACACCGTGATAGACACCGGCTCCCACCCGGAACCGCTGATTCGCGCCAACAACGGCACGCCGCGCACCCTGTCGGTCGACCTCAACCTGCTGGACAACCACTTCGACGCCGCCGTGGGCATTCTGGACTCGGTGATTCGCGCCGAAGCCTGGGCCTGGAACAACCCTGAAGACACCCGCCGCTACCTGGCACGGGAAACCAACAGCAGCGAGTTCTGGGTAACCGGCGCTTACGGCGAAGACGCTCACCTGCGCCTGCGCACCGATCTGCACGAAAACTCGATTCTGGGCCTGCAGGACTTCACCCACTTTCTGCACCGCTGGAACTTTATCCCGCAGACCTTTTCCGTGCGCGACTGGATCGACCCACGGCCCTTACAAGCGCTACGCTCAGCGACTGCGCTAGCAGGCTGAACACTACTGCGCTGGGTTTCGCTTAGCTCGCAACCAGCGCTTTCAAGACTTCGACTAGCAGGCAACATGAGCAAACCTCTTGATACCCTCTGGTACACCCACAGCCCGGTTCCCACCGGGCTGGGGATTGCCGTTGAATCGGGCCGACTGGCGGATGCACTGCGCCCGTTCGGCACCACCATTCAAGCGCTGCGCGAGTCCAACGACCGCGAGATTCGCGAAGCGCATTTCGACCACCACCTGCCCAACTCCGTGCGCCATGGCGGCAACACGCCGGCTATTTGGGCCCGTGCCAGCGGTGCGCAAACGCGCCTGCTCGGGTTGTCGTGGAGCGACGAAGTTCAGTTGATCGTCAGCAACCCCGATGGCCCGGTGAAAACCATCAGCGACCTGAAAAACCGTCGCTTCGGTCTGCCCAAATGGGCCAATGTGAAAATCGACTTCAACCGCGCCACCGCCCTGCGCGGTCTGGAAAACGCCTTGAGCCTGGAAGGCTTGCAGGTGTCCCAGGTGGAGCTGGTCGACTACCCATATGGCGGCACCCATACCGATAACCCGGTGCGGCATATCTTCGGCGCCCAGGTGCGGTTAACCGGCAAACAGGTCCGCCGCAGCAACCGCGAACTGATCGGGCTGATGAATGGCACGGTGGATGCGATCTTTCTCAAAGGCGCCCACGGCCTGCAGCTGGCCGACGAGTTCGGTTTGCATGTGGTGGTGGACACCGGCTCGCACCCCGACCCGATGATCCGCGCCAATATCGGCACGCCGCGCACGTTGACGGTGGACCAGCACCTGCTTGATGAGCATTACGACGCGGCGCTGTGCATCGTCGACAGCGTGATGCGCGCCGAGCGCTGGGCCTGGGTGCACCCCGAAGAAACCCGACGCTTTCTGGCCCGCGAACTCAATACCAGCGAGTACTGGGTAGCGGCGGCTTACGGTGAAGACGCCAACCGCCGCCTGCAGACGGGGCTGGACGAACGCTCGATTCTGGCCCTGCAACAGCTGACCGATTTCCTTGAGCGCTGGGAATTTATTCCCAAGCAGTTCAATGTGCGCGACTGGATTGACGAGCGACCGCTCACCCACTGTTTGGCGAGCCTGGCGGTCGACTGAAAAAATCGTCAGCCACTCAAAAAGACCCCTCCCCCAAAAGGGAGCCATACAAGGGAGGGGGCGTAAAAACCGCTTCAGGATGTCCAGCGTTTAAACAGCACGCTGGCATTCACCCCGCCAAAGCCAAACCCGTTGGAGAGCGCGTACTCGATAGGCATCGCTTGCGCAGCGCCGTGAACGATATGCAGCGCGCCCACCGCTTCATCCGCCTGGGTGAAGTTCAGCGTGGCCGGCACCGTCTGATCGCGAATGGCGAGCACGGTAAAAATCGCCTCAAGCCCGCCCGCTGCGCCCAAGAGATGGCCCGTCGCCGACTTGGTGGACGTCACCGCCACGTTGGAATGCTCGCCAAATACTGCCTTGATCGCCGCCAACTCGCCTTTGTCGCCCACCGGCGTTGAGGTCGCGTGGGCGTTCAAATGCTGAATGTCGCTGGCGGCAATACCGGCCTGGGCAATCGCCTGCTGCATCGCCCGCCGCGCGCCGTTGCCATCCTCCGGCCCCGCCGTCAGGTGATACGCATCGGCACTGGTGCCATAGCCCACCAGTTCGGCGAGGATGGTGGCGCCACGTGCCTGCGCATGGGCCAGCGATTCGATCACCAGCAGGCCGGCGCCCTCGCCCATCACAAAGCCGTCGCGGGCTTGGTCAAACGGCCGCGAGGCCAATGTGGGCGTGTTGTTATAGCCGCTGGACATGGCCCGCGCCGCCGCAAAACCGGCCAGGCTCACCCGATCGATGGACGCTTCGGCACCCCCGCATACGGCAATATCGGCCTCACCGCTGCGGATCAGCCGCGCCGCATCGCCAATCGCCTGCACACTCGCCGCACAGGCCGTCACCGGCGCGCCCAACGGCCCGCGCAAGCCATGGACAATCGACACATGGCCGGCGGCCAAATTGGCCAGAAACGAGGGAATGGTGAACGGTGATAAACGCCGTGGACCTTTGCTGTCGGTGGTGCGTACCGCATCGGCAATCGCGCCAAAGCCACCTACGCCGGTGCCGATAATGGTGGCGGTGCGCTCCTGCTCAGCCTCGGTTTGCGGGTGCCAGCGCGCTTGCGCCAGCGCCTCGTGGGCAGCGGCCAGGGCGAACATGATAAAGCGGTCCATCTTCTTCTGTTCTTTGGCGGGGATGGTGGCGTCGGGGTCGAAGCCTGCTTGCGGGTCTTCTGCCAACGAGGGCACTACGCCGGCAATGCCACAACTGATGCCTTCAACCATTTCGGCAGGCAACGCGCGAATGCCCGACTGGCCGCTTAGCAGGCGCTGCCAGACGGTGTCCACGCCCACGCCAAGCGGCGAAACAACGCCCATACCGGTAACCACGATGCGTGTGTCGTTCATGTTCGAATCCTTGTTGGATGAAATTCCAGCTCGTGAAGGCTCATATCAATACACCGCCACGGTCGCGGACGGCGCATTCCACCCGCCGCCCAGGGACTTGAAGCAATCCACCGCCGCCACCGACGCCGCCGCCTGCGCCAGCAGTTGCTGCTCTTGCGCTTGCTGCAAACGGTCATCCGCATCCAGCACTTCAAGGAAGCTCACGCTGCCCTGCTGGAACGCCGAGTAGGCTGCCGCGCGGGCCTGAGTAAGCGAGCGCACCCCGCCTTCGAGCAACGCATTCTGTTGTTCGCTTTGCACCAGCTGGGTCATGGCGTTTTCTACATCGGCGGTGGCTTGCAGCAAGGTCTGTTGATAGGCCGCCAAGGCTTCGGCATCGCGCCCTTTGGCAAACTCGACCTCGGCCTTTACCCGGCCAAAATCAAACAGCCGCCAGCGCAGGCCGAATACGCCCTGCGCCAGGTTGGCGTCGCTGGACAACAGGTTGCCGCTCACCGTGGTGGCCGAACCCAGCAGCGCGCCTAGCGAGAACTTGGGGTAGTAGTCGGCAATCGCTTCGCCAATGCGTGCATTGGAAGCGGCCAAGGTGCGTTCTGCGGCAATTACATCCGGGCGACGGCGCAGCATTTCGGCCTGTCCGCCGGCGTTATCAATACGCGGAGCAACAGGTATCGCCGCGTTCTTGGCCAGGGTTTCGTGCAGGGTGCCAGGGGCTACCCCGCCCAATACTTCAAGGGAGTTCATGATGCTTTCGATAGCACTGCGCAGCGGCGGCACCTGCGCCGAAACCGTCGCCAACACGCCCTCCGCCTGGCGCAGTTGCAGCTCGGCGATCACGCCTCGGGTGAACTGCAACTGCATCAGTTTGACCAGCTCGGCCTGGGTGTTGACCCGGTTTTGCACGACGGTCTGTCGCGCCTGCAAGGCACGCAGCTGGATATACCCGCGCGCCGCCGATGAGGTAACCATCAACCGCACCGCCGCTTGTTGCGCCAAGGTGGCCTGCCGGTCCGCATCGGCCGCTTCCAGCCCACGGCGCAGGCCACCAAAAACATCCGCTTCCCAACTGGCGCCGGCATCCAGCTGATACAGGCTGCTGTTGCGATCAAACCCCGGTGCTCCACTGGCCAGACGGCCCATGGGGTCTTCCAGCGATTGATGGCCCCTACTCGCCTGCGCATTCAACTCACCCGACGGCAACAAGGCCGAGCGGGCCGACAGCGTCAGCGCATTGGCTTGCGACACCCGGGCAACCGCCTGGGCCAGGTCGAGGTTCTGCGCCAGCACCTGGTCGATCAGGCTATCGAGTTGCGGATCGGCAAACCCCGCCCACCAGACCGACATATCGGCGGCCGGCCCACTCGTTACCCGCTGCTCAAGGGCCGGCTGATTGCGAAACGCTGCCGGCGGCGGTGACGCGGGGGCGTGGTAGTCGGGGCCGACGGTGCAGCCGGCCAGCCACAGGGCGGGTAACAGACGGGCAAACCAGGCGGTTCGCAGGGGGATAAAGGTCATGAGCGGTCCTGTAATAGCTAGCGGCATTGTAAACAGTTAAGCAAAACAGTAACCATCAGACGAAAACAAATCCAGAACAAACAGCATCAATTACGCTGATGTCGATCATCATTTAAAACAGGATAAGTTACGTATTTACATTATCGTAACCCGTCACGAATAATGCGAGCCTGAATTTCTCGGAGCTCGCCGCCATGCCGATACGTCCCGCCGCCCTTTTCTCTCTCGCCGCTAGCACACTGCTGTTAGCCGCCTGCGGCCACCCGCCCGCCAGCGACCCACGCGTGACTGACCCACTGGTAAGCACCGCCACGGTTCGTCCCGATACCTCGCAGGCGCAGTCGTTTACCGGCGTGGTCGCCGCCAGGGTGCAGAGCGACCTGGGTTTTCGCGTGGCGGGCAAAGTGGTGCAGCGCTTGGTGGACGTGGGCCAGCGAGTGCACAAGGGGCAGACCCTGATGAAGATCGACCCGGTCGACCTGAACCTGGCCATCACCAATCAGAAAGGGTCGGTGGCGGCGGCCAAGGCCAAGTGGGTGCAGGCCCAGGCCGATGAAGCGCGCTTGCGCAGCCTGGTGGCAGCCGGCGCGGTATCCGCCATGAGCTACGACCAGGCGCAGGCTGCGCTGGACAGCGCCAAGGCCCAGGTGGAGGCCGCGCAAGCGCAGGCCGACGTGGCCGGCAATGCCAGCCAATACGCCGAGCTCAAGGCTGATGTCGACGGCCTGGTGGTCAGCACGGCGGCCGAACCCGGTCAGGTGGTGGCGGCCGGTCAGACCGTGGTGGAGTTGGCTAAAGACGGCGCCCGCGAAGCGGCAGTCGAGTTGCCGGAAACCCTGCGCCCGGCCCTGCAATCGGTCGCCGAAGCGCGTCTGTATGGCAGCCAGGCCGAAGCCTCGCGCGCCAGCCTGCGAGAGCTATCGGAAGCGGCCAACCCCGTCACCCGCACCTTCGCCGCGCGCTATGTATTAAGCGATGCGCTAAACAACGCGCCACTCGGCGCCACCATCAAAATCACCCTGCACAGCGACACGACCCCGGCGCTGGCCGTGCCCCTCACCGCCCTGCGCAATGACGGCGGCAAATACAGCGTGTGGGTCGTCGACCATGCCTCACTTACCGTGCAAGAACGCCCTATCGATGTGCTCGGCGTAGGCCTGGAAACCGCCCGTATTAGCGGCGAACTAAAACCTGGCGACACCGTGGTCGCCCTGGGCGCCCATCTGCTGCATGCCAACCAGAAAGTGCGCCTGGGTAATGAATTGGCGGTGACGCCATGAGCGGTTTCAACCTCTCCGCCCTGGCCGTACGCGAACGTTCGGTCACCCTGTTTCTGATCATCGCCGTCACCCTCGCAGGCCTGGTCGCCTTTATGAAACTGGGCCGCGCCGAAGACCCGGCCTTTACCGTAAAAGTAATGACCGTCACCGCTGTATGGCCCGGCGCCACCGCGCAAGAGATGCAAAACCTGGTGGCCGAGCCGCTGGAAAAACGCCTGCAGGAACTGAAGTGGTACGACCGCGTCGAGACCATTACCCGCCCAGGCCTGGCCCTGATGACCCTGACCTTGCTGGACGCCACGCCACCCGCCGAGGTGCCGGAGCAGTTCTACCAGGCGCGCAAAAAGCTGTTCGACGACACCCGCAAATTGCCGCAAGGCGTGCTCGGGCCCTACGTTAACGACGAATACTCGGATGTGTCGTTTGCGCTGTACGCCCTGAAAGCCCCCGGCCTGCCCCACCGTTTTCTGACCCGTCAGGCCGAAGAAGTACGCCAGCAAGTGCTGCAAGTGCCGGGCGTGAAAAAGGTCGACATTCTCGGCGAGCGCCCGGAGCGAATTTTTGTCGAGTTCTCCTATTCGCGCCTGGCCAACCTCGGTGTAAATGCCCAGGACATCTTCGCCCAACTGCATAACCAGAATGCGATCACCCCCGCCGGGGCCATCGAGGCCAAAGGCCCGCAGGTATTTGTGCGGCTGGACGGCGCGTTCGATGACCTCGAAAAAATCCGCAATACGCCCATCGCCGCTTCCCAGGGCCGCACGCTGAAACTGAGCGACGTCGCCGAAGTAAAACGCGGCTATGAAGACCCGGCCACCTACATCATTCGCCACAACGACGAAGAGGCGCTGGTACTCAGCGTGGTGATGAAGGAAGGCTGGAACGGCCTGGACCTGGGCAAGGCGCTCAAGGCTGAGGAACAGAATATTTCCGCCAACCTCGCGCAGGGGTTTAGCTTCAGCAAGGTGACCGACCAGGCGGTGAATATCACCGAGTCGGTCGACGAATTCATGATCAAGTTCTTCGTGGCCCTGGCCGTGGTGATGATCGTCAGCCTGCTGAGCCTCGGCTGGCGGGTCGGCATTGTGGTGGCCGCCGCTGTGCCGCTGACCCTGGCAGCCGTGCTGATCGTGATGCTCGCCACCGGCCGGGTATTTGACCGCATCACCCTCGGCGCGCTGATTCTCGGCCTGGGGTTGTTGGTGGACGACGCCATCATCGCCATCGAAATCATGGTGGTGAAACTGGAAGAAGGCTATTCGCGGGCAAAGGCCGCCGCCTATGCCTGGAGCCACACCGCCGCGCCCATGCTGGCCGGCACATTAGTGACCGTAATCGGCCTTATGCCGGTGGGTTTTGCTCGTTCCACGGCCGGTGAATACGCTGGCAATATTTTCTGGATCGTCGGCTTTGCGCTGATTATTTCCTGGGTGGTGGCGGTGTTTTTCACCCCGTACCTGGGGGTGAAACTGCTGCCGGATATCAAGAAGATCGAAGGCGGCCATGCGGCCATTTACTCAACCCCGAATTTTCAACGCCTGCGCCGGCTGATCAGTGCCGCCATTGCCCATAAATACTGGGTAGCCGGCGGCGTGTTCGCCCTGTTCTTTCTCGCCATCATCGGCATGGGCTCGGTCAAACAACAGTTCTTCCCCAGCTCCGACCGCCCGGAGTTGCTGATTGAAGTGCAACTGCCCGAAGGCAGCTCCATCAATGCCACCAGTGAGGCGACCAAAAAGGTCGAGGCGTGGCTACGGGCGCAGCCGGAGGCGAAGATTGTCACCGCCTATATCGGCCAGGGCGCGCCACGGTTTTTCCTCTCCTATAACCCCGAACTGCCCGACCCGTCGTTCGCCAAATTGATTGTGCTGACCGACAACGCCGAGGCCCGCGACGTTCTTAAATGGCGCATGCGTGCCCAGGTGGAAAAACAACTGGTGCCCGAAGCACGGGTGCGCGTGACGCAATTAGTGTTCGGCCCCTACACTCGCTTCCCCGTCGAGTTTCGCGTGATGGGCCCAGACAACGAAAAACTGCGCGGCATCGCCCAGCAGGTAGCCGAGGTGATGCGCCACAACCCGAACATGCGCCAGGTAAATACCGACTGGACGGAGAAACAACCGACCCTGCATTTCGTGCTCGACCAGGATCGCTTGCAGGTACTGGGCCTCACCTCGGCGCAAGCGGCGCAGCAGCTGCAGTTTCTGCTGACGGGCACCGCCGTCACCCAGGTGCGTGAAGACATCCGCACCGTGGAGGTGATGGCCCGCACCCAGGACGAGGAACGCCTCGACCCCGCCCGTATTGAAGACATGACCCTGACCAGCAAGACCGGGCAGCGCGTGCCCATTCGCCAGATCGGCCACGTGGAAGTGCGCGCTGAAGACCCGATTCTCAAACGGCGCAACCGCATTCCCACCATCACTGTGCGCGGCGATATCGACGAGCAACTGCAACCGCCGCAGGTGTCATTGGAATTACAGGCGCAGCTGCAACCGATCATCGCGGCGTTGCCGGCGGGCTATCAGATTCAAATGGGCGGCAATATCGAGGAATCGGTAAAAGCCAACAACGCGCTGGCACCGATCTTCCCGCTGATGCTGCTGTTCACCCTCGTGGTGATCATCATCCAGGTACGCAGCTTTGCCGCCATGGCGATGGTGATGCTCACCGCCCCGCTGGGCCTGGTGGGCACGGTGCCGATTCTGCTGCTGTTCAACCAGCCGTTTGGCTTTAACGCGATTCTCGGGCTGATCGGGCTGTCCGGCATTCTGATGCGCAACACGCTGATTCTGATCGGCCAGATCCACACCAATCAGGCCGAGGGACTGGACCCGTACCATGCCGCTGTGGAAGCCACGGTGCAGCGCGCACGGCCGGTACTCCTCACCGCAATTGCCGCCGTGCTGGCGTTTATTCCGCTGACCTTCTCGGTGTTCTGGGGCTCGATGGCCTTCACCCTGATTGGCGGTACGGCGATTGGTACGGTGTTGACCCTGCTGTTTCTGCCGGCGCTGTATGCCATCTGGTTCAAGGTGAAACCGCCGGGCCAGGAAGCGCGTTAAGCCACGAGGAGGATGGTGTCGCAGGGCGGCGCCATCGTCCGATTGAGTTAGAATCCCCCACTTCGCGTCCACCCCGTTAGCAGGCCTATGCACAACGAACCCGAATCCAGCGCCCTCCCCGTCTCCGGCCAACGCGGCCCGGCGGAGCATGATCGGCGGGCGCAAATCATCCGCGTCGCCGATGAGCTGTTTCGCGAGTTCGGTTACCGCAAAACCTCGGTGGCCGACATCAGCAAAGCCATGGGCATTTCCACGGCCTATATCTACCGGTTCTTTGAATCCAAACAGGCCATTGGCGAGGCCATCTGCGCCGCGACGCTGGAAGCGCTCGGCGAAAAGCTGCGCGAAGTCGTGGAACAGGACCTGTCGCCCACCCGGCGCTTCCGCCTGTTTATGAAAACCGCGCTGGAACTCAGCCACGAGCTGCTGGTGGTAAAGAAAGCCACTAACGAAGTGATCGTCGCAGCCGTCGAAGGCCAGTGGTGCACCGCCACGGGCCACCAGGCGAGGCTCTACATTCTGCTCGAACGGATCCTTCAGGATGGCCGCCAGGCCGGCGAGTTCGAACGAAAAACCCCGCTGGACGAAGTCACCGACGGCGCCGCCGAAGTGCTGCTGCCGTACACCAATGCCCACTGCCTGGAACAACGCTCCTGGGAAGAACTGGAAAAAGGCATGCATGCGGCGACCAATCTGGTGCTGCGCAGCCTGGCGCCCTGAATAAAGCACTGGCGTTCCACACCACGCCGCGAAACATCTCCCCACTAGCCTGCCCCGCTACCGCCGTGTTAATCAGTACGGCGGTGAGTGATGGCCCTGCGCCGGTCGCTACAAAACGTTCTTAGATCCCGGTTGTTGCTGCAGTCGCGCAGCCGGCGAGGTAGTCAAGCGTGCACGCAACTGAAGAAAGTCTTGAGCAGAAGTCCTTTGCTCAATTGCGCCCGTTGGTGGTTTCAAGCGAAGTGTTGGCGGTGGTGGCGTGCACGCTCGTGCTGGTGGTGGCCAATTCCTTTCAGCCCATTTCGCCGTGGCTCTACGCGTATTGCCTGGTGGCCGGCGCGGTCTGCTACATCACCTACCGCGCTCGCACCACTCACGCCTTGTGGCTGAGCGGCATGCTGCTGGTGTGCACCTGCACGGCATGCCTGGGCTCGTTGGCGCTGGCCTTCGGCAATCCTCTTATCTGGTTTTTGCCCATCGGCCTGATGTTCGGGCTGCCGGTATCGGCCATGCACGCCAAGCCCTGGCAGGCGCTGTGCACCGGGCTCGCGGTGTGGGCCACGCTGTTTGCGGTGATGCAACCGCACTTTGCCACCCGGCTGGACTTAACCCTGACGCTGTTGCTGATCATCGGCAGTTTGCTGATCGCCACCATGGTCTGCACCGAGCTGTGCCGCATCCGTAAAGACGTGTTCGACCTGCAGCACCAGCTGCACGACATGGCCTACCGCGACACCCTCACCGGCCTGCCCAACCGCCGCGCCTTTATGGAAGGACTCACCGCCAGCGTGGTGGACGGCGCCACGCCCATGCCGCTGTTTTTCCTGATGCTGGATATCGACGACTTCAAGAAGATCAACGACAGCTTCGGCCACGACGTCGGCGACCGGGTGCTCGTGGAAATCGCCAAGGTGCTGCGCGAGCAAAGCCTGGGGCATAACTTCGCGCGCCTGGGCGGTGAGGAATTTGCCGTGGCGGCGCAGGTGCAAGACAGTGCTGCGGCGCAGGAACTGGCGCAGCGCATCGTCGACACCGTGCACGCCAACCAGTTGTACGGCGCCCGGCTGTCCATCAGCATTGGCTTGGCAGACCACGCCGCCGGCGAGTCGCTATTCAGCCTGATGCGCCGTGCCGACCAGGCGTTGTACGACGCCAAGCATGCCGGCAAGAACCGCTATGCGCTGGCGACAAAAGCCGTGGTTAACGGCTGACCGGTGAAACGCCCGCGCGCGTGAGCGTCTACGCTTGCCCTGTCCCCCACAGAGCGCCACGCCGACCCCGTGAAGTATTTGACCACCGCTACCACCCTGCTTTGCCTGCTGCTCGGCACCCAGGCCCAAGCCGAGCCCTACCAGGTGGTTACCGAAGAGTGGGCGCCGTACAACTACGTGGAAAACAATCAGCTCACCGGCATGGCCACTGAAATCGTGCAGGCCATCATGGCGCTCACCGGTGACCACTTTGAGGTCGTGGTGCTGCCCAGCATGCGTGCCACGCAAACCTTGCAAATCCGGCCCAAAACCATCCTGTATTCCATGTTCCGCACGCCGCAGCGTGAGCCGTTGTACAAGTGGGTGGGCCCCATCGTGGAAGAGTCCATTCACCCCTGGCAATTGGCCCATGGCCACCCGCCGGTGTATTCGCTGGAGCAATTGCAGCAGGCCGAAAAGCTCACCACCCGCCATGCCGGGCTGGTACCTAACCGACTGCGCGCGATGGGTTTTACCAACCTCGACCCCAGCGCCGGCGAAAGCGAGCAGCTGTACCGTATGCTGCTGGCCGGGCGCACCGACTTCATCGTTGGCGACACGGATTCAGGCGTCGCCTACTACAGCAGGCAACTGAGCATCGGCCGCGGTTTTCTCCGGCAAATCCCCATTGAGATCTACCGCGCCTCGCTGTACATCGCCTTTAGCCGCGACAGCGATGACGAGATGGTTCAGGCCTGGGCCAGGGCCCTGGAACAACTGCGTTATTCCGGCGAGCTGGAGCGTATTCAGCGGCGATATGAGCGGCCTACTGAGCAGTAGCGAGCAAAATTGCTGGCTTGAACCATACTCAGCCCTCTCGGTTTTCCACCCATGGAGGGCGCAATGGCCAAATCAAAAAAATCCGCGAAACCTACTCCAAGCCCGGTTGAAGAGCGCCTCGAACGCAAGGTGTACGACGCCGAGCTGAAGAAGCTGCATATCGAATTGGTGAAGCTGCAGCAGTGGGTGCAAAAGGAAGGCTTGAAAGTATGCATCGTGTTTGAAGGGCGCGACGGCGCCGGCAAAGGCGGCACCATCAAGGCCATTACCGAACGCGTCAGCCCGCGGGTGTTCAGAGTGGTGGCGCTACCGGCGCCCACCGAGCGGGAAAAAACCCAGATGTACGCCCAGCGCTATCTCGCCCATTTACCGGCAGCTGGCGAAGTGGTGATTTTCGACCGCAGTTGGTACAACCGCGCCGGCGTGGAGCGGGTAATGGGCTTTTGCACCGAAGAGCAGTCGCACAACTTTCTCAAGGTGGTGCCCATGTTTGAAAAAGTGATGGTGCAGTCCGGTATCATCCTGCTCAAGTACTGGCTGGAAGTAAGCGCAGAGGAACAAACCCGCCGCCTGCAGGCGCGTATCACCGACGGGCGCAAGCTGTGGAAGCTCTCGCCCATGGACATCAAATCGTACGGCCGCTGGGACGATTACACCCGCGCCCGCGACGATATGTTCGCCGCCTCCGACTCCTCCTGGGCGCCGTGGTACATGGCCAACTCGGAAGATAAACGGCGCGTGCGCCTGAATATCATCACCCACCTGCTCAAGCAGATTCCCTATCAGAACGTCGCCGACCAGGAAGAAGTGAAGCTGCCCAAGCGTGGACGGTTGGGCAAATACAAGGCGGCGCCGTATCCGTTCCGGATGGTGGCCGAGCAGTTTTAGATGCGCCGCCGGGTGTGCTCAGCACACCCGGGGTTCGATTCAACATGAGGGTAAGTGTCATGAAGTTTCGCCGGTTGTTGATAGGTTGTATCTGCGTCGCGGTAAGCCTCGGCTCTGTTCTCACCAACGCCGACCCAGGCAACGGCAAGGGCCACAACAACGGCAAAGGCAATGCCCAGAACGGCCAGGGTAAAAAAGGCGGTGACGACGATGACTGGAGCGGCGGCCCCAGCATCGACCGCAGCAGCGTGCTCGGTGTGCTGGGCAGTCATCGCGATTACTGGGCGCCGACCTCGTCGCTGCCGCCGGGCATTCAGAAAAACCTGGCGAGGGGCAAGCCGCTGCCCCCAGGCATCGCCAAAAAACTCGACAACCGTTTGCTCGGCCAGCTGCCGCGTTACAGCGGCTATGAGTGGCAGCAGGCGGGTACTGATCTGATTCTGGTGGCCATCGCTACCGGCCTCATTTACGAGGTAGTCAACGGCGCGTTCGATTAAGGGTGCGCACCGTTAGACGCTGGTTTCAGACGCGTGCAATAGCGCGTTAAAAGCCTCTATATCCAGCGGTCGGCTCAGAAAATAGCCCTGCCCTTCATCGCAGCCCACGGCCTTGAGCATCTTCAGGTGTTCCGCCGTTTCGATACCTTCGGCCGTCACGGTGAGTGACAGGGCATGACCGAGGCCGACGATGGCCAGAATGATCGCTTTGTCGTCCTCACTCTCACCCAACCGGCTCAAGAAGCTGCGGTCGATTTTCAAGCCGTCGAAGGGAAAGGTGCGCAGGTAACTGAGCGATGAATAGCCGGTGCCAAAATCGTCCATGGCCAGGCGCACGCCGAGGTTTTTCAGGGTGTGCATGAGCGCCAGCGCGCCGTCCGCATCGTCGAGCATCACGCTCTCGGTAATCTCCAATTCCACTCGCGCCGGCTTCAGCCCCGAGACGGCAAGCGTCTGCTGAATGCGCTCGACCAGACCGCCGCTTTTGAATTCAATCGGGGACAGGTTGATGGAGATAAACAGATGCGCCGGCCACTGCGCCGCGTACTGACAAGCCGTGCTGATCACCCAATCGCTCAGGCCAATGATCAGCCCGGTCTGCTCGGCTATTGGAATAAACGTATCCGGTGGAATCAGCCCGCGCTCAGGGTGCTGCCAGCGCACCAACGCTTCGGCGCCCACCATACGGCCATCGCTGATGCGATAGCGCGGTTGAAAGTGCAGCCGTAATTCGTCGTGTTTGATGGCGAAGCGCAGGTCGGTTTCCAGCCGCCGGCGCTCGACGATCTTGGAGTTCATATCGCCGGAATAAAACCGCCAGGTACTGCGCCCACCGGCCTTGGCTTCATACAGCGCAATATCGGCATAGCGCAGCAACTCGCTCGCCTCGAGAGCGTCGTTGGGCGCCATCGCAATACCGATGCTGGCGCTGATAAAGGTCTGTTGCCCGTCGATTTCGAAAGGTTGTTCGATGGAATCCAGCACGCGTTTGCACAGCGTTTCCACATTGTTCTGGTCGCTTAGGTCGCAGAGGATCAACACGAATTCATCGCCGCCAATTCGCGCCACCAGGTCTTCCTGGCGAACACATTCGGTCAGGCGCCGGGACACTTCGTTAAGCACCCGATCACCCGCCGCATGGCCGAGCAAATCGTTCACCGGTTTAAAGCGGTCCAGGTCCAGACTGAGCAACACCAGCGGTTTTTCCTGGGTAGATAGCGCCTGGAGTTTGTCGTCGAGAAACGCCTGCAGGCAGGTGCGGTTTGGCAGCCCGGTAAGGGCGTCGTGCTGGGATAGAAACTCGATCTGGCGCCGCGCCTCCACCTCGCCGGTGACATCCGTTGCCGTACCCCGAAACCCGTGCGCGCCCATGGCCCGCGCTGACACGCGAGTAATGCGCTCGTGCCCATGGGTGTCGACGTAGCGGCAGTGCACGCTGTTGTCGGCCCGCCGGTTGGCGGTGCTTAGCCACTGCGACACCGTGCCGGCTTCGGTGCACAACAGGTTGTCGATGGTGGTGCCCAACCAGGCGTCGCGGGCCAACCCGGTAATTTCCTCGAAACGCTCGGAGAGATAGGTGAAGCGCCAGTCGTTATCCACTTCCCAGATCCAGTCCGAGCTGATCTCAACGATGTCGCGAAACCGTGCCTCGCTGGTAGCCAACGCACCCTGGCTGCGCTGCAGCGAGGCATAACTGGCATCCAGCGCCTGGGCGCCGGCCGTGGTGCGGCGCAACAACACCCAGGCCATCAGGCACACCAGCACGGCGGTAATGCCCAGCAGCGGCAGGCCCAAACTTAACAAGCGCTGCCCGGGCCGCTCCGGGTCCCACCGCAGGCTTCCGGCCACACCGTTTTCACCCAGCGGAAAACTGGCCGGCCCATAACGCTCGTCGCCCGTCGCGATACGCAGGCCTTCTACTCCGTAGTCCTTGCCTATCTCCTCCAATTTCGCGGCGTCGAGAATATCGACAAAGATCATTACTGATGGCTGCCGGTCATCAGCCACCACGGTGGGGTCGGTTCCCGGCGTTATCGGCGCGGCGGCGACCAGCGCGGGACTGCCATTGATGTCGACAAAAGCCGTGACCGGTGCTTGCGCTTCGGCATTGGCCCGCGCCTGACTGAGGAGGGTTGCAAACGACTGCTTGAGCCAGTCGGTGGCCTGAACAGGCTGCAACTCACCGCGAATGACGGCGTAAACCGTGCGGTCGGATTCATCGACTACAAAGATTCCCTGAAAACCGAAATCGGCATACAGCGTGGCGCCGACGTTCTGCCGTACATAGGCCCAATCGGTGTCCACCTCCGTGTGCAGGTGCTTATAGGCATCACCCCAGAAGGCGTAATCCTTCACCGTGGAACGCAGGGTTTTCTCAAACGCCTGCATCGCTTTCTCGGTGTAAAAGGCGCTTTCGGTTTCTTCCGTGCTGTCCAGGTCGTGGGCCAGATAAATCAGCAGATACACCGCGAACAAAAAACCAGCGATCAACAGACCGGCAAATTTGAAAAGCGAAGCACGCGTCAACGCCACGCTTGAACGGCTTGGCGCGGTGTTGTCGGTAGACAGTGTTTTATCGGTCATAGTGCTTCGCTGGTGAGGGCAACCCGGGGGTAGTCATCCGCGATTTGAGTTTATGCGAGGGGCGGAAGAGTGCCAGCCGAAAACACTGCTGCATCGGGTAAACGCTATGGCTGCCCGGCTTAGGTAACCTCGATCAATGCCTGCTCTTCTCGCCAGATATCCTGCACAAATTGATCGGTAATCGCATAAATCCCATGCCCACGTCGCATGATGATGTTCTCTGCGACCAAGGCCAGTACGACGGGTTGAATTTCCTCGACGCGGACCTCTCGACCAATAGCTTTTGAATACTCCGCCGCCGCCTCAGTAGAAAAGATGCCACGAGCATCGCCGTCAGTTGCCGCAATCTTATTGAAAATGGCCTGTGCCAGGCTGCCTAACTGCTCGACCTTTTCCAGCTCAACACCAGCAGCCGACGAGCGTAACGTCGAGGCAATAACGGGTAGAAGCAAGTCAGGATTACCGTCGTGCTGCATCAATTCGCGCAACGCTTTAAGCATTTCTTCCGGCCGATTTCCCAGGGTGTTAAAGGCTTGGATGGCAACGTTGAGCGAGGGCAATTTTTCCTTTCGCATTGTCATCGCCAGTCGCTCGAGCAAGAAGGCGACGTACTCACCGTTTAGCACTGGATAGGCGGTCGAGGTGGCACCGGAAAAGGCTTGGTTGCGCTTTGCAGTGAGTTCGCTCACTTGCGCCCGGTGCGAGCCGGTTCCGATAAACAGAAAAAAACCCGGCGTATCCGGGCGTGGATTAATCTGATCCCGGGCAGCTTTGAGTGCCAGAAGTAGTTGGTTGCCGTCCTCGGTGGAAATGGCGTGCTGCACTTCGTCGATGATCAGTACCAGGTTGGTCTTCGCTTGGTCGACAACTTCGGTTAGTGCCTGCGCCAATGTCGGCCCATCAGGCGTGCCAATGCTGTCGAGTTTGAAACCGAATTTGAATCCCGCAGCGCCTATATCTGCACCGCTAACCCGCTTCAGCACCTTAAGTACTGAGGAGTCCGGTGTTTGCAGCTCTTTCAATGTTTTGCTTATGGCGCTGTGAACCAGCGTCGCCGGATTTGCCAGCGTATCGCTCCAAAGGTCCACGTATATGACGAGCGCGCCCGCTTCTTCCAGCGCCGGAATGAGGTCACTTCTGAGGAAAGTTGTTTTACCGGTCCGACGTGGTCCGGACAAAAACAGCCCGGATCGCAAGCCTTCGTCGAGGACGCCCGGATTGAGAAGCTGATTGGCCATCTGTTCGGCCAGTGCAGGGCGCCGGAAAATGCTGCTCATGCAATTACCTTCTTTTATGGATTAGCCATAATTATTGCCAGCTCATAATTTAGCATAAAGTCCAAAAAAGGAAGGATTGCCGCCCGCGGACCGTCACGCAAGGGCTGGCAACACCCGCTCCGCCACCTGCCCGAGCTTTTGCAGCAGCTCAACCGAATCCTGCTCAATGCGCTTGTGCACAAACAGCCGGTCCGCCGTGCGCCCTATCCAGTGGGCAAACCGGTATTCCAGCGTGCGGGTAAACCGCGTGCCGCTGGCCGTGGCGGTGCAGTCGTAGGTCACCACCATCGCCAACCCGTACTTGCCGCGCGCCTTCGCTTGCCAGCGTTGGCCGGGCTGCACCTCCAATACATCCCAACTCAAGGCGCCCGCACGCCCGCCTTCGTATTCAAAGTGACTGCCGGCCGGCAGCGAACCTTTCGGGCCTTTGATCGCCACGTGGTAGGGGTGCCATTCGTGCCAGCGGGTCGGGCAACTGACGTAGGCAAACACCTCGGCCGGGGCGCGCTGAATATCCACGTAGTGCTGCATTACACGGCTGGCGCTTGGGTTTTCCGAGGCGTCTTCGGGCGCCCAGTACAGCGTGCCGTACACCCAGTCCCAGAGCGGGAACACGATATTGAAGTTATGCGTATGCATCAGCTCGCGGGCATGGTGCAGCTCGTGCAGCCGGCGCATCTGCCGTACCCACGGCCAGCGTGAAACCGGGTGGTGCTCGGGCAGGTGTTCGCAGGCGTGGAGAATTTCGTAGCTCAGGTAACCCAGCAACATGGCGCCGCTGAACAAGGCCGCGACGTTGCTGTTGAAGAGGCTCAGTAGCGCCCACACACCCAGCGTGACCAAGGCGTACACCACGATGAGCCACGGCGGAAAGAAGATCACGCGCCAGTCTTGCCGGGTTTCAAACGCCATCTGCCCCTGGGCGAAAAAGCTGTGGTGGTCACCCGTGTGGCGTTTGTAAAACAACGCGCTGTAAGCGTGCTTACGGTGGCCCATGTTCTTGTGGACCATGTACTCGCCCCAGTTCTGAAACAGCACGGCAACCGGAATGGCTAGCCATTCCCAGGGCTGCACGTTGTGCGCATGGCTCCAGAACAGCCCGATGCAAATCGCCCCGAACAGCAGCACAAAACCGCCATGCAGCCAGGCGTTGTAACGGGGGTGGATGTCTGCGCGGTAACGGGCGCGAAAGGCAGCGGTATCGAACTTCATCAGGCAATCCTTCGGTCGAGGAGTTGACCCGAGCTTAGGCACCCAGTAATTATCCATCCAATG
Source organism: Pseudomonas sp. CC11G (assembly GCF_056174845.1). Classification (NCBI taxonomy): domain Bacteria; kingdom Pseudomonadati; phylum Pseudomonadota; class Gammaproteobacteria; order Pseudomonadales; family Pseudomonadaceae; genus Pseudomonas; species Pseudomonas sp. CC11G. The sequence goes on from NZ_JBWBZC010000006.1 coordinate 37,403, forward strand.
GATATTCAGAAAGAGCTTTATTCATGATCACGAATTTGCGTCAGCTCGACCTGAACCTGCTGCTGGTGTTCGACGCCCTGATGCAGGAGCAAAACCTCTCGCGCGCCGCCCTGCGTCTGCACCTTAGCCAATCCACCGTCAGCAACGCCCTCGCCCGCTTGCGCCAGCAACTGGGCGAGCCGCTGTTCCAGCGCACCGCCCGCGGCATGGTGCCGACGCCCCACGCGCACACCTTATACGGCCCGGTGCGCCAGGCCCTGCACTTGCTGCGGATCGGTTTGGGCCCGCAAGCGGCCATCGACCTGGATGCCGAGCTGACCTTTCGCGTGTCGATGAACGACTACGCCCAGGCCGTGTTCCTGCCGGCGCTCTTGGCACGTATCCACGCCGTGGCGCCGCGCGTGGTGCTCTCGGTGCAACTGGACGATGCCGACACCCTCGCCCGCCGCCTGAAAACCGGTGAGCTGGACCTGGCGCTGGACTACCTGCACTTCGATGACGACGACCTGCTCTACCAGCCCCTGCGCGAACAGGCACTGGCCGTGATCGCCCGGCGCGACCATCCGCTGTGTAGCGGTGATTTGTCGCTAGCGCTGTATCAGGACTGCAACCACGTTTCCGTGCACTCGCGCGCCGGTCGGGGTTCACCGCTGGAAATCGTGTTGGGCTCGGCCAAGGTGCGGCGCAAGGTGCAGCTGTATGTGCCGCACTACCTCGCCATCCCGGCCATCGTGGCGCAGTCCGACATGCTTGGCACCGTGCCGCTGCAACTGGCCGAACACTTCGCCGACCAGTACGCGCTGCAGATTTTCCCGATGCCGATGGAGATGCCCGCGGTGCAGGTGAGCCTGATCTGGCACAAGCAGCAGGATATGGCCGTGGGGCTGCGCTGGTTGAAGGAGCAGATTGTGGCGGCATTCAGCGGGGCCGAACCGGCGCCCCGCTAAACACGCCGTTCGATCACGGCACTATCGCAAACACCCGCGCCGGAAAACCCGTGCCCTTTTCAATCTTGGGAAAGCTCACCACCACCAGCGCGCCGGCCTCGGGCACCTGGTCGAGGTTGGTCAGCAACTCGATCTGGTAGTGGTCTTTGCTCAGGATGTACGACTCCAGCGAGTAATCGTCCTTGCTGGTTGCAAGGCCCGGATCGGTGTCGGTGGTCTCATGGCCCGAGGCAGTGATTTTTCGGGTTTCGTAGAGGTACGTCAGCACCTCTTTGCTCCACCCCGGATAGTGCGCCACGCCCTGGGCGTCGACGTTCTGGATTTTCTCCTGGCTCGGCCAGCGCTTCGACCAATCGGTGCGCAGCGCCACAAACGAGCCGGCCGGAATGGTGCCGTGGCGTTTCTCCCAGGCCTTCACGTCATCGAGCGTAATGGTGTAATCCGGGTTCTTTTCCGCCTGGGTATGGATATCCAGCACCACCAGCGGCAGCAGCTGTTCTTTCACCGGAATCTGGTCGACGGTGCGCAACCCGGTATGGAAATGCGCGGGCGGATCGATATGCGTGCCCCACTGGCCGACGTGGGTATAGAGGTCCACCTGAAAGCCATCTTTCTCGATGGTGTAAAGGGTTTTTCGCTGAGCCGGCTCGAAGCCTTTCCAGTGCGGAATCTGCTCGTTGTAGCTGTGGGTCAGGTCCACCCACTGGTGGCTTTTCAGGCTGTCGTACACCTTCCACAAGCCCGGCTCGGCGGCGTTGGCGGGCGCGGTGAAAAGGGGCAACGCAGCAGCGGCAGCAATGACAAGAATGCGCAATGACATCTGTTCCTCTCCTTGGTAGCGTTAAAACGTCAGTGGTTTTCGACGAAGCTGCCAAAACATATTAGGAATAAGAACATGACGTCCAAGCACTTGATCGAATATGAAAATGCCAATTCGCGCGTACGTGCCGTGTACGACGACATCAAGCAAACCCGCCAGGTCGACGACGTAAACAATTTCTGGAAATGCCTGGCCGCCCACCCCGACAACCTCGAACGCACCTGGCAAAGCCTCAAGCACATCATGGCCCCCGGCGCCCTGGACTCACTCACCAAAGAGCTGATTTACGTGGCCGTGAGCGTCACCAACAACTGCGCTTACTGCATCGCCTCGCACACCGCGAGCGCGCGCAAAGCCGGTATGACCGATGCGCAATTTGGCGAGTTGCAAGCGGTGATCGGCATGGCCAACGAAACCAATCGCCTAGCCACCGGTTACCGCGTGCCGATAGACGACGCGTTTTTGCAGTGAGGCAAACTCACTCTGGTTGGTGGCAGCACACGCACAGCTTGTTGCCATCCGGGTCACGAAAATAAGCGCCGTAATAATCCGCGTGGTACTGCGGCCGCAAGCCCGGCTCGCCCTCGCAAGTGCCACCGTGCGCCATGGCCGCCGCATAGCTCTTTCTCACCGCCTCGCGGCAGGGCGCCAGCAACGCCACCATCTGCCCATTACCCGGCTGATTGGCCTGCCCATCGAACGGCGCACCAATCACAAACAGCGGCCGCGGTGCCGCCGGCGACATCCAGCCGGCCCAGGGTTTGCTCGCATCGCTGAACTTCACCACCAGCCCCAACTCCGCCAACAACGGCGAGTAGAAGGCCAAGGCGCGGTCGAAATCACTGATACCTAAAAACACATGGGAGAGCATGGCGGGCTTCCGTATTGGCGAGACAAAAAGGGGCTATCGAGACTGCGGCCAATGGTCCTCGATGGCATACCACGCGGCCTTGGAACTGACTTCGACATGCTGCTGTTTTTCAGCTGTAAAGCGCGAGTCCAACGTACCCAGCGCGATGGAAATCCAGCCGCCAAATTCACCCGACGTTTTCGACCAGAACAACGACGAGCCGCATTGGCTGCAGAACTGGCGAAGCACCGTTTCGGAGGATGCATACGATGCTAGTAGTTCGGCACCCTGGGTAATCAGCAAGTCGGTACGCAACACGCTGCCATAACTGGCAAAGGCCGCGCCATGGCCTTTGCGGCATTGGCTGCAATGGCAGTGGGAAACCGCTTTGGGGCGGGCGCGCAGTTCGTAGCGGATGGCGCTGCACAGGCAGCTGCCGTGGAAGTCGTCGGGCATGGGGAGAAGCCGGGTAGCGGGGATGGTGAAGGGTAACTGGCTGGTTGGCCTACCGTCGATGCGCGTTGTTATCCCCACTCAACCGTTGCGCCACGCCGAATAGACACACTTTCTCCAGGCTGCCGTTGTGCTCCACCAACTGAACTGGCGCTGTGCCGCCGGGCATGACCACCTCGATATCCCCCGCACTAATGTCACCGCTTTTCCACAGGGCGCAGGCGACCGCGCAGGCACTGGTGCCAGACGACAAGGTTGGGCCTTCACCACGTTCGAACACGCGCGCCAAACCTCGTTGCGCACCATCGGCCACGGCCCATTGCAGGTTGATGCCATTGGCGCAGGGATCGCCTAGTCCGGCGTTTTCTTGCGCAGAAGAAAACGCGATGGCGGTTAGCGCATCGCGCCCGTCCGTGGCCAGCCAATCCATCGACGGCAACTGGGCAGAATCCTGTATCAGCGACACACAGTGAGGATTACCCAGACGCACAAAAACGCTGCGTGTCCATTCCTGTTTCACGCCCTCAAGAGCGGCAACCCGGTATATGCCGGGACGTTCCGCCGCCGTTACTCGCCCCGTCGCGCCCACCGCTTGCGGGCCGAAAGCTGGTGCCCCCATATCCAGCCAGAAACCGGCAGCGCCGTCATGCACCGTACTGGAGAGCGTCGTAGAAACCGGCGAACGAACGTCACGCCCGTGGTGATGCACGTTCACGCTGAACGTGTCGCTGGGGCAGATAAGGCCGGCGTCCATAAGCGACTGGGCGAAGATGGTCAGCCCATTGCCGCTGCGCTCGGCGAGCGAGCCATCGGTGTTGACGATCAGCACATCGAAAGGCGCCTTCTGCTGAAACGGCCCGATCAACAAACCGTCCGTGCCGTGGGTTTTAAACGTGGACGTGCTCGCTGCGCCGCCGTCGCAAAACGCGGCGATGGCAGCGTCGGCCCAGGTGGGCGCACCAGCAGCTGCTTGCTCGGCCACCAGGGGAAAGTGAATGCCAGCCTCAACTACCTGTGCCGGTGTGACCACGGCGTAGCGATTGCCGCGCGCATCGTAAATAGCGGTCATCAGAGCGCCTTATCAGCAGAAAGGTTGTCCACGTAAGGTTCCTGCCCCGCGCTATGCGCCTGCAAAAACCGCTCGATCAACTCCGCCAACTGTTTAACCATCGGCGCAGGCTCGTTCGTGGCCCGGTGCAGCACGTATCCCAGCCTCGGCATATCCGGCAGGTCGGCGACCACAGCGAGGTGCCGAGGCAAACCAAAACGTGTACGCAACGTGATGCCCAGCCCGGCAGAAACGGCGGCCCACAAGCCGGCCACGCTCGGGCTGGTCAAGGTCACTCGCCAGGGTATTTTTGCTTTGTCCAACGCAGCAGTGGCGGCGCTACGCAGAATGCACGGGGCGTCAAACATCACCAATGGCAGGGGCGTACCTTCGGCTCGACTCAGGGGCGTGCCATCTGGCGGCCCTACCCACACCATTGGTGTGTCACCGAGCCGTGTCGCATACGGCGTGCTGCCCGATCCTTCCCAAGCCAATGCCAGGTCGACTTCGCCAGACTCCACCATGCTGAGCAAGGGCGCGTTGCGGGTAATTCGTACCTCCAGGCTGATGTTGGGATAACTCAGCGTGAAGCGGCGCAGCACGTCGGTCAGCAACTGCTCGCCGAAATCCTCCTGCAGCCCCAAACAGATATGCCCGCTGGCCAGTGTTTGCTCCAGGCTGCTGAAAATACTGTCGTTCAACTCCAGCAAACGGCGCGCCTGGCTGAGCAACGTTTCGCCCGCCGGCGTGAGCACCAGGCCGCGTCCCGCCTTGGCCAACACCGGCGTGCCCACCTGCTCTTCCAGCTTTTTCAGTTGCGCACTCACCGCTGAGGTGGAGCGACCGAGCCGGTCGGCCGCCTTGGCAAAGCTGTTGAACTCCACCCCCGTGACAAAGGTGCGCAACACGTCGAGGTCGAAGGTAGGCAGGCGCATAAACATCCCATTATTCAAAACTGTTCATACAGTTAAATCTGATATTCGGGACGATCTTGAGCGGCTACGTTAGCTCCGTCAATCGATCAAAACGAGCTAACCGCCATGCGCCCTTCGCCTGCTGAACCCTATCCCGAGAAATTTGCCCAGCTCACGCAGCACGTGCTGTTCGCAGACATCTGGCAGCGCCCCGAGCTGGCTGCCCGTGAACGTAGCCTGATCACCGTGGCGGCATTGGTGGCCCTGTACCGCCTCGAACAGCTGCCCTTTCACCTGCAACGCGCGCTCGACAATGGGCTGACCCGCGATGAATTGGCCGAAGCCATCACGCACCTGGCGTTCTATTCCGGCTGGCCAACGGCGGCTTCGGCGATGCAGCTGTTGAATGCCGTACCAGCCGATGCGCCTCGCACCAACACAGAGGAATAACCCATGCCCTTCGCCCGAATTTCTTTACACAAAGGAAAGTCTGCCGATTATCTGCAGGCGCTTTCAAACGCCTTGCATGAAGCGCTCGTAGAAGCCTTCGACGTTCCGACAGCCGACCGATTTCAGGTCATCCATCAGCACGAAATAGGTGAGCTGATCTTCGATGCCAACTACCTGGGTGGGCCACGTAGCGCAGATTTTGTGTTGATCGCGATTACCGCAGGCCGACAGCGTGACACGCTGACCAAGCAACGCTTTTACCGTCGCTTGGTTGAAGGGCTGGAACGCGCGATAGGCTTGAATCCGGAGGACGTGATGGTGGTGATCACCACGACCTCGGCGGATGAGTGGTCGTTTGGCGGGGGGCGGGGGAATTAGTCAACGAACAGTTTTTGATCGCGCTACCACAGATACCGCACCCCCACATTCACCGCCCATGGCTCTTCCACCTGGTGCCCCTTGGTGTGCTGCACATCCAGCGACACTTTGGTTTTCGTGCTCACTTGCAGCACGCCGCCCAGTCCCAATTCGGCGCGCGAGTCGGTGACCTGGTTGCGCAGTTTGTGGCCATTGACGTTGACGCTGCTCTGCCCGGCAAACTCCTGCACATAGGCGGCTTTTACGTAGGGCTGTGCGGCCATGCCGCTGTCCAGCGTGAGAGTCCTGCCGAACAGGCCGCCGGCGCGGGCTTGCAGGGAATGGGCATCGTCACTGACGACCCGCAATCCGTTGCTCGCCGTGTAGTCGGCGCCAGGGGTGAAGGTGTAGGTCGCTTCGAGTTGCGGCTCGACGAACCAGCCGCGCTCCAGCGCGATGTGCTTGCCCACTTCAATGTCGGCCGCGTAACCGTGGGTGTGGTAGTCGCCTTTGATGCGTTCGCCGGTGTTGGCCAGGGTTTTCACCTGGTTGACCATGCGGTTGTATTTGCCCACGGCGTCGACGTAATAGCCGCTGTCGTCGATCCAGGTGCTGTAGACGCCGAGCAGTTGGCTGTCGATTTCGCCGCTGCCCCCTTCGCCGAAATTCTGTCGGGACGTGGCGGCCCCAACCATCCCGCCGATGTACAACCTGCCGCCCTGGCGCTCGGTGCTTGAGTCGGCGCCCACTTCAAGGCCATGAATGGTCTGCTCGAAATCGCGGCCGTAGTTGTTGTCGACCTTGTAAGTTTTGCCGATACCGCGTGCCCACACGCCGCCTTTGTCGTTGCCCATGCGCAACTCGCCCAGGCGTTTGACCAGGGCGTTCATTTCCGCCATCCATAACGTGGCCACTGCCGCCTGGTTGCCGAGGGCAGCATTGCTGCCGTCGGAAATAGTGTCCGGGCCGGGGTCCTGCGAAGTGTTGCGCAGAAACCAGTCATCGCCTTGCTGCTCCAGCGTGTAGCGGAACGCGCCAGCGTCCACATGGGGCCGGCCAGCCAGGGCGAAGCTGCCATCGCCGCCGTTGCCGTCCACCAGCATCAGTTCGCCATTGGCGGTGTGCGGTTCTTTGCCGGAGTCGGCCACGGCCAGCGTGTGATTGCCGTGGGTAATGCCCTGAATATTCAGCAAGTCGCCGCGCAGACCGGCCAGGTCGGTGTTCATCACAAAGGCACCGCTGCCGGTCAGGTCGCCCGATACCGTCAGGGTCATAAACGGCGCACCGGGCTGAAACGCGACGGTGCCCTGGTTGTTCAGGCTGCCCAGGGAAGAGTCGCCTGTGACATTCCAGCGGCTATCGAGCACGCCCAACTGGTCCAGCCCATGCACCGCACCGGTTAATACCGAGCGGTCCAATATCAGTTGCGCGGCGCCGGTGCTGGCACCCGTCACGCGTACATCACCGGTCAATTCACTGTTCAGCGCGTTGACCGTGACGGCGCCATGGGCAACGGAGCCGTTGGCTTGCACATCCAGCACATGCTGGCCGCTGATCGCACTGTTTTCCACATTCAACTCAAGTTCCCCGCCCGCCACGGCGATGGCACTGCCTTGCGCAGCACTCAGGTTGCTATCAATCACACTGGCCTTGTTCACCTGACTGCTGGAATTGGCCACGGTTCTCAACGCCGTGCTGCCGATGCCGCTGGCACTGACCAGGACGTTATCCAAAGCGAGGCTGGCGCCGTTAGTGAGCAGCGAGGCGCTGGCACCGTTGCCCTGGGCATCCACCAGGATGGTTTTGGCGGCAATATGCCCGCCGCTTGCCGCCGCCAGCCCGACCCCGCCGTTGCGGGTGATGACGCTGCCGGTATTCAGATGGACCTGGCTACTGTTGACGGCATACACGCCGGCGCCGACGTTTTCGACGCTGATATTGATACCCGTGGCATCGATGCGCGACGTAGCGCCGCTGGTGTAAAGCCCGTGGGATTGCTCACCGCTGGTGGTGATAGTGACGTTCTGCAACGTCGCCGTGCCGCCCTGGCTGGAGACGCCGGATGAGTTCTTGCCGGAGGTTCGAATATGCACGCCCGTAAGGACGGCGTCGGTGCCCGTATTGGCCAGCCACACGCCCTCGGCATTGTTGCCGGCGGTGCTGATCTGGGTGTCCTGCACCACGGCGCTGGCGTGCGAATTGACGCTGATGCCAATAGCCAAGTCGCCACGGGTGGTGATGCTGCTGTCCTTCACCTGGGCCTGCGCCCGTGCAGTCGCGTCCTTGCCCATCAGCAGCAGACCAAGGGCCTCGCGACCCAGGGTGGTGATATGGGTGGCGGCAAAATCGAGCGAACCGCCGTCGTAAATCTTCGCGCCGATACCGTTGTTGGCGCTGGTGTTAATCGCCACATCGTCCAGCTCCACCCGCCCACCAAGCTCCGCGTACACGCCATAGCCTATGTCGCCGCTGGTGGAAATGCTGCCGTTGCGCAAGGAAATCACCGAGCCACTGTTGCGCACCTGCAAGCCAACGGACGCCGTGCCTTCGGTGGTTACCTGGGTGTCCGTAAGGGTGACGGCGCCTTTGTCACGGGCATCTACCGCCGAAGCGGCACCACCCGTGGTGCGCAAGGTAAGGCCGCTGCCAGTCAGCGTCCCGCTCGAGGCCAGCGCGCTGGCGGCGGAGCCCTGCGTGGTCACCTGCGAGTCCGTCACCTGCACCGTATCGCCGGCCTTCGCCTCGATGGCTGCCGTCTGCGCCGTACTGGTGTCGATCGTCTGGCCATGGATATCGGTGTTGGCCGCATGCGCCTGGCCCAGCGTGAGCTGCACGAGTGCGGCCAACAGTAGCGGGACGCCCTGCGGACAGGTCGGTTTGCGGGGGATAACAGAAGGTATGCATTTCACAAGGACGACTCCAGCAAATAAGTGCCGGGTAGTGTCCGCAGTGCGCAGCGTTTTCTCTGTGAGACGCGTCCTTGAGAAAACTGGACTCGCTCCTAATCAATGGGGAAAGACTGGAAGTAAAAACCGGGCAGCAAAATACGGGGAGCCATCTAGCCCCCCTCCCTACTTTGTTTCCTACTTAAATCTGTGCAGTCCCACCATCCACAAACAGCTCAATGCCATTCACAAAACTGCTGTCATCGGATGCCAGGAACAACGCGGCCTTGGCAATCTCACCGGCTTCGCCCAATCGGCCAATCGGCACCACCGCCGCCAGTTGATCGAACAGCGCCTGGGTGTGCTCAGCCGGCACCAGGTCGCCAAGGCCTGGAGTGCGCACCGGGCCTGGGCTGATGGCGTTGACGCGGATGCGCCGTGGTTTGAGGTCCAGCAACCAGGAGCGGGCGAAGTTACGAACGGCCGCTTTGCTCGCGCTGTACACGCTGAAGTTCTCTGTGCCCTGCACTGAGGTGGTGGACGAGGTCAGCAGAATCGAGCTGCCGTCACGCAGCAGTGGCAGCGCTTTCTGCACGGTAAACAGCGTGCCTTTTACGTTGGTGCTGAAGATGCGCTCGTACTGTTCTTCGGTGATGGCGCCCAGAGGCAGCATGTCACCGCCGCCGGCGTTGGCGAACAGGATATCCAGATGCCCGGCCTTGGCGCTGATTTCGGCGTAAATGCGGTCCAGGTCGGCCAGCTTCGACACGTCGCCCTGAATGCCGATGGCCCGTGGGCCAATCGCGGCGACAGCCTTGTCCAGTTCGGCCTGGCGGCGGCCGGTAATAAATACGGTAGCGCCCTGGGCGACGAATTCCTGTGCCGAGGCCAGGCCGATACCGGTGGTACCGCCAGTGATCAGGGCGATTTTGCCTTCAAGTCGGTTGCTCATGATGAATCTCCAGTAGTCGTTTGGGTTGCGGTTCGTAGGTGAGCCGTTGATGCCGACTCTAGGCCTGAAGATTGAGCAGAAAAATACGACGAAAATGTTTTGTTTGTGCACATTCATGCACAATCAGGCGCACGCCGTTTTCCGCTTAGGGAGAGAGAAATGAACCAGCTATTAGCCATTCGTGTATTTGCCCGTGTGGTGGAAAGCGGGTCGTTTACCAAGGCGGCCGATTCCCTGAACCTACCCAAAACCACCGTCAGTAAATTGATCCGCGAACTGGAAACCCACCTCGGCGTGCGCCTGCTGCAACGCACCACACGGCGGCTGACCGTAACTGCCGACGGCACCTCCTATTACCAACTCACCAATCGCCTGCTGCACCAGTTGGAAGACATCGACCAAGGCTTCAGCAAGGCGCAAGGCCTGCCGCGCGGCAAAATCCGCGTCGACATCGGCGGCTCCACCGCCACGCTCTTGGTAATTCCCGCCCTGCCGGATTTTTTTGCGCGCTACCCCGATATCCAGCTGGACCTGGGTGTGAGTGATCGCCCGGTAGATCTGGTGAGCGAGCGCGTCGACTGCGTGATCCGCGGCGGGCCGCTGGCCGAGCAATTGCTGGCCGTGCGCCGCCTTGGCGAAGTGAGCTGGAGCACCTGTGCCACGCCCGCGTACCTGGAACGCCACGGCACGCCGCAGCACCCCAAAGACCTCGCCCACCACCAGATGGTGACCTACCAATCCGCCGGCAATGGCCGGCAGATACCCGCACGCTTTCAACGCGGCGATGAACGCCATGTAATCGAGGGCAAAGGCATTGTCAGCGTCAACGAAAGCAACGCCCATCTGGCGGCCGGGTTGGCCGGGCTGGGCATCATTCATACGTTCAGCTACACGGTGAAAGCCCATGTCGAGCGCGGTGAGCTGGTGCACATCCTGCGCGACTGGCAACCAGAGGCGTATCCGTTTCATGTGCTGTATCCGCCCAACCGCCACCTGAGCAATCGCGTGCGGGTGTTCATCGATTGGTTGGTGGAGCGGTTTGCGCAGATTGATTGAAAGGCCGTGTATCAAGACGCTGAAAATATCCCTATCGCGTCATTCACACATGTGACCATCCGTTCACATTTAGCCCTTACGGTCTACCTGCCTACAGTGCCCAGCAATTCAGCTGACGCCTCACACCTCAATACAGCCGTGACCTGTAGCGCTTCCAAGCGATTTTCAGACCGTTGGTTGCGCGCCTTGTCACTTGTTCAAGGGACATACAGGTGCCTGAGAACACCCCATACTTGGCCGCCTTTTTCTGGCGGGAACGAGGCGCTTACTCGTACCCGGGGCCTTTAGAACCCCCGGGGCTATTCACTATCAATTGCCTGCGCTTACACTCCGACACCGCTTTGCGACCACGGATTGGTAATGACAGGTCGCGGTTGTGACTTCTTTTCAGGGATCGTTCAATGCACCTGTCTTCTCCAGCACCACGCCTGCGCACTACCAAACGCTTTGTCTTCGCCAGTGGTCTGCTGATGTTGGCAGGTTGCTCGTCGCTGAACTTCGAAAAGCAAGCCCTCACCGAGCCGGAAGTGCGCGCCACCGTGGCCGCCGACAAGGCCGCACTGGTGCGCGACGTCGAACCGCTCAGCGGCCCGCTGACGCTGGAAGGCGCCATCGCCCGGGCCATCAAATACAACGCCGAACAGCGCTACCACGCGATGGAAGAAGCCGTCGCCCAGGGCACCTTTGAAGTCGGCCAGTTCGACATGCTGCCCAAGCTGATCGCCTCCGCCGGTTACCGCGGCCGCGACAACGACCTGATCTCCAAAAGCGAAGACTCCGTCACCGGCGAGCCATCGCTGGCCAACCCGTATATTTCCTCCAGCCGCGAAGCCCTCACCAGTGACATTGGCATTTCCTGGAGCCTGCTGGATTTCGGCCAGAGCTACTACGCCGCCAAGCAGAATGCCGACCGCTCGCTGATTGCCACCGAGCGCCGCCGCAAGGCCCTGCACAACCTGATGGAAGAAGTGCGCAGCGCCTACTGGCGTGTAGTCGCCGCACAAAAATTGCTGCCGGTATTGAGCACCACCATCGCCGACTCCGAACTGGCGCTGGCCGATGCCCAGAAAGCCGAGAACGAGAAAATCCGTTCGCCGCTGGAGCCGCTGCGCTACCAGCGTCAGTTGCTGGAAAACCTGCGTCTGCTGGAAATGATCCAGCAAGAACTGTCCACCGCCCGTGTCGAGTTGGCCGCCCTGACCAACCTGCCGCTGGTGGCCAACTTCACCGTGGTGGAACCGGCCGAAGACAACAACGGCGCCTGGCTCAAGCAGCCCGTAGACCAGTTGGAAGAGTTCGCCCTGCTGCGCAACCCCGACCTGCGTGAAGGCATTTACAACGCCCGCATCGCCCAGGAAGAAACCCGCCGCACCCTGCTCAAACTGTTCCCCGGCATTTCGTTCAACTACAGCTACCGCACCAGCGACGACAAGTACCTGATCAACAAGCACTGGACCGACGCCGGCGTGCAGATCTCCTACAACCTGATGGGCCTGTTGTCGGCGCCCGCGCAAATGCGCCTGGCCGATGCTGGCGTAGCGCTGGCCGACCAACGCCGCATGGCTACGCAAATGGTGGTGCTGACCAAACTGCATATCGCCCGCCTGCAATACGAAAACGCCACGCGCCAATTGGCCCGAGCCGATGCCATTGCCGGGGTCGACCAACGCCTGTCGCAGCAAGTGAGCAACCAGGCCGAAGCCGCCAAGCTGACGCCGCTGGACCGCGTGTCGCAGCAAAGCGCCGCCGTGCTCTCGCAACTGCGCCGTTACCAGGCCTTGTCCAACGCCCAGGCCGCAGCCTCGCGTCTGCAAGCCACGCTTGGCCTTGAGCCCCAGGTCGACGGTTCCGACAACATGCCGCTGGCCGATCTCACCAGCGCCGTCGGCAACTCGCTGCACACCTGGAACCAGGGCCAACTGCCCGCCACAACGGCCACGCCATGAAAGCGACGTTGGCCAACGCCTGGAAATCGCTGACCCTCGCCTGTTTGTTGTTCGCGAGCGCAGCGCAGGCGGCCGGTGAGTCGGCGCTCGACAACCGGGAAATTCGCGCCCAATTAACGCCACAGCGCTACACCACGCTGTCGGCGGAAATCGGTGCCAAGATCACCCGCTTGCCGCTGCTCGAAGGCGCCTCCTTCAAGCAAGGGCAAACCCTCGTGCAGTTCGACTGCCTGTTGCAGCAAGCACAACTCACCAAGGCCGAAGCTGCGTTGATGGCCGCCAATGCCAATTGGAAAGGCAACCAGAAACTGGCCGAGATGAACTCGGTGGGCGCCGTTGAACTGAACGTCTCCAAAGCCGAAGCGCAAAAGGCACAGGCGGAGGTGTCGGCCAACCGCACCCTGCTCAGCAAATGCCAGATCACCGCGCCGTTTGCCGGGCGCATTGCCGAGCAAAAAGCCCGCGAACAACAGTTTGTGCAGGCCGGCCAGCCGCTGTTGGAAATTCTCGACGACAGCACGCTGGAGCTCGAATTTATCGTGCCCTCGCGCTGGCTCGTCTGGCTGCGCCCCGGCACAGCATTTGAAGTCAGCATCGATGAAACCGGCAAAACCTACCCCGCCAAAGTGCAGCGCATTGGCGCGCGGGTGGATGCCGTAACCCAGTCGATCAAACTCAGCGCCGTCATCGACGGCCGCTTTGACGAATTGATGGCCGGCATGAGCGGCAAAGTGGTGATGAACCCACCCGCCGCGCAGTAAATCGTTTCGGTGGGAGCGGCTTGAGCCGCGATGCTTTTGACCGTCAAGAACATCGCGGCTAAAGCCGCTCCTACAAGATCAGCGTTGTTCCAGACAGTTGTTTAGGAGTTAGCCATGACCCAGTCCCTCGCGTCGCTGCTTCGTTCCACCTTGAACGCCGCCAGTGGTCCACGCTTGCGCCGCACTTCGCAGCTGTTGCCGCTAGAACAACGCTTTATGTTCGACGGCGCCGCCGTGGCCGATGCCGCCCACGCCGCACAAACCCCGGATGCCGCCGCAGCGGCTGCGGCGCCCGCCCTGCCACCCGCCGTTACCGTGCGCGAAGCAGAGCCCGCCAAAGACAACGGCAAGAAAGAAGTGGTGCTGGTGGATACCTCGCTGGCCGACTACAAAACCCTGGAAGCCGGCGTGCGCGATGGCGTGGGCATTGTCGAGTTCGATGGCAGCAAAGATGGGCTGGCGCAGATTGCGCAATGGGCGTCGACCCAGAGTGGGTTGGATGCCATTCATATTTTGTCGCATGGGTCCGAAGGCGTGCTGGACCTCGGCACCGCACGGGTCACGGAAGCCTCGTTGAGCGATGCCACCGTAAAGGCCGAACTGGCGCAATTGGGCAGCGCACTGAACAGCGATGGCGACCTGCTGCTGTACGGCTGCGATACCGGTGACAGCACGGCGTTGCTCAATGGTTTGGCGCAGGCCACTGGCGCCGATGTGGCAGCTTCCACCGACCTGACCGGCGCGGCCCACCTGGGCGGTGACTGGACGCTGGAAGCGCATGCCGGCGACATTCAGGCGCGTGAACTGGCGCTAACCGATTACGACCATGTGCTCAACACCATCGACATGACCTCCGGGTATGCAGATGCGGCGTTCTCATTCACCAAAACCGTGGGCGCCGCGACTCTGACCTTCACGCTAATCAATAGCTCGAGCGACCCGGGTCAGCAAGGTTTTTACACCAGCTACTACAACAATGCGGTTTATGTGTACGCCCCCCAGGGCGCTGATTGGTCCAGCGGTTTTACCATTACCATCACGCCTGGCTACACGTTTGACCTGACCTCGGTCACCGGCGCCGTCGACGGCACTGTCACCTACGACCCCACCGGCGGCAGCGGCAGCAATGTCGACCACAGTGCGGTTCTCGTTGAGAGCGGCCAGAGCGTCCTCACCGAAACCTACACATTCAACACGCTCAACGGCATGACCGAACTGATGGTCACCTCGGCCGGCACGTCCGGAGCAAGCGGCGTACTGGCCTTCGCCAGCATGGAGATCACGGTCCACGCACCGGTCGACATCACTCCACCCGCCACACCACCGGCGCCTGGGCTGACCTCGACGTCGGACACAGGCGTGTCCACCTCCGACCACATCACCAAAGACACCACCCCCACGCTCACCGGAACTGCGGAAATCGGCAGCACCGTGAAGATTTACGACAATGGCGCACAAATCGGCACAGTGATCGCCACAGACGGTTCATGGAACTACACAACCGGAGCACTCACCGCCGGCAACCATAACTTTACCGTCACGGCCACCGACGCCGCCGGCAACCCCTCGAGCGCCTCCAATGCGCTGGCCGTGACCATCGACACCACGGCGCCCACCATGAGTTCGGTGTCAGTGCCGGCGGCCGGTTCGTACGCTGCGGGCACCACGCTGAGCTTTACCGTGCACGCCGACGACAACGTCTACATCGACGCCACCGGCGGCACGCCGCGTCTGGCACTCGATATTGGCGGCACCACGCGCTATGCCACGTATTCGTCTGGCTCTGGCAGCGGCGACCTGGTGTTCACCTACGCCGTGCAAGCCGGCGACAACGATAGCAATGGCATCGCTGTCAGCAGCTTCTCGGCCAATGGCGGGACCGTCACCGACGTCGCTGGTAACGCGCTGGACGCCGCGCTGAACAATGTGGCCAGCACCGCCAATGTGCTGGTCGACACCGCCGCGCCAGTGGCCATTTCAGTATCGGTACCGGCCAGTGCCACCTACTACACCGGTGACACGCTCGACTTCACCGTCAACTACAACGAAGCGGTGACGGTCAACACCAACGGCGGCACACCGCGCATTGCGCTCACCGTGGGTGGCGCTACTCGCTATGCCAGCTATGTGTCCGGTTCAGGCACCAGCGCGCTGCTGTTCCGTCTCACCGTCGCCCAGGGCGATGTCGACGCCGATGGCATTGCCGTGGGGGCGCTGAGCTTCAACGGTGGCACCCTTAAAGACAGCGCGGGTAACAACGCCGCGACCACGCTTAACAGTGTCGGCAGCACGGCCGGCGTAACGGTGGACGGCACCAACCCGAGCATCACCAGCGTCAGCGCCAGCACCGCCGATGGCAGTTATGGCGCCGGCCAGACAATCACCCTCACCGTCGATTTCTCCACCGCCGTCACGGTCGACACCACCGGCGGCACGCCCACGTTGGCGCTCGACGGTGGAGGCAATGCCACCTACACCGGCGGCTCGGGCACTGGCACATTGACGTTCAGCTACACCGTGGGCGCCGGCCAGAACAGCGCCGACCTCGACTACAGCGACACCAGCGCGCTCGCGCTGAACGGCGCCACCATCATCGACGCCAGTGGCAGCCACCAAGCCGCGTCCGTCACGCTGGCCAGTCCCGGCACCGCCGGTTCGCTCGGCGCCAACAAAGACCTGAACATCGACACCACCGCCCCCACCAACACCGTGGCCACTGCCAACTTCTCGGCCGATACCGGCACCTCCGGCAGCGATTTCATCACCAAAACCGCCGCGCAAACCATCCACGGCACGCTGGCGGCCAACCTCGCGGCTGACGAACACGTGTATGTGTCGCTCGACAATGGCGGCAGCTGGGCGCTGGCCAGCGCCAGCACCGGCTCCAACCTCTGGTCGCTGGCCGGCCAGACATTGACCGGCAGCGGCACCTTGAAAGTGCGCATCACCGACGACGCCGGCAACAGCGGCAGCGCCTATTCGCAAGCCTATGTGCTCGACACCACGGCGCCGACCATCAGCTTTAGCGGCATCGCACTATCCGCCGACACCGGCGCCAGCAACACTGACCTCATCACCAACACCGCCGCACAAACCATCAGCGCCACCCTTAGTGCCGCGCCGGCTGCCGGCGATGTGGTCTACGGCTCGCTGGACAACGGCGCCACCTGGACCGATATCACCAGCAAAGTCAGCGGCACTACCCTGACCTGGAACGGCGTCACCCTGGCCGCTAGCAATACGCTGCAACTGCGGGTGAACGATGCCGCCGGCAACGCCGGGGCTGCCACCAGCGCTGCCTACGTGCTAGACACCAGCGGCCCGACCACCAGCGTGGCCAGCGTCAGCTTTGATCATGACAGTGGCGCCTCAGGCAGCGACTTCATCACCAACCAGGCCAACCAAACAGTGTCCGGTACGTTATCGGCCAACCTCGCGGCCGGCGAACAGGTGCTGGTCTCACTCGACAACGGCGCCACCTGGTCAGTGGCCTCCGCCACCGTCGGCCTCGACAGTTGGTCGTTAGCCGGCCAAACCCTGGTGAGCAGCGACACCTTGCAGGTGAAGGTCAGCGACATCGCCGGCAACGACGGCGCCGTGCTGTCGCAAGCCTACGTGTACGACACCAACGCCAACGTGCCGACTGTTGACCCGCTACAGAGCAACAGCCTGACACCCGTGCTCACCGGCAACGCCACCTTGGCCGCCGGCGAAACAATGACTGTGACCGTCGGCGGCGCCACCTACGACGTAGTGCCAGTCGCCGGTGCCTGGAGCCTGGACCTGGCCAGTGCCGTGCCAGTGAGCGGCGCGCTGACTTTGGTGCTCAACAGCCAATACAGTGTCACCGTCACCGTCACCGACCTGGCCGGCAACGTGGCCAGCGATGCCACCACGAGCGAGCTGATCGTCGGCAGCCTAACGCCACCCACCCCGCCTACTCCACCGAACGAAGGTTTCCAAACCCCGCCCGTACTGCCCGAACCGTTGCCGCCGGTTAGCTACCCGGTGTCGTTGCTGCCACCGCCACCAAGCGTGGGCGACCAAACCACACCACCTCCGGCATTCGACTTCGGCAGCGGCAACACCTGGACGTCTCCAACCTTGTTCAGCGACGCCTTGCAACCCAACGCCGAACTGAGCGGCGGCATGGCCGAGCTGCTCAGCCCAGCTGCGGGCAAAGTGTTTAGCGGCGGTGAAGGGATAGGCGTTGGCACCCAGATCGACAACCTCACCGCCAGCAGCGGCGAGCGCATCGTCAAGCAGGTCGATGCCGAAGCCTTTATGCACAATATGCCCGGACAAAATGTGGTACTCAGCGCCACCCTGGCGGATGGCCGTCCGCTGCCCGCCTGGCTTAAATTCAATGCCCGTGACGGCCGCTTCGAAGGCACCCCACCGCCAGGCTTCAGCGGCAAGCTGGTGGTACGCGTGGTCGCCCGAGACGGGCTCGGCCACGAAGCCATGCAGCAATTTGAAATCGAGGTCAGCGGCAACAAGCAGGCGCAGAATGCCGCGCCGTTGGAAACCAGTGGCCGCAGCGGCCTCAGCCAGCAATTGCGTGACGCCCGCAGCGCTGGCGGCAGCCGCATGGCGGGGCTGACAGCCGTGAGTAACCGTGCCACATGAGTGACGTCGCTAGTACCGTGACAACCCCCACCAACCCACTGCTGACGCTGCTCGAACTAGGCCAACGCGCCCGAGCAGCGGCCAGCACAGCCGAACTCGGTTTCTTGCTGGTAAACGATACCCGCGCCTTGCTCAGCTACCGGCAGGCCGCCTTGTGGCTCGCCGACGGCGGGGTTCGCGCGCTGTCGGGCGTGGTGTCGGTAGACGGCAACGTGCCCTACGCCCAATGGCTGCAACGGTTGGCCAAGCACCTTGCTGCCCCCCATAAAAGCGAGGCGCCGCTGGCCGTGGACGTTGCCGCGCTGCCAGCGGAAATCGTCGCCGAGTGGAACGAGTGGCTGCCCGCTGCCGCCACCTGGCTGCCGCTGAACGCGGCAGGCGGTGGACTGCTGTTAGCCAGCGATCAACCCTTGGCGCCGGAGCTGGCCCCGCTGCTGTGCGAATGGCGCGATATCTGGCAACACGCCTGGCAGGCGCAACAAAACCCGGTGCGTTGGGTGCCGTGGAAAAAAACCCGTGCCGCCAAGGGGCTGCGCTGGCGCCGTTACCTGTTGGCGATGCTGATTGTGATCGGCGTACTGAGCATTCCCATGCGGTTGACGGTATTGGCCCAGGGTGAATTGGTGCCCTCCAACCCCGCCACCATTCGCGCGCCGTTGGACGGCGTAATCGCCGACTTCAGCGTGCGCCCCAACGACACCGTCCAGCCCGGCCAACTGCTGTTTTCCTTCGACCAGGCGCCGCTGGAAAGCCGTCTGACCGTAGCCCGTGAAGCCCTGGCCACGGCCCGCGCCGAATACCGCCAAGCCAGCCAGATGGTGCTCACCGACCCGCAAGCGCGCGGGCAGATTTCCACCCTGCTGGGCAAGATCGCCGAAAAAGAAGCCCAGGCCACCTTCCTGCAAGGCCAGGCCGAACGCTCGCGAGTTATCGCACCGAGTGCCGGTATAGTGCTGCTCGACGACCCCAGCGAATGGATTGGCCGCCCTGTGCAAACCGGCGAAAAAATCCTCCAGGTAGCCGCGCCCAACGACGTGGAAATCGAAGCCTGGATACCGATTGGCGACGCCATACCGCTGGCCGAGCAAGCGCCCTTGCAGCTGTACCTGGCCGCCTCGCCGCTCACCTCACTGGAAGGCACCATTCGCTATATGAGTCACCGCGCTACCGCGCGCCCCGACGGCAGTTTTGCCTACCGCGTGCGCGCCACGCTGGTTACGCCGTCGGACCAACGCATCGGTCTGAAAGGCACGGTGAAGGTATACGGTGAACGGGTGTCGGTGGCCTACTGGGTGCTGCGCCGGCCACTGGCCGCCGTGCGCCAGTTTCTCGCCCTCTAGGAATGACCGCTGTGCTGCCAGGCTTGCGCGAAGAACTGACCATCGAACCGGGCCCGCGCCTGAGCGACGGCCAGCCCAGCTGGACCCTGCACGACCCGGCGCGCAACCTGTTTTTCCAGATCGACTGGCCCAACTTCGAGCTGCTCAGCCGCTGGCACCTGGGCCAGCCCGACGCCGTGATCGCCGAGGTCAACCGCGACACCACGCTGGAGCTAGACACCTCAGCCCTGCAAGACTTGCTGACGTTTTTGCGTGACCAACACCTGCTGCAACCGGCGGCCGGCGGCGCCCCCGCCATGGCCGCCAGCCTGGCCAAACAGCGCGGTTCAGTGGGCAACTGGTTGCTGCACAACTACCTGTTTTTCCGTATTCCACTGGTGCGCCCCGACCGCATGCTGCGCCGCGCTCAGCCCTTGGTGGCCTTTGTGTTTACCCGTGGTTTCTGGTGGCTGACGCTACTGGCCGCCGTACTTGGCGGCGTAGCGGCATACCGCGAGAGCGACCGCTTTGTCGCCACCCTGATGGACACGCTCACCTGGCAAGGCGCGGTCGCCTACGGCGCAGCGTTAACCTTCGCGAAAACCTGCCACGAGCTCGGCCACGCCTTTACCGCCAAGCACTACGGCTGCCGCGTACCGACCATGGGTCTGGCCTTTCTAGTGATGTGGCCGGTGGCCTATACCGACACCAACGACGTGTGGAAACTGCCCAAGCGCGAGCAACGCCTGGCCGTGGCCGGCGCCGGCATTCTCACCGAACTGGCCATCGCCGCCTGGGCCACGCTGGCCTGGGCCTGGTTGCCCGAAGGTGGGCCAAAGCAGATCGCCTTTTTGCTGTCGACCACCACGTGGGTGTCCACGTTGATCATCAACGGCAGCCCCTTTATGCGCTTCGACGGCTACTTTCTGCTGTCCGACTACCTGGGCATTCCCAACCTGCACAGCCGCGCCTTCGCCCTGGCCCGCTGGGACCTGCGCGAGCGCCTGTTCAAGCTCAACGAACCAGCCCCGGAACACTTCTCGCCGCGCCTGCAAAAGGGCTTGGTGATCTTTGCCTGGGCCGTGTGGATTTACCGCCTGGTGTTGTTTCTCGGCATCGCGGCGCTGGTCTATCACTTCTTTATCAAGGCCGTGGGTATCTTCTTGTTCGCCGTGGAAATCAGCTGGTTTATCGCCCTGCCCCTATGGCGGGAAATCAAGGAATGGCGCAGCCGCTGGCCACAGATTCGCAGCGGCCGGCGCGTGCACTATTCGGCCTGGCTGGCCCTGCTACTGGTCGCCCTGGTGCTGGTGCCCTGGCCCAACCGCGTGCTCACCAGCGGCCTGCTGCAACCGCAGCAACGCATGGCCCTGTATGCGCCGGCACACGCCGTAATCACCGCCATGCCCGTCGCCAACGGTCAGGCGGTAACCGCCGAACAGCCGCTGCTTAGCCTCGCCTCCCCCGACCTCGACCTGCGCGCCGAAGAAACCGGCGCGCGCCAAGGCGCCCTGAGCTGGCAGTCCGGCGCCGCCGCCTTCGACAACAAAACCCGCAAAGACTGGCAACTGCTGCAAGACCAACTGGCCCACGCCAACGCCGAACAAGCGACCGTAGGCGCCGACCTGCAGCGCTTTCGGCCTCTGGCCCCCTTCCCCGGCCGCGTGGTGGATATCGATCCGGACCTGCGCCCCGGCGACTGGCTGAAAACCCAGGAACCTCTGGGCGAGCTGATTGGCGATGGCCGCTGGCAGGTGGTGACGTATGTCGACGAAGACGAAATCCGTCGCCTGCACCTGGGCGACCGCGCGCTGTTTATTGCCGACGGCATGAGCGGCCCCAACCTGCGTGCCGAGGTGGCGAGCATCGACCGCAACGCCAGCCGCACCCTCGGCGAACCCGCGCTGGCCACCCTGGCCGGCGGCCACGTACTGGTGCGCGAAAAGAACAACATCCTCTACCCCGAACAGGCCGTGTACCGCGTGGTGCTCAAGGTAGACGCCAACCTCACCGCCGCCAGCCCCTTGCTACGCGGGCATGTGGCCATTGCCGGGCAATGGGAATCGCCGGTGTCGCGGTTCTTACGCGCAGCCGGTGCGGTGGCCTGGCGCGAAGCGGGATTTTAATGCGTACACCGCCTACTCGCGTAAACACCTGAACCTCTGATGCCCCTGCCGGTCAGCTTTTACAAGCCGATCAAAAAGTTGGGCACCTATGCGTATCTCATTGCACGGCCAGGTCGCCCTGGTTACCGGTGGTAGTTCCGGCCTGGGGGCCGCCTCCGCCAAAGCGCTTGCGCAAGCCGGCGCCGCCGTAGTCATCAACTACCACTCCCACGCCGAACCCGCCGAACAGCTTGCCGAACAGATAGTTGCCGATGGCGGCCAGGCCATTGCCGTGGGCGCGGATATTTCGGAAGAAGACCAGGTAGAAAACCTGTTCGCGCAAACCCTCAGCCACTTCGGCCAGTTGGATATTCTGCTGGCCAACTCCGGCCTGCAGAAGGACGCGCCCATCACCGAGATGACCCTGGCCGACTGGAACACGGTGATCGCCACCAACCTCACCGGCCAGTTCCTCTGCGCACGCAGCGCCTTGCGCCAATTTATTGCGCAAGGCATGCGCCCGGACGTGTCGCGCGCCATGGGCAAAATCATTCATATGAGCTCGGTGCACCAGACCATTCCCTGGGACGGGCATGCCAACTACGCGGCCTCCAAAGGGGGCGTCGACCTGCTGATGCGTACCATCGCCCAGGAAGTGGGCGAGCATAAAATTCGCGTCAACAGCATTGCCCCGGGGGCCATTCGCACGGCCATCAACGCCGAAGAAACCCAAGGCGCCGCCGAGCAAAAACTGCTGAAGCTGATTCCCTATGGCCGCGTAGGTGACGCCGAAGATGTGGCCAATGCCGTGGTGTGGCTCGCCTCGGACCTCTCCGACTACGTGCACGGCACCAGTCTGGTCATCGACGGCGGCATGAGCCTGTACCCGGAGTTTCGTGGCAATGGCTGAGCACTCATTCGAAGAAGAACCGCAAAACCCCATCGAGCACCACGGCATCATCGGCGATATGCGCAGCGCTGCCCTGGTGGCCGACACCGGCACCATCGACTTTATGTGCTGGCCCAACTTCGACAGCCCGTCGGTATTCAGCGCCCTGCTGGACACCAATGCCGCAGGCCTCTTCCAGTTGGCCCCCGACCTGCCCGGCGCGCGCCGCGAACAGATTTACCGGCCCAACACCAACGTGCTGCTCACCCGCTGGATAAGCGCAGACACCGTGGTGGAAGTCACCGACCTGATGCCAATCGGCCAACACGAAGACGACCTGCCGCGCGTGGTGCGGCGCATCGACGCGCACAACGGCCAGGCCACTATTCGCATGCGCTGCCGTGTGCGCCTGGACTACAGCCGCGCCGCCATGACCACCCGCGTAGACGGCGACGACATCTGCTTCGAAGCCGCCGGCCAGCCCGGCATGCGCCTGTCGGCCACCACCGCGCTGCGCCTCGACGAAGACAGCGCTGTAGCCACCTTCGAGATGCACCAGGGCGACTGCGTGGAGTTCGTGCTCGGCGGCATCGGCGACCCCGCCGTAGATGCCGGCCACTGCCCGCGCTACCTGCACGAGACCGTGGCGTTCTGGCGGCACTGGAGCCAGCAATCCAACTACCGCGGGCGCTGGCAGGAAATGGTCAACCGCTCGGCGCTGGCGCTCAAACTGCTCACCTCGCGCAAACACGGCGGCATTGTCGCCGCGCCCACCTTCGGCCTGCCGGAAACCCTCGGCGGTGAACGTAACTGGGACTATCGCTACACCTGGATTCGCGACGCCTCGTTTACCGTGTACGCCTTTATGCGCCTGGGCTACACCGACGAAGCCAGCGCCTTTATGCACTGGATACACGGGCGCATGGGCGACTGCTGCGACGAGACCAATACCCTCGGCATTCTGTACGGCCTGGACGGCACCACCGAGCTGCCCGAACACACTTTGGCGCACCTGACCGGCTACGCCGACTCCACCCCGGTGCGCATCGGCAACGAGGCCTATGGGCAGGTGCAACTCGATATCTACGGCGAGCTGATGGACGCCGTGTACCTGGCCAACAAATACGGCAACGCCATCTCCCACGAAGGCTGGGAAAACGCCACGCGCCTGGTGAACTACGTGTGCGAACACTGGCGCGAAACCGACGTGGGCATCTGGGAAATGCGCGGCGAGCCGCAGCACTTTCTGCACTCGCGGCTGATGTGCTGGGTGGCCTTGGACCGCGCGTTGCGCCTGGCCGAAAAACGCTCCCTGCCGGCGCCGTTCAAACACTGGATCGACACGCGCGAAGCCATTCACAACGACATTTGGGACAACTTCTGGAACGAAGACCTCGGCCACTTCGTGCAATACCAGGGCGGGCGCAGCGTAGACGCAGCGATGCTACTAATGCCGCTGATGCGCTTCGTAAGCGCCAGCGACCCGAAATGGCTGGCCACGCTAGCCGCCATTGAACGCACCCTGCTGCACGCCGGCATGGTGTACCGCTACCGCAACGACGACGGCCAGAACGACGGCCTCACCGGCGACGAAGGCGCGTTTACCGCCTGCTCCTTCTGGTACGTGGAATGCCTGGCCCGCGCCGGGCAGATCGAAAAAGCCCATCTGCAATTCGAACAACTGCTGAAATTCGCCAACCCGTTAGGGCTGTACGCCGAAGAGTTCGACACCCACGGGCACCACCTGGGCAATACACCGCAGGCGCTGAGCCACTTGGCGTTGATCAGCGCGGCGACGTTTTTGAATCGCAAGTTGGATGGGGATAAGACGATGTGGCAGCCGTGAGGACCCGGCGTTTGTAGGAGCGACCTTGGTCCCGAACCCTGCAAACCTCATTTGCGAAGGCGTGCCCTCACCTGCACCAACGCCGCCTCAAACACCGGATGACAAGGCGGCAACGCGTCCATCAGCGGGTGCCAGAAAAACTCAAACACATGGCCGCCATCGTCTTCGGTCGCAAACGCCCAGCGCTCAGGTAACGGCTCCGTCACCTCGCACAGCTGAAACGACCAGATCTGGTGATTCAACCCGGCCGTCCACAGCCCCAAATCCGCGACCACCTGTGCGCCGCCAATCCCCGATTCCTCGGCCAACTCACGAACAGCGGCAACCGCCGGCAACTCCCCGGCCTCGATGGTGCCCTTGACCAGTTGATGCCCCGCCAACGGGTGTTTGAATGCGAGGATTTGTTTGTTGCCGAGCACCGTGCGAATCACCACCGGGCAGGCTTTGTTCGGCTGCAACGCCGTCACGGCTGCACCACCGGTTTAAACCCCAAGCTCTGGGTAAACCGCAGCAAATAGCCGTCCGGGTCCTGCAGCAAAAAATTCAGCTCGCCATGCAGCCGCTCACCATCTCGGTACCAGCGTTCTTCAAGCGGCTTTTGCAGCACCAGCCCTGCGGCGGCCACGGCGTTGGCCAGCCCCTGCGCATCCGGGCACTGAATCGAGAAATTGATGCCCCGCCCGAACGGCCGTTCCAACGGGCCGATGCGCCAGGGCGACGTCTCGCCGTCGTCCTGCTCGAGCATCAGTTGGCTGGCGTGGAAGGAGAGAAAAGCAAAGTTATCTTCGGGGCGGTCGTACTCGATACGAAAGCCCAACATGCCGCAGTAGAAAGCCAGGCTGTCCTTGAGGTGCGAAACGATCAGCTCGGGCACCAACGCATTCATCTTGTCCATCAGCTCGTCCGTTGAGTGAAAGGTTGGTGAGTATCTGGAGGGCGCGGGTTTAGCGCAATACGCCAATTTCACGGCATTCATCCTTCGCAACTGCCCGCCGCAGCCGACAGATTGGCCTCGCCTATAGGCCTACAGTTCCACCTCGCTGAAATGGTTCGGCGAACCGGTTTGGTCGCCGGGAAAACTTGTATTCAGGCGTCTGCTATAACACGTAGGCGCTTGTCGCATGTCTGCTTCATGGCAGCTGTGCGCGGGACACCTTCGGGTGTGCCGGTTTCCAAGTTTCCCGGTCGACCAACCCGCGCACAGCCGCCTCCCTTTTGCTTGGTCGCATAAGGATGGCGGCAATTTTGAAATTTGGAGTTTGAAGATATGAACAAAGCAACCGCTGTAACCACCCGCCAACACTTCGACAACCTGGAAACCGCCCCGCTGTTTTCCGTTAATCCGGGCGTGCCCATCGACGAAGCGCTGGAGCGCGCGGGCGACCTGATGCTGTATGTCGAGTCGCTGGCCGCCGCCGATGCGTTTATCAACAAAAATCTGGAAGCGGCCATCATCCAGACACTGAGTGAAATGGCCAAAGCGCTACTCAACTCCACCAAACCGCAAGACAGCAAAAAACAGCCCTAAAAGCTGTTAGTCGCGCCTAAAAAGAAGGGGACTTTTGCAGTCCCCTTTCTGGTTTTGGTGGCCGGTCCGTCCGTTAGCTATGTGCACACAACTGAGCGGCAGTCAGCAGCGCACCCTTGTCCTGCCAAGCATCGCGCTGATAAGCGCTGAAGTGGTTCACCCCACCCTGCTCAGTCACTTCCACAATGCCACTGGCCTGCAGCGGGTCTGCACTGCTGGTCAGCAACTGGCTCTCGCCACGGCTGCTGGTCGTAAAAATTCGTTTGCCATACCCGACGCTACCGCTGACACACTCCAGGTAAGTCGCGCTGTCTTTGCTGGTGACGCCGCTATACGTGTCGTGGCTCAAGCGCACGTCATCGGCGTAAGCAGAACCGGTAAAGCCAGCCAGTGCGAAAAGCGAAAACGCCAAGGCGCCGAAGAAGGTGCGGGTGTGTTTCAGGGTGGTTGAAATATTCATGGTCAGTACCCGTGGGTGGTCAATAGGGGCGCCAGCGAGTTGCGTGGCAGTGGTTGGAGTGTCCGCCTGGGTGGGCTGAGGGGGAATTCGATTTGGGTGATAGTGGAGAGTTGGGGGATTGATGGTAGGCGCACAGCGCTCAGCTGTTCGGTTGAGGCTACAGTCCACTGAGCCTTACTGTATTGAGGCGCTTGGTTTTGCTTCTTCTTGGGTGCGCATTCCTTGGATAAGAGTTGCTGTTGGCAATACGAGACGGAGCGGATTAGCAGGTGACGGCGTAAAGCCCAGTTTTGCATGGTAGAACTCAGCTGCGCGTGGGTCCTTGGCGTCCACAACGATAAAGGCCACACCAGAATGCTTCGAGATCAGGTATACGCGTTTAAAGAAATCGCCAATAAGCCGCTTGCCAAGACCTCGCCCATGAACTGCTTTGTCGACAGCCAGGCGACTAAGCAGCACTGCCGGCATCGGATAGCGCGGCATCTTTTTTTGCATGTCGTCACTGAGTTCGCAGAGCGCTACAGAGGTGTTCGCCAGGGTGTAATACCCCAGGAGAGTCTTACCCTCAACGGACATGAACGTCCGTGACACATTCCGTTTTTGATCTTGCCCCGCCTGTTCAGCGATGTAGGTGTTCAGGGCCGTGTGCGCTTCACAATCGAATGCGGCCCTGTCAATCGACTTGTCGAAGTCGTGGGTGATGAACTCCATTACCACCCCTCAGCGAAGTGCGAGAATGCTGCGTAGTGTCTCGGTTGGCTGGGGTGGATTTTCAAGCAACTCGTACGCCGTCTCGGCATCAAGCACCGTCATATTTTCCACATCGACAGACTGAACTTCCCGATCATGGGCGACGGAACGAACAGCCAACGCCTCGACAACTTTTTTCAGTTCGCTGAGCTCTCGCTCCACATTCGACAGAGCTCGTGCGGCACGAGTTTTTGAAGAGAAGGTTTGACGCAAGGCACTGCCCGCGAGAGCTTTGCTTGCATGCCGCTCGACCACCTCGTCCGCATGGGACAAGAAGGCGGTGATTTTGCCGTCACCACTTTGGAAGGTGGCCGCAGCTTTTTTACCGGGTGCAAGTCGTAGAGGCTTGGGCTGAGTTTTGATCATGATGTGTTCCTCATTCAGAACCAGACAAAGGCGGACCAAGTGCGTTTACCTGCACTCCACTCCGTTTCAAACCTGGCTCTGAGCTTGGTCTCGTTAGCTTCACAGACCTCCACCATACGGCGAGATTCAGGAATCTGACAGAGCTGCGTCGGAGTAAAGCACCGCGACCAAGCCCACTCTTTCCGCTGCAGCTCAGCTGCGACCGCGTTTGCTCCACATCGGACCTATGACCTATCTCGGTTTGTTCACGAGTTGTGCCCTGGCGAGCAGAAATTTCTTCGGGAGATAAGCGATGAGTAACCGGCAGTTGCGAGTCATGGTGACGATGAACTTGCTGCTCGAAGCGCGTCAATACGTGCTCAGTTCTGTCCTCCGCAGGCCGGATATACAGCTGGTAAATAACCGGCGCAACGACACCGAGCCCGTTTAGCTCTCTAGCTAGCGGAGGACAGTCGCGCTACCACTGGAAAGATATTTCGCATGGTTTAAAAGAAGAGCATACGCGCATCACGAGCACCGTCTCATAGACGGGAAGGCGGCTTAAAAAGAGGATGTCCAGCGGCAAATATGAACGGGCCAATTTACTGCTCGGCAAGGAATGCGCATGGCCAAATTCAACAGCTTGAAGTATCAGCTATATCGCTCTACAGCCATGCAACTCGCGTTAGATGCCTTCGCCAGCGACCCAAACGTGCTAGAGGACGGGGTAGATGTCGGTCAAGTACGTCTTGAGCCAATTACTCAAAAAGCTATCGATGCTTCGTCCTATTGGGGCGACGACGCCACGCTCTATCCGTGGGGAGATGTTCTTAAATGGAAGGGGCGAGATCTAAAAGGCTTCGACCTATCTATCTGGTTTGGCCCACAGCTGTGTGGCATGTGTTATGCGACACCTCGCAAGAGTGCCATACAAATCACAGTCATCTTGCTTGAGGGGAAGCCGGGGAAAACCCATCACCTCAAGGGATACGTCATGCCGCTAGCCATGGCTGCTGTCGGCAACTACGGACGTGCTTGCCAGCTGGCATTTATCGAAATTGAAGACCCCAGCCGAGGCGCTGTGCCGCTCTACCAGGAGCTTGGATTTGTATATGACGATGAGCGTCGGCTTGTGATTTCACTAGCCGACGCCTAACATCGCCCCATTCACACATGGCACAGAGGTGTCTATGCGTAGCAAGAAAAAATCCCAAAAACCTGCGTTGGTAGCGTTCTTCAACGCAGAAGCCCTTCGCTTGATCGGCGGCCCTACTGAAGGCCAACGCCGCATGTTCCGGTCGCAGCTAGTCGCGGCAGGGAACTGGAGCCGACTGGGCTGATGGCCGGGGCAAGCGCTCGCTCTTAATTACCAGCAGTTTTAAAACCGCCTGCGGGCGGTTTTTATATTGGCTGAGAATCAGAAGGGGCAAATTAAGTGACCGACTCGATATTGGGTCAGTTACCGATGGGTAATATTCGCGACGCTCACCGCCGACTTTTCCGAATAGTTACTGATCGGTAATTGTTTAAAGTCCCTACCCCACAACAACTTCCCACTAACCCCCATCCGCACCGTCTTAACCATCAACACCCCTAACGCCACCGTCAGCGCCGCCAGCAACCCAACCGCCACCACCCACAACACCCACCCGCCGTGAAACTCGGCGTAGCGCAGCGCTGCACTCGCCAGCGCCGCCATGGGAAACTGATGGCCCACCAGGCGCCGTAAACGGCACCCCACGACGAAATACCTTGGGTGCTACCACGGCAAACATAAACAGCGCGAAGTAGTAGAGCAGCCCGGCAAACCGGTCGATGCCGCCGATGATGTTGGTGTAGGCGAGAAGCCCACGGCAAACGGTGCCACCAGAATCATCAGCGACGGCGTCATGGCCGGTGGCAGTGCTTCGCGGTGGACCAGGCGGCTGAAGATCACGCTGAGCAACAGCAGCGCCAGCATGGTGCCCACGGCGCAGGCGAACAGGTTGATGTCGGCGGCCCAGGCCATCGGCATATGGCCGCCGGTAACGGCGATGTCGAGGGTGGCCACGCCGGGGATTAGCCAGGCGGGTACGGCGTGGGCGGCGTCTACCTGGCCTTTGAGCAAGCGCGAGACGACTACCCAACTGAGGGCGAACGTGGCGATGACGCCGGAGGTCCACAGGCTGCTGGCGAACGCGCTGCTGTACGGGCAATAACAGCGGAAAGCAGCAGCAACGAAATAACGATGGTGCCGAAGAAGTTGCCGGCAATGGGGTGGTGAAATTCGCTGTGCACGGTCTTCGGGTATTTGGCCAGTTTGGTCAGGTAGCCGGCGGCGAGCAGCACAAACACGAGCACGGCCAGCGCGCCAATGGCTTCGCCGATGATGGCCGGCGCGCCGAGGCTGTCGTGGGCCAGGCGCCAGCTCAGGGCCAGACCCGACAGGCCCATCACCGAGGCGAACAGGTTGATGGGTAAATGGCGTATCGAGGCCTCGGCGGGCCAGTAGCGGGTAGTCGGTGGCGCGGTGGTGGTGGAAGGCTGCATGGCGTTCTCCTTTGGCTGTTTTGCATGTTGCGTCATTTAAGCCAAACTCCGCGCGGTGTGTTCGCTAGAACCCGACGTTTTCCGCCATATCCCGAGCATTGTCTGCCATGCGTATCGCCATTCTTGCGTTCCCCCGTTTCAGCTGCTTGACGTAGCCGGGCCGGCCGATGTGTTTGCCGAGGCGGCCAAGCAGTGGGCCAGCCCGATGCGTATGAGGTGACGTTGCTCAGCACGCAGACCGGCATGCTGGCAGCAGCAGCGGCCTGGGCATGTTGGTGGATGCCGTGGCAGCGACGTATTCCGGTGCTATCGACACCTTGCTGGTGGCCGGCAGCCCCAACCTCGCCGACATGGCCAGCGACGCTCCGCTCCAGGCCTGGCTGCGCGAGCGGGCCGGCAGCGTGCGCCGGGTGGGCTCGGTGTGTACCGGCGCGTTTGTGCTGGCGGCCAGCGGGTTGCTGGAGGGCAAACGGGTGGCGACGCATTGGAATTCGACGGACATCCTCGCCGCGCAGTGCCCCGGCACGAGCGTCGAGGCCGATGCCATTTATGTGCAGGACGGCCAGCTGTTTACCTCGGCCGGGGTGACGGCGGGCATGGACCTGGCGCTGGCCATGGTGGAAGCCGACCACGGGCGCGACCTGGCGCTAAAAGTGGCGCGGGCGCTGGTGATGTTTTTAAAAACGCCCCGGTGGGCAGAGCCAGTTCAGTGCGCACCTGGCGGCGCAGACGGCGGAAAAAACCAGCGTGCGCGAGTTGCAGGATTATGTGCTGGCCAACTTGCGCGGCGACTTGTCGGTGCCGACGCTGGCCGCCCAGGCGGGCATGAGTGAGCGCAATTTCGCCCGTACGTTTCGCAGCGAAACCGGCACCACGCCGGCGGAGTTTGTCGAGAACGCGCGCATCGATGCAGCGCGGCGTCTGGCCGAAGAAACCGAGCTGCCGGCCAAGCGCCTGGCCGATGCCGTGGGCTACGGCAATGTGGATGGGTTTCGGCGGGCGTTCGGGCGGCGGTTGGGGGTGAGTTTGGTGGAGTATCGGCGGCGGTTTGCGCGCTAGCGAAAGCCGTTTTGTTTAGCGGCCCACGCCACTACGAGCGTAGCCAGCAGCAGCACCAATACCGTCGGCGCGAACGCCCCTACGCCGAAACGGGTCAGCAATAAACCCCCGACGATACCGCCGCCGGCAATGGCCAGGTTCCAGGCGGTAACGAGCATGGACTGCGCAACATCGGCCGCCTCGCCGGCGTTTTGGCCAGTGCGGTTTGAAACAAGGTTGCCGCCCCGCCAAACGCCAGCCCCCATACGCCGACCGCGAGATACACCGCCATGGGCTCGCTGCCAGCCACGCCCAGCACCAGCGCCGCCAGCCCGAACAACGCGGTACTCGCCAGGGTAAGCGCGCGCAGGTGATGGTCGACCAGCACGCCGATAACCCAGATGCCCACTAGCGAGGTGATGCCGAATACCAGCAGCACCAGGTCTGTACGATTCAGCAGGCCGGCCTGCAGCAGGAAGGGGGCGATGTAGGTGTAGAGAATGTTGTGCGCGAGCACATATGCCAGCACCACAAACAGCACCGGCCGAATACCCGGCAACGTGAACACGTGCCGCAACGCCAGACGCTTGCCCGCGGCCTGGCCGGCAAAGTCCGGCACGTTAAGGCGCACCCACACCATCAGCAGCACGGCCAGCACGCTCATGATGCCAAAACACATGCGCCAGCCCAGCACCTGGCCCAGCAGGGTGCCGGCCGGCACGCCGAGTGACAGCGCCAGCGGCGTGCCCATCATGGCGATGGCAATGGCGCGGCCTTTCTGCTGCTCGGGCACCATGCGAGCGGCATAGCCGGCCAGCAGCGCCCACAGCAGCCCCGCCGACACCCCGGCCAGAAACCGCGCCACCATCGTCACAGCGAAGCTCTCCGACAGCGTGGTGACAGTGTTGGCGACCGCAAAACCGGCGATGGCCGCCAGCAATAGCGGGCGCCGGCGGACGCCTTGCGTGGCCGCCGTCAACGGCATCGCGGCGAGCAGTGAGCCGATGGCGTAAACGGTAACGGTCTGTCCCACCCAGGCCTCGGAAACCGCCAGCCCGAGGGCCATCTGCGGCAGCAGCCCGGCCGGCAACGCCTCGGTGAGAATGGTGATAAACGCGGCCATGGCCAGGCCAGCAACGGCGCCCACGGCAATCGGTCTGGCGGGGCTAGGGGTAGCGCAACCTCGGAAGCGGTCACCGCAATGTCCTTCAATAAATGGCAATGCCCGCCACCATAGAAAGCCGTGGATTAAGAAAAAGTGGGGTAGAGTTCCTGTTTGAGCGGAACATAACGTCCGCAATGGAGGCGCCGCATGGACAGCCTGAACGGCTTTGTAGTGTTTGTGCAGGTGGCGGAAACGCGCGTTTTGTCGCCGCTGGCCGGCTGCTGGGGGGTGTCGGCTTCGGCCATCGGCAAAAGCGTGGTGCGGTTGGAAGAAAAGCTCGGCGTGCGCCTGTTTCACCGCAGCACCCGCAGCGTGACGCTGACCGCCGAAGGCACGCTGTTTCTGGAACGCAGCCGGCGGATTTTGGCGGAAATCGAGGCGGCGCAACTGGAGCTGTCGCAAACCGCCGCCGCCCCGCGCGGGCGCCTGCGGGTCAGCCTGCCCCTGGTCAGTTCACTTGTGCTGCCGGTGCTTGCCGAGTTTATGCGCGAGTACCCGGCCATCGAGCTGGACCTGGATTTCACCGACAACCTGGTGGATGTGATCGAAGAAGGTTTCGACGTGGTGGTCAGAACCGGCGCACCAACCGACTCGCGTTTGTCGGCGCGCACGCTCGGTTCATTCCGTTCGCTGCTGGTGGCCTCGCCCGACTACCTGGCGCAGCGCGGCACGCCCAAGGTGCCGGCCGATCTGCTGGAACACAGCTGCCTGCATTACCGTTTTCCCAACAGCGGAAAACTGGAAACCTGGGCGTTGCGCCGGGCAAGCGATGAGCCCGAACTGCCCTGCCCACCTCCATGATCTGCAACAACATCGAAACCCGCGTGTGCTTTGCGCAGCTTGGGCTGGGGATCGCTTACCTGCCGGAATTCTCGATCAAGCAGCCCTGGCCGAGGGCAGGTTGTGCAGCGTGCTGGATAAGTACGTGGAACGCACGGGCGTGTTTCATGTGCTGTGGCCGGCCAGCAAACATGCGTCGCCAAAGGTGCGCGCGTTTGTGGATTTTCTCTGTGCGCGGGTGTTTCCAACGGCTGAAAACCAGCTGTCTGCTGGGCGGCGCAAACGGCCGGCGACTGGGTAAGCGGCGCGTCTTACTGTTGCATCAACGCCCGCACCCGCTCGGCATCGGCGGTGGATGCCGGGTTGTAAACGATCATCCCAGGTCCGGCCGGCCATCCACAGCAAACCCCGAGTACTCCAGTTCGATCACCCCCACGCTGGAGTGGTGCAGGCGCTGGTGCCTTCGCCGTGCACGCGCACATCGTTGTCACTCCAAAACTCGGCAAACTCGGCGCTCTGGCTGCACAGTTCGTCCACCAGCTTGCTCACTTGCGAGGTGGCACCGGCGCGAATGGCATCGGCACGGAACGCGCCGACGATAAAGCGCGCCATGCCTTGCCAGTCGTCCTGTCGCGCGCGTGAGTCGGGGTTTAGAAAAATCTGCCGGAGGATATTGCGCTGCTCCGGCGGCAACTGGCTGTAATCGGTAAACACGGCAGCGGCGGCGCGGTTCCAGGCCAGTACATCCCAGGTGGCGGTTTTGATAATGGCGGGGCTGCACTCGAAGGTATCCAGCACCCGCTGCAACCGCGGCGTCACGCCTTCGGGGGCGCGGTACACCACTTCCGGCGGATGGCCGAAGGCGAGCAGAAACAGGTGCTCGCGCTCGGGTTCGGTCATCAGCAGGCTCTGCGCAATACGGTTGAGCACCTCGGCCGAGGGCGCGCCGCCGCGCCCTTGCTCTAGCCAGGTGTACCAGGTGGCGCTGATATTGGCGCGCTGCGCCACCTCTTCACGGCGCAGACCGGGGGTGCGGCGGCGGGCGTTGGAATAGCCGAAATTGGCCGGGTCCAGCCGCGCGCGGCAGTCTTTCAAATACGTACCCAGTAGCTGCTCGGCTCGCTCGTTCATTCACCACCCTGTTAGTGCTTATACCCTGATAACGTCACGGCTTTTACCGGTTAAACACTACGCGCACGCTGGCCACTCCCGCAAAGAGAGAATTGACCCATGCGCATATTTTTGACTGGTGCAACTGGCTTTATCGGCGCCCACGTGGCCGAAGAATTACTCACCGCTGGCCATCAGGTGGTGGGTCTGACCCGCTCGGACGCCGGCACCCGCAAGCTGCTGAGCATCGGCGCCGAAGCCTACCGCGGCGACATAGAAGACCTGCCCGGCCTGCAACGTGGCGCCGAGGGGTGCGATGCCATCATCCACACCGCGTTCGATCACAACTTCGCCACCTTTGTTGCCAACTGCGCGAAAGATGCGCGCGTCATTGCCGCCCTCGGTGCCGTGTTGGAAGGGTCGCAGCGGCCGCTACTCATCACCTCCGGCACGCCCATCGGCTCAGCCGGGCCAGGCCAGGCGGCTGATGAAGATTACGTAAACCTCAACCACCCCAATCCTCGCGTGGCCTCCGAAGTGGCCGGCCATGCGCTGAGCGAGCGCGGGGTCAATGTGGGGGTGATGCGCCTGTCGCAGATTCATAACCCGCTGCGCCATGGCCTGGTCAGTTATGTGATCGACCTGGCGCGGCAAAAAGGTGTGTCGGCCTATATCGGCGACGGCCTGCTTAATTGGTCGGCCGCCCACGTCGCCGACACTGCCCTGCTCTACCGCCTGGCCCTGGAAAAAGCCCAGCCCGGCGCCCGTTACCACGGCACGGCCGAGTCGGCGATTGCCTTTCGCGACATCGCTGAAGCGGTGGGCCAGGGGCTTGGCGTGCCGACTGTGGCGTTGTCGCCTGAAGAAGCGGCCGAGCATTTTGGGTGGTTGTTCGGGTTTG
The DNA here is from genome assembly GCF_056174845.1 of Pseudomonas sp. CC11G. Classification (NCBI taxonomy): domain Bacteria; kingdom Pseudomonadati; phylum Pseudomonadota; class Gammaproteobacteria; order Pseudomonadales; family Pseudomonadaceae; genus Pseudomonas; species Pseudomonas sp. CC11G. The sequence continues at coordinate 72,236 of NZ_JBWBZC010000006.1, forward strand.
TCGGCAAGGACATGACCGCTTCCAGCAGCAAAACCCGCGAGCGCTTGGGCTGGCAGCCGACCGGGCCGGGGTTGCTGGCAGATATCGCCACCGGCTTGCGCGATGGTCAGGCGTGAGCCTGTAAAAACGCCGCCACGTGCGCCACAAACTGTTCAGACTGCTCCACGTTGGACAGGTGCACCGTCGGCATCAGGGTGAACGCGGCGCCGGGTATCGCGGCCGCCAGTTCTTCACCATGGCGAGCCGAGGTGACGGTGTCGTGCTCGCCGGCAATCACTAGTGTCGGGGTGTCGATCAGCTGGGCGGTGCAGCGCAAATCAGCGTCGCGTACCGCTGCCCAACTGCCGGCTAGGCCGAGGGCGGAGGTGGTTTGCAAGGTAGTGCGAAAACGCTGGATCTGCGCGCTCGGGTTTTCCAGTAGCGCAACGGGAAACCAGTTGTGCATAAAGGTCTCGGCAGTTTCGTGCACATCCGGCGCGTCCAGCACCTGGCGGATGGCGGCATCAAAAACGGCGGGCGGGCCGAGGTAGGCGGCGGTGTTGGACAGCACCAGCCGGTCGATGCGCTGCGGGGTATGAATGGCCAGCCATTGCCCCACGAAACCGCCCAGCGACAGGCCAAGAAAATGCACTTTCTCCAGTTGCAACGTATCGAGCAGTTCCAGCACATCGCGGCCTAGCCGATCCATCGAATACGCACCGGGCGGCGCATCCGATGCGCCGTGCCCGCGGGCGTCGTAACGCAGCACGTAAAAGGCTTGGGTAAGCAGTGCCAGTTGCTCGTCCCACATATGCAGGTCGGTGCCGATGGAGTTGGATAACAGCAGCAGCGGTAAACGCGGGTCGCCGTCGAATTGGTAGGCCAGGCGAATGCCGTCGCCGGTGATGAAGAAGCGAGGTTGAGCGGTCATGGGGGCGGCCCTGTGCAGTTGAAGTGAGGGCCTATCGTAGAAAGCGGCTTTATCGACTTAAATTACAAAGTTTCTACCTTCTTTGTAGGCAATAAGAACAGTGTCCAGCCCCTTTACGCTCCACGATCTGCAGTGCTTCGAGGCAGTAATTCAGCACGGCGGCTTTCAGGCAGCGGCCGAGCAGTTGCACCGTTCCCACCCTTCGGTGTTTGCCGCCGTGGCGCGGTTGGAGAGCCAGCTAAACGTCGCCCTGCTCGACCGCTCTGGCTACCGCGTGCGCGCCACCGAGCAAGGCATGGCGCTCTACCGCCGTGCGCAAACCCTGCTGCACGAAGCCGACGACCTCAAACGCTACGCCGCACAGTTGACCATGGGCCAGGAGACCGCGCTGCGCGTGGTGCTCGGCGACCTCTGCCCGCTGTCACCGGTACTGAAGTTGTTGGGCCAGTTCTTCGGCAGCCGACCGCAGACCCAACTGCACCTGCACTTCGAAACCGTGACCGGCCCCTGGCAATCACTGCTAAACGACGAAGCCGACCTTATCGTGCACCGCATCCCCAAAGGCGATGTCCGGCTGGAGTGGCTCGACCTCGGCAAGGTCGCCATGGTGCCAGTGGTGGCGCCGGGCTTTCTGCCCTTCCCCGCCAGCGCGGCACTTACCCCCGAACAGATGCAGGGCCTGACCCAATGCGTTATCCGCGACAGCGCGCAGCAACCCTTGGAGGCCGGGCACTTTCTGGTCAGCGGCGCGCCGCAGTGTTCGGTGCCGGACATGCTGATGAAAAAAGAGCTGATCGCCCACGGCATGGCGTGGGGGCATTTGCCGCGCTTCTTGATCAACGAGGAATTGGCGGATGGCCGCTTGCTGTCTATCGCCGGTCGGCATCTTCCCGGCGTGGTGGAAGACCTGGTGGTCGCCCGGCGGCGCGATCGGCCGCATGGGCCAGTGGCGGCTGAATTATGGGAGTTTCTGCAGGCGCATTCGCCGCTGATGGAGGCTGAGTTGGGGCAGATACCCGGCCTTCAGCAACGCTCCTCAGGCCGCAGCGTGAGCACCTGAACACCGTCTCTGGTCACCGCCACCGTGTGCTCAAACTGCGCCGACAACTGCCCGTCACGGGTTACCACAGTCCAACCATCTTTCTGCGTGCGCACATCCGCCACGCCCAGGTTCAGCATCGGCTCGATGGTGAACACCATGCCTTCTCGCAGCACCAGCCCGGTTCGCGGTTTACCCCAGTGCAGCACTTGCGGCGGTTCGTGCATTTCGCGGCCGATGCCGTGCCCGCAGTATTCGCGCACCACCGAGTAGCCATGCTGGCGCGCATGGGTTTCGATGGCGTGGCCGATATCGCCCAGCCGCGCACCGGGGCGCACGGTGTTGATGCCTTTCCACAGGGCCTCGTAGGTCACCTGCACCAGCCGCTTGGCCGGCGCGGCGACTTCACCGACGAGGTAGGTTTTGCTGGAGTCGGCGATGTAGCCGTTCTTCTCCAGGGTGATATCGAAATTGACGATATCGCCGCTTCGCAGCACATCCGTTGCCGATGGCACACCGTGACACACCACATGGTTGGGTGAGCTGTTGAGCGAGTAGGCAAAGCCGTATTGGCCTTTGCTGGCCGGGCGGGCGTTGAGCTGGGTGACGATAAAACTGTCGACGAGGTTGTTTACCTGCAGGGTCGACATGCCGATCAGGTGCAGCCCGTCGAGGTAGGTAAACACCGACGCCAACAAACGGCCAGCTTCGGCCATCACGGCAATTTCTTCGGGCCGTTTAGTCATGCGTTGACCACTTTGAGAGCTTGCGGGGCAACGCCGGCCGCTTGCAGTTCGCGCACGACAATTTCGTTGAAGCTTTGCGTCGGGTGCATTTCGCAGAGCATGCCAATCTTGATCCAGAACGCCGCCTGGGCATTGATGGAACGGCACGACACGCCGCTGGCTTTGCGCAGTTGGTCGTGCAGGTCTTCGTCGATATTTACAATGCCCACGGTTTTTTTACCTGAATATGATCTATATACGTTTCGTATATTAACCATATAGAAGTGGGGATTGGAAGGTGAAGCGGACATCAACGCACAACCCTCCCCGCACGGTGCAGGAGAGGCTTGGGCTTTGATTTTTTGAAGGGGATGACGCAGTAGCGGATCAGCTTTTTGGCATGACGATGGTGTGTGCGTGGAAGCCTTTGGTTTTCAAGTCTTCGATCAGCTGGGTGATATTCGGGCCGCCCATCCAGGTGTCGCCCAGGTGGTATTGCATGGTGCCGCTGGTAATTTCGTCGGTGCCCAAATAGGCACGGGCTTCCTTGGGTAGGTCTGACAGTTCAACGCCAACCTTGGCGTAGACTTCCTTGCCGGTCGTTCTGTTTCTGAAGTGACTGGCTCTCATGGGCGTTTCCTTTAGGCTATATGCCCCGCCACTGTAACACCCATGGACGGGCACGCAGGGTTTGCGTGCTTCAACGGTCAGGCGTTGAGTTGCCGTGTCATCCATTGGCGACTGTACGCCAGCACCCGATCTGCCATCAGCGTCGGAAAGTGGATAAACCCATGGGGCGCCTCAGGTAGCAAGTAACTTTCGACTGCGGCTACGTGCTGCCAGCGCTCGGCGAGCTGGAGCGTGTCGTCACGCAGCGGGTCCAGTTCGCCGGTAAACATCAGCGCGGGCGGCATACCGGTAAGGTCGCCATACAGCGGCGATAACGGCGGCTGCCGGCGTTGTTCATCGGTGCGATCGGGCGTCAGCATACGCAAGGCTTCCACCATGCCCGGCCCGTCCAGCACCAGTGTTTGCGGGCCCGCTGTACGCACGCTGGGGGTTCCCGTCAGGTCGTAAACGCCGTAATACAACACGGCGCTGTTCACCCGCGCGAGCATTTCGGGCCAGGCTTTGAGGGCCAGCAGCGTCGCCACGGCCAGGTGCCCGCCGGCCGACTCACCCACCACGATTACCGGCAGCCCCTGGAACAGGTCGCAGCTGTCACTGAGCAGCCAGCGCGCTGCGTCCAGGCAGTCGGCCAACAACCCTTCAATCGGCGTGGAGACCGCCAGCCGGTAATCCACCGACACCACCGCCACATTGCAGGCGTTGACCAGGGCGATATTCAGGTCGTCGTTCATCTGCGCATTGCCGATCACCCAACCACCGCCGTGAAAGTCGAGCACCACTGCTTTGGGCTCACGTTGGGGGCGAATGATGCGCACCGGCACACGGCCCTCGCCCACTATCCGCGTTTCTGCGTTTAGCCCGTGGCGCGTCAGTTTACGTGCGCCGCCTACTTGGCTGACGCGCAGCAGCGCCTGGATGGCCATGGGTGCCAGGCGGTTGCGGATACGGAAACGGGGGAGCCAGGCTAGCGTTTTGTTGAAGCGCTGCACTTGGGCGGATTCTTGAGGGGTGGCGGGAGGCAGTTGGTGGGTAGCCAATTTTTTAAGCTCGTGATCAACCTGTACGTCTGAGAAAGAATGGCGTAAGGAGTTCCGATTACTACTGGATGAAGCGCTTCAGGCAAGGCAGCAAGCAGCCCATTGCCGGAGCCCGCTGAAGCGATACGTCCTCCCGTATCTTGAGCGTTTGCCCTGCGTTTCTTGATCGTAGGACGACTACCGCCAGCCCGCCAAATCTGTGAAAAATCAGGTAAGTGCCAACCGGAGGAGGAAGCAATCCTCAAGTAGCGAGAGGTAGACCATGACCGAAGAGGAATCAGCAATTGAGGCTCGGGCGATAGCGTTTGCGAAAGCTAACAGGACAATCATCGCCAGACAGCTTGCATGCGTAAAAACGTTTCCCGGTGAAGATCATCCTGTTTCTGTATTCATGGCAGGCTCTCCTGGGGCTGGGAAAACCGAGGTTTCCAAATCGCTCATTTCCGCCATTGATGAGAAAGGAGGCAAGGCACTTCGAATCGATCCTGATGATCTACGACCCTATTTCCCAGAGTACGCCGGAAACAATTCGCGCCTGTTCCAGCGTGGCGTTAACGTCATAGTCGAGCGCCTTCATGATTTAGTTCTGCACCAACGCCAGTCCTTCTTGCTTGATGGAACCTTGTCCAACTTGGAGGTTGCACGCAGGAACATTGAGCGGTCGCTGCGACACAATCGTGCCGTGACGATTGTTTATGTGTACCAGCAGCCCCATTTGGCATGGGATTTTGTGAAAGCACGGGAGATCACAGAGGGCAGGAACATCCCGAAATCTGAATTTATTAGGCAACTCTTCGCGGCGAGAGAAGCCGTAAAGGAACTAAAGAAAACGTTCCGCCTACAGTTAAACGTGGACGTAATCATCAAGGACATCGACGGGACTAACGAGCACGTAGAACTAAACGCTGACGCAGCAGAAATTGACGCTCTGGTTAGCGTTGGATACTCTCCTAACGAACTTGATCAAATTTTAACCGAGGGCTAATACATGAAAACGGTTCCAGAGGTCGCAGGCAGCCCCCTGTCGAGCTTTTTTAGAAATAGCTCCGAAACGGCAAAACGCGCTGCGTATAGCTCTGCGTCGTCCAAGGCTATCGATAGCCAGCGACGTGTTCTCGAAGAAGCCGAACGTATCCGGGAAAAACAATCCTGCTCTTGATTCCAGACCTGAACAAAAAGCCGCCAAATTGGCGGCTTTTCTACAGGCGCTGAAACGAATCCCCCTCCATCGCGCTCTCCGCCCGCCCAAACAACTTCGCTTTGATTGGATCACCCGAATTCATATTCAGCTGCGCGCTTCTGTCCGATTTGGGCCATTCATGTAGCCATCGTGGCGATGAGCACCCGGTAAAGGAGATGCCAAATCCATCCCCTCAAGTCGCTGGCCTTTGCCTTTACACTGGCCGCCTCTCTCCCGTCGGATAATCACCGTGGCGCGTTTTCTTCCCTTGCTGTTGTTAGTGTTGCCGGGATTGGCTACTGCGGCGCCGCCGGCCCTGGAGAATACAGAGCTGTACACCAAAGTCGTCAGCGATTGCCGTGACGTCGAACTGGCAAGCTGGAAGCATCCGACCCGCGCGGTGCTGGAGAAAAACAAGATTCCCCTTGAGCGAGTGGAGCTTTGCAACGGCGGGCGCTATCCCATTTTCCATGTACAGCTGCCCTATGATCCACAAGGCCAGACCCGTGACTTCTTCGATCCGCTGTACCAGCAAATGAAAAAAGCCAACGGCAAATGGCCCTATGCCTTTGTCGACAGCAATGACGCGCAAGTGCTGTACATCAGCTATCGCGACAATGGCACCACCGCAATGGATTGGGAGTTTTATACGCTTCCTTGATGGCGGCTATCGGCCAAACCCTCAACAAAAAGCCGCCAAATTGGCGGCTTTTTTACCAGCGCTGTCCCGAAGTTCCCCCTGGGGCTCCCCGCCCTACTCAAACAACTCCGGCTTGATCGGATCACCCGAAGTCATATTCAACTGCGCGCGCACGTCTTCGAACATCAGGTCGTAGTGCTTGTGCGCTGAGCCAATGCTGCTCAGGGCTTTGGGCACGCCATACTTTTCGGCGATTTTCGTCACGTTACGGGCAAAGTTATAGGCTTCGTCTTTGGGCAGAAAAAACGGTTCTTTCATGTCTTTTCCTTGAATGGTGCCGTGCAGCGTAAACAGCATGCCCTTGCCCAGTTTCTCGTCTTGGGAGAGTTCGTAGTCGAGGCACAGGTTGTAGCTGACATCGTTAGGCGTGAGCGCATGACGCTCGATATGAAGTTGACCAGGCTTGAACGTAGCCACGTTATTTCCTCCTGAAGACACGTGCTTGGCGAGCGCGACGGGGCGCCGAGCCACGGGTTCTACGCTAGTTTGTTTTCGTAGGTTGTAAAGCCTTTGACACCCACCTCAGGTGCCAGTAAATGGCCGCTATGGTCGAGAATTTTCAGCCACGGCCAGCGTGCCTGATAGCTCTTGGCTTTTTGCTCGAACAGATCCGGCTGCGAGTTGTTGGGGTTGATCCGCAGCAGGCCCTGGGCCACATCGGCCAAGCCGAAGGGTGCGTACAATTCACCGGTTTCTACGTCCAGCCCGATACAAGTTCCTGCGATCAGATACCGGTCAACCCCGTCTCGGGCGGACTGCAGTTGGGGATATGACCGACCAAAGCGCTCGCTGTACCAGAGGTGCACGCGCGCCTGGTTTTTGATTTCGACGTTGACATTGAGGTCGTGGAATAGCGCTTGGGCAGCCAGGATCACTTCATTTTCAGCTTCCCAGGAGTGGTCCGGGTCGAAGTAAAAAACGTCGTAATCCTTGACGCCCCACTCCGCCGGGCGCTGTGCCTGCTGATTCCATACGGCCTGGAAAAGGCAGCCGGCGGTGAGCAGGCATTGCGCCAGCCCGAGCGACGGCAGGCGTGCGGTGAGTTCGGCGTTGATGGGGTTGGTCATGGCGAGCGCGACCAACTGGTTGGCAGTCAATGTCATGGTCCACCTTTGGAACGCGGGACTGGGTGAGAAAGGCGCATGCCGCTCAGGCCCGGGTCAATTTCCACCAGCGATAGCCGCAGTAAAGCCCCGCCGGCACCGCAGTAAAAAAGAAACTGACGCCGAACGACAAACCAAACACGTAGAACAGCAGCACAAACCCCAACACGGCCACGCCGGTTGCCACGGCCGTCAGCCACCATTCGACGTATGCCAGGTCGGCCGCATCTTTTTGCCAGCTGTTTTCCGGGTGCTGGTTTTGGGCGCGCACTTTGCGCACCAGCCACAGGTCTGCGAAAAAACTCAGAATGCCTTCAAGCACTTCGCCAATAAAGATGAACATCCTTGCTCCTTGGGCTGCGTCGGGAGGTTTGCGCGGTCGAGACTAGGGCGTTTTTCGGCGGGCCGTCCATTGTTGTTTTCACACAACGTGCGTCCGTTCAAGGCACGGCTACGCTTAGCCGAGCGTTGCCCTGCGCAACATCAAAAACCCGCCCTGTGGGGACGATCAGAAGGAATGGTCATGGTTGCTATCTACCCGCTGTCGCTCAAAACCTTTCGTATGGTTGGCCTGGGTGCCGGCTGTTTACTGGCCGCCACGCTCGTAGCGGCCAGCCCGATGAGCAAGGCCGTGCGCACCTCCGATCATATGGAGCCGGCGCTGGTGTTTCCCGCCCAGCAACAAGCGGTGCAGGAGAAGCTGGATGCGCTGTACAAGCGCACCGGCAAACGGCCGAATATTGTCTGGCTGGTGGCCGATGACATGGGCTGGGGCGACCCCGGCGTGTATGGCGGCGGCGCGGTGGTGGGCGCCTCGACGCCAAGTATCGACAGCCTGGCGCAAGAAGGCCTGAAGCTGACTTCGGTGTATTCCCAACCCACCTGCACGCCGACCCGCTCGGCCATTCTGACCGGGCGCTTGCCGCCGCGTACCGGGCTGATCCGGCCGATTCTGGCCGGCGACAAATTAACGAAAAACCCGTGGGCCGATGAAATATCGCTGCCCAGCCTGCTCAATACGGCGGGCTACCAGACGCTGCTGGTGGGCAAATGGCATGTGGGTGAAGTGGAAGGCATGCGCCCGCAGGACATCGGCTTTGAGGAGTTTTACGGCTACTACCCGGCGCAGAAGGAGTTGTCGCAGGCGTTCGACAAGCGCCGTTATCCCGACCTGGTGCTTAACCCGGAACGCCTGGAGATGCTGCGTAAAACCGGCGACAGCGACGCCCTGATTCACGGTTGGAAAGGCGGCAAAACCGAAGAGGTGTCGCATATTCGCAGCATCGAAGACATGGCCGAGGCCGACCACACCCTGGCGCAGTTCACCCTGCAGAAAATCCCCGAGCTGGCCAAGGCCGGCAAGCCGTTCTTTCTCGAACATGCCTTTATGAAGCCCCACGCCGACAACTTCCCGTCCAAGGAATTTGAAGGCAAGAGCGAAAGCAAATACCCCTACCGCGATGCTGTGACCGAGGTGGATGCCTATGTGGGGCAGATCGTGGCGGCGCTGGATAAGGCCGGTGTGCTGGATAACACCTTTATTTTCTTTACCTCCGACAACGGCCCGCAAATGGATAGCTGGCCGGACAGCGGCTACACGCCGTTTCGCGGGGCGAAAAGCTCGGCTTGGGAAGGCGGTGTGCGGGTGCCAGGGATTGCGTACTGGAAAGGCGTGATCAAACCGAACACGCAGAGCGATGGGTTGTTTGACCTTATGGACTTGTTCAATACCTCGTTGGCCTTGGCCGGTGCGAGCGACAAGCTGCCCCAGGACCGCTATATGGATGGCATCGACCAGAGCAGTTTTCTGCTGGCCGATAACGGCAAATCCAACCGCGAGAAGGTGTACATCTGGAACGGCTACGACCTGATGGCCATGCGCATGTATGAGTACAAAATCCACCTGAAAATTACCCAGCCGCAGGCGCAGTGGCTGGATATCGATATGAGCACCAAGGCCGACACGGGGCTCGCGCCGTGGTTGTTCAATTTGTATATCGACCCGAAAGAGCAGTACCCGGTGGGGCATCGCATGAATGCGTTTCTGGCGTCGATGGCGGCGGAGATGAAGGCGCATGCGGCGACGTTCAAGCAGTATCCGCCGAAGAAGATTGGGTTGTGAGGATCAAGAGAAACCTCACCCCAGTGGTGGGCCTGTGCAATGCACGGTCTAGTCCCCTCGCCCCCTTGGGGGAGAGGGTTAGGGTGAGGGGGTAACTACAGGCGCTACCGATTCAGACCTTACTCCCCGCCAATCTTGTACACGCTGATCAGCACCTCATGCTCACTCACCCCATCAATGGTGCCGGTAAAGATGTAGTCGTTAAGCCATGCATTCGCCCCCGGCTGGGTTTTGAACTTGGGCGTGGTGCGGCAGTAGAAGTCGCTCTCTTTCATGTCGCGCAGTTCCAGGCCTTTGGCTTTCTTGGCCAGGCCCGATTCGTTGAGGCGCCAGATGCCGGCGTTGTCGATGATGATGATCTGCCCGTCATCGGTTTTCAGGCGATACAGGGCGTTGACCATCGTCACGCCGTCTTCGCGGGTGACGGACATATCCGCGCCGCCCGGCACCACGGTGCCTTTCATGCCTTTGCCGGTAAACGTGCCGCCAATGATCGGGTAGTTGATGCGCATGCCATCGGGGCCCTTGCCCATTTCTTCACGCGGGCCGAGTTGTACGTCGATTTGCAGCACCAGCTCATTGGTCAGCCGGTTGGGGATTTTTTCTTTCAGTTCCTGCGCCTGGGCAGACGAAAACCAGGCGGCGAGAAACGCCAGGCACAGATTGGCCACAACACGCAGGACGCTGCGCGAATTCATTGCTGTATTCATGGGTGCAACTCTCGTAATCGGGGGTAAAACCACCCGCGGCTGGCGCGGGTGGCTGCGGGTTTAGAACGGTGGGAACGACGACAACGGGTCGTGGCGGCACGGCTGTTTGAGCAGCGTGTTGCACTCCGGCAGGTCGGGCGGAATGGTCACGCCGGTCAGCTCACCGAGTACCAGTTGCGACGGGTGCTGGGCGTCGTGGAACACGCTGTTGCGGCTGGCCAACGCGTAGTAGGCAAAGCCATAACCCCCGGTGTTGGACGGCGCGTCGATCCAGATACGCAGCTTCGAGCCTTTGCGGAACGGGTGGGAGAACGGGGGAATTTCCACCCGGCCCAATGCCGGCACGTTGGGCAGCATCGGCTGAATGCCGTCCGGGTCGTTGAGTTGCTGCGGACGCACCTCGGTGGACTTGCTGCCATCCAGCTTGCGGTTGGACATGCGCAGCCAGCCGCGTTGCACGAACACTTCTTTCTCGTCGGGGCGCACTTCGGTGATGGTCACCTGCACGTCGGTATCCGGTGCCAGGAAGGTCGACAGCCAAATATCAGCGCTGCCGCTGCCGTAGCTCAGGAAGTCGCGCTCGAAGGCGGCACTCGTGTAGGCCACGCTGCCGTCGCGCCACAGCGGATGTTGCCAGCCCCAGGCGTGGTCTTTGAGGTAGGTGTTCACCTCCGGGCCGGGGATTGGATAGAGATACGGGTCCGGCTTGCCGGTGCCTTTGCCGCCGTCGATCAACTCGCCATCTTCGCTCAGGGCAAAGTGCGTGGGCTTTACGGCCAGCGGGTAGTTGTCGCGCTCGATGGTCCAGCTTGGGTGCGCGGTTTCGTTGAGCTGGTGGCGGCCTTCGCGGTTGTCGGCGACGGTTTCCTGCCAGATTTCCAGGTGCTTGCGGCTTTCGAAACCGTTTTGCTCGCCCTTCACAAAGTGGTCGAGGAACGGGTAGAGCTTTTCTTTGCGGAAGCGCTCGGATTCGTACAGGTTGTGGCCGCCGCTGGTTTGCACCATCCACAGTTTTTTCGGGTCCAGGCGCTCTTGATAGAAGCCTTCGCGGGCCAGTACGGCTTCGTCCTGCCAGGCCTGCATGGACAGCACCGGCACCTGAACCAGGTTGGCGCGGTCACGCGGGGCGCGTTGTTTCATCCAGTCGTCGAGCTGGGGGTGGCGGATCATCTGGTACATCAGCGAGGTGGCGCCGACCTTGGCTTTGTTTTCTTCCACCTGGGCCAGGCAACGGTCGTCTTTTTCACTTTGCGCGCTGGCTTTTACCGCGTCCCAGCGCATGTCCACGAACCAGTGCCAAGAGGTGGTAAAGCCCTGGTTCGGTACTCCGCCTTGCGACCAGCTGTCGGTGTAGGCATCGCCCAGAATCATGCCGGGGGCGATGGCCTTGAGGCCCTTGGGCCGCTCGGAGGCGGTCATCAGTTGCGACATGCCGGCCCACGACCAGCCGAACATGCCGACGTTGCCGTTGGACCAGCCCTGCTGCGCGGCGAACTCAATGGCGCTGCGCCCGTCGGTGCCGTATTCCGGGCCGAGGAAGTCGAAGGTGCCTTGCGAGCAACCGGTGCCGCGGGCTTGTACGCCCATCACGGCGTAGCCGCGGGCGACCAGGTCTTTGTCCATTTCCACGGAGAAGGTTTCGTCGTCGGCCAGGTACGCCGAACCGCCGATGCTGCCGGAGTCGTAGCCGCTGTAGCGGACCAGTACGGGGAACTTGCCTTCGCCCTTGGGCAGCAATACGGAGTAGCGCAGTTGGGTACCGTCGGCAGCGGTGATATAGCCGGTGACGCGCTTGCCCCAGAAGGGTTGGAAGCTGCGGTCGGGCGGTGGCGGGCCATCCATCGGCGGTTGGCTGCCGCAACCGGCCGCCAGCAGAATAAGGCTGATGGTGCTCAGGCGCAGGGCGCGTGTGAGGGTGTTCATGTGCATAACTAGCCTCGGATAAATCGTCTCGTGAGACGGCCGGTTCGCGCGGCCGTCTCCTTTATAAGGGAGCGTCAGAAGCGCTTGCTGGCCGACACCACCACGGTGGCGGAACAGTCGCCGCCCTTGCCGAAGTTGTTTTTGCATTCGGCTTCGGACAGGTCGGTGTCGATATAGGCAGCCTTCCATTCCAGGCCATAAGCACGTTTGCTCAGGGCCACGCCCCAGTCGCTGTAGCCGCTGCGGTAGTCGCCGCTGCCCGAGCGCCAGGCCTGGTCGTCGTTGGTCCAGGTATGGCCGTAGCGCACGTTGAGTTTGGTGGTCCAGGGCAGATAGAAATCATATTCCGCCCAGCCGATGGTGCGTTCTTTGGGCCGGGTGGTAATGGCCGCGTCGGGCGGCAAGATGCCGAACTTGATCAACTGATCGACCTGCTTGGCGGCCGCTTCACGGGCCGGCGGGTTTTGCAGGTCGTCGGCGCGTTTGATGCCGATGGTGGCGTTGCGGTAGCCGAAGGTGCCGATCCATTCGCCGAAGTTGATCCAGCTGTCACCGGGGTATTCATAGCGCACGTACGACAGCGAAAAGCGGGTGTTTTCGGTAATGGGACGGGCGATGCCGACGTAGTAGTCCCACTCGCGATTACTTTGCGTGCCCATGTCGACGTTGGCGGAAAACACGCCGGCGTACAGGCCGCTGACTTTATGCACAAGGGTGGCGGCGGTAAGGAGTACCGGACCGCCATCCTGATTGAGCGAAAAGCCGCCGACGCGGTAGTCGCTGGCCAGGCCTACGTTGACGTCCAGCAAGGTTTCAGGCGTCAGGTCGATGGCCTGGGCGGAGAGCGAAAGGCCGAGAAGCGTGCCGGCTAACCCCCAGGTTGAAAGCTTGTTCATGCAGTTCTGCTCCGTTGTTTTGTTTGAATTGGCAGAGAAACGCGTTGTGCAGCTGTTGTTGTTTTCATCGCTCCAACGCCCTGGCACATTTTTTTGGGCAACACGGGGCCGTCGGCTCGGAATGAGGCGAGCCGCGGACTGCGCGGGGTGGAGTCGTTTAGTAGCGGGTGAGGTGCTGGTGCAGCAGAATGCGGGTGGTCATAAATCGAACCCTGATGCACAGCGCTCGGCTCCCTTCGCCGGCGATGGCATATTTTTATAACTGTAAAAACTTATAGTCAAATAAAATATTTGCTCTCGATAAAATTACCGACATTTTGGAGCCGGCATAACCGCGGCAAAAATGGCCTGGAGGCCGCGGAAATGTTAAAGAGTGAACCCTTTTCCTGATGCCCTGCTCTACCGTCTGCGAACGGGTCGCCTGCCATCGAAACGTCGTCAACGACGGCTATTCTTGAACCCGTGTTTAATTTTTAAGCGCCCGAGCGAGGAGCGTACGGATGTCGGAAACCATTCAGGTATTTGTGGGCTGCGACCCCAACGACTGCGATCTGGAGCAGATGATGGTGCTGGACTACAGCATCCGTAAGCACTGCTCGCAGCCGGTCAATATCCACTGGATGCAGCTGTCGCGAGACCCGCAAAGTTTCTGGTATTCCAACCCCGAGCAGCAGCAAGGCTGGCGCACCGAGGCCTGGACCACGCCGTTTTCCGGCTTTCGCTGGGGCATTCCGGCGTTCTGTGGCTATCAGGGCAAGGCCATCTATATGGATACCGACGTGATCGTGCTCTGCGACCTGGCGGAAATCTGGAACAGCACCTTTGCCCCCGGCAAAACAGTGATGGCCAAGGGTGGTGAGCAGTCGTGGCGGTTCTGTGTGTCGATGTGGGATTGCGCTGAAGCGCGCAACCATTTGCCGCCGATTGAAGACCTGCGTGGCAAGCCGGAAATGCATCAGCAGTTGAAGAAGTACTACAAGAAAAACCCTCAGGTGATTCAGCCGTTCAACCCGCAGTACAACAATATCGACGGCGAAGGCTCACCCATTGAGCAGATAAAAATTCTGCATTACTCGGACATGGGCACCCAGTTTTCCCACGCCCTGTCCTTCGCCCGCCTGGCGCGCGAAGGCACGCCGCACTGGTTCGACGGCACCGTAATGCCGCACCCGCGCCAGGATTTGCAGGCGCTGTTCGAGCAGTATTACCAGCAGGCGCTGGACGCCGGTTACAGCCTGGATAACTACCGGATGCAGAACGTGTTCGGGCCGTTCCCCAAGTACTCGCAAAAGAGCTACTCCGGCAACGACGTGACCCGGCCCAAGCACTGGTGGAAACGCATTGGGCTGTTCAAGGCGCTCAGCAAGCACGGTTGATGGTTAGAGCGCCTGAAGCAGGCGCTCCAGTTCTTCCCGTTCCCAACGGCTGAGCAACTGAACGGGGTCGCTGCCAAAGCGGCCCCAGCCTTCCACAGTGCCCACGCGGCCGCCTGGCGCGATGCATTCGGCGCAGTAGCCGAGTTCGTTGCCGTCGTTGAATAACGTCAGCTGCCAGCCATCGACCCGAATCGGCATGGGCCCGCAGTAGATAGCGGCCCAGCCCTGCTCACCCGCGCGACTCATCTGGCGCACGCCTAGGGCGATGTCTTTCAGTAGTTGATAGGCCTCGCGGGCGCTAAGGACAGGCGTGGACATGGAGCGAGTTACCCTTGAAACGCAAAGTGGCGAAGGTTAAGGCCTAACCCGGCTACAGGCGAGCAGCAGCGTAAACAGGCACCTCCATGTCTCCCCCAGACAACTTCCCCGTGCCTGCCCGCTCTATGGTGATGGCCCCTACCCCACTACTTGGAGCCACTCGTGGCCAATTCCCCCATCACCGTTTTGCGCGATACCCAGCCGATGCCCGTTGTCGACGCCTGCAAATGGGAGCGCATCGAAGGCGACCCACACACCGTCAACCTCAACGCTTACACCTCGGAAGATGGCAGCAAGATCATGGGCACCTGGATCTGCACGCCGGGCAAATGGCGCGTGGAATATGTGAAGTGGGAGTACTGCCATTTCCAGGAAGGCTACTGCGTGATCACCCCGGACGGCCTGGCGCCGATTCATCTGCGTGCTGGCGATATCTTTGTGGTGGAGCCGGGGATGAAAGGCACCTGGGAAGTAGTGGAGACGGTTCGTAAGTATTTTGTGTTTGCTTGATCGTCTGCCTTAAAAAATCCGTTGATACGGCGCCAGCAATTTCGCGCTTTGCGTCAGGCCCTGGCGCAACAGCAACTCGAGGTAGGCCTGTGCCGTCATCGGTGGTTTTTTCAGGGAACGAAAATGGCGCTGCACAGCCTGCAGCACGGCGGCCTGGTCGAGGTCGATCAGGTCGGCGATAAAGTTGTCGGGGTGCATCGCTTCGATGTCGTACCCGACCAGCGCGGCGCGGGGGAAATCCTTCAGATTGAAGGTAACCACCACGTCGGCCTTGCCACGAATGGCGGCCGCCAGCACATGGCGGTCATCGGGGTCTGGCAGAGTGAGTTCGGCGCATAACGGCTCGTAGCCGGTAATCACCGCATCGGGGATCGCAGCGTCCATCAGGGCGGAGGTGCGATCGAGTTGTTCCGGGGAAATGTCTGGTCTGGCTTTGAGCAAATTACGCTTCCATTCCAGGTGTATCTGCTGCGTCCAACGGGCCCGAAACAGGCCCGTCAGCCCTAACCTCATCAGAAAATCCCGCAATGGGGCCGGGTACAGCACATTCGCATCAAACACGGCAGTAAACGGTGAACACCTCATTCGTACCCCATACGCAGCTCCTGCGCCTGTTGGGCCAACGCATCCATTGCGTCGACGCTTTGTTGATCCCGACGGGATTTGAACGCCATCAAATCAGAAAACAACACGCGCCGGTGACGGCCGGTTCGGGTGAACTTCACCTCACCGCTCTCCAGCAACTTCACCAAATGGGGACGTGAGACGTTGAGCATGTCGGCCGCTTCCTGGGTGGTGAGCTCGGCATGGATGGGCACGACCTTTACCGCGTTGCCCATTGCCAGCTCGCCAAGAATGTCTACGAGCAGGCGCAGCGCCGAGGTGGGCAGTTCCACCGTGTGGGCGTTGTCGTGTTTGTCGAAGATTTCGATGCGCTGGGTTTCCAGCCCGGTTTCCAGGTACGCAGCAAGAGTGCGCTGGCCTTGGACGGCGGCCGCCACTTCCCGTTCAGCGGGGTGGGGAATTTGACTGAGGTCGGGGTGGGTCATGGCAAAAACTCCGGATCGGCGAAACGTGACTGCGAGAAGACTATTCGAAATAATCGAAAATCGCAATAAACGAAACGCCGTGGAATTTTCTGCTTTGTTTGTACGACACCGGTACGGATGGCGCCAAGGCCACCCGGTACCGACTACTGCTTAAACCGCCGCGGTAGACGCCACTTTAGCCGGCCGACTAACCCGCAACGCCACCAGGCTACCCACCACGGTCAGCGCGGCAAGGCTATACAGCGCTACATCGGTGGAGCCGGTCTGGTCTTTGATCCAGCCGACGATATAGGGGCTGAGGAACCCCGCCATCTGGCCAATGGAGTTGATCAACGCCAGCGCCGCCACTGCCACACTGGCGCTGAGGAACGCGGTCGGCAGCGGCCAGAACATCGGCAAACCGGTGAGTGCGCCCATGGTCGCGATGGTCAGGCCGAGAATGGCGATTGCCGGCACGGTGGCGAAGTTGGCAGCAATCACCAGGCCGATGGCGCCCATCAGCATCGGCACCACCAAGTGCCAGCGGCGTTCGTTGCGCAGGTCGGCTGAGCGACCTACCAGCAGCATGAACACCCCGGCAGCCAGGTAAGGCACGGCGCTGATCCAGCCGATTACCAAGGCGTCGCTGAAGCCGAGACTCTTGATGATCGACGGCAGCCAGAAGTTGATGGCGTACACACCGCTCTGAATGCAGAAATAGATAAAGCCCAGCACCCAGACAAAGGGCATGGTCAGCACGGCCAGTACCGAGGTGTTGGCCTGCGCCGGACGGTTGCGGTCGTCGAAGGCGATATCGGCGGCTACCCGGGCGCGTTGTTCCGGGCTCAGCCAGCGCGCACTTTCAGCGTTGTCGCACAGCAGCCAAAACGCCAGAACGCCCAACAGCACAGTGGGCAGGCCCTGAATCAGGAACATCCACTGCCAACCGGCCAGGCCGGCGTGGCCTGCGGCGAAGTGGTTGAGAATCCAGCCAGAGAACGGCCCGCCAAGCAGCCCAGACACCGGAATCGCCGACATGAACAGCGCCATGATTCGCCCGCGACGCTGGTTGGGGTACCAGCGCGAGAGGTACAGCACGATGCCGGGGAAGAAGCCCGCTTCGGCCATACCGGTCAGAAAGCGCAGAACGTAAAACTCCATCGGCGTGGTGACAAACAACAGGCACGTGGAGAAAAAGCCCCAGGTGATCATCATCAGGCCAATCCAGCGGCGCGGGCCGAAGCGGCTCAGCGCCAGGTTGCTGGGCAACCCGCAGAGCACATAACCGATAAAGAAAATGCCGGCGCCAAACCCGTAGATGGTTTCGCTGAAGTTCAGGGCATCGAGCATCTGCAGCTTGGCAAAGCCGACGTTTACCCGGTCCAGGTAGTTGAACAGGTAGCAGATGAACAGAAAGGGAATCAGGTGCAGGGTGACGCGACGGTAGACGGAATCGCCTTCAACGTCGCCCAGATCCTTGATCGAGGGGTTGGGCATGGGGGTCAATCCTCTGTGCGTGGTGCTTGTTGTTGTAGGCCAGTGCGGCAAAGTGACGGCGCGACGGGCGTTTCGAGCTTAGTGTTTTGACCACCACAGTGCTTTGGGGCTTTGCACCCATTTACCGGCTATTTTCTGTGTCTTCGCACAAAACGAACGCCAGTTAGTGGAATTTACCTACGACATTGCAGCTTGTTGGCGACCACCTTTGGGCGTAATGACAATCCGACCGTGCAGGTGTTGTATGGTTGCCCAATCGTTTT
This sequence comes from Pseudomonas sp. CC11G, assembly GCF_056174845.1. NCBI lineage: Bacteria > Pseudomonadati > Pseudomonadota > Gammaproteobacteria > Pseudomonadales > Pseudomonadaceae > Pseudomonas > Pseudomonas sp. CC11G. The sequence goes on from NZ_JBWBZC010000006.1 coordinate 90,203, forward strand.
CTGCCAGGACCCGGCGCATGTTCGAACTCACCCACCAACTGGCGCAGAACATCGTCGACCGCGCGATGGCCATCCTCCCCTACAACGTCAACGTGATGGACAGCCAGGGGCTGATACTGGCCAGCGGCGAGGCCAACCGCATCAACACCCGCCACGAAGGTGCACAACTGGTGTTGGCCAATCACCGCATCGTCGAATTGGACGAACAGGCCGCACGCACGCTCAAAGGCGTGCAGCCGGGCATCAACCTGCCGCTGATGCACGATGAACAGTTGATCGGCGTGCTGGGCATTTCCGGCGACCCACAGGTACTGCGCACCTACGCCGAACTGGTGCGCATGACCGCCGAAATGCTGGTGGACCAGAGCCGCATCCAAGCTGAACAACAATGGCGCAAAACCCGCTGCGACGACCTGCTGGCCGTGCTGCTGGGGGAAACCGGTGGCTCGCAACGGCTCATCGATGAGGCCCACCAACTGGGCCTGAAACCGCACCTGAGCCGCACCCCACACCTGATCGAAATCGCGGACGGGCAAAGCTCGGCCGAACTGGCCGACTGGTTGCGCAGCCATTACACCGACAGCTGGTGCAGCACCCCGGCGCCGCACACCGTGTTGTGGTGCTGCCCCGTTTCCATCGACCCGCAGCGCTTCGGCGAACGCCTGAAAACCCAAGGCTGGAGTCTGCAACGCATGGCCTCTGGTATGCCCTGTGTGGACGTACATGCACTGCGCCGCTGCTGCCACCGGATTTCTGAGTTACTGGCCTATGGGCAAGCGGTAAAACCCTATCGCCTGTTCTTGTCGCTCACGCGCTGCCGCCTGCCCACCCTGCTATGGACTCACCGCAGCGAGGACACCCTGGGCGAGCTGTTGGTGCCGCTGCACAACATCGTGGCCCGCGACGGCAATGGCCAACTGCTGCGCACGCTACGCAGCTGGTGCGAACACAATGGCCAACCGCAGGCCTGCGCCGACGCCTTGGGCATTCACCGCAACAGCCTGCGCTACCGTATGGAGCGTATCGCCGAGCTGACCGGCAAAGACTTGAGCCGTCTGGATGATCTGGTGGAGCTGTACCTCGCCGTGCAACTGATGCCCAGCAGCGGCTGAGTTTGTCTGTCTGCACAAACGGCAACGCACCGTCTTGTGTATTCAGCCAAAGCGCAATGCCGAGCAAGCGTGCCAGCATGGCCGCTTTTAAATGCCTGTATGCCGGAGCCTGTTATGAAAATCGTCATCGCCCCCGACTCCTTCAAAGACAGCCTGGGTGCCGCCGAAGCGGCCGCCGCCCTGGCCCTTGGTTTTCAGGATGTGTGGCCCGATGCCGAGTTGGTGCAATGCCCGATGGCCGACGGCGGCGAAGGCACCATCGACGCGATTCTTGCCGCGCTGGATGGCGAGTCGCGCAGCACGCAGGTAAGCGGGCCACTGGGCCAGCAGGTGAAAGCGCGTTGGGGCTGGTTGCCGGAATCACGCACAGCAATTATCGAAATGGCCGAAGCCAGCGGCCTGCAATTGGTGCCGGTGGAACTGCGTGATGCGCGCTTCAGCTCCACCCGTGGCACCGGCGAGTTGATCCTCGCGGCCCTGGATGCCGGCGCACAAAAAGTGATTCTGACCATCGGCGGCAGCGCCACCAACGACGGCGGCGCCGGCATGTTGCAGGCCCTGGGCGCCAAGCTGCTGGACGCCGGCGGTCACCCCATCGACCCGGGCGGTCTGCCGTTGTCGGTGCTGAGCATTCTCGATATCAAGCAACTCGACTCGCGCCTGGCCGCTGTGCAGGTGGAAGTCGCCGCCGATGTGGATAACCCGCTGTGCGGTCCCCACGGTGCGTCGTTCACCTTCGGCAAACAGAAAGGCGCCAGCCCCGAGCAGATCAAACAACTGGACGCCGCCCTCGCCCACTTCGCCGATGTAGCGGCCGTGGTGCTGGGCAGCGACCGGCGTGACGAGCCCGGCGCGGGTGCCGCCGGGGGTATCGGTTTTGCCGCCAAGGCGTTTTTAAATGCCACGTTCCGCCCCGGCGTCGAGGTGGTGGCTGAGCTCACTGGGTTAGCGGAAAAGATGCAGGGCGCCGACCTGGTGGTGACCGGCGAAGGCCGCTTCGATGCGCAAACTTTGCGCGGCAAAACCCCGCTGGGCGTGGCGCGTGTGGCCAAGCAGTTCGAGTTGCCGGTGGTGGTGGTGGCGGGCACCCTGGGCGAGGGTTACGCCCAGTTGTATGACGCGGGCGTTCACGCCGCCTTTTCGCTGGCCCATGGGCCGATGACGCTAGAAGAGGCGTGTCAGCAAGCCCCGGCGCTGCTGCGCGAACGGGCTCGGGATATTGGCCAACTCTTGCAGGTTGGCCTGACGCTCAAGGCGCCGAAAAATCCAACGCTCGGTTAGGGTGCCTTGGCGAACGGCTGGGACGGCTGCCTTAGTCGTTGTAAATGCGGATATAGCTTTTCACCAGACTGGGCACCCGCTCCTTGCTCCACACCCCGTCGCCGTTGCGTGAACCTTTTTCGTTGGTGTTGCCCTCGACGGTATGGATCGCCTCCTTGGCGGTCTTCTGGTCTTCCACCACCAGGCCGATATGGGAGAAGTCGTACACCACAAAATCCCCGGCTTTGGCTTTAGCGGTTTCCGGCAGCAGTTGCAGGCCGCGTTGGGTGGCCCACTTTTCCCAGCCAAAGGCGCTAGCGTCGCGGCAGCGCCATTTTTCGGCGAGGGAGAAGGTGTCGAGTTTCAGCGAGGCGCGCACGGTTTCGATTTCCAGCCATTCGCGCATCAACCAGCAGGTGAATGCCGCGCACCACGGCCAGGCGCCCGGTGCCAGCCAGGTGGCGCCTTGGTATTCGACGATACGGATGCCGGTGTTGTCGGCCTCGGCTTCACGGGTGCCGACTTCTTTGCTGGCCAGGTCGATCAGTTGTTGGATATGGGCGTTCATGGAGCCTCCAGTCGTCTCAAAAGGAACGCTTGAGACTGAAGGACGGCTAAACCACCCAAGCCTGGCAAGCGTAGATCGCCTGGCGGCAAACGCAACGCGGGCTGACGGCGCGGCGCATATCGCCGCCATCAACTTTCTCAATAAGCCCGCCGGGTGGTCGCCGGCTAAGCTGCCTCCCATCGCCCATTCAACCCTATGCACGGAGCAACCCCATGACCAACCCCGCCGCCGATCTCGATGATGAAACCCTGGCCTTTGCCGAACGTGTATTCGATGCCGCGCGCACGGGCGCAACTGCCGATTTGCAGGCGTTGTTGGCGCAAGGTCTGCCGGCCGATTTACGCAACCACAAGGGCGACAGCCTGGTGATGCTGGCCAGCTACCACGGTCATCTGGAAACAGTGGCGATGTTGCTCGACCACGGCGCCGATGCGGACCTGCGCAATAACAACGGGCAAACGCCGCTGGCCGGTGCGGTGTTCAAGGGCAATCTGCCGATGCTGGAATTGTTGTTGGCCAAAGGCGCGGATGTGGAAGGCGCCACCCCGGACGGCAAAACCGCGCTGATGATGGCGGCGATGTTCAATCAGGGCGCGGCCATTGATGTGCTGCTGGCCCATGGCGCGAACCGCGAGGCCCGCGAACAGGGCGGGCTGAGCGCGCTCGATCTGGCCCAGCGGATGAATACCGCGCAGGCGCTGGAGCGTTTGCAAGCGGTCTGATGCGGGTTGAATACGGTGGCGATTCGGGTAGGCTCGTGGCCTTTCTTACTTAAGGAGTTTCTGCCATGCCTAAAGCCACCGCCCGCCACATCCTGGTTTCCAGCGAAGCCAAGTGCAATGAACTGAAGGCCGCCATCGAAGGCGGTGCCGACTTCGCCCAGGTCGCCAAAGACAACTCCAGCTGCCCATCCAGCCGTCAAGGCGGCGACCTCGGCTCGTTCGGCCCAGGCCAGATGGTTAAAGAATTCGACACCGTGGTGTTCAGCGCTCCGGTAAACGTGGTGCAGGGCCCGGTGAAAACCCAGTTCGGCTACCACCTGCTGGAAGTGACCAGCCGCCAGGACTGATCCTGCCGCCAACGCCCTGGGTGTGTTTTTACAACGCGCCCAGGGCGTTTTTGTTTCTGCCGTTTGGGGGCCGACCGGCGGATTAAACGCAAGACGTTCTCATTGATTTGACATTGACCTATGGCAAGGGGATGCCGGTAAGGCCGCCGTATAACCGTGCGACCTTCACGTCCTAACCCATGAGGTCCGCATGAAACTTACATCCGCCAGCATCTGCGCAGCCGCCGACGACCTGAAAGGCTTTGTCGGCTTCAACACCAAAACCGGCCAGCACCTGGTGCGGTTCAGCGAGGACTCCTTCGGTCTCGACGTGGTGGAAAGCAGCATCACGCCCACCTGCGAATTTGTATGGGTGCAGGTTGAAGGCGACCTGATGACCCTAAGCCGCGACTGCCTGCAACTGCTGCTGAACCAGAATATCGACGACCGCCTTAACCTCGCCCCCGAACTGCACGTGTATATGCGCCGTCGCGACCTGCCGGAAATCCGCGCGGAGCGGCGCTTGCAGAAAACCTGCAGCGGCGAGTGCCAAAACGGCACCTGCAAAAACGGCCATGACCACCACCATTCAGCCGAACGGCTGCCCACTACCACCCTGCTGTAACCCGCCTTGGTCTAAATAAATGGCTGCGCCCTGTCGAATTGCCGCGCTGGCATTCGACCAGGGGTGTAGGCGCTATACCCGGCGCCGCGCCACTTAGGAGAACGACCACCATGGTTCGGGATATTTTCGTCAATCTGCCGGTAAAGCATCTGCCCAAGGCCATCGCCTTTTTCACCCACTTAGGCTTTACCTTCAACCCGCAATACACCGACGACACCGCCACGTGCATGATTCTCGGCGAGCACATGTACGCCATGCTGCTGACCGAGGAAAAATTCCAGAGTTTTACACCCAAGGCCCTGTGCGACGCCAAAACCCACAGCGAAGTGCTGACCTGCCTGGCAGTGGATCACCGCGAAACCGTGGATAGCCTGGTAAACAAAGCGTTGGCGGCCGGCGGGCGCACCCTGAGCGACCCCAAGGATTACGGCTTTATGTATTCGCATGGGTTTGAAGACCTGGATGGGCATATCTGGGAGTTGGTGGCCATGCAGGAAGAAGCGGTCGCCTAAATCGCAGGCAACAAAAAGCCCGGCCAGTGCCGGGCTTTGGGAGGGTGAAACCTGGCCAGTATCAGGCCAGGGTGTGAGCCTGCAGACGATCAGCACCGCCTTCGGCAACGGTGTTGGTGCGATCTGCACCGCCTTCAGCAACGGTGTTGGTACGGTCTGCACCGCCTTCAGCTACACGGTTGAAACGTTCAGCGCCGCCTTCAGCAACAGTGTTGGTGCGCTCTGCGCCACCTTCGGCAACGGTGTTGGTACGGTCTGCACCGCCTTCAGCTACGCGGTTGAAACGTTCGGCGCCGCCTTCAGCAACACGGTCCAGAACCATGTAACCGCCTTCGTAGGCGACACGTTGATCTTGTTGCAGACGGTCAGCGCCACCTTCGGCGTGAGCGGCTGGCAGGGTGAACAGGCTAGCGACGAACAGTGCGGCGAATGCTTGAGATTTCATGATGGTGCTCCAGAAGATTGGGGTGGCGTAAGTGAGTACGGGGCCAATCTTACGGATCGCCAGCTGATTAAAAAGTGAACGCTCGCGATAGCCACCATCGATAGGAATGATAGCGGTGAAATGGCTTAATTATCAGAAGGTTGAACCAAAAGCATCGAGGCTGAAGCCTCTCCCACAAGAGCATGCGCCCCCTGTGGGAGAGGCTTCAGCCTCGAGTTTTTGTTTTGAAAGCTGTAAGTCAGAGCAGCGTTTTGACCGCAAACGCACCGCCAACCGCCAGCACCAACGCCAACACGCTCAGCAGCACCTTGTTCACCGGCCGCGCCTCGGCCACCGCTTCCTGCTGAGCGGCATTGGCAGCCGCAACTTTCAGCGGATTGACCGTCGCCGCCTGCGCAACAGGCTTGGCCGTCGCCGGCTTGGCCACATTCACCACGGGCATAAACAAGGTGGCGTCTTCGTCTTCGGCCTGAGCCACGTCCACTTTCGGGCCAATAACCAGCAGGGTGACCGAGCCCATGCGCACCTGATCGCCCGGTTGCAGCACGGCCATGCCGACCTTCAGGTGGTTGACGAACACGCCATTGGCCGAGGCCAGGTCTTTGATTTCCAGCACTTCGTCTTTAAGGAAAAACTCGGCGTGGCGGCGCGACAGTTCCAGGTCGGCAAAACACATTTCGCACTTCACCGAACGCCCAAAAGTCATCGAACCGGTGACATGGAATTTATGTCCCTGGTGCTGCTCGCCCGTGATGACTTGCAAGAACCAACGCGGCGCGGCGACCGGTTTGGGTTTGCTCTTGGCTGGGTCGATCAGGGTCAGTTCAAGGCTGCCAAGGCGCACGACATCGTCCGAGCGAAGTTGGTAACGCGCGCCAACCCGTTCGCCATTGACGAAGGTGCCGGCGGCCGTGCCGCAGTCGGTGAGGTAATAGAGGCCGTGGTCCTGGCGGATTTCCGCGTGGAAGGGGCTGATGTCGGTGTCGGGCAGCACCAGGTTGTTGCGGCTGTCCTGGCCGATGGTGAAACGCTCGTCGACCAACCAGAGAGGGGCCTGACGGTTGTCGCTGAAGTGAATCCTGAGCATGTGCGGCACGACCTTGAGAAATGACAGCCAACGGAGGACGAAGAATCCCCTAGGCGGCGCCCGCAAAGGCCCCGCACAAGTGAAGTATCACTTTGCCACTAGTTGAAGAGTTTATTCCACAAGCGTTTGACTACATTCGGATTTTTTTCATCGACAGGGGCTGCCGAGGCACTGCTGGGGGCGGTATTGCGTACGGGTACAACGGCTGCTGCGGAGGCGGCTTTCTTCTTCGCCGCAGCGCGCGCGGCAATGGCAGCCTGGGTTTTGCGCACGCGTTCGTCGTGGTCATTCAGGCTTTTCAGCAGTTTTTCGTTGTCCGGCTGGGCTTCCAGGCCGCTTTTCACCAGTTGCAGGGCCTGGTCGAACTGCAGCTTCTCGTAGGCCACTTCGCTCAGGTCGAGAAAACGGTCGGCCACGGCTTGCAGACCGGTCAACGCCTGGTCGTTACCCGGCGACCAGCCCAGCACCTGCTGGTAGTAAAACACCGCATTGTTGCCTTCTGGCTGCAGCAGCTTGTCTTCGCTGGCGGCTTTCTGCGCCAGGTTCAGGCTGTTGGCGATACGTGCTTGCAGCACGCGTTGCAACCCATCCAGAGCCTCGTCGTTGTTCTTGTCGATCAACAGCACCTGGCGGTAGAAGTAGTCGGCGTTGTGTTCTGGCGGGTCGACCAGCTGCCTTCGTTCAGGCTCAGTTCGCCCTGAGTCAGGAGCTCGGTGATTTTCTGCTGTTGCAGGTAGTAGTACCCGCCTACGCCGGCGCCGCCGATGATCAACACCAACGCGAGGGCCGCAATCCACAGTTTGGATTTGCCTTGCTGGGCTTTCGGCGCCTTTTCCGCTGGTGCTTTGTTCGGCACCAGTTGGGCCACGCGCTGGGGTTTTTCTTGGTTTTGAGCTGCACTACCGGGGCCAGACGCGTGTGGTCGAGGTCTTGCTCATTCAGTTCGGCCAGGCTGGCTAGCAGCACATGGCAGTCGGCGAAACGGTCTTGCGGGTCTTTGGCCAGCATGCGGTTTAGCAGGTGTTGGTACTGGCGCAGCTTGTCGGGCAACTCCGGCACGTCGAGCTGCACATGGTTCATCACCGTCTGGGTGTAGCTGGCGCCCTTGTAGGGGTTATTGCCGGTGAGCATCTCCAGCAGCAGCACGCCGAGGCTGTAGATATCGCTGCGCGCATCCAGCGGTTCGCATTGGGCTTGTTCAGGGCTGCTGTAAGCCGGGCTGCCGACGGCGACATTGAAGTGGGTGAGTTCGCTGTTGAGGTCCACTTCCTTGGCGATGCCGAAGTCGGTAATCACCGCCGTGCCATCGGCGCGGAACAGGATATTGGCCGGCTTGATATCGCGGTGCACCATGCCTTTGTCGTGCACTACAGCAAGGCCGCTGGCGATCTGGCGGACGATGCTCAGTGCACGCTGGGGTTCGAACACTTCGCCTTTGTGCTGCGCTAGGTCGCCGCCGGCGACAAACTCCATGGCCAGGTAATAGCGGCCATCGGGGAGCTGGTCGATGTCGTGGATGGTGATGATCGACGGGTGATGCAGCGAGGCAACGATGTGCCCCTCTTTGATAAAGCGCTTGCTGAAGGCTTCGTCGTCGTTGGTGAGCAGCACCTTGATCGCCACCTGGCGATGCAACGACTCCTGGGTAGCCAGGTAAACCTCCGCCATACCGCCTCGGCCCAAACGGCCATGCACGAGGTAACCCGGAATTTCTAGCAAGCTGTCATTCATAAGAGGGTGCTACGCATCTTGTAGTTATCAGCCCGCAGGCTCTAGGTCAGGGGGCGAGAGGAACGTCGGCAGTGCCGCCCGTTGAATCTGGAATGCACCCAGAGAAGATTCTCCGAGATTGCGCGCATTTTCCAACAAATTGTCAGAGTTTTCCTAGATTCAAAAGTTTCCTGAGAAAACTCTGTGGGCGCTTATTCGCACCAATTTGTTCCACGACTGCGAGGCCGATCACGATGCAGGAGATATTGTCCCGCCCACCAGCCTGGTTGGCGCTGGCAATCAGTTGCTCCACCAATTCGTCCAGGGTGCTGGCGTTGGCGCACAGCTGCTGAATCTGCTCATCGCGCACCTCGCCTGTCAGGCCGTCACTGCACAGCAGCAATAACTCGCCCGGCGCCAGGGTGCCGCGTACCACGCTGACTTCCAGGGTCAAACTCCGGTTGGCCGAGGCAGCGGGTGACTACGTTGCGCCGTGGGTGGTGGCGCGCTTCGTCCTGATTCAGTTGGCCGCTGTCGACCAGTTCCTGCACCAGGCTGTGGTCGCGGCTGACCTGCTCAATGCCCTGCCCGCTGACGCGATAGGCGCGGCTGTCGCCGACCCAGGCCAACTCGAACTGCGCCGCTGAACCTGGCCGCCACCAGGGTGGTGCCCATGCCGGCGGAATCGGCGTCGTGCTCGCCGGCAGCAATGATCGCCGCATTGGCGCTGTGGGCCGCATGCTCAAGGGTTCACCCAGTTGCACGGCTTCGAGCAAGGTATCCAGGGCCAGGGCGCTGGCCACTTCGCCACGCTGGTGACGCCATGCCGTCGGCCACGGCCCACAGGTTCAGTGCCGGGCAGCAAAGCACCGCATCTTCGTTGTGCGTACGCACCCGGCCACTGACCGAGAGTGCGGCATAGCCAAGGGAGACTGGAGCAAAAGGAGTGGGCATAAGCGATGCAGGACCGATTCGATATGGGTTGTAGGAAAAAGGACGCTGAATGATGCGACCGTGCTACAGCCCTGTCATCGCTTTTACGCAAAAGTGTTTAAACAGTCGAGACTTGCCGTGCGACAGGCAACTCGATTGAGGGGGTGCCAGCCGGAGGCAGACCGACTAAAATCGGCAACCTTATTTCGTCGCCCTGGTTTTACGGCCCTTCACCGGCCCTGTAGCCCGCGCCACGAGCCTTACTTCCCGTCAGAGCAAGAGAGCCAGCAATGGGCGCACAGTGGAAAGCCAAACCTAAAGAAGCCGCCGCCAACGCCAGAGGCAAGATTTTTGGCCGCTTGGTTAAGGAAATCATGATCGCCGCCCGTACGGCGCCGACCCGGACCTCAACCCCAAGCTGCGTTTGGCCATCCACCAGTCGAAAAAGGCGTCGATGCCTAAAGACACCCTGGAACGCGCCATCAAGAAAGGCGCCGGCCTGTTGGGCGACACCCGTGACGTTCCACCACGCCACCTACGAAGGCTTCGCGCCGCACCAGGTGCCGGTGATCATTGAGTGCCTGACCGACAACATCAACCGCACCGTCGCCGAAATTCGCGTGCTGTTCCGCAAGGGCAGATGGGCGCTTCGGGTTCCGTAACTTGGGATTTCGACCACGTCGGCCTGATTGAAGCCAGCCCCGAAGGCGCTGCCGACCCGGAAGAAGCCGCTATCGAAGCCGGCGCTCAAGACTTTGAGCCGCCGAAGAAGGCGCCACCCTGTTTATTACCGAACCTACCGACCTCGACGCCGTCAGTCGCGCCCTGCCCGACCACGGCTTTACCGTAACTCGGCGAGCCTGGGCTACCGCCCGAAGAACCGGTGACCTCGCTGACCGAGGCGCAGATGGAAGAAGTCGAAGCCTCCTTGAAGCCCTGGATAACCATGACGACGTACAGAACGTGTACGTCGGGCTGTCGGGCTGATACCGCCAAGGGCATCGCGGTTATCGCCGCGGTGCCCTGCCCTCTTCCTTTATTACCTCCCCGGACTCCTCCAATGACCACCCCAACACCTTCGCCCGACCAGCCTGAACAACCGAGCGAAGTGGACGCCACCACCGACACTCAAGAAAAGAAAGCCGGTTTCAGCTTTCCGTTTTCCGCTTTGCCAAAGGCGCCCAGGACAAATCCCAGCTGGGCTACAAGCCCATGGACAAGTCCAACCACGACAAGAAGCCGGGCCGCGCGCCGAATGGCACCCGTCGCTCGATGGGCAAACGTTGAGTGGCGTAGTCGCTGGCCTGCTGTTGAAGGCCAATGAGGCGCGTATCGTGACGCTCGCTGGCACGCGCGCCAGCCACAGCCTGGTGGCGGAAAAATTCAACAAGCTGGCCGTGCCGAAAAACCCAACGCAAGAAGATGTGGCCGCATTTGTGCGGGCGCTGAGCAGCTTTTGCACCGCCAACAAGGTCGAGAAGTTGATGCTCAATCGCCGCGCTACGGCCGGCCAGGGTGCAGGCGGCGCGGGTACGTTTGTATTGGAAGGCGTGGTGTTGGCCAGTGCGCTGATCCCGGTGGACTTCGCTCACCCGGCGACCATGAAGGCCACTGACCGCAAGGCCGGCGACAGCAAAGCGCAGAAACCGACCACCATCGACCTAGGCAAAGCCTACGACCTGGCTTACGAAGGCCTGCTGTAGGCCGCATCGGCACCAATGAAAAAATCCGCCAGACGCTCGATCAGCAGCGGCTTGCTATGGCTGAACCAGCGTTTCGCCGCCCGCTCCTGCCATTCTTCGGCGCGGTCCAGGCTATGGCGCGGCACAAATTCAGCGAGAAACAGGCCCAGGCTGAGCAGGTTGATTTCATGCCCGGCCAGGGTGATTTTTTCCAGCAACTCATGCAGCGCAGCGCGTAGCTCTGGCGGCCAGTGTTGGCCGGCGCAGAGTTGTTCTTCCAATGCGCGGCAGGTGTCGAGATTTTCCAGCATTGCGCTCTCCGTTTTTACGCCAGCACCGCAACCGACTTCACTTGCGCCCACAGTGCCTGGCCGACTTTCAATTCAAGCTGATCCCGGGAAAAACGCGTGATCCGCGCCAGAAGCGGCGTGCCTCGCATATCCAACTGCACCAGCACATGGGCGCTATTTTCTGCAGCCACCTCGGCCACCACCGTTACCGGCAACACATTGAGAATGCTGCTGTGTGCCGGCTTTTGCAGGGCCAGGCTGACATCGCGGGCCTGCACCTTGAAGCGCATCTGTTTGCCGACGGGCAACGGCGCATGGGCCACCTGAATACGCAGTTCGCTTTCAGCGAAACCGAGGCTCAGCAGTTGATAGTCCTCGTTGTAGTCGCACACTTGGGCTTGCACCACCACGCCGGCGTCATCGCTTTGGGCCATGGGCAGGTCCAGCCGCGCCAGCAGTTCGCCCACCGGGCCGCTGGCCAAGGCGCGGCCTTGGTCGAGCAATACCAGGTGGTCGGCCAGCCGCGCCACTTCGGCGGGAGCATGGCTGACGTACAGCACCGGAATATCCAATTCGTCGTGCAGGCGTTCGAGGTACGGCAAAATTTCGTTTTTGCGTTTGTGGTCCAGCGCGGCCAGTGGCTCGTCCATCAGCAGCAGCTTCGGGCTGGTGAGCAAGGCGCGGGCAATGCCGACACGCTGGCGCTCGCCGCCGGACAAGTGCTCGGGCATGCGCTCCAGCAAATGTTCGATACCCAGCAATTCGACAGCCTGGGCCAGCTTTACCCGCTGCGCCGAACCGCCAATACGCTTGAAACCGAACTCCAGGTTACGCCGCACCGACAGGTGGGCGAACAGGCTGGCTTCCTGAAAAACATAGCCCAACGCGCGTTGGTGAGCAGGCAGAAAAAAGCCATCGGCGCTGTCTTGCCACAGCTCGCCGTTCACTCGCAGGTAGCCATGGCTGGCGCGCTCCAGCCCTGCCACGCAGCGTAGGCAGGTGGTTTTTCCGGAGCCGGATTCGCCGAACAAGGCGGTGACGCCGCGGCCGGGAACTTGCAAATCAACGTCCAGGCTAAAGCCTGAATAGTCGACTTTGAAACGTGCTTCGATCATCTCACCACCGCCTTGGTGCGGCCTTTAGCCTGCAACACCAGCAAGATGACGAACGAGAACACCAGCATGCCGCCGGCCAGCCAATGGGCCTGGGCGTATTCCATGGCCTCGACGTGATCGAAGATTTGCACCGAGACCACGCGGGTTTTGTCCGGAATATTGCCGCCGATCATCAGCACCACGCCGAACTCACCAATAGTGTGGGCGAAGCCGAGAATCGCAGCAGTTAAAAAGCCTGGCCGCGCCATGGGCAGGGCCACGCTGAAAAAGGTGTCGAGGGGGCTGGCGCGCAACGTCGCCGCCACTTCCAACGGCCGTTCGCCGATGGCCTCGAAAGCGTTCTGAATCGGCTGCACCACAAAGGGCATCGAGTAGAACACCGAACCGACCACCAGGCCGGCAAAGCTGAACGGCAAAATACCCAGGCCGAGGCTCTGGGTGATTTGGCCGATAAACCCGTGGGGGCCGAGGGTGATCAACAAGTAGAAACCGATCACCGTCGGCGGCAGCACCAGCGGCAATGCCACCACGGCCGCCACCGGGCCCTTGAGCCGGGAACGGGTACGCGCCAGCCACCAGGCAATGGGCGTACCGATGACCAGCAAGAGCACGGTGGTGAGCGATGCCAATTGCAGGGTCAACCAGATCGCAGCGAAATCAGCGCTGGTCAATGACATCGCCAACGTTCCTCAGAGCTTAGAGTTGATAACCGTAGGATTTAATCACAGCAGCGGCCTTGGCACCGTGCAGGTATTCCACCAGGGCTTTGGCAGCGGCGCTGTCTTTGCCTTTGTTCAGAATGACGGCGTCCTGCTTGATCGGCTCGTGCAGGGAGGCTGGCACCAACCAGGCGGAACCGCTGGTGATCTTGCCGTCTTTGTACACCTGAGACAGCGCGACAAAACCCAATTCCGCGTTACCGGTGGAGATAAATTGCAGGGCCTGGGTGATGTTCTGGCCCTCAACAATTTTCGGCTGCACGGCAGCGGTCAGGCCCAGTTTTTCGAGCACTTGTGTGGCGGCCAGGCCGTACGGCGCGGCTTTCGGGTTGGCGATGGCCAGGTGTTGGAAGGCGTTTTTCTTCAGCACTTCACCTTTGTCGTCTACATAACCTTCTTTGGCCGACCACAGCGCCAGAGAGCCGATGGCGTAGGTGAAGCGCGAGCCTTTGACGGTTTCGCCTTCGCTTTCCAGCTTGGCCGGCGTGGTGTCGTCGGCCGCCAGGAACACTTCGAACGGCGCGCCGTTTTTGATCTGGGTATAGAACTGGCCGGTAGCGCCGTAGGAGGCGACCAGTTTGTGGCCGGTGTCTTTCTCGAAATCGGCGGCCAGGGCTTGGATCGGCGCGGTGAAGTTGGCAGCTACCGCCACCTGCACTTCATCAGCAAAGGCACCGCTCAGTGCGAACGTGGCGGATAAGGCGACAACCAGGCGAGACATACGATGAATCATGGACAACTCCTTGTTTTTGGTTTTGATGCGATGAGGTATTCGGTGCTTTCGCTGTGTTCCGGAATATATAGCGCCTAGGGTGACAGCGAATAGCACGACGAGACACTGCCGGTGCATTTGCGTGGAATCCGACCTGGAACTAACCGAAACCGACCGTGTTTTTTGCCCCGATCGACGATGGGCCGCATCTTGAAAATATTTGACTTTAAAGTCAAGTTTTGGCGTTATGCACGCCGTCCACTGTGTTTGTGAAGCAGCCTAACGCCAAGGACTTGGCTTGAAACGCCGATTCTACGGGGTTTTCTCGCAATCGCTATATACAAACAAACATAGCGAAGCCGCACAGGCAGCAGCAGGACTCACTCAATAACAACATGCTTTTGTGGAGCAAGACTGTGAACAAATCGCCCCTCGCGCTCGCCGTTATTTGCGGCGTGCTCGCCCAGCAAGCCGGCGCTGCCGGTTTCGTCGAAGACAGCAAGGCCACCCTGGGCCTGCGTAATTTCTACTACGACCTCAACCAGAAGAACGGCGACAACTTGCCGTCTGCCCATGAATGGGGCCAAGGCTTCCTCTTCAATTACACCTCGGGTTTCACCCAGGGCACCGTTGGGTTTGGCGTGGATGTTGTAGGCCTGGCGGGCATCAAGCTGGACTCCGGCGGCACCAACACCAAAGCCGACCGCAGCCGCACGCCCGGCCAACTATTCCCGCTGGAAAGCGACGGCAGCGCCACCGACAGCTACGGCAAGGCCGGCGCCACGGCCAAGCTGCGCATCTCGAAAACCGAAGCCCGCCTGGGGACCTTGCAGCCAAAACTGCCAGTGGTGACCTTCAACGACGGGCGCTTGCTTCCGCAACTGTTTGAAGGCGGCCAGGTAACCACCAACGAAATCGACGGCCTCACCGTGGTCGCCGGCCAACTGGAGCACACCAAAACCCGTAGCTCGACCGACGATGTTGGTCTGCGTATCGCCGGCGCCACCCGTCCAAACGGTACGTCACCAGACACACCAATCTCCGATTCCAACAAGTTCTATTACGCCGGTGGTGACTACAAAATCACCAAGGACCTGACCGCGCAGTACTACTACGGCAACCTGGAAGACTTCTACACCCAGCATTTCTTCGGCCTGACCCACAACTGGGGCATTGGCCCGGGCGTGTTGAAGTCTGACCTGCGCTACTTCCTCAGCGATTCCGACGGCAAAAACAGCAGCACGTCCGGCCGTGCCGAAGGCTATCGCAGCAGCGGCTACTGGGCATCGGGCGCGGCGGACCCGCACCGCTATGAAGTCGACAACCAGACCTGGAGCGCGATGTTCACCTACACCCTCGGTGGCCATGCGCTGAGCGCCGGTTACCAGGAAGTGTCGGGCGACAGCGCCTTCCCCTTCCTCAACCAGGGTGACGGCTCCACCGCGTACCTGATCACCGACCGCCAGATCGGCAAATTCCTCGCGGCCGGCGAGCAAACCTGGCTGGCCGAATACGGCTACGACTTCGCCAGCGTTGGCGTACCGGGCCTGAAAACCGTGATCACCTACTTGAGCGGCAACAACATCAATGCCGCCGGCGGCGACGCCAAAGAGTGGGAACGCGACTTTCGCATCGACTACACCCTGCAGGACGGCGCCCTCAAAGGCCTCGGTTTCACCTGGCGTAACGCCAGCCTGCGAGGCAACACCAGCACTGCCGACCAGGACGAAAACCGCCTGATCGTCAGCTACACCCTGCCCCTCATGTAACAACCTGCACGCTTCAGGACGGTAGGTATTTGCCGGGCCCAGCGCCCGGCTTTTTTTCGTCACCGCATCAATCCAATCGAGGCTAAAGCCTCTCCCACCCTGGACCGCATTTCCTTGTAGGAGAGGCTTCAGCCTCGATGCTTTTGATCTGATGCTAAGATCGCCGCCAAATTAAAAAAACTGACGCACAGCCCATGAAACTCGAAGGCCAATTCTGGATTACCCACAACGGCAATGACGTCGCCGGCGAAGGTCGTATCGCGCTGCTGCGCGCCATCGACTCCACCGGCTCGATCAGCCAGGCCGCCAAGGCCGTGGGCATCAGCTACAAATTCGCCTGGGACTCCATCGACGCCATGAACGGCGCCTCCGGCAGCCCCTTGGTGCAACGCAGCGCCGGCGGCAAAGGCGGCGGCGGCACGCAACTGACCGACGCCGGCCACGCGCTCATCGCCAGCTACCAACGTTATCAACAGGAGCACGCGCGGTTTCTGCAACGTCTGGGCGACGACGAGGATGTGTCCACCCTGCTGGAATTCATGGAACGCCTGCGGATGAAAACCAGCGCGCGCAACCTGCTGTTCGGCACCGTGGTTGCGATTCAAAACGGCGAGGTAAACGACCTGGTGGAATTCCAGCTCAATACCGGCGACCGACTAACCGCCTCCATCACCCACGACAGCACCGCCCGCTTGCAACTCCAAACTGGCGTGGCAATGCATGCGTTGCTGAAAGCGTCATGGGTGCAATTGGTGCCCGTCGATTATCGAAGCGAGGAATCCAGCGACAACCTGCTGCGCGGTGAAGTGCGCCAGGTAACTCGCGGCTCGGCGGAAACCGAAGTAAGCATGGAGTTAACCGGCGGCGCCACGCTGGTGGCCGTGCTGAGCAACGCCCAGGCCGATGGCCTGGACCTGACGCCGGGCAAGCCGGTCGCGGCCCTGGTCAAGGCCGCCCATATGATCCTCGGGCGCTTTTAAAGCCCCCTACTTCCACCACGGATAGAAGCTCGGCATTGCATTGGCTGATTGCGCGCTGTAGTCGGCCGGGCGCTTGTCGAGAAACGCCTGCACGCCTTCCTTGCCGCCTTCGATGCTGGTGTAGAACATGCCCAGCGAATCGACCTTGTGCGCTTCCAACGGGTGATTCTGCGCGGCATTGCGGTACATCATCTGCCGCGTGAGGGCGATGGCCACCGGGTTGAACTGGGTGATGCGCCGGGCAATCTTGTAGGCCTCTTCCAGCAGCTGGTCGGCCGGCACCACGGCTTTTACAAAGCGCCCCGCAAGCGCCTCTTGCGGCTTGAGAATATCGCCGCTGTACACCCACTCCAGCGCCTGGGAAATGCCCACAATGCGCGGCAAAAACCAGCTGGAACAGGCTTCCGGCACGATGCCGATCTTGTTGAACACAAAGCCGATGCGCGCATTTTCCGAGGCCAGGCGGATGTCCATGGCGCAGGTCATGCTGGCGCCAATGCCCACCGCCGCGCCGTTGATGGCGGCAATCACCGGCTTCTTGCAGTCGAAAATCGCCAGGGTCACGCGCCCGCCGGTATCGCGCACGCCGTCGCGAATGGCTGGGTCGTCGAGGCGGTCCTGCATGTCTTGCAAGGTCGGCTGCTGGCTTTCATCCAAACCAAACACGTTGCCGCCCACCGACAGGTCCATGCCCGCGCAAAACGCCTTGCCGGCACCGGTCACGACAATGGCGCGCACTTCGTCATCGTCGCTGGCGCGGTTGAAGGCATCGATCAACTCGTGCGCCATTTCCACGGTGAACGCATTCATCTGCTCGGGACGATTCAGGGTGAGGGTCAGAATCTGCTCGCTCACCTGATAGCTGAGGGTGTTGTAGGACATGGGCCGCTCCTGGCAAAAACCGTTGGGGTTCCTATCATGCCTAGCGCGGCCGCCAGCGCCCCGCCGATTAGTAGGGCGAATGTGCCAACGCTGGTGCGGTAAATGATTTAATGGCCGCGTTTTTCACCTCAGAACACCTATGCCCGACCTTCACTTCGACGCGCTGCCTGCCGTCATGCGGCCTTTGCTGAACAAGTTTTACCGCGCTCACCAGTCCTCCATGCGCGCCGGCGCGGACGACCAACTGTGGGTCGCGAAAACGGGCGAGATCGTGGCCGCACTGTGCTTGCGCCCGCTAGCGGCCGACAGCGGCTTTTGGCTCACGAGCCTGTTTGTCGCGCCGACATTTCGCCAGCAGCAGATCGCCAGCCGCTTGGTTACACGGGCCTGTGCACAGGTAGCGGCACCGGTGTGGTTGTTCTGCCATCCCGACCTGGCCGGTTTCTATGCTCGATTGGGGTTTGCCGAGGCCGAGCACTTGCCGCCGTCACTGGCTGAGCGTCTTGTGCGCTACCAACGCAGCAAAGCCCTGATTGCCCTGCACCGCGATGGCCAACCTTTGGCCAGCCCCGCCTGACTGCTACACTACGCGCCGGCGCCGCCCAGGCCGCCGCCCGCCCCACCTCGTTTGCGTGTCAGGAACAGCATGAAAATCGACAAAAAAACCGCCATTGCCCGCCGTAACCAACAACTCGGTGGCGCAGTGCTCGGCGTCAACAACACGCACTTTGCGACCATCAACCTGAACAAGAACATCTGGTGGTTCGACATTCCGGTCGGGCGCCTGAAAATCGGCCAGTACGAATGGGTGCACCTGCTCATGCACAACCACGTCACCGATGAACTGCATCACCTGCGTGTACCGACCTTGTATCTGCGTACCCACGAAGACGGACTGGTCACCCGCAATAAAGGTAGCCGCAACTCCACGGTGAGCATTGAACTGTCTGCCGACTGCGACTCACTGTTTCAGGACGTTCGCCCCACTGGGACCGGCGTGCGCTTCGCCGAGTTTGTGCAGGCCTAAAGCCAGCTTTGCCCTTACATAACCTTTACACGCTGTTTGGGCACTTCACTCTGTATCGCGCGTCTTACAGATAACCCGGAATCAACTCACCGGGCATCAGGAGACCATCATGTTAAGTCTGCCCAAAATTGCGCTGTTGCTCGGCAGCCTCGCCCTTGCCGGCCAGGCCTCCGCCCACGGTGGCGACGGTGGACCTTTTGTGCTCGGTGCAGTGGTTGGTGCAGTGGTAGGCGGCGCAGTCGTTGCCTCACAGCGCGCCCCGGTTTACGTCCAGGCCCCGCCACCCCCGCCAGTCGCTTACTACCCGCCGCCACAGCCGGTGTATGCCCAACCGGTTTACTACCAGCCGGTAGTGGTGGAAGCGCCGCGCTATTACGGCCCCCGTTACTACGCGCCACCACCCCCTCGGCCGGTGTATTACCGGCCTCGGGGTTACGGCTATGGCCGTCACGACGGTCGCTGGTAACGAAAAAGCCCACCGCATTGGTGGGCTTTTTTTCGCCTGCTCCATGGGCTTAATGAAATCATCACAATTGCAGGGCATCATTCCCGGCAGCTGAAGGATCAGCCCTATCAAACAAACAGCCCGCCCTGACGCGGGCTTTTTGTTGCCTGGCGTTTTTACTGCGTCGCAACGAACTCATTGCTTTTGCCCAGCCGAGCCCTTAGAACAACGGCCAGGCTTATCAAAAAAACAATGCAGTGCCGACCAGGAAATTCGCCCATGTCCATAGCCGACACCCTGAAAAAACGCATCTCCACCCGCGCCTTTCTCGATACGCCCGTGGACGCCGCCACCGTCCACGCCCTGCTCGAAGATGCACGCTGGTCGCCGTCGGGCGGCAACTTGCAGCCCTGGAAAGTAATTGCGGTGGCTGGGGCGGAAAAAACCGCGCTGGAGCGCCTGGCTGTAGAAGCATTGATGCGCAACCCCAAGGGTGAAGTGGGCGACTACCCGATCTACCCCGAAGGCCTGCAAGACCCCTACCGTGCGCGGCGCTACAAGATTGGCGAAGACATGTATGCCCTGCTTGGCATACCCCGTGAAGACAAAGGCGCGCGGCTGAAGTGGATGTCTCGTAATTACCAATTCTTCGGCGCGCCGGTAGGCCTGTTCTTCGTTATCGACAAGGAAATGGGCAACGGCCAATGGGCGCATGTCGGCATGTTTATGCAGTCCCTGGCACTGCTTGCCGAAGAGCGCGGCCTGGGCACCTGCATGCAGGAAGCCTGGGGCATGGCGCGTGACAGCCTGCACCGTCACTTCGGCCTGGCGGACAACGAGGTGGTGTATTGCGGCATGGCACTGGGCTATCCGGACCGCGAGGCGGCGGTAAACCAGCTGCGGTCGGAACGGGCTGAAGTTGAGGAATTCGCTCGATTCCAGGGATTCTGACTAACGCCAGTCGCCACTAACGTGTGCCCGACCCCGGCGTTAGCGCTAAAAACGCCTTGGTTGGAAAAACCATGAACGGACACTCGACAGCGGTAAATTTCACGATCTAGAATACTGTATATACGAACAGTAAAAAGGATTCCGCTGAATGACCGCCGCCGCACGCCAGCCCAGCCAATACGAACTGCTCGCCACTCGCCTGCAGAAGATCATCAATTCCCCGGCCGCGCAGAAAGCCAAAACAGCCTTGTTATACAAGGCGCCAGATGAATCGGAAGACGACTGGGCACAAGTGCTGGCAGAGATCGGCGAAACCGACAATGTCACCATCGCCTATCGCGACGACGGTGGCGTGCATCTGTTCTGGGTGGTGCCGCAGGACGATTGAAGCGATTAACCGCGTAAGGCTGCTCAGGCAGGCTCTGGGTGGTTCGCGGACTCGTGAATAGCTGGCAAACCCAGCAGTTGCCGGCTCAGCCGCGCATGTTCTGCGGCGTAAGCGACCGAATTCAAACCGTTGAGCCTTAGCTTTTCCTGCGCCGAGACGACCTTGGCCAACGCAGTCTGCGGGTCGCTGGCGACCTGGCGAATGACGTCGCGCAACGCCAGCGGATCGTGCGGCTCGACGTACCAAACGTCGTCGTCATCGAAATACCCACGTAGGCCGCCCACGTCCGTGACGATCAGCGGACAGCCTTTGACAATGGCCTCCTCGACCACCGTGATACCCGAGGCATGCAAGTTCTCGCTGAGCGGCACCACGATGATATCGGCGGCTTCGAACAGCGCGTTCAACTCACTGTTCTGTGTGGGTGTGGTTATTTGGCAATTGGCCTTGTCGCTGACCAAGCTCCTCGGGGCCGTGCCGGAAACAATGACCAGGTTGCAGTCTTGCTGGTCCCGCACGGCGTCCACCAAGGTCGTCCAATCCCGATGGCGGTCGTTACCGAGCGAGAGCAGTTGCAACGGTCTCTGGCTTCGCGGGGCTCTGGGCGGTTGGGGGCGAGAGGAGTGGATGCCGAAGCGAACGAATTCGCAGCGCTTGCCGGGAAATATCTCTCGTGCTTTCTCGGTATTGAGAGGCGACAGGAAGGTAAGAATATCGGCCCTGGAAAGGAGCGCGGTGTAAAGGCGGCGCCTTGGGGTGGAGAGCTGGTCCCACTGATCGCAGAGCCAAACCGATTGCAGCAGTAACTTGGGCGGCGTTTTTCGTGGGTGTAACCGGCAGAGCAGCGCTGCCGCCAGGCTCATGCTTTCGGTATGCGTCCACACCACGTCGGCCGCGAAAAATGCTTTGCGATTGCGCCAGGCATGCACGAAATCAAAACCGAGCAGAACGCGCACCACGTAGCGCCATAATTTGCCGATTATCCCTTCGGACTGATCTTCGGAATAACGAACGTCAAAGCCGTCCTTCACGGCATGGTGGTAGCCGTAGGCATACTCTTCGTTCAAGCCAATAATTTTTCCGGCGCGGAAACGACTGTTCCAACTGGAGGCACCAAATCCGTGTGCTAGCAGAACAAATGCAATTGGAAGAGCACTCATCTCGATATCCCTGTGCGTGAAACGCAGCAGCACGAGGGTACCAATGAAGGCAGTTAGTATCAATCCGCCATCAGTCGGAGACCGCCCGAAATAAAGGGCGGCGGCCCTAGTGCGAGGGTTTCAACCTATGGACATTGGTTCATTTGTGCGGCTTTTCAGGGACGCCAGGCACAACTTGGTGCCGTTGAGAGGAATCGAACCTCCGACCTCCTGCTTACGAGGCAGATGCTCTACCGACTGAGCTACAACGGCGCGCGCCAGGGACACTCTGAAACAGCGCTGACGACTATAGCTAACGCTGGTCGTAACGCGCTGCCGACCGTCAGGGCAGTTCGATGCGGTCGGCGTGAATAACCAGCTCGCCTTGCTTGTACAGGGCACCGATGGCTTTTTTGAAGTTGCCTTTGCTGACGCCGAACAAGGCAGAGATGGTTTCCGGCGGGCTTTTGTCGCTCACGGCCAGGGTGCCGCCGCTTTCACGCAGCTTGGTCAGAATTTGCTCGTGCAGGCCGGTGGCGGCTTCTTTACCGACCGGCTGCAGGCTCAGGCTGAGTTTGCCGTCCGGGCGGATCTCTTTGATAAAGCCTTTTTCCTGCTTGCCGGGGCGCAGGAACTTGAACGCTTCGTTCTTGTGGATCAGGCCCCAGTGCTGGTTGTTGATGATGGCTTTGAAGCCCATGTCGGTGGACTCGGCCACCAGCAGGTCAACAGCCTCACCGACCTTGTAGTTGGCTGGCGCATTGTCCAGATAACGGTCCAGGCGCGCAGTGGCGGTGATGCGGCGGGTGTGTTTGTCGAGGTACACGTGCACCACGCAATAGTCACCGGCCTGCAAGGTGCGCTTTTCTTCGGAGTACGGCAGCAGCAGGTCTTTGGACAGACCCCAATCGAGGAAGATACCGATGCTGTTGACTTCCTTGACCTTCAAACTGGCGAATTCGCCCACCTGCACTTTGGGCTTTCGTTGGTGGCGATCAGTTTGTCGTCGCTGTCGAGGTAGATGAAAACGTTTAACCAGTCTTCGACTTCGCTTGGCGTGTCTTTTGGGATATAGCGGTTGGGCAACAGAATTTCGCCGTCGGCGCCGCCGTCCAGATAAAGACCGAAGTTGGTGTGTTTAACCACCTGCAAACTGTTGAAACGTCCAATCAAAGCCATGTGCACTGCCCTCGTTGCGTGGCCGGCATTCTACCCGATGCGCGTAGGCAAGTGACGGCCGAACGGCAAACCCGGATAATCCCGCGCTTACTCTGCCGATGAGCCGCCCATGACCAGCGAACACAACAGCAACGCCCTTCACGGCGTCACCCTGGAAGCCATTGTCACTGCGCTCGAAGCGCACTACGGCTGGGAAAAGCTCGGGCAACTTATCGCCATTCGCTGTTTTCAGAGTGAGCCTAGCGTGAAATCCAGTCTGAAATTTCTGCGCAAAACCCCGTGGGCCAGAGAAAAAGTCGAAGCTCTGTACCTGCGTACCAAACTGCGCTGACCGACGGCGAACACCGTCAAACTCGCGGAATATCCAGCTTCTCAAGGCTTAACAAGCGCTTACCCGAGCTTTGCGCAAAACACCCTCGGCCTGTACGTCGCCATATCAAGCATTAATAGCCGGGCCAGGGACGCTCATTTTGTGTACAATGCCTGGCCAAATTACTGTTGACAGGTTAAATGGCCGCCATGCGCGTTAAAGCATCCGAAATGAAGAAAAAAGCCCCTCCAGCCGTTGAAACCCACAGCTCGATCGACGATGCAGTGTCGGCTTTCCTGAAGGCCGGCGGCCAGATCCAGGAAATTCCAAAAGGTGTTAGCGGTCAGGTGTTCGCCCCATCGCGTCACATCACCCTCGGTAAAAAGTAAGACCCCTCTATTGCTGCTGTTCCAAGCGCTTGATTTTGCCGTACTGAATAAAGCGCTCGAACAGCTGTAGTAAACGCCCCCCGCTTCACCCCGCATCCATCTTCTGCAAATAGTCGTGATAAGCCCGGCAACTACATGGCTACTCACACATTCCCTTGCTCGCTGCAAACAAGCTTCTGGCCTCTAGCACAGAGTTGTTTCAGAATCGTGTCACACCGCCTTAGGTCGCTCCTTTTACTCGTCGACTGGCTCGGATTCTCTCTGCCTTATCTCAGGAGCTCCTGTGCGCATTTACAGCCACTGGCTGCAGCACCCGGCTTATTCAGTGATCGCCCGCGGTTTTCTCTTGCTCGCTGTGCCGTTACTCGCTCGCCTTTTCTCGGTTGGTCGAATGGCTTCGGCTATTTGTCGGACCTGGCTATCGGCTCGCTCCTTCTATTGCTCCTGCACAACCGCCCGCTCTGGCTGACATTGCCGGTGCTGCTGGCATGGAGCCTGTTCACCCTGAGCACCGCTGAATTGGTGGGCGCTGTGGGGCGCATGCCGGAAGTCAGCGATCTGCAATACCTCACCGACCCACAATTTGTCGGCCACTCCACCCAAGGCGGCGGCCTGACCTACCCGCTGCTGGCCGTCGGCCTGGCCCTCGGTTTGCTGGCCAACCTGTTGGTTCGGCGCCGGGACAAGGCCGTGTACTTGCCGCTCTACACCTTCGCCCTGCCCCTGGGTTTCGCAGCCCTGCACGCCAGCGGCCAGTACCTCGCACCCAGTGAAGCGGTGCAGTGGAAGCAGTTCAACCTACCGCACAAGCTGCTGGCCGAAGCCTTCAATACCGGGCAACTGCGCCTGGAAGCCTGGCTGGACGACGACGCCCCCGACACCAAGCCCGATATCGCCGGCCTCAGCCAACTCGACCTGAATGGCACCAAGCTCTTCGCCGGCAAAGGCCAGGCGAAGAACGTATTGATCGTGACACTCGAAGGCATTCCCGGCGCCTATATCGCCGCCGACCGCCAGGCGCTGCACAGCAGCTACCAGCAAGACCTGATGCCGCGCCTGAGCCAATGGGCCGAACGCGGCATGAATACCCCGGATTACGTCCTGCATAGCCACCAGACCATTCGCGGCCTGTACGCCATGCTCTGCGGCGACTACAGCAAGCTCGACAGCGGCACGCCCAAAGGCCTGGAGCTGCTCAACAGCACCACCCGCAACCTGCAATGCCTGCCGGCACAACTGCGCGACCAAGGCTTTCGCACCACCTTTCTGCAAGGCGCCGGCCTGCGTTTTATGGCCAAAGACAAAATCATGCCGCACATGGGTTTTGAGCAAACCCTGGGCCGCAACTGGTTCAAAAACAAGCCGTACCTGGAATTCCCCTGGGGCATGGACGACAAGGCCTACTTCGAGGGCGCGCTGAAACAAGTAAGCGAACTGCGCCAGTCGAAAAAGCCCTGGATGCTCACCCTGCTCACGGTCGGCACGCACCAGCCCTACTCCGCCCCGCAGGACTATCTGGACCGCTACCCCACCGACAAGCAGGCAGCCATCGGTTATCTGGACGACGCCGTCGCCGACTTCCTCGCCAGCCTTGAGCAGCAAGGCGTACTGAAAGACACCCTGGTCATCGTCACGTCCGATGAATCCCACGGCATCGACGACGTCCGTCTGGCCTCGGCCTGGGGTTTCAACCTGATTCTGGCACCCGAACAAAGCAGCCTGCCGAAACTGAAAAGCGGTGTGTACGGTCATGTCGACCTCACCGCCTCGGTGCTCGACTACTTCGACTTCCAGGTGCCGCCCAACCTCTCCGGCCGCTCGCTGTTTCGCGACTACAGCACCGGCCGCGAAATCATGTCGTACACCAATGGCCTGCTGCGCCAGCACGACGGCAAGGGCACCTTTACCGAATGCGACTTCCAGCAGATCTGCCGGCGCTATGCCAGCGAAGGGTTTATTGCCGACCAGGCCAAGTACCTGGGCCGTGACGGTAGCAAGCAGGCGCGGTTGATCAGTCAGCGTGCGGCGCTGCTCGACCAGTCATTGAGCAACGGCGAAATCGGCCAGCAATACCAGTTCGCCAATAACGAGCGCATCAGCCTGAAAGCCATCGCCAAGGACGACTGGGCCGACAACCTGATCGGCGCCCAGTACCTGGAGTTGCCGCAAGGCACCCACACCAAGGTCACCCTGACCATTCGTGCCGTGCGCATGGCCAAGCAAGGGGCCAAGCTGCTGCTGAAAACCAAGGAGTTCGACCGCGATGTAGCCGGCCTGATTCCCGCGCTGCCAGACCTCAAGCCCGGGCAAACCCTCAAGGTCAGCTTTGGCTTCGACAACCTGGAAACCCGCAAAGCCTTCTCCTTCCACCTGCTGGGCGAAGGCCGCGGCGCCATCGAGATCACCGACTTCAGTGTGGTCACCCAACCGCTGCTGCCACCGGACTTGCTCGACCTGGAAAAAACCCAGGAAAGTGCCCAAATCGAAACCGAAGACAGCGAAGAACCCAGCGCCGAGCAGGTCGACCTCTAGCGGCGCTTATTCAACCAGGCCAACGCGCACCAAACTGCCGGCGGCCTGGTCGGTCAACAGATACAAATAACCATCCGGCCCTTGGCGCACGTCCCGAATGCGCCCCAGCTTGCCACTGAGCAAGCGTTCCTCATGCACCACCTCATTGCCGTTGAGCTCCAGGCGAATCAGCGACTGGTCGGCCAGCGCGCCGATAAACAGGTTGTGCTGCCAGCCGGCAAAACGCTCGGCGTTATAGAACGCCATACCGCTAATGGCCGGTGATTTCTCCCAGACAAAATGCGGCGGCTCGGTGCCCGGAGCGGTCTTGCCCTTGGCCTCCTTGATGGGCAGCAAGGTGTAATCCACACCATGGGTCGCCAGCGGCCAGCCGTAGCTTTTGCCCGCCTGAGGAATATTGATTTCATCGCCGCCACGTGGCCCATGTTCGTGCACCCACAGCGTATTGGTCCAGGGATTCAGCGCCGCGCCCTGGGCATTGCGGTGCCCGTACGACCAAACCTCACCCCGCGCACCAGACTTGCCCACAAACGGGTTGTCCTCGGGAATGCTGCCATCAGCATTCAGGCGCACCACTTTGCCTTGCAGCTTGCCGAGGTCCTGCGCGGCCATGCGCTGGTAGTTTTCGCCGAGGGTAATAAACAGATGGCCCTGGCCATCGAACACCAGGCGCGAGCCGAAATGATTGCCGGTGGATAACTTCGGCGCCTGGCGGAAAATCACCTGAAAGTCGTCCAGCTGAGTGTTATCCGCCGACAGCTTGCCGCGCCCCACCGCCGTACCGGCCAGCTCGTCATCACCGGCTTCGGCGAATGCCAGGTACACCCAACGGTCTTCGGCAAAGTTCGGCGACACCGCCACATCCAGCAAGCCGCCCTGGCCATGGCTGAAAACTGCGGGTGTTCCGCTCACCGTGCTAGTGGAACTGAAGTCGCTGGCCACCAACCGCAGTTGACCGGGCCGCTCGCTGATCAGCACCTGGCCGTCGGGTAAAAAGGCCATGCCCCAGGGGTGCTGCAGGTCATTCACCAAGTAGTCCACCTGCAAGGTGCCGCGCTCGCTGGGTTGCTGAAAGTTCTCCTCGGCCTGGGCCATTGTCCAACCGCCGGCGACCGATAAACCGATTACTGCCAACGCTCTGTACAGCATCATCACACCTGCGCGTCTGAATTCGAGTAGGGCGAAAGACTGGCAAAAAAATGCCTGCGCGGCTGGGTGCAATTGCAACGGGAAACTACGAGCAGCGCCTAATAGTCTGCGTACTTGCGCTCGATGGCTTCGTACTCACCATTGCGGCGAATGGCGGCCAGGCCCAGGTTGAATTGGTCGCGCTGAATCTGAAAACGAAAACCCACCTTGTATGGCGTGGGGGGAAACAGCGGGTACCAGGTCAGCGGCTGAGTGATATCCACCACGTCGAGCACATCGCGGTTGAAGTAACGAACCACCTTGGGGTCGCCCACGATCACGTCGATCCGCCCGCTGTACAGCAGGCGATTACGCGTCACCTGCTGGGCTTCTTCACGGTAATTGGGGAGGTTGTTTACGGCGGCGGCATATTCCGGCCCGAGCAGAAAACGCGCGCGCTGGAAGGCGCTGACCGAATACTTACGCAGGTCGCTCAGCGTATGAATTTGCAGATTGCGCGAGGCCAGCGCCGCCACCGCGTTGTGGTAGTAGATGTAAACGTCCGAGTAATACGCCGCCACGCCGCTCAGCTCGTTGGTGGTGGCAATGCAGTCGATTTCGCCGCGCCCGAGCATCATATGCAGACGCTCCATCGGCGCGAAGTATGGCTGCATCTCATACCCCGCACTGCGCAGCGCCGCCTGCACGATTTCGTACTCCAGCCCCGTGCGTTCGGTCTCGAATACATACGGCGGCTTATTGGTGCCAAAGCCAATGCGAAACGGATCGGCCGCCACCGGCAGGCTCAGCAGCCAGAACAGCGCCAAGGCGTAGAGCAAGCGGAACATGCCACCTCCTTGGTCTGTGGACGCGTTACTCCAGCATAGCCGCCGTACCAGCGTTGGGCTGAACCAATGCGCGATGGGCAGCGTCACACAGCTACTTGCCTGCCTGGAGCACATTGATGCCTGTCATTTCTCTCGCCAGCTTCGCCCTTGTGCTGTTAGCCACGGCCCTGCCCAGCGTGGCCGCCGAACCGTTGCGGCTGGTACACCTGCAGCGCTGCGGCGATCTGCTGGCGGGCGGTCCGTTGAATTACTGCCTCAATGCCCAGGGCCTGCAACCGAGTGCGGTGCGGGTGCTCCTCGGCAGCCAGCCGTTAGCAGCAAAATCCATCCAACGCGATGGCCAGCAGTTACGTCTGCAGCTGGACCCCAGCACCCAAAAAAGCGCCCCGATCTGGCTGGAGCAGGAAGGCCAGGCCAGCAACCCGGTGTGGCTTTCGCTCAATAGCAGCCATGTACTGGCGGCCAAGCCCGATGAAGTGGCGAAGAACATGGACGGTCTGACCACCTATACCAACCTGGTCAGCCTGATCATCGAAGAGAACGCCGACGGCCTGAGCACGTCGCGGCAACTGGCGAAAAAATACGGTGCAGAGGTGGTCGGGGCGATACCTCCGCTCAACACCTATCAACTGCGCCTGCCAGCCACCAATCTGCTGGAGCGCGATGCGCTGGTGTTGCGCCTGGGCACCGAAGTGAATGTCGATGCCGTGGTTATTGAAGAGTCCGGCGCCGAAGAAGGCGAAGGCAGCAACGTCCTGGCCGCCGGCAAACAAGCCCCCGAGGAAAAACCCAGCGGGGATGAATGGGCGGCCAACCGTTTTCTCGATGCCGTGAATTACTACCAGCGGCGCATTCCTTCTGTGCACAAGCCGGTGCCGACCACGCCGATCCGCATTGGCGTGATCGAACGCAATGTCGACTTCGACACCGCTGACTTCAGCGACTACCTCGGCGCCGCTCCACGCATCGACGGCAAACCCCACACCCGCGTTTACGCCCGCGATGCCAGCAAGCCCGACGGCCACGGCACCACGGTAGCCGGCATTCTCGCCGCGCGCTGGGACAAAGGCGGCAACACCGGTTTTCTCCGTGGCCTGGACGGCGCCGGGCCAGGTTTTGAGGTGATTGTGGAACGCAACTCCGACGCCGGCATTACCGCCAATATCGCCGCCTCGGTAAACCTGGTGGAAGACGGCGTGCGGGTGCTGAACTGGAGCTGGGGCATTCACCGGGTCGGGGCCAAAAATATCCAGGGCGATGAAATCGATTCGCTGGTGCGCTCGGGCCTTGCCATGAATGGCTATGAAGAGTTGCTCGAAGAGTTTTTCCTCTGGCTGCGCGCCAAGCACCCGGATGTGATCGTGGTGAACTCGGCCGGCAACGGTTCTTCCTACTCCGGTGCCGATGAATACCGCCTGCCCTCCTCCTTTATTACCGACCAGTTGTTTGTGGTCGGCGGCCATCAGCGCAGCGAACGCCAGGACGTGGCTGTGGATGACCCGGCGTACGTGGTCAAACGCAGCTCTTCAAACAGCGATATGCGCGTCGATATCACCGCCGCCGCCTGCGCCCACGCCTCCACCGTGCGGGCCGATGCCGCGGGCGATGCCCACTGCGGCACCTCGTACGCCACGCCGATGGTGACCGGCATCATCGCCGCCGTGCTGTCCATCAACCCCGACTTGCACCCCGAGCAAGTGCGCATGCTGCTGCGCCGCAGCGCCATGACCATCGGCGAGAACTTCGACTTCGAGCCGGCCGACGCCGAAGACCTGACGGCCCCGATTCTGCCCTCCGAACGCAACTACGATTTAAACAACAAAGACGTCGGTCGCTCGGCCCGGCTGGATATGCAAAAGGCGCTCGACCTGGCAGTGGAGAGTCGTGATCGGGTGAGGTAGCGCGGATACGCTGCACGCATATCCGCCCATACACAGAACCGCGCGGCGGATACGCCGACGGCGTATTCGCCCTACACTTCTCGCTTCGTTCAACTGCCAGGAAGATCAGCATGCTTAAAGCCCAGTACCAAACCCGCGGCCCGGTGCCGCAAGACGTGATCGAAGCCGTCGACCTGCAACTGCCGGCCCTGACCGCCGGCCAGGTACGCATCAAAGTACTGGCCGCGCCGATCAACCCGTCCGACGTGCTCACCCTCACCGGCCAGTACGGCATGCTGCCGCCACTGCCCGCCATTGGCGGCAACGAGGGCGTGGGCAAAGTTGAGGAACTGGGCCCGGACGTTACCGCCCTCAAGGTCGGCCAGACCGTGTTGCTGCCGGTGGGCTGCGGCACCTGGGTCACCCACTTGAACACCGACGCCAGCAAGCTGATTCCCCTGCCCGACGCCGACCCGCAGCAACTGGCAATGCTCACCGTCAACCCGCCAACCGCGTCCTTGCTGCTAAGCCAATTCGTCGATCTGCAGCCCGGCGAATGGGTCATTCAGAACGCCGCCAACTCCGGCGTCGGCAGCTACCTGATGCAACTGGCCAAGCTGCGCGGCTTTAAAACCGTCAACGTGGTACGCCGTGACTCGGCCATTGCCGCTACTCAGCAAGACGGCGGCGACGTGGTGCTGGTAGACGGCCCGGACCTCGCCAAACGTGTACGCGAAGCCACCGGCAGCGCCACCATCCGCCTGGCGATCGACGCCGTTGGCGGCGCGGCTACCGACCACCTGGCTGCCTGCCTGGGTGAAGGCGGCACCGTGGTGAACTACGGGATGATGAGCGGCGAGCCGTGCCAGGTTTCGCCGTCAGCCATCGTGTTTCGCGACGTGACGCTGAAAGGCTTCTGGCTGGCGAAATGGTTTCGCGCGGCCAGTCAGGCTGAGCAAGGCAAGGTGTTTGGGGAGTTGGTGCAGCTGATTGCCAGCGGCAAACTGAAAACCCGAATTGCTGCGACGTATGACGTTAGCCAGATCAAAGAAGCAGTTGGTGCGGCAGCGGGCGGCGAGCGTGAAGGCAAGATTTTGATCGTGCCGAACTAAGCCCATCACCTCCGTACGCAAGATGATGCAAAGACACCTGTCATCCCGCGCAGGCGGGGATCCAGAATATCGCGACGAACACCGTACTCCTGAACCACTCTGGATCCCCGCCTGCGCGGGGATGACGGTGGGGTGCGAAATTACTCCGCCGCTGGCGCTTCCGGCTTCTTACGCTTCAACGGCGCCATACCATCGCCGCTCACCAGCGAGCTCTTCGGCTTGTTGGCGGTTTTGCGTTTGGTTGGCGACTTGGCCACGGCTTTCTTGTCGCCTTTCTTGTCGGTCTTTTTCTTCTTCACGCCGACTGCTTTGCCCGAGGCTTTGACCTTTTTTGGGCCGCCGTAGGTGCCTTTCAATTCCTTGACCACGCGCCGCTCGAAGCTCTGCTTCAGATAGCGCTCGACGCTGGACATCAGGTTCCAGTCGCCATGGCAAATCAGCGAAATTGCCAGGCCTTCGTTACCGGCGCGGCCCGTACGGCCGATGCGGTGTACGTATTCATCGCCGCTGCGCGGCATGTCGTAGTTGATCACCAGGTCCAGGCCGTCCACGTCCAGGCCACGGGCCGCGACGTCGGTCGCGACGAGGATTTTCACCCCGCCCTGTTTCAGGCGGTCGATGGCCAGTTTGCGGTCTTTCTGGTCCTTCTCGCCGTGCAGCACGAACACCTTGTGTTCAGCGGCTACCAAGCGGCCGTAGAGGCGGTCGGCCGCCACGCGGGTGTTGGTGAAGATAATGGCTTTCTGGTAGGTCTCGTTGGCCAGCAACCAATACACCAGCTGCTCTTTGTGCTGGTTATGGTCAGCAGTGATGATCTGCTGACGCACGCCATCGCTCAGTTGGCTAACGGCGTTGAGCTGCAGGTGCAGCGGATCCTTAAGCACCGAATTGACCATCTCGCGCAGGCCGTTGCCGCCGCTGGTGGCGGAGAACAGCATGGTCTGGTGCGCGCCTTTGCATTCGCCGGCCAGACGTTGCACGTCTTCGGCAAAACCCATGTCGAGCATGCGGTCGGCTTCGTCCAGCACCAGCACTTCCACGGCCTTGAGGTCGAGGTTGCCGGCGTTCAGTTGCTCCAGCAGACGGCCCGGGGTGCCGATCAGAATGTCCGGCACCTTGCGCAGCATGGCAGCTTGTACTTTGAAGTCTTCACCGCCGGTGATCAGGCCGGATTTGATAAAGGTGAACTGCGAGAAGCGCTCCACCTCTTTCAAGGTTTGCTGGGCCAGCTCGCGGGTGGGCAGCAGAATCAGGGCGCGGATCACCACGCGAGGCTTGGCGTCGCCCATCAGGCGATTGAGCATTGGCAGCACGAAGGCCGCGGTTTTGCCGCTGCCGGTTTGCGCGGTAACCCGCAGGTCTTTCCCTTCCAGCGCCGGCGGAATGGCCGCGACTTGTACCGGGGTGGGCTCGACAAACTTCAGCTCGGCCACGGCTTTAAGCAGGCGTTCATGCAGGGCGAATTGGGAAAACACGGGGGGCTACCTCGGCGAAGATCACTAAACAGCCGCATAGGTTACCGGTTGTTGCCCCGGAACGCCCGCAGTCTGTGCAGGCTATCGACCGTAGGCGCGCGCTGCGGCATTGCAAAATGGCGTTGAGGTGGCATTCTTGCGGCCGGAAAAAAGTGGCCTTGAGGAGTTTTTATGACCGTTCTGACCATCGCCGCCGCGTGCCTGATGGACCCTCAGGGCCGCCTGCTGCTGGTACGTAAACGCGGCACCCAGGCCTTTATGCTGCCCGGGGGCAAACGCGAACCGGGCGAAACGGCGCTGGCCACCTTGCAGCGTGAATTGCTTGAAGAGTTAAACCTGACGCTGCCGGCCGAGGTCTTCGACGTGCTCGGCCACTTCCACGCACCAGCGGCCAATGAGCCCGAAACCTGGATAGACGCCGACATCTTTGTTGCTGCCATCAACCAGCCCGTAGCCGCAGCCGCCGAACTGGAAGAGCTGGCCTGGCTCGACCTGCAGGCGCCCGCGCGCGACGACCTGGCGCCGCTACTGCGGTTGCACGTGTTGCCGCGCCTGCTTGCGCAACACGTGAATGCTGTCCCAGCCGGTTAATACAATCGCCAGCCAGATAGGGATATAGGTCCACAGCTGCGCCGGGTTGAACGTTTCGCCGAGAAACAGCACCGCCACCGCAAACAGCAGCGCCGGCTCCACATAACTGAGAATGCCGAATACGCCGAGCGGCAAGAGCCGGCTGGACGCCATCATCGCCGCAAAGGCCAAGGTGCCCAGCAGGCCGATGCCCGGCAGCAGCCACCACATATGCGGCGCCTGGGTGAACAGATCGGCCGGGCCGTAAACGTGGATCAGCCAGATCGCCAGCGGCGCGAGCATCAACATTTCCAGAATAAAACCGGACAGCGAGTCCAGGCGCATCCAGCGGCGCAGCATGAAATACGGCGGATAGCCCAGCGCCGTCACCAGCGTCGCCCAGGAAAACGCGCGGGTCAGCCACAGTTCATGCAACACGCCTAACAGCGCCAGGCCGACGGCGATGCCCTGCAAGGGGCTCAAGCGTTCCTGATAAAACACCCGGCCGACCAGCACCATGGTCAGCGGCAGCAGGAAGTAGCCCAGGGTGATGTCCAGCATCATTCCCTGCAGCGGCGCCCAGAGAAATAGCCCCCACTGAATGCCGATCAAGGCTGCCGCCACCGGCAGGGCGAGCACCAGCAACGGCTCGCGGCGCAGGCGCTGCAACACTCCGAACAGCAGACCCCATTGCCGCGACAACGCGACCAGCAGCAACACCATGGGAATGGACCAGAGCACGCGCTGGGCAAAGATCTGCACACCGTCGAGCGGCGCCAGCTGCTTTACATAGCCGGGCATAAAGGCGAACAGCAACGACGCCGTCACCGACAATGCCACCCCGCGACCGGACAGCTTCATGCTCCACCTCAGGCGAAAAATAGCCGGCGACCATAGCGCGGTTGCCGGTCTCGTGTCGCGGGGTAGGTTGGGTTGAGCGCAGCGAAGCCCAACGATACAAGGGCTCAGGCCCCACCGCCGATGTCACACGGGACCTTTGAAAACCGAACAGTTCTGTTTGATAAACCCGAACTGTTCGGGTCGATATCGGTGCTGGGGCAAAAGGATTTGTATCGTTGGGCTTCGCCTTTGGCTCAGCCCAACCTACAGCTGCGCTAACCCCACCGGCTGCCGATGCTCCGCCAGATACGGCAACACCGCCGCGAGCAACGGCGCCTTGAACGCCTCCTGGAACCGGTGGGCCAGGCCCGGAATCAACTTCAGCTGCGCGCCTTTGATATGCGCCGCCACGTGCACGCCATGCATCACCGGCAGCAACGGGTCGGCCGTGCCATGCACCACCAGCGTCGGCACCCGCAGGCGGTCGAGCAAGGCCACGCGGCTAGGCTCGGCGAGAATGGCGAGAATCTGCCGTTGCACACCGGCGGGATTGAAGGCGCGGTCATAGGCGACGGCGGCCTGTTCTTTGAGCAGCGCGCGGTCGTCATGCACGGTCGGGCTGCCCAGCGCGGCGAGCAAATCGGCTTGTTGCTCGATAGCCACTTCGCGGTTCGGTGCTTCGCGGCGGGCCAACAACGCCAGCAATGCCGGCTTGGGTTCCGGCAGGCCCTGGGCGCCGGAGCTGGTCATTATCAGGGTCAGGCTGGCGACGCGGTCGGGCGCCATGTCGGCCATGTGCTGCGCGATCATGCCGCCCATGCTCGCGCCCAATACGTGGAAGCGCGACACATGCAGGTTGTCCATCAAACCCAAGGCATCCTGAGCCATGTCAGTGAGGCTGTATGGCGCCGCGACGGAAAACCCGAGCTTGTAGCGCAGCACTTCATAGGTGAGGTTGGCCGACTCCGGCGCCTGCGCCCAGGTGGACAGGCCGACGTCGCGGTTGTCGTAACGAATCACCCGAAAGCCTTGCTGACAGAGGGCGACCACCACCTCATCCGGCCAATGAATCAGCTGCCCACCCAGGCCCATCACCAGCAGCAAGGCCGGGTCGGACTCACGGCCGATGCTCTGGTACGCAAGGTTCACCTCGCCCAGATCAGCCCGTTGAGTCGGAACATTGACATCGCACCGCGAGGCCGCAAAAGACGGCAAGGCACACCACAAGGCGGCCCAGAAAAGAAACGCACGCATAAGAAAACACCAACACGCAAAACCCCAGTAAGGCCGGATTGTGCTGACACTTGTAGGAGCGCGCTGCCACACAACCGTGACAATTTGATGAAGGGCGCCGAACGGTCGTGACTTGATCCTGTTAAACCTTGTGTCGATCTCATCACGCTGTAGGAGAGGCTTTGGCCTCGATTCCTGGAAAAGCCGCACCCACATGAAACACACTCAACAAAAAACATTTGAACGACAATTTAATTCACGTTAATTTCGCCCATGTTCCCCCAACACCCTGAGTCGAGAGCCCCACCATGTTGGAACTGCGCCACCTCAAAACCCTGCATGCGCTGCGCGAAACCGACAGCCTGGTGGACGCCGCCGAGCGCCTGCACCTCACTCAATCCGCCCTATCCCACCAATTCAAGGAACTGGAGGAACGCCTGGGCATGCAGCTCTTCGTGCGCAAAACCAAACCTGTGCGCTTTACCAGCGCCGGTCTGCGCCTGCTGCAACTGGCCGACTCGCTGCTGCCCCAACTGCGCGCGGCCGAGCGGGATATGGCGCGTCTGGTCGGCGGCACCGCCGGGCGTTTGCATATGGCCATCGAATGCCACAGCTGCTTTCAGTGGCTGATGCCCACCATCGACCAATTCCGCGACGCCTGGCCGGAAGTGGAACTGGACCTGGCCTCGGGTTTTTTCCT
Source organism: Pseudomonas sp. CC11G (assembly GCF_056174845.1). Classification (NCBI taxonomy): domain Bacteria; kingdom Pseudomonadati; phylum Pseudomonadota; class Gammaproteobacteria; order Pseudomonadales; family Pseudomonadaceae; genus Pseudomonas; species Pseudomonas sp. CC11G. The sequence goes on from NZ_JBWBZC010000006.1 coordinate 125,798, forward strand.
TCGCCCCATTGCCGGCACTGGCCCGCGGCGATCTGGATCTGGTGGTGACGTCCGACCCCATCGACCTCTCGGGCATCACCTACGTGCCGCTGTTCACCTACGAGGCGATGCTCGCCGTGGCGAACCAGCACGACTTGGCGAAAAAGCCTTATATCGTGCCCGGCGACCTGGCCAAGGAAACCCTGATCACTTACCCGGTGGAACGTGACCGCCTGGATATCTTCACCCGCTTTCTGGAGCCCGCCGATATCGAGCCCGCGCAGGTGCGAACCTCGGAACTGACGGTGATGATGATGCAGCTGGTGGCCAGCGGCCGTGGCGTGTGTGGGTTACCCAACTGGGCGCTGCATGAATACAGCTCGCGCGGTTACGTGACGGCCAAGCGGCTGGGCGACAAGGGCTTGTTCGCCACGCTGTACGCCGGCATTCGCACCGACATGCTCGACGCGCCGTTTATGCGCGACTTCTTGCTGACCGCCAAAGACACCTCGTTCTCCACCCTGGAAGGTGTGAGCGCGGCGAAGGAAAAGTGAAGTCGTTTGCCCTCACCGCTGTTGGCGAGGGCTTGCTGACTGCGAGCAATTAGCCGTTCGAGCACCCATCGCCCATCTGCCGATACTCAACGGTATGGCGCAGGCCTTGATGGTCTTCAAAGGTCATCCACGCCGGGCCGACGGCGCATTCGTGGTTGTCGCTGGAAATGGAAATGACCCGCGCCACATCCAACTCCATGCCATAGGCATATTGCTCGACTGCCGGTTGCTCCTGGCTATCGCTGCCCTGTGGCAACTCGCCGGCCAGAGACGCGCAGGCGTAGCCCGCCAACGCCAGTAAAACTAGAGCTTTCATGAGGTGTTTACCTGTTAGGTCGTACATCGGGGAGTAGTCGGCTGGCGCCTTTTTTCGTGGAAAATTTGCCAGCCGAGTTTCTTGCCTGGGTGTGACTGGAGCCCGCCGAAATCTTATGGAAAGCGGCGGTAAAACCATGCCTTTCCGAGCATGTGCCCCTGCGTGGGGGCGGGGTTATTTTAGGTTTTGGGGCGGTGGGGTTTAAGCGCGAAGATGGCTAAGGACTGTTGACTGGAATCGCAATAATCGCGGCGCAGAAGACGGACGACAAAACGGAACAAACCTCCGTCATCCCCGCGCAGGCGGGGATCCAGAATTTTGATGGGGACGGGGTGTTGGGTAGGCGTGAGATTCTGGATTCCCGCCTGCGCGGGAACGACGGTGAACGGGGAACGACCGTGTCGCTCACTCAAACTTTAACAACAGCTCATTCCCATCATTGCCATCCGGATCAATCACCACCGTGCACGTCATCCCCGCCGCCAACAGCAACCCATCCGGCACGCTATCAATGCGAATCCGCACCGGCACCCGTTGCGCCAGCCGCACCCAGTTAAAGGTCGGATTCACATCCGCCGTCAGCTCATGGCTCTGCGGGTTATCGCGGTCGTAGATGCCGCGCGAAATGCTGTCCACATGCCCCTGCAACCGCGCGCCGCTCATCATGCGCATCTCGGCCGGATCGCCGACCTTGATCAGCGGCAACCGTGTCTCTTCGAAGTAGCCGTTGATATAAAACGAATGGCTGTCCACCAGCGCCATGGTGGCCTGGCCGCGCTGGGCGAAGTCGCCGCGGTAGACGTTGAGGTTGGTGATATAGCCGTCAACCGGCGCACGTACTTCAGTGCGTTTCAGGTCCAGGCGCGCGGCATCCAGATGGGCCAGGGCTTTTTGCAAATCAGCCTGGGCGACGTCGGCCAAATGGCTGGCGTCGTCGCGGCTTTCGCGGGAGACCACTTGCTCATCCATATCGGCGCGGCGCTGGGAGTTGTCTTTACGCCGACGCAACGCCGCCTTACGTGCCGCCACCTCGGCTTCGGCCTGCTGCACTGCCAACTGAAAATGCTCGGGGTCGATACGCAGCAACAGGTCGCCCTTTTTCACCGTCTGGTTATCGGCGACCGCCACCTCTTCCACCAGGCCGCCGACGTCGGCCGCAATATTGATGACATCGGCGCGCACCCGGCCGTCGCGGGTCCAGGGCGCATCCATGTAGTGGGTCCAGAGGGTGCGCAGCACAAACAACGCCAGGGCAAACACCAGCAGGCTGACCAACACGCTGATGACTTTTTTCGCGGACATGGTGGGCTCTCGGCTCAACGATAAATGCACAGCGCCAACGCGCCATACAGGCAAATAAACAGGCTGACGCGCAGCAAGGTCGGGTGCCAGGCATGGCGATATACGCCGAACCAGGCCAGCAGCCGATCCAGGCCCCAGCCAAGCAACACGCACAGTAGAAACAGCAGGGTCAGGCTGGGCATATACACGCCGAGTACTTGCACTTCACGGGGCATGGACGGCTCCGGCAGGCGGCGCCAGCGGCGACTCGGGGTCGAGCAAAGCGCTGCGGATAAAGTGCAGGTAGCTGAGCACCCGGCGCAGCGGCGAGGTGTCGAACTGCGGTGCGCGCGGTTCAGGAGTGGCACGTACGGCGGCGATGGCCTGCTCGACGGCATTTAACGCGCGTTGCCGATGCGGCTCGGTGGGGCGCACAAACAGACGAATCAGCGCCCTGCCCATCACCCGAATGGCCCGCCGCCAACGGGTGTTTTCGCCATAGCAGGGTTGGGCCGGAAGGGCCGCCTGTTCCTGACGTAACTCGATCACCGCATGCCCCACTTCCTGCACCAGAAACATCCAGCGCAGCAGCTGGCGTTGCACGTCCGGGCGGCCGGTGGAAAAGCCGTGGGCCTGGTTCAGCAAGTCACGCGTGCCGCTTTCAAAACCGGCCACCAGCCCTTTGAGTTTGCCGCTGACGGCAAACACCACGCGCATGCGCAAGTCATGCTCCAGCCGGCGCCATAACCACGGCCGATTGGGCGGCAAAATCAACGCCGTGGCCAAGGTCGCCATGGCCATCGACAGCAGCGCAGCGAGGTACTCGTTGATAAAGCCGTAGGGGTTATAGAGGGTCAGGTTTGCCGGCAGCGACAGCATGCAAAACCACACCAGTAACCCGGTACCAATCCCGGCCCATTGCGGCCGGGTAAGCAACGCGGCACCCAGGGCAAACACCGGCGTCAGGGCGCAGCACAGCAAGGCAAACCCATCGAGCTTGGGCAGCACAAAAAACAGCAGGATAAAACCCAGTACCGCGCCGCCGCAGGCACCGACAAACAGCTGACCGGCCAGGCGCTTGGGGTTGGCGCCGGCCGACACCAGCCCGGTAATCATGCCGGCCGTCATCACCAGCGTGGTGCCGCTGGGCCAGGCGGTGGCCAGCCAGAAGGCGCTCAGTGTGAGCATCAACAGCGAGCCGCGCATGCCTGCAACGACGGCGGCCATGCCGTTGGCGCGCGGCGTGAAGGCACCGGTGAATTGCTCGCGCACATGGTGATGGTCGAGCAAGGACGCGTGGGTCAGCGCGTAGCTATGCAAGTCGTCGGCAAAGCGGAAAAGCAGCTCGGCGGCGGTGTTGAAGTCGAGCATCTGCGCTTCGTTGGGCTGCTGCATATTCAGCTGCAAGCGGGCGCGGCGAATCTGCTCCATCAGCTCCAGCTTGCAGGCCTCCAGGCGCTCGGCCAGTTGCACCGCTTCGGCGTCGCTGCACAGCCGGGTGCGCAACGGCGCCAGCACAGCGGCCACTTCCGCCAGGCACGGCTGCAAGGCGTCGACAACGCCCTGCTCGCCCGCCACCTGCAAGCGGCGCAGCAATTGATAGAGCGCGTGAAAGCGCGTGGAGAGCAGCATAAATTCGTTGTTCAGCCGCGCCAGCCGGCCGCTGCGCAGGCGGATATGCGGGTCTTCAAAGGCGCTGGCATTGCGCAGGTTTTCCAGGCCTACCGCTTCGGCGGCAAAACGCGCATTCAGTTGCTCGAAACGCGCCGGCGGCAGTTCGCCGGCCAGGCCTTCCCAGGCAAACCCGGCAAAGTCGCGAAAGCGCACGGCCAGAGTGCTTCGCAACGAACGGCTGCTGGTTTGTGGCAGCAGCAAGCCGTTGACTACACCGGTACAGAGGATGCCCAGGCTGATTTCCAGCACCCGCCACAACGCGGCCATAAAGGCGCCTTCGGGGTGCAAGGTGGCCGGCAGGCCGATCATCGCGGCGGTGTAGCCGGCCAGCACACAGGCGTAACCGCGAAAATCGCGGTAGCGAGTGGCGCCCGCCGTGCACAGGCCAATCCATAGCGCCAGGCTCAGCAGAAACAGCACGCGCTCCTGAGCGAACAACGCGATGAGCAGCACCATCATCGCCAGGCCGAAAAAGGTGCCGATCAACCGATAGAAACTCTTGGCCAGCACCTGCCCGCTCTGCGGCTGCATGATGATAAAGACGGTCACCAGCACCGTGCTCGGCTGCGGCAATTGCAGGCGATACGCCAACCATAGGGCGAGAAATGCCGTGATCAATGCCTTGGCCACAAACACCCAGGTCAGGCCTTCGCTGCGACCCCAGTCGGCCAGGGTCGCGCGTAGCGGTTGCAGGGTTAACGTGCTCATGGCGAGACCTCGTTGGCACTCAACACACCGCCACCGAGGGCGACCCATAACTGCGCCTGGTTACTGAGTTGCGCGGCCAGCACCTGTTGCTGCAAACGCTGCTGTTGGAACACCTCGGTTTGCGACTGCAGCACCGCGCGAAAATCGGTGAGCCCACGTTGATGCGCCACCTCGGCCAACTGCCGATTGGTTTGCGCCAAGGTCAGGGAATGAGCAACGAAGTGTTGTTGTTCATCCAGCGAATGCAGGCGCGTCAAAACATCGGCCACGCTGCGTAAAGCAGCAATCACAGTCTGGTTGTAGTGCTCGACGGCCAGGTCGTAGCGGGCCGTGCGCTCACCCAATTGGGCCCGCAGACGGCCGCCGTCGAATATCGGCAAGGTCAGCGCCGGGCCGAGGCCGTAGGTGAGTTTGTCGTAGCGCAGAAAATTCAGGCCCCCGCCCTGCACCGCCGCCGAACCCAGGCTGCCGAGCAGGTCGATATCGGGATAAAACTCGGCCTTGGCCGCTTCAATACCTTGCGCCTCGGCCGCCACTTGCCAACGCCGGGCAACGATATCCGGCCGGCGACCCAGCAACGCCAGCGGCAGGCTGTGGGGCAAGGTCGGTACGTCGCTCAGTTGCAAATGCGGGCGCTGCAACCGCTCACCGGCGCTCGGCGGTTGCCCAGCCAACGCCGCCAATTGATGGCGACTGAGGGCGATGGCTTCTTCGGCCAGATCCAGTTGCCGCTGGGTTTCCGGCAACGGCGTCTGCGCTGGCTGAGTTCGTATCGGGTGCCCAGGCCTGCCTGCAAACGGCGCTGCGCCAGGCTGACCAACTGTTGCTGCTGCGCCACTGCCGATTCGGCGATATCCCGTTCGGCAAAGCGCAAGGCCAGGCCGACATAGGCGCGTAGCACATTGCCTTGCAGCTCCAACGCGGCAGCACGTTCATCGGTAGCGGCCACCTGCGCCAGGTTCAGCGCCTGCAACCGCTTACTGCGTTCGCGGCCCCACAGGTCGAGGTCGTAGCTCAGGCTCAAACCCTGGGTGTTGTTCCAGCTGGTGGTGCGGCCGAGGGTGCCGGGGCCGTAAAAGCCGTCGTCGGGCCAGCGCTTGCGTTGCATCTCTGCGCCGTAGTTCACCTGCGGCGCCTCGTCGGCTTCGGCTATACCGGCCATGGCCTGGGCCTGGCGCACGCGGGCGGCGGCCATTTTCAGGCTGGGGTTGGCGGCCAGTGCCTGGGTCATCCACGCATTCAGTTGCGGATCACGGTAGGCCTGCCACCACTGCTCGCTCGGCCAGGCGATATCCACGGACGCCGGATCAACCGGCGCAGGTGCCTGGCTTAAAGGACGAATACCGCTGCTGTCGAGGCAGGCACTCAAGGAAATGGAACACAGACACAAGCTGGCAAGGCGAAGCCATTGCCCATCGATGCGGGGCACTGCGAGACATCCTGAGGAGGCGGCGACTAAAGAAATGTCCGGCTCTTATGGCCGACTGGGTGCGGATTCTAGGGGGCGGCGCAGGCCTGGATAAGCGAGGTTTTAGGCGAATCATTGTGTACTAAACTGCGACAATCCTTGGCAGGTTTCCTGCCAGACTGCGCACCCGCCAAGCCTGCAAGCTGGCGCCTCTGAGGAATTTACCGGGTGGACATCCTGTTCAATATGCGCACTTTCGTGTGCGTGGTCGAAACCGGCAGCTTTACCGCCGCCGCACAACGTATGGACCTCACCACCTCCTACGTGTCGCGCTCCGTCGCCACCCTGGAAACCCACCTGCGCACGCGCCTGCTACAGCGCACCACCCGGCGTATCGCCCTTACCGAAGCCGGTCAGCGCTACCTGCTGCGTTGCCAGCAGATTCTCGGTTATATCGAAGAGGCCGAAGCCGAGGCCGGTGATGCCCATGCGCACCCGGCCGGCAACCTGAAAGTACATTCGATGACCGGGATTGGTCAGCACTACCTAATCAAGGCCATCGCCGCCTACAACCGCAAATACCCCGATGTTAATTTCGACCTGACCCTGGCCAACCGCACCACGGATATCCTCGACGAGGGTTACGACGTGTCGGTGGTAATCGCCAGCGAATTGCCGGACTCCGGGCTGGTGTCCAAATGCATCGGCAGCACCTTCAGCGTGCTGTGCGCCTCACCTGGCTATATCGCCGACAACGGTTTTCCCCATCGCCCTGGCGAGCTGCATGACCATCGCTGCCTGCGTTTGGTGAACGCGGCCATGAGCCTGGATAAATGGGAATTCGAAGGCCCGGACGGCGACGAAATGGTGACCATCAACCGTTCGGTGTTTCAGGTGAACACCGCCGATGCGATGACCGAGGCGGTAAAAGCCGGCATCGGCATAGGCGCGTTGCCGGTGTACTCGGCCATCGCCGGCCTGCGTGACGGCAGCCTGGTGCGCGTGCTGCCGCAGTATCGGCTGTACCAGCTCAAGGTGTTTGCCCTGTACCCGTCGCGGCAATATCTGGATGCCAAGATCCGCACCTGGGTGGAGTTTTTGCGCGATACGTTGCCGGAGCGGTTGCAGGCCGATGAAGCCAGCTTGCAAGAATTAAGTGGGATGCTGAAGGCGTTGTAACGCAAGAGTGGCGCCTGCCTCATCGAGGCTCGACTCACCCGCCCAGCGCGTCTACGCTGAGCCCTGCCGCCTACGTCCCAAGGGAGCCCGCATGAGCCTTTCGCTGCTTAGCCGTTACGCATTTTTTGTCGCTTGCCTTGTGTTCACCCTCGCCAGTTTGCCGTTCTACCACCATGAATGGCTGTGGCCATTCACCTTGCTGACTGGCGTGCTGACCCTGATCGGCATCGGCGACCTGTTGCAAACCCGGCACGCGGTGCGGCGCAATTATCCGATCCTGGGCAATATCCGTTACCTGGTCGAAGGCATCCGCCCGGAAATCCGCCAGTACCTGCTCGAAGCCGACGGCGACAAACTGCCGTTCTCCCGAGCGCAACGCTCCCTGGTGTACGCACGGGCCAAGAACGAAGGCGCGGATAAACCTTTCGGCACCCTTATCGACGTGTACCAGAACGGCTTCGAATTTATCGGCCACTCCATGCGCCCGGCCATGCTCACCGACCCCGACAGTTTTCGCGTGGTCATCGGCGGCCCGGCCTGCAAACAACCCTACTCGGCCTCCTTGTTCAATATCTCGGCGATGAGCTTTGGCTCGCTCAGCGCCAACGCCATCCGCGCGCTGAACAAAGGTGCCAAGCTCGGCAATTTTATTCACGACACGGGCGAGGGCAGCATCAGCGAATACCACCGCGAACACGGCGGCGACCTGACCTGGGAACTGGGCAGCGGCTACTTTGGTTGCCGCACCAGCACCGGCCTGTTCGACCCGGAGCGCTTCGCTGTACAGGCGCAGAGCCCGCAGGTGCGGATGATTGAAATCAAGCTGAGCCAGGGCGCCAAGCCGGGACACGGCGGCATTCTGCCCAAGCACAAGGTGACCAAGGAAATCTCCGAAACCCGCGGCGTACCGATGGGTGAAGACTGTGTGTCGCCGTCGCGCCATAGCGCGTTTTCTACGCCTATCGAGTTGCTGCAATTCGTGGCGCAGTTGCGCGAGCTGTCGCAAGGCAAACCGGTGGGCATGAAGTTTTGCCTGGGCCACCCGTGGGAATTTATGGGCATTGCCAAAGCCATGCTGGAGACGGGCATTTTGCCGGACTTTATCGTCGTCGACGGCAAGGAAGGCGGCACGGGCGCGGCGCCGGTCGAGTTCACCGACCATATCGGGGTGCCAATGCGTGAGGGCTTGCTGTTTGTGCACAACACCCTGGTGGGGCTGAACCTGCGCGACAAGATCAAGCTGGGCGCCAGCGGCAAGATCGTCAGTGCGTTCGATATCGCCAGCGTGTTGGCCATCGGCGCCGACTGGGCCAACTCGGCGCGCGGCTTTATGTTTGCCATTGGCTGCATTCAGAGCCAGAGCTGCCATACCAACAAATGCCCGACTGGGGTGGCTACTCAGGACCCATTGCGCCAACGCGCGCTGGTGGTGGAAGACAAGGCGCAGCGGGTTTTCAGTTTTCATCGCAATACGTTGAAGGCCTTGGCCGAGATGCTGGCGGCGGCGGGGCTTTCCCATCCTAAGCAGTTGGATGCGCGCCATCTGGTGCGGCGGATCTCCACCACGGAAATCAAGATGTTTGCTCAGGAGCATGTGTTTCTTAAGCCGGGGGAGTTGCTGAGCGGCAAGATCAGCGGCGAGTTTTATGAGCGGATGTGGAAGATGGCGCGGGCGGATAGTTTTGAGGCGGCGCCTGAGGATCCGGATCATGAGCCGGTGGCGCCGGTTAAGCCGGATACGGTGCAGAGCGCGTAGGTTTTTTTTGCGCATAACGCGTGTTCTAGAGCACGTGGTGTTCTTCGTTACCGCGTGTGCTGGGCGTTTTTGTTTCGCGCCTTACCCGCGACTCACTTTTGGCATTGCCCCAAAGCAATTGTTTGGCGATCGTTGGTCTTCTTCATTACCGCGTGTGCTGAGCGTTTTTGTTTCGCGCCTTACGCGCGAGTTTCTTTTTCCAGTCGCCGAAAAAGAAACCAAAAAGGCTTGCCGGTACGACTCACCCACATAGGTAACAAATCAGTTCAACCACATGGGTAACAGTTTTTAACCTAGTGGGGTCTCCTCAGGAGGGTGCCCCATGCCGTGGCGAGAACTGAAACCTATGGACGAGAAAGTGTTGTTTATTGCTGACTACCTCAGGCAGGTCAGCAGCTTCACTGCGTTGTGCGAGCACTTCGGCATCAGTCGAAAGACCGGCTACAAGTGGGTGGAACGCTACAACCTAGCCGGTATGGAGGGGTTGGCTGAGCAAAGTCGCCGCCGCCGCGAACAGGTGTGCACCCCCTTTGTTATTCGTGAATACATCCTCGATCTGAGGCGCCGATCTGCCGTTGAGCTGGGACCGAAGAAGATCCAGGCACTGGTGGAGCAGCGATACCCTGGGCAGAGTCCTTCCCGGACCACGATCTACACCATCCTTAAGCAGGCGGGGTTGGTCACGCCCCGCCGGCTTCGTAAGCGGGTGCCCAGCTATCCAAAGCCGCTTAAATCCACCAACGAACCTAATGAACTCTGGAGCGCCGACTACAAAGGCCAATTCCTGACTCAGGACGGGAAGTGGTGTTATCCGTTGACGGTGATGGATCACGCCAGCCGCTTTCTGCTGGCTTGCGAAGGCATGTCTGGCACGCGATTGAAGGAAACCCAGTCGGCTTTTGAACACCTGTTTCGCTGCTACGGATTACCTTCGCGCCTGAGAACAGACAACGGAACCCCTTTCGCCAGCGCTGGCAAAACCGGCCTAAGCCAATTGTCCATTTGGTGGTTACGGCTGGGCATCATTCCTGAGCGAATAGCACCTGGTCGCCCCGAACAGAATGGGCGCCACGAACGCATGCATCGCACGTTGAAACGCGCCGTCACTCACCCCTGTTCTGCGCATATGGCAGAGCAGCAAAAGCAGTTCGACCTGTTTCGTCACAACTACAATGAGCAGCGGCCGCACGAAGCGCTAAACCAGAGCACGCCCAAATCGCACTACCAGAGTTCGCCACGCCCATACCCTGAACGGTTGCCGGAGCCGGCCTATCCTGGCTATGTCGAACCACACCGTGCCGACTGCAGCGGAATCATCAATCGGCACGGCATGCGCATCTATGTGGGGCACCTGTTGAAGCACGAGCTAGTTGGGCTGGAGCAAATTGGCGATGATCTTTGGGCCATACATTTCGGCCCGGTAGTGATCGGTAGGCTGGACGAAAGGGAGCAGAAGGATGGATATCTATCCTTGAAAGTGTCACCCATGTGACTGAACACTTTTGTTACCCATGTGGTTGTCTCGTACATTGCCCCTACCTGGGCCCTGCGCTGCGCTTCGGGTCCCCTCCCTCCGTCGTCGCTCCAGGGGCCGGGCTGAGGGCCATCCATGGCCCCATCCCTCTTCGCGGCTCCCGGCCGCTACGACCCCTTGCGCAACGACTCCACTCGGCCTGGCGCTAAAGGGGCGGGTAGATCAAAAGCGGAGATCAAAAGCAGGGCAAAAGCAGGGCAAAAGCAGGTCAGGCACTCTCACTGTACGGAAAGTTACATTTTTTGTAACTTTCCGTAGAGTTGCGCCCCTTGCACGCACGCTCACTCATCACTAAGTTACTCATTACTTAACTTAGTGATGAGTCACCGCACCATGCTGCTCTCCTCCTCTCCTATCCAACCGATGCGCCAGTTGCTTCACAGCCTGTATGCGCTGGCGAGCGCTGAGCGGTATTTATTTACCCCAGAAGACCTGCGCGGCTTGCTGCCGGAGCTTTCTGACGGCGCCTATAAAACGCTGCTCAGCCGTGCCGATAGCAGCGGGCTGTTGAGGCGGGTTTGTCGTGGGTTGTATGTGTTTGAGCCGGCTGCTCCGCGGGATGGGTTGCTGCTGTTTCATGCCGCCGCACGCTTGCGGGCTGGTCATTTCAATTACATCAGCCTGGAGACGGCGCTGAGTGATGACGGGGCAATTTCCCAGGTGCCTATCAGTTGGCTCACGGTGATGTCGTCGGGACGCAGCAGCTGCATTGATTGTGGGCGTTGGGGCACGCTGGAGTTCGTTCATACCCGGCAGCAGCCGGCCGATTTGGCTGAACATCTGCAGTACGATGCCCGCTGCCGGCTGTGGCGTGCGACTACCCAGCAGGCACTGCGGGATATGCGTGCCACGCGCCGCAGCATGGATTTGGTCGCCCCGGATCGGATGGATGGGAGCAGCACGGATGAACTTGTTTGATCGGCTAGTTGATGAAGCTTTACGCAATACCGAGGAGTTAGCGTCGCTGCGCGTGGTGGTGGAGAAGGAGTTGCTGCACCACGACATCATGCTGGCCCTGAGCAGCGCTGGCCTGTTGGCCAAACTCACGTTTATCGGCGGCACCTGTTTGCGTACGTGCTACGGCTCCAATCGCCTGAGCGAGGACCTCGACTTTGCCGGTGGCGCCGACTTCAGCCGGGAGCAGTTGAAGGAGCTGGCGCAGGTTCTGGTCGATACGCTCAAAGGCAAATACGGCCTGGACGTGGCGGTCAGCGAGCCGACCAAAGAGACGGGCAATGTCGATACCTGGAAGCTGAAAATCCAGACTCGCCCGCAAAGCAAAAGCCTGCCGGCGCAGCGTATCAATATCGATGTCTGCGCCATTCCCAGTTATCTGCCGCACGCCTCGATGCTGCTTAATCCGTATGGTGTGGACATGGGCACCAGTGGCCTGATTCTGCAGGCCGAGGCGCGTGAAGAAATCTATATCGACAAGATCGTGGCCTTTGCCCTGCGCCCGAACCGCATCAAGAACCGCGACCTCTGGGACTTGCTATGGCTGCGCCAGCAAAGGGTTATCCCGCAGTGGTCATTGCTGGCGCGCAAGCTGGCAGACCATCGCTGCACCCCGGCAGATTTTCTCGGGGCCTTTGCCGACCGTGCAGAACGGATGACCAGCGACGAGAAAATAGCCGCCGACTTTCGCCATGAGATGAGCCGTTTTCTACCGACCCGACTGGTAGCCAGCACGGTAAACGAGCCGGCCTTCTGGACCGTGCTGGTTCGCCATATTCAAGAGCTGAACCAGTCCGTGCAGCGCCAACTCGGCAACGACACGACCGAACCATTCTTTCCGATGTAAGCCTCGGGTATTCTCGGCCCCTTAGCCCGCTAGGACTTCCCCATGGCACTGCACACCTGGCTCGTTTATCTGATCGCCGTTGTCGGCCTGTCGCTTACGCCCGGCCCCAATGGCTTGTTGGCGCTCAGCCATGGCGCGCTGTATGGCCAGCGCAAAACCCTGTTCACCATCAGCGGCGGCATGCTCGGTTTTACGGTGCTGATGGCCTTGTCGATGTTTGGCATCGGCGCGTTGCTGCAGGCGTCGGCCCATGCCCTGACGGTGTTGAAATGGATCGGCGGCGCCTATCTGGTGTGGCTGGGTGTCCAGCTGTGGCGGGCGCCGCCGATCAAGCTGAGCACCGAAGGCATGGCGCCGAGCAAGTCGGGTGCGGCGTTGTTTCGGCAGGGGCTGCTTTCGGCGATTTCCAATCCCAAGGTGATTCTGTTTTTCGGCGCCTTTCTGCCGCAGTTTCTCGACCCCACCCGCGCGCTGTGGCTGCAGTTTGTGATCATGGTGCTGACCTTTGTGCTGTTCGAGGGTTTTGTTGAGTACGTGTTGGCACGCCTGGCCCATCGTATTCGGCCGTGGCTGGAGCGCAGCGGCAAAGGCTTTAACCGGGGCTGCGGCGGCATGTTTGCCTTGATGGGCGCCGCCCTGCCGACTCTGCGCTAACCCATGGCCCGCGCTGCCCCACCTGATTTGCACAGCCCCGGCGCCGCCCTGCGCGCCGTGGCTCGCAGCTACCCACGCGGCATGTTTATCGAGCCCCATGCCCATGACTGGGGCCAACTGCTGTATGCCCAGAGCGGCATCATGTGGGTGGAAACACCCGGCGAGGCGGTGTTGGTTCCGCCGCTGCGCGCGGTGTGGTTGCCCACTCAGGTGCCCCATGCGGTGCGTGTGGTGTCGGAGCTGGAGATGCGCAATATCTACCTGCGCCCCGACCAACCCCACAGCCTGCCGAGCACCACCCAGGTGCTGGAAGTGCGGCCGCTGTTGCGCGAACTGATCCTCGGCCTGGTAGAACAACAAGGCGCCGAAGACTCCGAGTACTACCAACGCCTCAGCGCGCTGACCGTGTTGGAGTTGCAGCGCGCGCAGCATTCCCATCTGCGCGTGCCGCTGCCGGATGCCAGTGACCGGCGTTTGCTCAATCTGTGTCAGGCGGTGATCGCCTCGCCGTCCCAGGCCTTCTCGTTCGAGCAACATGCAGCGGCCGCCGGCGCCAGCGTGCGCACTTTGGCGCGGTTGTTTCAGGACCGCCTGGGGATGGGCTTTGCCCAATGGCGGCGGCAGGTGCAATTGGCCACCGCCGTGGCGGCCTTGATTGAGGGCACGCCGGTTAGCCGTATCGCGGCAGACCTCGGCTACAGGCCCAGCAGCTTTAGCGACATGTTCCGCCGTGAGCTGGGCGTGGCGCCGTCGGATTACCTCGCATAACGCTTCTACCATCGCATTTTGGCCGATAAACAGAAGCCTTTGACCTGAGCACCGTTTTCCGGTCGCTAGACTGAGCCCATTCCCCGGATTGGAGCCTCAGCATGAACTACCTCATCTCCCTGGCGGCCGGTCTTCTGGTCGGCATCATTTATAACCTGTTGGACGTGCGCTCCCCCGCGCCGCCCGCCATTGCCCTGGTTGGTTTGCTGGGCATGTTGGCCGGCGAGCAGTTGCTGCCGTTCGGTCGCCAACTCGTTAGCCACTGGCTGTCCTGATTTCCCTACTCCACTTCTCAGCACAAGGAGCGTTTTATGCACGCGCTGCAATTCACTGTTAAAGGCGACCTCGACTCTCTTCAGCACGTTGAAGTGCCCACCCCAACGGCCGGCCCCGGCGACGTGCTGGTGGAAATCCGCGCCGCTGGGATCAACCCCAGCGATGTGAAAAACGTGCTCGGCCGTTTCCCGTACACCACTGTGCCGCGTATCCCTGGGCGTGATTTCGCCGGGTTGGTCGTTGAAGGCCCGAGCCATCTGCTTGGCCAAGCGGTATGGGCCACCGGCAAAGGCTTGGGCTTTACCCGCGACGGCAGCCATGCCAGCCATATCGCCCTGCCCGCTGACGACGTAGCGCTCAAACCGCAATCGCTGAGTTTTGCCCAGGCGGCCAGTTGCGGCGTGCCGTTCACCACGGCATGGGCGGCGCTGGAAAATGCCCTGGTCAAAGCCGGCACCACCTTGCTGGTAATCGGCGCCAATGGCGCGGTGGGCGATGCGGCAGTGAATCTGGCCAAGGCCCGTGGCGCTCAGGTGCTGGCCGCGGTTCGACGCCCGGAAGCCCTGGCCAGCCTCAACAGCCGTGGAGTGCCCGGCATTCTGCTCGGTGACCCGGCCGCCCTGCCCGCGCAAGTGGAAGAGCACTTCAAAGGCGGCGCCGAAGTCATTTTCGACACCACTGGTTTCTGGCTGCCGGCGGCCGTGCCGGCCCTCGCCACCTTCGGCCGCATCGCCATCATCGCCGCCCCCGTGGACGGCAACGTGCAGCTTCCGGCTCTGGCGTTGTACCGTCGCGGCGGCACCTTGGTGGGCGTCAATACCCTGTTGTACACGCCAAAAGAATGCGCGGTGATGCTCGATGGCTTTGGCCGTTTGTTCGATCAGGGCCTGGTGCCATTGCCCGGTAACTTGCGCGAAGTGCCGCTGAGCGAAGGCGTGGCCAGTTACAAGGCGGTGAACGGCGGCAGCGGCGATAAATTTATTCTGCTGCCCTGATCGCGGCGACACGGGCGCGGGCTTTGTGGTTAGATTTGGAAGCCCTCGCCCGTTCGTGGCCTGTTAGAAGTCAGCGACCGGGCGAATGACTCAACCCGGTACCGCCATGCGTTTTCTGCCTTTCGCCCTTCTGCTGATCTGCGCATACAGCGCGGCGGAGGAGCGCCCTCTGCGTTTTTCCGTGATCGAAAGCTGGGCTATGCCGCTGATCAAAGTGGAAAACGGCGAAGCCACCGGCGGCATCGTTTACGACCTGCAAATGCGCCTGGCCCAGAAGGTCGGTCGGCGCGCCGAGATGATGGTGCTGCCACGCAAGCGCGTGCAGGCCATGCTGGTTCGCGGTGAAATTGACGTGCGCTGCTACGTGAACCCCACCTGGCTCACCGAGTCTCACCACCAGTACATCTGGAGCGTGCCGTTTATGACGCAGCGCGATGTGCTTGTCGCGCGCACCAAACGTGGCGTAACGCTGGAGAATCTGCACGGCGAACTGGTCGGCACCGTACTCGGCTATATCTACCCAAAACTGCAACCGCGCTTCGACAACCACGACCTGCAACGCGACGACGCGCGCACCCAGGAACTGGCCCTGATGAAGCTCGAAGCCGGGCGCAACAACTACGCGGTCAGCAGCGAACTGACCTTGAACTGGTTTAACCACAACCAGCCAGCAGACCTTAAACTGCAGCCCCTGGAAGAACTCTCGTCGGATCTGGCCTCGTGCATTGTCCGTGACGAACCCGACGTGCCGACCATGCAATTGCTGCGTGCATTGGTACAAATGAGCAACGACGGCGAATTCGAACAAATACTGGCCAAGTACCGCTGAACCCCATTGCTGACAGGTTTTCTGTCACCCTGCCCCGCCGGTGAAGTGCTTCACCGTTCTTTTGTTTTTGGATTTGAGGCTGTACCCATGTCTGAAGTGTTGCCCGCTGCGGCGGAAGTTGCGCCGCTGGCCAAGCGCCTGTCGGCCCGCGCCATTCTGTTGATTGAACTGGCCTTGGCGCTCGGTGGTTTTGCCATCGGTACTGGCGAATTCTCGATCATGGGCCTGATGCCCAACGTGGCCGCCGACCTCGGCATCACCGAGCCGCAAGTGGGCAATGTGATCAGCACCTACGCCCTGGGTGTGGTAGTGGGCGCGCCGCTGTTGGCCATCCTCGGCTCGCGGCTGCCGCGGCGCAGTTTGCTGTTGGTGCTGATGGCGATTTTTGCCATCGGCAACTTCGCCACGGCGCTGTCGCCGGACTACCACTCGATGATGCTGTTCCGCTTCTTCGCCGGTCTGCCACATGGCGCCTACTTCGGCGTGGCCATGCTGGTGGCCGCCTCGATGGCACCGCCGCACAAACGCGCTAAAGCCGTGAGCCGGGTGATGCTCGGCCTTACCGTGGCGATTCTGGTGGGCAACCCGTTGGCCACCTGGATGGGCCAAATGGCCAGCTGGCGCTATGCCTTTGGCCTGGTCGGCGTCATTGCCTTGTCTACCGTGGCGATGGTTGCCTGGTTTCTGCCGACGGATAAGAGCGAGCCGCAGAGCAACCCGATGCGTGAACTGCGCGCCTTCAACCGCCCGCAAGTGTGGCTGGCCCTGGCCATCAGCTCGGTGGGCTTTGCCGGCATGTTCTGCGTGTTCAGCTATATGGCGCCGACCTTGCTGCAGGTAACCCACTTATCCACAGCCTGGATTCCTTTTGCCCTGGCGACTTTCGGCCTGGGCAGCATCGTCGGCAATATGGTCGGCGGCTGGCTGTTCGATAAATTGCAGTTCAAGGCCGTGGCCTGGCTGCTGGTGTGGAGCGCGTTGGTGCTGGTGGTTTTCCCCAGCGCTGCGCTGTCGGCCTGGACGATTTTCCCGGCGGTGTTTGCTGTAGGCACCATGGTGTCGCTCGGCGCGCCACTGCAAACCCATTTGATGGACGTGGCGCAGGAAGCACAGACGCTGGCGGCGGCGTCCAACCATGCCGCGTTCAACTTCGCCAATGCATTGGGGCCGTGGTTGGGTGGTATGGCGATCAGTGCCGGCTATGGCTGGACGTCCACCGGGTATATCGGCGCGGCGACGGCGTTGGCGGGGTTATTGGTGTTTTTCGTCGCTTGGCGGTTTGAGCCGAAAACGGCAGCCTAAAAACCGTCGCCCCCGCGCAGGCGGGGGCCCAGAGTTTCAGGTAGATCCAGATGCCGTCCAACTCAAGATTCTGGATTCCCGCCTGCGCGGGAACGACGGTAGTTTTTGTCTATTTTGGGGCATCCAACGGCTTAACCAACGGCGCCTTGCCGTCCGACAGCAACCACGCCACCAACACCGCAGGCTGGCTCTTGCTCGGATTGCGCGTCACCCGATGCTCCTGCCCTGGCGCCTCGTACCAGGCGTCACCGGCCTTGTAGGTCTGCACCGGGGCGTTATCCAGCTGCGACTCCACCACCCCGGAAACCACCACCACAAACACCGGCCCCGGATGGTATGCGGGCGCGAGGTGGCGCCCGGGGCAAACTCGACTCGCAACGCCTTGGCATCCGAACCGACCGTGGCCGGCAGTTGCGCCTGCGCCACCGGCGTTACCGTTTCATCCCCGGCGCCGCCACCGTGGGCGTGGGTCAGGCCGCTAAGCAAGGCCAGCGCCAGTGGTGCCAAACGAATAGCCAAACGAATGGAAGTGCCCATGTTCACACCGCCGGCTGCATGGCAAAGCCCACACCGAAACGGTTCCAGGCGTTGATAGTGGCGATGGCGAAGGTCAGGTCGGCCAGTTCGCGTTCGTTGAACTGCTCCGCGACTTCGTTGTAGATCGCGTCCGGGGCGCCGCGCTCGGCCAGCAGCGTCAAGGTTTCGGTCCACAGCAAGGCCGCGCGTTCACGTTCGCTGAAAAACGGGTTTCGTGCCAGGCCGACAGGGCAAAGATGCGCCGTGGGGTTTCGCCCAGTTTGATGGCATCGGCGGAGTGCATATCGATGCAGTACGCGCAGCCGTTGAGCTGCGAAGCGCGGATTTTCACCAGCTCATGCAGCGACTTTTCCAAGGACGATTCGCCCATGGCTTTTTCCAGACCCAGCAGGGCTTTGAAGGCGTGCGGAGCGACTTGGGCGTAGTTGACACGTGCATTGCTCATAACAGTTTCCTCGATGGGCCCCGGCTGAATGCCGGGCATGGGCTTACTGTATTGCTGCAACCAGCACGGATAAATCAGCTAAAATCGGAAACATTAGACGACTACTCGGACAATCATGGCCTTCGACCGACTGGATGCAATGCGTGCGTTCTGCAGAATTGTAGAACTGGGCAGCTTTACCCGCGCCGCCGAGGCCCTGGCCACGGCAAAAACCACGCTGTCCGGGCAGATTCAGGCGTTGGAGGCTCAGCTCGGGGTCAAGCTGCTGCACCGCACCACTCGCCGGGTAACCCCACCACAGACGGCGCCGCCTACTACGAACGAGCGCGGGCGTTGCTGGAAGACATGGACGAACTGGAAGCCAGCGTGTCGCAAACCCGCACTGTGGCGCGCGGCAAGGTGCGGGTCGATATGCCCTCGCCGGTTGGGCGTTTTTTGCTGATACCGGCGTTGCCGGGGTTTGTCGCGCAGTACCCCGGATATTCAGCTGGACCTCGGTTGCAGCGAGCGCGTGGTGGACCTGGTGCAGGAAGGCATCGACTGTGCGATTCGCGGCGGCGCCGTCACCGACCCGGATCTGGTGTGCCGGCCCATCGGCCAGATGCGCTTTGTGCTCTGCGCAGCACCTGAGTACCTGCACGGCAAACCGCCGATTCACTCCCCCCGCCGACCTGGCTCAGCACCGCTATCTCGCGTTTGTGTTCCCCGCCACCGGCCGGCAAAACCCGGTGCGTTTGAGCTGCGGCGACGACAGCTTCGTGCTGGAGCAACCCCGGCCATGCGCTTTAACAGCGGCGGTGCGTATATGGCCGCCGCCGAGGCGGGCTGGGGTTTGTGGGTGTGCCGCTGTGCGAGGCGCAAGCGTTATTGGCCAGCGGCAACCTGGTGCAACTGCTGCCTGACTGGCAGTTGGCGAGCATGCCCATGAGCCTGGTGTATCCCTATGCGCGGCGGCTGTCGGCGCGGGTGCGGGCGTTTACGGAATGGGCGATGACCACCATGGCTGAAGATCCGCTGTGGCGGTTGTGATCGCCGTTTCCAGGAATCGAGGCTAAAGCCTCTCCCACTAAAACTCGATCACCGGTGGGAGAGGTTTCAGCCTCGATGCTTTTAACTGCCCAACCAAAGCTGGGTCCTCAAGACTCGGCGGTCACACACCCAGCCTCTACACTGGCCGCCCTTCCCCAACCAGGCCGGCGCCCATGCGTACGCTTTACCAGTTTCCGATTTCCCACTATTGCGAAAACCCGCTGGCACCTGGACCACAAGGGTCTGGATTTCAAAGTAGACGATCTGTTCCCTGGCCTGCACCGCCTGCAGAGCCGCCCCATGGCCGGCATCGATACGCTGCCGATTCTGCGTGACGGCGCCAAAGTAATCGGCGACTCCAGCGCCATCGCCCTGTACCTGGAAGCGCAGTACCCCACCAACCGTTGCTGCCCGACGACGCCGAACAGCGCGCCGCCATCCTCGCCCTGGAAGAGCGTTTCGACCGCATGGGCGTGCACGTGCGCCGCTGGTTGTACGGGCAGATTCGCGACTGGCGCACGGTGATGCTCGCCATGCTCAAACCCTATCGCCCGCTGTTCGGCCTGCGCGATGCAATGAAGCCGGTGTTGCAACGTGGCGTGCTGCGCCTGTACGGCGTGACGCCGCCGCGGGTGGAGAAGTCGCGAGTGGAGTTGCTCGAAGGCTTGGCGCTGATTGAAGAGCTGACCGGCAATGATCCGGCGCGCTATCTGGTGGGTGATCGTTTGAGCCTGGCCGATATCGCGGCGGCGGCGCTGTATGCGCCGATCTTTACCCCGGCCGGCACGCCCGTGGGCGGAGATCAGTGGGCATGATGGGGAGACGCAGCGCTTTCTCGATGAACTGCATGCGCGGCCGGCGGGGCAATGGATTATGCGGCGGTATGCCGAAGACCGCGCCCGTAGATAACTGGAGGAAAATACCGTCAATCCCGCGAAGGCGGGAATGACGGTGGATGATAACGGGAGCGTGCCTCTACGCCGGCACCTGCAAAAACGCCTCGATATCCACCTCATCAATCTGCTCTGCTGCAGGTGTTTCATGCCATAGGTCAGGTGCATCCCTGACTGTAGAAACAGCGCAAACAAGTCGGCATCGATATGCCCTTATCGCGCAGGTTGGCGAGGATGCGTACCGACTCGGTAAGCGTCTTGGCTTTCTTGTACGGCCGGTCGGAAGCCGTCAGCGCTTCGAATACATCGGCAATCGCCATGATCCGCGCCGGAACCGACAGTTTGTCTTTATCCAGCTGGCGCGGGTAACCGGTGCCCAGCAGATTCTCGTGGTGCGTGCCGGCATATTCGGGGACCCGCTTGAGGTTGCTGGGCAGCGGCAGGTTCTCGAGCATCATGATGGTCTGGATGATGTGCTCGTTGATCTGAGCGCTCTTCAGCCGTCAGCGTGCCGCGGCTGACGCTCAGGTTGTAGAGCTCGCCGTAGTTGTACAGGTGCTCCGGCACGGTCACTTTGAAGCCGCACTTGGCGTCGTACTCGCGGGCGGCCGGGCGCGGGAAGATATGTTGCGGCTTGTCGGCCAGTAGCGTTTCGACCGCCGGCAACGGCTGGGCCGGCAGGTGGCCCACACGGTGCAGCTCGCCTTCGGACAGCCCAAACGGTCGTCGAAATGCCGCAGCCAGGGGCGCTGACCAATGGATTGCAAACGCTCGATGCGCTCGGGCGCCATCAGCTCGCTGCCGATATTGCATTCGGCCACATAGGCGAACTCGTCCTGCAGCTGGGTCATTGCCCGCTGGTATTCCGCCCGGGCAGTGTCTTCGTCGACGCCATCGCGGATAGCTTCCAGGCAGGCGATTTGCGCATCGCGCAGCAAGATCTCGAAGCGCAGGCGCACTTCGTGGATGCGGTTGTAGATGGTCTCGAGCTTGGTGGCCTTGTCGACCACGTGTTCAGGCGTGGTGATCTTGCCGCAGTCGTGCAGCCAGCGCCGATACGGAATTCGCGCCACTCATCCGCGGAGTTGAAACTGAAATCGGCCAGCGGGCCTTCGGTGACCTTGCAGGCTTCCTCGGCCAGCATCAGCGCCAATTCCGGCACGCGCTCGCAGTGGGCGCCGGTGTAGGCGCTCTTGGCGTCGATGGCGCCGGCGAGAATTTCGATCATGGCGTCGATCAACGCTTTCTGTGCGTCGATCAGGTTGTGGTTATCCAGGGCAATCGCCGCTTGCGAAGCCAGGGCGCCGACAAACGACAGCACCTGCGGCGAGAAGGCCATCACCTCACCGGTAAGCGGGTCGAGGGCATTCATAAATTGCAGCACGCCGATCACTTCACCCTGACGCGGCGCCAGCGGCACGCTGAGCATCGACACAGTGCGATAACCCGACTCTGTGTCGAAGTGGCGGGTGCCGCTCAAGTCGAAACGGGTTTCGGCGTACACGTCGTCAATCACCACCGCCTGGTTGTGCAGCGCGGTGTAGGTGGACACATGGCGCTCGTTGGGCAGGCCGCTGACCGGGTCGTGCAGGGCGATTTCGCGCGCTGGCAAATCGTCTTCCATCGAGCGCAGGGCAAAGCGCAGGGTGTCGTGTTCGGTCTTCAGGTACAGGGTGGCGGCCTGGGCATTACAAATCAGCTTGCCCTGCATAAGAATGTGCTTGAGCAGCGCATCGCGGTCGCGCTCGGAAGACAGCAGCAAACCGTTCTCCACCAGGCTGGCGAGTTTCAGCTGGGTTTCCTGCAGGGTTTGCGTTTGGTGTTGCAGCGCTTCTTTCATGCTGGAGTGGTTGCGGTTGAGGCTGTCCACTTCATGGAACATCGAAGCTTTGGGTTGTTCGCCGGAGAAATCCAGCTCGCGGATCAGCCGGGTATCTTCAGCCAGACGCTCGATGGTGCGGTTGATGCTGTCCATGCCATTAAGAGCCAAAGGCAGCGTGCACAAAAGTACCGCCACCGATAGCGCCAGCACGGCAGTCGCAGAAAGACCGAAGGTCAACGCCAGAATGGGCAGTAACTGCAAAACAAAAAACGCGGTTAGAACAACTGACCAGTTCTTGAAGCGGAACTTGAAAAATGCTGTGTTCATCTGCAACCCGTAAAAGAAATTCCCTTTGCCTGACTGGCAAAAACCGTTGATCGCAGCTTTTATTGTGAAGCGTCAATAAAAGTAGCGTCAATCTGACATCACGTACATGATGCGGTTCTACACGATTTGCTCAGTAGTGTTCATCCAGGAAATCGGACATTCAGGGAGACTAGTATGTTTACGACTCGCAGTGCCACTCAATGGCTATTCATGCTGTTCATGGCTCTACCCTTCGCTTCAGCATCCACCTACGCCACCGAAGCCGCCGACGGCAAAGCCATTGGCTATGTGATGAAGGCTGAAGGTGATGCCGCCGTCATCGTCAACGGCACTGCGCAACCGGCCACCGTCGGCATGCCGGTATTCGTCGGCAGCTCGATCAAGACCGGCGCCAACGGCTCGCTCGGCGTGACGCTGGAAGACAACACGCTGATGTCGTTCGGCCCCAACAGCCAGCTGAGCTTCGACGCCTTCGTCTATCAGCCGTCTGAGCAGAACCTCAAGCTCAGCGCGAAAATCACCCACGGCACCCTTAATTACATCTCCGGGGTGATCGCCAAGCTCAAACCCGAAGCAGTGGAAATCAACACGCCCACCGGCACCATCGGTGTTCGCGGTACCCACTTCCTGGTGAAAGTCGACGGTTGAGTCTTTCCATGCCTTTTCCTTTATTACGCGGCTTGGCCATTCTGCTGTTGGCCTTGTGTGCCACCGGCTGTGCGACGTCCAAATCCTATGTAGTGCTCATGGAAAGCCCGGACGGCACCACCGGCGCCATCGTGGTCGAAACCGCCAACGGCACCACGCGGGTGGACAAGAAAATGGATGCCGTCGCCCTGGACGGTAAAAGCGCAAAAACCTTCCCCGTGGAACAGCCGCGCATCGAGCAGGATTTTTCTGCCGCGCTCAAGGCTCAGCCAGCGCTGCCCATTACGTTTCGTCTGTACTTCGAAACCGGCACGGCCAACCTGACCAAGGAATCCAAAGCCGACTTCCAGAACGTGCTGACTACGTTGCGTGAGCGCGGCCCTTCTGCGGTTTCGGTGATCGGCCATACCGACACCGAAGGCAAGAGCAAATGGAATGAGCAGATCGGCCTCAAGCGCGCCACTGCCATTGCCGAGATGTTCAAAAAGGAAAAGATTCAGGTGATCGAGCTGGTGGTTACGTCCCATGGCGAGAGCAATCTGTTGGTGAAGACGCCGGATGAAACGCCCGAGCCGCGCAATCGCCGCGTCGAAATTATCGTCCGCTAAAAACTACTGCGCTCGATTAAGCGGCGTTAAAACACCCGTTCAAAATGCTCATTGGCTACATATTGTTCGCTGAGTCACTTTCTATTCATGGCAAACGCATCACCGCTTTCGCCGGCCTGCAATCGCTGCCAATGAAACCGCACCAACCCATCCTCTGGCCGCTGCTCATGCAGCGCCGCGAACGCCGCTAACGCTCCCGCATCGCCGGCCATCAGCAACAGATAGGCCGCGTCGTACGTATCGTCCACGGCCGCCAACGGCTCGAACACTTCCACCGCCGCCGACTTGCCCTTCAGCTGCACCTTGCCCACCGCGCGCATTGGTACCTGCGGGTTGCTGCGGGCGATGGCGGCCGACAGGCACACACGGGTGCCCAAGTGCTGATTAAGGCTTTCCAGGCGCGAGGTGGTGTTTACCGGGTCGCCCAACGCGCGGTAGTCGAAAATGGTCGAGCCACCAAAGTTGCCAACCACCACTTCGCCGCTGTGCACGCCGATGCGGGTCTGGCCGAAGGCGATGCCACGGGCTTGCAACTGGGCGACGTAGCCCTGGGCAAACTGGTCGATTTCCAACGCACAGCTCAGCGCGCGTTGGGCGTGATCGGCTTGCGGCAAGGGTGCAGAAAACATGATGGCCACGGCGTCGCCGACGATGCGGTCCAGCGTGCCGTCGTGGCGAAAGGCGATGCCGATCACCTGCTCCAGGTAGTCGTTAAGCAGGCTCACCACCGCTTCCGGAGTTTGCCGCTCCATCATTTCGGTAAAGCCGGTGAGGTCGGTAAACACAAAACTGCACACCTGGCGGTGGCCGCCGAGGGTGAGTTGGCCGGGGTTTTCCACCAGGTGTTTGACCAGGTTGGGCGACACATAGCGGGAAAACGCCTCGCGCACCCAACGCTGCTCGCGCTCACTGGCCACGTGATGGCTGATGCTCGCCACGCTGTAAATCAGCGCCAGGCCCAGGCCCGGGGTAAACAGGTCGAGCAGCAGGCGCTCGTGGCTGAAGGCATACCAACCCAGGCCATTGAGCGCGGCGATCAACAGCAGCGTCAGCCCCGCGGCCAGCAGCGCCGGCAAACGCAGCGCCAGCAGGCACACCAGCAGGCCGCCGAGCAACAGCGCCAGCCCTTCCACCGCCCGCGACCAGGCGGGCCGTTGCAGAAACTCGCCGCTCAGCACCTGTTCCAGCGCCTGAGCATGCACCTCCACGCCGGGAATGATCCCGCCCAGCGGGCTAAACCGCAGGTCTTGCAGGCCCTGGGCCGAGGTGCCGATCAGGGCGATGCTGCCCTGCAAACCGGCCGGCGCCTGGCCCGCCAACACTTGCCAGGCCGGAATGCTGCGCGCGGCCTGGGGCACGGTGAAATGCACCCACAACTCGCCACGGCGGTTGGTGGGAATTTGCAGACGGCCTATGTCGATACGCTCCACGCCGGCCTCACCGGTGTGCACCCGATACAACGGCGAGCGCTGTGCCACCCGCAAGGCTTCCGCCACCAGCGAGGGGCGCACTTGATCGCCGAGCGTGACCAGCAGCGGCACCTTGCGTACCACGCCGTCGGTATCGGGTTCGAAGGTCAATGCGCCGCTGCCCAGCGCGGCTTGCTCCAGTACCGGCAACGCACGCACGGCCGATGCGTAGTGCGGCAGAAACGGCACGGGCGACGGCTCGGACGCCACCAGGCCATAACGGCTCAGCGGCAAACCATTGCCATCCGCGCGGCGCTCGGTCGCAAACCCCAGCACCACGCTGCTGCTGGCCAGCGCCGTGGCCAGTTGGGTGTCGTGGTCGGGCAAGGCTTGCAGTTGGCTGAGCAGGGCGTCGTCCAGGCCTTGGTCCTGAAGTAGCAAGGCTGGCGAGGTGCGGTCGGGTTCGGCGAACAGCACGTCGAACACTATCGCCGCCGTGCCGGCTTCGCGCAGTTTGTCCACCAGCTCGGCCACCCGCGTGCGCGGCCACGGCCACTGGCCCAGGCGCGCCAGGCTGGCTTCGTCGAGATCGATGATGCGCACCGGCGCTTTGCCGTATTCGCGCGGCTGCCAGCGCTGGAACTGGTCGAACACGGCGTTATGCAGCTGTTGCAGCGGCAACGGCGCCAGTACCAGCATGGCGACACAGAACAGCAGCACCAGCGCACAACTGACCACACTGGTGGTCACCCCACGGCGTTTTTGCATCGGCGTTTACACCATGGCCAAGGGGCGTTTGCGGGTGGGCGGCGGGAATACGCCGTCGAGCAGGCGCAGGTCGGCAGCGTCCAGAGTCAGTTCCAGCGCGGCGGCATTGGCCTGAACATGGGCTGGGGTCACGGCCTTGGGAATGGCGATCACCCCGCCCTGCTGCACCAGCCAGGCCAGCGCCACTTGCGCCGGCGTGGCATTACGCCGCTCGGCGATCTGGCGCAGCGTCGGCTCCACCAGCAGCGCGCCGCCCTGGCCGACCGGGCAGTAGGCCATAAGCGGCATGCCGTGTTGTTGGCACCAGGGCAGCAGGTCAAAGCCGGCGCCGCGTTGTTCCAGGCTGTAGAGCACCTGGTTGGCGGCGCAGGCGGGGTTGTTCAGTTCGTGCAGGTCGTCGAGGTCGAAGTTGGAGACGCCCCAACGGCCGATCTTGCCCTGTTCGCGTAGGCGTTCGAAGGCTTCTACGGTTTCCTCCAGCGGGTATTGGCCGCGCCAGTGCAGCAGGTAGAGGTCGATATGCTCGGTGCGCAGGCGTTTGAGGCTGCGTTCGCAGGCTTCGATGGCGCCGTGGCGGCTGGCGTTGTGGGGGTAGACTTTGCTGACTAGGTAGACCTGGTCGCGGATGCCTTGCAGGGCGTCGCCTACTACTTTTTCGGCGCCGCCTTCGCCGTACATTTCGGCGGTGTCGATCAGGGTCATGCCCAGGTCTACGCCCTGGCGCAGGGCGGCGACTTCGGCCTTGTGCTCGCTGGCGCGCTCGCCCATGCGCCAGGTGCCTTGGCCTATGGCGGGGAGGGTTTTGTTTGCCAGTTGGACGGTGTGCATATCGGGTTCCTTCCGTTTGGTGTGCGTCTTCATTACCGCGTTTGCTGGGCGTTTTTGTTTCGCGCCTTACGCGCGAGTCACTTTTTAGCAGTCGCCCTAAAAAGTAACCAAAAACGGCTTGCCCCTACCTGGGGTCTGCGCTGCGCTCCGACTTCCCACCCTCCGTCGTCGCTCCAGGGGCCGGGCTGAGGGCCATCCATGGCCCCATCCCTCTGCGCGGCTCCCGGCCGCTACGACCCCTTACACGCCGACTCCGCTCGGCCTGGCGCTAAAGGGGCGGGTAGATCAAAAACAAGATCACGATCAAAAACGCTCGTTTATTTCAATCCGGATTTCAGTAATAGCAGCAGCGACACAGGCTGCTCGCTCTCCGGGTGTAGCGGTTCTTGCAGCCACTGCAGGCGCCAGTTGGTTTCGGCGAGTAGGGTCAGCCAGGATTCCAGGGTGCGGAAGAACCAGGGCATCGGTTCGGCAAAACCGTCGCCAAATCCTTCGAAATGTTCCACCCGCCAGCCGTCCTGGTATTGCCCTTCGCCGCGCGAGCTCCAGGGGTGGATGGTTTGAATCAGCAGTACGCCGCCCGGCGCCAGCAGTTTGTGCAGGGTGTTGAGCATCGGCGCCAGTGGTTCGTCGAGCAGGGCGAAGTTGCAGACCAGTACGTCGAATTTGCCCAGCAACGGCGCTTGCTCTTCAAGGTCGGCGTAGCCGCACACGCGGTATTGGCCGGAGCAGATGGCGCGCGCGGTTTCGATTAGCGGCACCGAGGCGTCCACGCCCACTGCTTCAATGCCGTGGGCCATCAGGCCGCGGCATAGCCAGCCTTCGCCGCAGCCGATGTCCAGCACCCGCTTGGGCTCGCAGGCCAGAATGGCGCGCAGGATGGCGGCGTCGGTTACCAGGCGGCGGCTTTCGATGCGCTGTTCGCGCACGGCGGCGGTCCAGGCGTCGGCGTTGGCTTGCCAGCTGAAGTTGAGCTGTTCTCGATGGTCGCGCTGCATGGTCGGGCTCGCGGGTTGAGAAGAATATTTTCGCGCTGGAACGTTAACCGCATTTTGCCGCCGACAACAGCGTCTAAGCTCTAGCCCATGCAGAGCAACGCACAGCCAGGGCCAATCTGATATGGGCGCACTATGGCAATCGAACGCGAATCCGGCTGAGCACAAGGTGCCCGGCCTGACTGCCACGCCTTCGCCGTCGCGCCAACGTCCCCCGCCCCGCTCTCCCTGGCGCCGCGCCTTGCGTCGGACTTTCTGGTTCACTTTTCTGCTGGTCGTTTTGGCAGTCGGTTGGGTGGCGTACGAGGAAATTCAGACCGCCACCTACCAATCACGCGAACTAAGCCATTACGCCGCCACCCTCACCTATGAATTGGCGGACGGCCCCAGCACCGCCATTCGCTACCCCGAAGACGGCCCCTTCGACAAACGCCTGGGCTACGCCTACCTGCCGCAAATGCTGGAGCGCCTGCAACAACGCGATTACCTGGTGCTGCAGCAAACGCGCTTCTCCCCGGCGCTGATGACCTACAGCGGTCACGGCCTGTTCGTGCCCTATCCGGAGAAATTGCAGAGCGGCCTGGCCATCGCCGATTGCCGTGGGCTGCCGCTGTATGGCTTCACCTATCCACAACAGCTGTACGCAACCTTTCAGGACATTCCGCCGCTGGTAGCCAACAGCCTGCTGTTTATCGAAAACCGCGACCTGCTCGACAGCCAGCAGCCGCTCAGCAACCCGGCGGTGGACTGGCCGCGCTTTGCCATGGCGGCGCTCACCCAAGTCGGCAAGAAGCTCGACTTTCAAGGCCAGTCCGCCGGCGGCAGTACCCTGGCCACCCAGCTTGAGAAATACCGCCACTCGCCGGACGGCATGACGCTGTCGGCCAAGGACAAGCTCAAGCAAATGCTCTCGGCCAGCGTGCGGGCTTACCAGGGCGGGCCGCAAACCTTGCCGGCGCGGCAAAATATCGTGCGCGATTACCTCAATAGCGTGCCGCTGTCGGCGGCGCCGGGGTATGGCGAAGTGCATGGCATGGCCGATGGCTTGCGGGTTTGGTATGGCGCCGATTTCGCGCAGGTGAACCGCACGCTTGCCGACGCCCACGCGCCATTGGCCGAGCGCGGTCTGGCGTTGCGGCAGGTGTTGTCGCTGATGATTGCTCAGCGCCGCCCTTCTTATTACCTGGCGCAGGGCCATAGCCAACTGGCGACCCTGACCGACAGCCATATCCGCCTGCTGGCCAGCGGCGGGGTGATCGACCGGCCGCTGCGCGATGCCGCGCTGGCGAGCAAACCCACCTGGCGCGACCTGGCCGCCCAGCCCGGCGTGCAACCGGTGGAAACCAACAAAGGCATCAGCGTGGCGCGCAGCCGGCTTTCCAACTTGCTGAACAAACCGCTGTACGACCTCGACCGCCTCGACCTGTCCGCCACCACCACCCTCAACGGGCAGTTGCAGCAAGCGGCCAGCGACTACCTGCAACGCCTGGCCGACCCGACCTTCGCCGCGCAGATGGGCCTGCTCGGCGACCACCTGCTGACCGCGCAAACCACCCAGGACGTGCGCTACAGTTTTACCCTGTTCGAACGTACCGCCGACGGCTCGCGGGTGCGGGTGCAAACCGACAGCACCGACCAACCTTTCGACATCAACGAAGGCAGCAAGCTGGAACTGGGCTCCACCGCCAAGCTGCGGGTGCTGACCACGTACCTGGAAATCATCGACGAACTGCACCGCCGTTTTATCGGCCAGACGCCGGCGCAATTGCGCAAGGTTGAGGTGCCCGAACAAGACCGCCTGACCCAATGGGCGCTCGACTACCTGGCCAGCGGCAACGACCCGAGCCTGGCCGCCATGCTCAGCGCCGCCCTGGAACGCCACTACTCCGCCAACCCCGGTGAAAGCTTTTTTACCGGCGGCGGCCTGCATCACTTCAATAACTTTCGCCGCGAAGACAACGGCCGTAACCCAACCCTGCGCGAAGCGCTGCAAGAGTCGATCAACCTGCCCTTTATCCGCCTGATGCGCGATGTGGTGCGCTACAGCACCTATCAGTCTGCCAACAGCAGCGCCGAGTTGCTCAAGGACGACCAGGACCCGCGTCGCCAGGATTACCTGCAACGCTTTGCCGACCACGAGGGCACGGTGTTTTTGCTGCGTTTCTGGCGCAAGTACCAGAACAAGAACGCCACCGAACGGCTCGACACCTTTCTCGACGGCATGCACCCCACCGCCTCGCGCCTCGCCGCCGTGCACCGTTACCTGATGCCGAACGTGGATGAAGCCACTTTCGGCACCTTTATCAATGCCCACCTGAGCGACGAGCAAGTCGGCCCCGCGCGGGTGCATGAGCTGTACGGTAAATACGGCCCCGGCGCCTACAGCCTGCCGGACCAAGGCTATATCGCCCGTGTGCACCCGCTGGAACTGTGGCTGCTGGGCTATCTGCAACAGCACCCGCAGGCTACCTTCAACGAAGCGGTCACCGCCAGTAACGCGCAACGCCAGGAAGTGTATGGCTGGCTCTTCAAAAGCCGGCACAAGAGCGCCCGCGACAGCCGCATTCGCATCATGTTGGAGGTGGAAGCCTTCCTGGATATTCACCAGCGCTGGCAGCGCGTCGGCTATCCGTTCGACCACTTGGTGCCCTCCTTGGCCACCGCCATCGGCAGCTCCGGCGACCGCCCGGCGGCGTTGGCGGAGTTGATGGGCATCATCCTCAACGACGGCATTCGCCAACCCACGCTGCGCATCGACAGCTTGCACTTTGCCGCTGACACACCCTACGAAACCCGCCTGGGCATCGACCCCGACCAGGGCAAACGGGTGCTGTCCAGCGAAGTCGCCACGGCCCTGCGTGGCGCATTGGCGCAAGTGGTAGCCAAAGGCACGGCGCGGCGGTTGAACGGTAGCTTCAGTGAAGCGGATGGCAGCGTGATGACCTTGGGCGGCAAGACCGGCACGGGGGATAACCGGATTGAAAGCGTGGGCTCGGGCGGGCGCATTCTCAGTTCCCGCTCGCTTAACCGCACGGCGACGTTTGTGTTCTACCTGGGGGATAAACACTTCGGCACGCTGACCGCGTTTGTACCAGGGCGGGCGGCTGAGGGTTTCCGCTTTACCTCGGCGTTGCCGGTGCAGGTACTCAAAGGGATGGCGCCGATACTGCAGCCGTATCTTCGGGCCGATACCCAGTGTGTGGCCGGTAATCCGTAGGTTGGGTTGAGCGCAGCGAAGCCCAACAATTCCTAGCCCATGTTGGGCTTCGCTGCGCTCAACCCAACCTACCTGAGCCCCGCCACCCCCACCACAATCATCGCCGGCCGTTGATCTTGCTTTTGGCAAACCACCTCCCCCCACAGCCTGCTAATATTCGCCCCGCACCGCGCCCCACCGTCCCCCCTGCTGTCTGGAGTACCCGCTTGGAGTCTGAATCCATCGTCTATGGCTGTATCCGCGACTGGCCGTCGGGTGATCCAGAGCAGGCGCGTCTGCGTCGGGCGATTAACCAGCGTGAGTTGCGCGCCTTGCCGTCCGGCGATGCCTGGCCGTTTATTGGCCGCGATATGTTTTCCTTCTGCCCCGAGCCCGGCGAAGGCCTGTACCAGACCCAGGTGATTCATTTCGGCGCCAGCTACCGCGCAGTCGAGTACGAGTGGACCCTGTGGGTCGAGCAGTTCGAAGCGCTACTCAAGCGCTTGTACTGGGGCAGCGCGGTGGTGCACCTGGAAACCGAATTAAGCGGCAGCCACACCTTTCGCTGGGAGTCCGAGCAGGGCTTCCATAGCCCGCAAGACGCCGGCGGCCTGCTGGTGCGCTGCGCCTGGGAGCGCGAAGGCGCGCTGCACAGTTAAGGACTGCGCCATGCTCAATTACCTGTGGTTTTTCCTCGCGGCCTTGTTCGAGATCGCTGGCTGCTATGCCTTCTGGTCGTGGCTGCGCATGGGCAAGAGCGCCTGGTGGGTCGTGCCGGGGCTGGTCAGCCTGGTGCTGTTTGCGCTGCTGCTCACGCGCGTGGAAGCGGCATACGCCGGCCGCGCGTATGCCGCCTATGGGGGCATTTATGTGGTGGCGTCGTTGTTCTGGTTGGGCGTGGTGGAGCGGGCGCGGCCGTTATCCACAGACTGGATCGGCGCGGCGTTTTGTGTGGTGGGTGCGTTGATTATTTTGTTTGGGCCGCGGTTTACCGCATCGTAGGTTGCTCGCAGCCAAGAGCCCCTCTCCCGCCCTTCGGGCACCCTCTCCCGCTTGCGGGCGAGGGAATAGATTCAAGACCTCACTCTTCCAACCATTCCTTCGGCACATCGCGCTTCATTGCCAATTGGCATTGCTCGCTTTCGACGTCGAAGACGATCACGGCTTCGCCTTTGTCGAGGGCGCGGCGTACGCGGGCGACGCGGGTTTCCAGCGGGGTTTCGTCGCCGTTGTCGGTGCCGTCACGGGTGACGAAGTCTTCGATCAGGCGGGTCAGGGTGTCGGCTTCAAGCATTTCTTGCGGGATCAACATGGCACTTCTCCAGAAAGCCCGCCGATGTTAACCCACTCACCATTTACCCGCTAAGACGGCGAAGTTTCTTCACTGGCCGGCGTTTCGCGTTTGCTGGCGAGGAATTTGTCTAGCGTCGCGTACAGCACGTCGCAGTCCAGCGGCTTGCCGAGGAAGTCGTCCATACCCACCAATGCGCCATGCTCGCGGTGTTCGTCGAGGATGTGCGCCGTTAACGCCACGATTGGCACCGGGCGCAAGTTCTGCTGTTTTTCCAGACGGCGGATTTGCCGGGTGGCTTCAAAGCCGTCCATTTCCGGCATCTCGCAGTCCATCAAAATCAACTGCACGGCCGTCGGGTCGCGGCTGTAGTCCTTCACCGCCTCCACGCCGTTGGCCACCACGCGCACCAGGTAGCCGCGTTTTTTCAGCAAGCCTTGCACCACTAGTTGATTCACCGGGTTGTCTTCCACCACCAGAATGCAGGCGTTGTTGCCGCTCTGGTCGATCTGCGGTGGGCGGTTTTCGCTGCGCCGCTCCTGGTAGAACTCCAGCAAGGCATCACGCAGCGGGGTAATCGCCAACGGCTGCGCCAGGTTGAGCAGGCGCAGGCCTTTGCTCGGCGGCAGCAGTTGGCATTGTTCCGGTGGGCACAGCAGCAGAATGCGTTGGCCCTTTTGCAGGCGCGGGCGCAGGGTGTCGAGCCAATGCAGCACGCTGCCGGGCCAGGGCGCCATCAGAATCAGCAGCGGGGTGACGGCAAAATCATCCAGGTAGGCCTGCAGGCGTTCCGGGTTCTGGCACCGCTCGGTGCGCATGCCCCAGCGTTCGAGCAGGCGGCTCAACGCGTCTAGGCCCAGGCCGTCGAGCGAGCTGAGCAGCGCGGTTTTGCCTTTGAGCAATTGACGCAGCGGGTCGTCGTTGCGGTCGCCTTCTTGCAGCGCCATATCGAAGGCCAGACGCGTGCCCTGCCCCGGCGTGCTTTGCACTTCGATATGGCCGCCCATCATTTCCACCAGCTCCTTACTGATGGCCAGGCCCAGGCCGCTGCCGCCGTAACGGCGAGTGGTGCTGGAGTCGCCCTGGGAGAACGACTCGAACAGCTGGGTCTGCGCCTCGCCCGGTATACCGATGCCGCTGTCGCTGACGGCAAAGATCAGGTGCGGGTCGCCCAGGCTGTTATTGCGCCGACAAACGCTGACGGCCACGTGCCCTTCGGCGGTGAATTTCAGCGCGTTGCTCAGCAGGTTCATCAGCACTTGTTTGAGCCGCGTGGGGTCGCCCTTGATGCGCTGCGGCACGCCCACTTCCAGGCTCACATACAGGCGCAGGTTCTTTTCCAGGGCCTGGGCGGTGAACAGGGTCAGGGTGTCGGAAATCAGCACCTCAAGGTCGAACTCGATGTTTTCCAGGCTGAGCTTGCCGGACTCGATGCGCGCGTAGTCGAGGATGTCGTTGATTACCGCCATCAGCGAGCTGCCGGAGCTGGCGATGGTGTCGACATAAAAGCGCTGACTGCGGTCCAGCGACGTGCCTTTGAGTAGTTGCAACATGCCCAGCACACCATTCAACGGGGTGCGAATTTCGTGGCTCATCTTGGCCAGAAAACGGCTCTTGGCCTGGTTTTCGATTTCCGATTTGACCGCCGCCTGGCGCGAGCGGAAGCCTTCTTCTTTAAGCAGGTTGATGCGGTCGGCCAGGCCGATGGACAGCGTGATCAACTCAATGGTGACCCCCACCTTGACCATGGTGGCGCCGTAGATGCCGAAAATCTCGATGCCCAGCGAACCGGTGGTGGCGACGATAAACGAGGTGAGCAAAATGCCCCAGGCCAGGATGTAGTACGAGCCGTAGCGCAGGCCCTGGCGCCAGATATAGATGCCGCTGACCAGCAGCACGAACGAGACAAACAACACCGTCAGGCTGGCCAGAATATTCCAGGCCTGTAGACCGATCACGAACACCGAACCGATACAGCCCAGAATCAGCACCATCAGGTATTGCAGGGCCTTGTCCAGGCGCGGCGAGAACTGCGCGGTGTGCAGAAAATGGCGGCTGAACTGGGTGGCGCTGAAGCTGTGCAGGAACATCAGAAAATAGATGCTCACCGACTGCAGCTCGATCAGGTTAGGCATCAACTTGAACAGCATGCCGTCGAAGCTGGCGGCGAACAGGCCGATGTTCAGGTTGTACACCAGGTACCAGAAGTAGGCCCGTTCCCGCAGGGAGAAGTACAAAAACAGGTTGTAGCAGAACATCGCGAACAGCACGCCGTAGAAGGCGCCGTTGGCCCCCATCAGGTTTTCCTGGGCCGCCGCGCTGGCGCCATAGGTGCTGAAAAACATCGGCACGAACAGCGTGCTGGTGCTTTCAATCCGCACAATCAGGGTGCTCTGCCCTTCGGGCAAATCCATCGGGAACCAGAAATTACGCACCTGCACCGGCCGCTGGGAGAAGGCGAACGTGTCGCCGGTTTCCTGCGCAGTCACTTTGCCGTCGGGGGTTTGCAGGTAGAGCTGGATATGGTCGAGCAGCGGGTAGTTGATTTCCAGGTAGCCGCCCAGGTCATGCGGACGGCTGTTTTGCAGGCGCACCTTGAACCACCACACCGAGGCGTTTTTACCGAGATTGATGTGGTCGCTGCGCGCGCCGTGGAATTCCTGGTCGGGAATGGCCTGCACTTGCTCCAGGCTGAGAATGCCGTGGGGGTCTTCGACGTAACCCAGATAGGGCGCCAGCGACAGGCGCAGGTCGTCCTGATTCAGGGGTGCAAGCAAAGGTGCGCCGGCCCAGGAGCTTCCAGCGAACAGGCACAACAGCACGACCAGACAAATACGAGGCATCCGTTAACCTCAAGGCAGAGTCCGGCGGACCTGTCAGAGAAGTCCGCTCTTATTTGTCTGGCACTGTGCCTCTATGCTGCGCGCCCTTCAAGTGTCGTTTTCACGCTGGTTGATCAGACTGTCTACCGTCGGAACCCGGGTGTCGCTTTCCATCTGCGCGTCGTGCTCGATTTGATGGCTGAAATTCTCCAGCGACTGATTGGCCGGTTTGGCGTCGCTGGCAAATACCGGCGGGCTCAGGATGTAGGCGCTGAGCAAGCGGCTAAGCCCCGCCAGGCTGTCAATATGGGTGCGTTCGTAGCCGTGGGTGGCATCGCAACCAAAGGCCAGCAGCGCGGTACGGGTGTCGTGACCAGCGGCGACGGCCGACTGCGCATCACTGTGGTAGTAGCGAAACAGGTCGCGGCGCACCGGCACTTCGTGGGTTTCGGCCAGGCGCAGCAGGTGGCGCGACAAGTGATAGTCGTACGGCCCGCCGGAATCCTGCATGGCCACACTGACGGTGTGTTCGCTGGACTGCTGCCCCGGTGCGACCGGCGCGATATCGATACCGACAAACTCACTGACGTCCCAATGCAGGGCCCCCGCCGCGCCGGAACCGACTTCCTCGGTGATGGTAAACAGCGGGTGGCAGTCGATGGCCGGCTCGATACCGCTTTCCACCAGGCCTTTAAGCGCGGTGAGCAAAGCCGCCGTGCCGGCTTTGTCGTCCAAGTGGCGGGCGCTGATATGACCGCTCTCGGTGAACTCCGGCAGCGGGTCAAAAGCAACGAAATCCCCCACATTGATGCCCAGCGACTCGCAGTCGGCGCGGGTGCTGCTGTAGGCGTCCAGGCGCAGTTCGACGTGGTCCCAGCTGATTGGCATCTGGTCGATGGCAGTGTTAAAGGCATGCCCGGAAGCCATCAGCGGCAATACGCTGCCACGGAATACGCCGGTTTCGGTAAAGACGCTGACGCGGCTGCCCTCCGCAAACCGGCTGGACCAACAACCGACCGGGGCCAGACCGAGGCGGCCGTTGTCCTGCACCTGACGGACGATGGCGCCGATGGTATCCAGGTGGGTGGAAACGGCTCGGTCGGGGCTGTTCTGTTTGCCCTTGAGGGTGGCGCGAATGGTGCCGCGGCGGGTCAGCTCGAAGGGAATGCCGAGTTCTTCCAGGCGTTCGGCCACGTAGCGCACGATGGTGTCGGTAAAGCCGGTGGGGCTGGGAATGGCGAGCATTTCCAGGAGCACGCGGCGCAGGTAATCGAGGTCGGGTTCGGGGACTTTTTTCATGGGGGGTCTCCTTGGAGTGCCTGCGCAGGTTCGCAGGAACGCGCACAGGTTCTAAATAAAACTCCCGTCATCCCAGCGCAGGCTGGGATCCAGAATCGCGCAGGAGTCGCGGTGGATCTAGCATTGGCGCACCTGGGTCCCAGCCTTCGCTGGGACGACGGTGGTGGTGGCGGAAAAAATTGACCGCCCTCAGCTACCGGTCTGACTCAACGGAAACAGCAGATCAATAAACCGCTCTGCCGTCGGTTGCGGCTGGTGGTTGGCGAGCCCGGCGCGTTCATTGGCTTCAATAAACACGTATTCGGGCTGATCGGCCGCCGGCACCAGCAAGTCCAGGCCGACCACAGGGATATCCAGCGCCCGCGCCGCACGTACGGCGGCTTCGCCCAGCACCGGATGGAGAATGTCGGTGACATCTTCCAGGGTTCCGCCGGTGTGCAAGTTGGCGGTACGCCGCACGGCCAGACGCTGGCCGGCGGGCAATACGCTGTCGTAGTCAAACCCGGCCGCGCGCAGGGTGCGGTGGGTTTCTTCATCGAGCGGAATTCGGCTTTCGCCGCCGGTAGCGGCCTGCCGGCGGCGGCTTTGCGCTTCGATCAACGCGCCGATGCTGTGCCGACCATCACCAATCACCTCGGCCGGCCGGCGAATGGCGGCAGCCACCACCACAAAGCCGATGACCAGAATGCGCAGGTCGGCGCCTTCGTGAAAACTTTCCAGCAGCACGCGGTTGTCGAAGGCTTGGGCGCGTTTGATGGCCGCTTCCACGTCCTCTCCAGTGCGCAGGTCGATGGCCACACCTTTGCCCTGTTCGCCGTCGACCGGCTTGACCACCACACGGCCATGCTCGGCGAGAAAATCAGCGTTTTCTTCCGGCTCACCGGCCAACTGCTGCGCCGGCAGTTGCAGGCCCACGCGGCGCAAAGCACGGTGGGTCAGGAGTTTGTCCTGGCACAGGGTCATGCTTACGGCGCTGGTGAGGTCGCTCAGCGACTCGCGGCAACGAATCCGCCGGCCGCCGTGGTTCAGGGTAAACAGCCCGGCTTCGGCATCGTCCACCTGCACTTCGATGCCACGCCGACGGGCTTCATCGACGATGATCTTGGCGTAGGGGTTCAGCTCCGCTTCCGGGCCGGGGCCGAGGAACAGGGTCTCGTTGATGCCGTTTTTGCGCTTGAGCGTAAAGGTGGCCAGATCACGAAAACCGAGCTTGGCGTACAGACGCTTGGCCTGGTGGTTGTCGTGCAATACCGACAAATCCAGGTAGCTCAGCCCGCGACTCATAAAGTGCTCGATCAGATGGCGCACCAGCACTTCGCCCACGCCGGGGCGCGGGCATTGCGGGGCGACGGCCAGGCACCAGAGGCTGCAGCCGTTATCCGGGTCGTTGAAGGCTTTGCGGTGGTTGAGGCCCATCATGCCGCCGATTACATCGCCGCTGTCGGCGTCCTCGGCCAGCCAGTATTCCGGGCCGCCGTCTTCCTTGGGCGTCAGCCGTTCGGGGTCCACCGGCAACATGCCGCGCAACTGGTACAGGTTATTCAGCGCCTGCCAGTCTTCGGCACTCTGCGCGCGGCGCACGTTGAAGCCACGAAAGCCCCGGCGCGCCTGGCGATAGTCGGTAAACCAGAGGCGCAGGGTGTCCGAAGGGTCGAGAAACAACCCTTGCGGCGCCTGGGCCAGTACCTGATGGGGCGCGGCGACATACAGCGCGATATCCCGCTCGCCGGGCTTTTCGCTGAGCAGTTCACTGGCCAGCAACTCCGGGGTTGGGTAGGTGTGGCCGATCAGAATCCGTCCCCAGCCGCAGTGCAGCGCCAGGGGCGGGTGGGCGGTCTGGTTGCCATCCTCGGCAAAACGCGCCTGCAAGCGCTCATAGGACGGCGGTTGGCCGCGCAGCAGACGCTGGCTGTAGGCGTAGCCTTTCATCAATAAATCTTCCCTTGAGGAAACGGGTGGCACGGCGCTTTGCATTTCAAAGGCCCTGCTCGCTCAGCCACAGATTGAGTGCGGCAAGCTGCCAGAGTTTGGAACCGCGCAGCGGCGTCAGTTGGCCCTGCGGGTCGGTGAGGAGCTGATCGAGCATCGACGGGTTGAACAGGCCACGGTCCTGACTCGGGTCGAGCAGCAGCTCACGCACCCAACCGAGGGTGTTGCCCTCTAGGTGCTTGAGGCCCGGAACCGGGAAATAGCCCTTGGGCCGGTCGATGACCGCCGACGGAATCACCAGACGGGCTGCTTCTTTAAGCACCTGCTTGCCGCCATCAGGCAACTTGAAGCGCCCCGGAATGCGCGCCGAGAGTTCCACCAGGCGGTAATCCAGAAACGGCGTACGCGCTTCCAGGCCCCAGGCCATGGTCATGTTGTCCACCCGTTTGACCGGGTCATCCACCAGCATCACCGTGCTGTCCAGGCGTAGCGCCTTATCGACCGCCGCGCTCGCACCGGGCCGCTGGAAGTGCTCTCGCACGTAGTCGCCGGCACAGTCGCCGGTCAGCCAGGCAGGTTGCACGGTGTCGCGGTATTCGTCGTAGCTGCGGTCCAGAAACGCCGCGCGATACGCCGCATACGGGTCAGCCGCGCCGTCCACCAGCGGGTACCAGTGGTAACCGGCAAATAGCTCATCGGCGCCCTGCCCGCTTTGCACCACCTTGCAGTGCTTGGCCACTTCGCGAGACAGCAGATAAAAGGCGATGCAGTCATGGCTGACCATCGGCTCGCTCATGGTGCGGAAGGCCGCCGGCAGTTGCTCGATGATTTCGCGCTCGTCGATACGCAGTTGGTGGTGACGGGTGTTGTAGTGCTGGGCGATCAGGTCGGAGTACTGAAACTCGTCGCCGCGCTCGCCGCCGGCATCCTGAAAACCGATGGAGAAGGTCGACAGGTTTTCCACTCCGACCTCACGCAGCAGACCGACCAGCATGCTGGAGTCGACCCCGCCGGACAGCAGCACACCGACATCCACGGCAGCCCGCTGACGAATCGCCACGGCTTCGCGCACGCTCTCAAGGGTCAGGTCGCGCCACTCGTTGAGGCCATAAGCCTGCTCATCGGCGGCTGCGCCATAGGTCAACTCCCACCAGGTTTTCTGCGTGGTGTTGCCTTGGGCATCCACGCGCATCCAGGTGGCCGGCGGCAGCTTGCTGACATTGGCCAGCAGCGTGCGCGGCGCGGGCACCACGGCATGGAAGTTCAGGTAGTGGTTGAGGGCCACCGGGTCGAGGGTTTTGTCCATATCGCCGCCTTGCAGCAGAGCCGGCAAAGTCGAAGCAAAACGCAGGCGCTCGGCGGTGTGCGACAGGTACAGCGGTTTGATGCCCAGGCGATCGCGGGCGATAAACAGCTCGCGCTTGTCGCGTTCCAGATGGCGAAGGCAAACATGCCATTCAATTTGGGCAGCAGGTCCGCGCCCCAGGCGTGGTAGCCCTTGAGCAGCACCTCGGTGTCGCCTTCAGAAAAAAACTGATAACCCAGGGCCTGCAGTTCGCTGCGCAGTTCGGGGTAGTTGTAGATGGCGCCGTTGAACACCATCGACAGGCCGAGTTGGCTGTCGATCATGGGCTGGCCGGAGGCGTCCTCCAGATCCATGATTTTCAGGCGCCGGTGGCCCAGGGCGATGGAGCCCTGGCTATGGATGCCATGGGCGTCGGGGCCACGGGGGCCAGGTGATGGGTGATGCGCTCGACCGCTGCGAGGTCGGCGGGGCGATTATTGAAACGTAACTCTCCAGATATTCCGC
The DNA here is from genome assembly GCF_056174845.1 of Pseudomonas sp. CC11G. Taxonomy (NCBI): domain Bacteria; kingdom Pseudomonadati; phylum Pseudomonadota; class Gammaproteobacteria; order Pseudomonadales; family Pseudomonadaceae; genus Pseudomonas; species Pseudomonas sp. CC11G. The sequence goes on from NZ_JBWBZC010000006.1 coordinate 165,468, forward strand.
ACATAGTCCTTACCGGGTTTCCGTTGGGGAAAAAGGGGGCGCGCATTCGTTGCGCTAATGGAGCAGACCGGCGTGGGGGCTGAGAGTTTTAGATAAATGTGATCTAAGTTGATTGGGGAAGACGTCCGGTGAACAAGAGGTAGCACTCGAGCAAGAAGCTACAGGCATAAAAAAGCCGGCCCACTAGGGGCCGGCAAAAAGCACTAAAAACGATCTAGATCGAGCAGTAATCAGGCGTCCTGATATTCCCGCTCAGCCTTGTCAAACCGCGCCAGCATGCTCGCCGACGGGCCTTGGCCAATCTTGCTGAACACCAGAATGGCGATCGAGGCAAAGATAAAGCCCGGAATAATCTCGTACAGACCGATGTGATTGAGGAAGTTCTTCCACAGAATCACGGTCAACGCGCCGACCAACATGCCCGCCAACGCGCCGTTGCGGGTCATGTTTTTCCAGATCAGGGAAATCAACACCACCGGGCCAAATGCAGCACCGAACCAGCCCAGGCATACGACACCAGACCCAACACCTTGCTTTCCGGGTTAGCGGCGATACCGATAGCAACTACGGCAACCAGCAGCACCATGGCGCGACCCACCCACACCAGCTCCAGCTGCGAAGCGTTTTACGCAAGAAGGATTTGTAGAAGTCTTCGGTCAAGGCGCTGGAGCACACCAGCAGCTGACAGCTCAAGGTGCTCATCACGGCAGCCAGAATGGCCGACAGCAACACACCGGCAACCCATGGGTTGAAGAGGATTTTCGCCAGTTCGATAAACACTCGCTCCGGGTTCTCGGTAACCGGGCCAGCCAGTTCCGGGTGTGCGGAGAAGTAAGCGATACCGAAGAAACCCACAGCCACCGCGCCACCCAGGCACAGCACCATCCAGGTCATGGAAATACGGCGCGCGGCAGGAATCGATTTCACCGAATCAGCGGCCATAAAGCGCGCCAGAATGTGCGGCTGGCCGAAGTAGCCCAGGCCCCAGCCCATCAGGGAAATCACGCCGATAAAGCTCGCGCCCTTGAGCATGTCGAAGTTGGCGGCGTCTTTCAGTTCGATGGCGGCGAACGTTGGGTCGATGCCGCCGGTGGCCAGCATCACCACGATCGGGGTGAGGATGAGGGCGAAGATCATCAAGGACGCCTGCACGGTGTCGGTCCAGCTCACGGCCAGGAAACCACCGACGAAGGTGTAGGCGATGGTGGCGGCAGCGCCGGCCCACAGGGCGGTCTGGTAAGACATGCCGAAGGTGCTTTCGAACAGTCGCGCACCGGCCACCACACCCGAGGCGCAGTAGATGGTGAAGAACAGCAGAATCACCAGCGCCGAGAGAATACGCAGCACTTTGCTGGTGTCTTCAAAGCGGTTGGTGAAGTAGTCCGGCAGGGTGAGGGCGTTGCCGTTGTGCTCGGTCTGCACGCGCAGACGGCCGGCAACGAACAGCCAGTTCAGGTAGGCGCCGACGATCAGGCCGATGGCAATCCAGCTTTCCGACAGGCCGGACATGTAGATGGCGCCGGGCAGGCCCATCAGTAGCCAGCCGGACATGTCCGAAGCGCCGGCCGACAGGGCGGTGACAAAGCTACCGAGGCTACGGCCGCCGAGGATGTAATCGGAGAGGTTGTTGGTGCGCAGATAGGCGAACAGGCCGATCAGAACCATGGCGGCGATGTACACCACAAAGGTGATCAGCATGGGAGTGCTGGCAGTCATAAGCAGATCTCTCTTACTTGTTGTTATGCGAATGCTGGGGGTAACCGCATCCGTCGTTGGTTTGCAAAGGTAAACCGGCGGTGCTTGTGGCACTCGCCTAAACACGGGCTAGAACGCCAATACGGCATCTACCCACATGGAAGTACGCTCGGTCCTACTGCGGGTTTAGTCCACACCCACAGAAACCGCGAAAAACCTGCGGTTGAGCGAAAAAGCGGAGCACGGAATGTAGTGGCTGGGTGCGGGGGGTTCTTGCGAAAAACTATGGAGTTTTTATTGAAAACTACGGGGGCGGGAACTTGTTGCCTTCAACATTCTGGATCCCGGCCTGCGCCGGGATGACGGAAGTTTTTACACAGACCACCGTCGTCCCAGCGCAGGCTGGGACGCAGACTATCGCGGCGTGCATCGTTCCCTAAACCAACCGCGCTGCCTGCCTGTGGTTACTTTTCGATCACCTGCCCCCGCATCGGCGCCAATCTTGCCAGCAACCGATTCTGCGCCGGCTGCGGCACACCCTCGGCCTCCATCGCATCCTGCAAATCTTCCACCAGCGCATTGAAGTCGCTGCGGGTCAGGTGCTGGCCCTTGTGGCTTTCTTCCATCGTGTCGCCGGTGTAGGTGCAGGGCCCGCCCGCCTCGACGCAAAACTGCTCCACCAGCTTGTCGCGCAGGCGTTCGATATCCACGTTGGCGAAGTGCTCGACGATGCGCGGGTCTTTGGCGATGTTGATCAACATGCCTTCCACGATGCGGGTAATGCCTTCACGTTCGCCGAGGTCGCGGTACAGGCTGTCGTCTTTGGGCGGTTGCTGGGCGCAGGCGGCAAGGCCCAGCGCCAGCAGCAGGCTGATTAGCAGGCGCATGTTCAGAAACTCCCCTGAATGGACAGGTAGGCACCGTCCTGGTTGTCCAGAGTGGCGATCTCGCCCAGGCGGGCGTAGGCCAGCACGATGGACAAGTGCTTGTTGGGGAAGTAGCCGACGAACACATCGGCCCAATCACTTTCACCGGCGAAGTTGAGGTTGTCGGGTTTCTCGCGGTACTCCACGCCCATGGCCCAGCGCGGGTTGAACAGCACCGCCACCGAGCCTTCCTTAAGCACGCTGCGGGTGTCGCGGCGGTCGCCGCCAAAGCCGAGCAAGCCCAGTTCGTTGGCGCGGCTGTAGCGCAGGCCGCCGTTGACCAGCAGGTTGTAGCCAAACGCACCGCCGAGGAACAACCGGCTGACGGCGATATAGCCCTCGGTGTCTTCGTCACGTTGGGCGCCCACCAGGCTGGGGATCAGGAAATCCTTCTGCTTTTTGTATTCGATACCCAGCGACACCTGCGGCAGCTGGTCGTAGATCAGATCGCCAAACAGCCGCACCTTGAGGCCGAAGATATCCTGGCTCAGGGTGTTTTCCGGCAGGTTGAGGTCACGCGCCAGGGTGCCGAGGTCGAAGCGCTGGCGGGCGTAGGAGAGCTCGATACGGTTTCCGTAGCTCACCGCGCCGCCGGCTACGTCCAGGCGGTAATCACCGGTTTCCACGCGGGTGATAAACGCGTTGCCGCCCCACTCGCTTTGCTCACCGTAGCCCGCGAGCACGGCCCAGGGAGTAATGCCGCCGCCGGCCGCGCCGTCGATGCTGCTGGCCCCGCCGGTGGCCAGCAGGCGGCCGTTGTCGGCCAGTGCCGCCGCGCTGGCAACGGTCAGGCTTAGCCCGAGGGTGAGTGCGCTAAAGGTCGTGTTCATCGTGCTCTTCCCTGTTTCTTATCTAGTGCAGCATCGCCAGGTTGGCCCGCAAGGGCTGCCCTACCCAGGCTTCAAACGCGCTGGCCGTCAGTGGCCGGCTGATGAGATAGCCCTGGGCGGTGTCGCACTGCCATTTCTCCAGCAGGCGCAGGCTGCGTTCGAACTCAACGCCCTCGGCCACTACTTTCAGGCCCAGGCTGTGGCTCATTTCGATGGTGGACCGCACGATCACCGAGTCTTCGCTGGCGTCGTCCAGATCGCGCACAAACGACTGGTCGATCTTCAATTCCTGCACCGGCATACGCTTGAGTTGGGCCAGCGACGAATAGCCGGTGCCGAAATCGTCCACCGACAAACTGATGCCGCAGGCGCGCAGGCTGTGCAGCACCTTGAGTGCAGTGTCCGGGTTCTGCATCACGGCGCTTTCGGTGATCTCGAAAATCAGTTGCTCGGCAGGCACCCCGTATTGGGTAAGCAGGCGACTTACGCGGGTGGCGATGCCGATATCGTGCAGGTCTTCGGCGGAGATATTCAGCGACATCAGCACGCGCAGGCCGCGCTGGTTCCATTCCCGTAACTGGCGCAGCACTTCTTCGATCACCCAGGCGGTCAGGCCCTGAATGCTGCCGGTGCGCTCGGCCAGGGGAATAAATTCGCCTGGCGATACCATGCCGTACTGCGGGTGTTGCCAGCGCAACAAGGCTTCGGCCTGACGCACGTGGCCTTCGTTGATATTGAGTTTGGGCTGGTAGTGCAGCACCAGTTCGTTGCTTTCGGCGGCGCGGCGCAGGTCGCGAATCAGGTTGATCTGCCGGTCGTGGTCGTCTTCGCGGCCGTGTTGATAGAGCTGCAGGCGGCCCGGCGAGTGCGCGGCGTCGCGCATGGCCAGATTGGCGCGGCGCAGCAGTTCGTCCGGGGTGGCGCCGTCCTGTGGATAAGCCGCAATGCCGATAGAGCAGTCCAGGGCGATATCGTGGGTGCCCACGCGCAGCGGCTTGATTAGTAGCTGTTGCAGTTGGTCGGCAGTGGCCACGGCGCTGTCGCGGTCGCTGCCATCGATCATCAGCAGAAACTCGTCGGCAAACAGCCGCGCCAGGCTGTCACCAGGGCGCAGGATGGCTTGCAGACGCCGACTCACCTGCTGCAAGGCCAGGTCGCCGCCGCCCGAGCCGCAGGTTTCATTCACCGAGCGGAAGTTGCCGATGCCCAAATTCAGCAGCGCCACCGGTCGTTCGGCGGTGATCGAACTGCCCAGCCGTTCGATGGCCAGGGTGCGGTTCGGCAAGCCGGTCAGGCCGTCGTGCAGGGCATTGTGGGCGAGCTGCCGTTCGCGTTCGGCGAGGTCGGTCTGCATTTGTTGAAAGGTTTTGGCCAGCACACCGAGTTCGTCAGTGCGTTTGAGCTCGATGGAACCGGCGTAGTCGCCCTGCCCCACCCGCTCGGCAATCCGCGCCAGTTCGCGCACCGGGCGAGAAATGCTGCGCGCCAGCAGCAGTGCGCCGGCCAGCGAGGCGAGCAACGCGCACACGGCAATCAGCAACACACGCTGGTCCAGCGGTTTGAACGCCACCAGGGCTTCTTCGAGTGAGCTGTGCAAAAAGGCCTGCACCTGATAGTGGCTGCCGTTGGCCAGCACCAGTTGCTCGTTCAGGTAGCGCTTGCCGGCAAACTCGAATTCCTTGAGCGAGGTGGTGCGTTCCAGTTGCAGATTGGCGGCCATCATCTCCGATTCCTGAGCGGCGCTCAGGGTGCTGATCAAGCGGCCCGGGGTGCCGTCTTCGATGGCCAGGAAAGACACATCGAGGTTGGTCAGCGAGCGCAGCTCATTGGCCAGCGCCTCGTTCATGCGGAAACCCATCACCACCCGGGCAATCGGAATCGGCGCGAGTATCTGCGCTTCCACCAGCAGGTGCGGTTCATGGTTGATCGACACGATTAGCGCCGACTGCCCGGAGCGCCGCGCCTCAGCCAACTCGGCGGCGTAGGCGAACGGTGTGCCTGGCGTGAAGGCGTCTTGAGTGTTGGTGGCTGCAGCACCCGCCGCCGTGGCGGTGATGGTGCCGTCCAGTCCGAGCAGCAGCACCTCGGTGGCGTCGATACGCTTGCCGTGGTTGGCCAGCACCGAGCTGATGGTGGCGGTGTCGCCGCTGGCCACAGCGTCTTTGAAGCCGAAGTCCGAGGACAGCACCTGCACCGCGTCGCTGATCTGCCGGCTGCGCACCTCGAGCAGGCGCTCGAACACCCGCACGCCGACTTCCAGTTGCTCGCTGGCCTGCTTTTTCACCGCATCAGCGGTGGCCACTTTTACCGCGAAATACAGGCTGCCGATCACCACCAACAACAGCAGGATCAAAACGCCGGCAATGCGCGACTGGAAGCTATTGCTTAGTTTCACTCGCGGCCTTCTTGAATGCGTCGCCAAAGGCTGAAGGTTTCTGCTCGTACTTTTCGGCGCGCTCTTCAGCGTCGTCAGTGACCTTGACGGTGTACTGCTGAGCACTGCCCTGCTCGCTTACGGTCAGGTCAGGGCCTTTTTGTGGCAGTAGGTCGGGGCTTTTCGGGTGCCAGAGGGTGACGGTGTATTTACCGGCCGGGAGCTGCAGTTTCGCCACGCCGGTCGCGTCACTGGTGGCGAACCAGGGGTCATCGGTGACGTAGATATAGCCCACCATCCAGTCGTGGATATTGCAGCCCAGCACCACCACGCCAGGCTTGTCGAAAGTGATCGGCTCGGACGGCGTGCCTTCGTACAGGCGCAGTTCGAAGCGCTTGGCCGGCGAAAAGGAATAAACGTGGTGGCGGATATTGTCGCTATTGGGAAAGGTGACTTTGGTGCTGGTGTGCACCGCCAATACCGAGGGCGCGAACTGCTTTTGCACCTGGTCCATGATCGCCGTCTGCGCCGGCAGCTCGCCGCCGATGGGCCCTTGCAGGGTAATGACTGCGCCCTCAATGGGCTTGCCCTCGGTATCGATCATCGTGGCCTGAAACGGCGCAGCGCCTACCGAGCAACTGGTAAACACCACGCAGATGGCCAGGCTTACGAGCAAACGCAGGCGGAGCGATACAGGCATATCAACGACCTTGTCGGGTACAGGAAACCTGCGGTTTAGCGCGCTGAACAGCTATCCGGAAAACTCGAACACCTGCGCGTCATCAGCAGACTATCGGATTGGCCAGCGATGTTCACCCCAAAAATATGGCACGTAGCCATCATTGCATCGCCGCGTATAAAAACCAGCGGTCTAGGGGAAATATAGTCGGGAAATGGCGAAGGCCCAGTCTCAGCGCCGAGACAGCGGCCTACTGCACGCCGCGCAAACGTTTGGGGGTCAGCCCTAGGTAGCGGCGCATGGCGGTGGTCAGCGCGCTTTGGCTGGAGAAGCCGCATTCTTCGGCGATACGAATCAGCGGCAGGGTGCTTTCACGCAGCAGGCGCGAGGCCCGGTCGAGGCGGATTTTCAGCAGATATTGGTGCGGGGTCAGGCCCAGGCTGTCTTTGAACTGCACATGGAAATGACTCGGGCTCAGGCAGGCCACGTGCGCCAGCTCTGCCACGCTGATACGCCGCGCCAGGTGCTGGTCGATATAGGCGTCCAGCCGCTCCACATTCAGCGGCCCCACCGTACGCGGATGGCGTTCGCCGAACAGGCGCACATGCAAGGCACGCAGTAATACTCAGGGAACGGGCCAGTTGGCTGTCGCTGCCATAACGGGCCAGTTCGGCGCCGGCATAACTGAGAAGGTTTTGGAAGTCGGCATCCAGCGCCGGGTAGCGCGGCATATCGAACAGACGAGCGAGCAACTCGAGGTCTTCCGCCGAACTATCCTGCTCATCCAGGTCGATGATCAGCATGCGGTTATCACCGACGCCGGCGAACTGATGCTCGGCATCGCCTGGCACTAGCACGGCGCGCATGCGGCACACCTCGCCGCCCCGGCCGTTGACCTCGAATTCCGCACGGCCAGCCAGCGACAGCACCAGTTGATGGTGATCGTGGGCGTGTTCGTGGGGCTGGTCGTCAAGACGCAGCAGGCGGGCTTCAAGCATGGCGGCAGGGGGCAAAAAGAGCGCGCATGGTACGTGAACGACCGGTCATTTCCCAGCCAGGGCCGACGGGCGTGCGCCATTTTTGTGCGTAAAAGCATCGAGGCTGAAGCCTCTCCCACAATGAAACGAGTATCCATGTGGGAGAGGCTTCAGCCTCGATGTTCTTCAGATCAGACATTGCCATTGAATTAGTTGGCGACCCGACCCATCTACGTACTCATGTAGAGACCACAGGTGCCGCATGAACGATCACGTTACCGATATCGACGACGAAGACACGCTGATACCCGAGGGCCTTCACTTGCCCCACGCCCTGGCCCTGCCGAATCAGCGCCCGCCAGAGCGCCTGTATGTCATCCCTATTCACAACCGGCCGTTCTTTCCGGCGCAGGTGTTGCCGGTCATCGTCAACGAAGAACACTGGACCGAAACCCTGGAGCTGGTGGGCAAAACCGACCACCACAGCCTGGCGCTGTTTTACGTCGATGAGCCGGTGACCGACCCGCGCCATTTCAACACCGACAGCCTGCCCACCCACGGCACCTTAGTGAAAATCCACCAGGCCAATCGGGTGGACGGCAAGTTGCAGTTCGTGGCCCAGGGCCTGCAACGGGTAAAAATCCGCGGCTGGTTGAAGCGCCATCGCCCACCGTATCTGGCCGAAGTGGAATACCCGCCCAGTGCCGACGACAGCCGTGATGAGGTGAAGGCCTACGCCATGGCCTTGATCAATGCGATCAAGGAGCTGCTGCCGCTGAACCCGCTGTACAGCGAAGAGCTGAAGAACTACCTCAACCGCTTCAGCCCCAACCAGCCTTCGCCACTCACCGACTTCGCCGCCGCCCTCACCACCGCACCGCCCAAAGAGCTGCAAGAAGTGCTCGACACCGTGCCGGTGCTGCAGCGCATGGAAAAGTGTTGCCCATGCTGCGCAAGGAAGTGGAAGTGGCGCGCCTGCAAAGCGAGCTCTCGGCCGAAGTGAACCGCACCATCGGCGAACACCAGCGCGAGTTTTTCCTCAAGGAGCAGCTCAAGCTGATCCAGCAGGAACTCGGCTTGACCAAAGACGACCGCAGCGCCGACCTCGAACAGTTCGAGCAACGTCTGGAGGGCAAAACCCTGCCCGATCAGGCGAAGAAACGCATCGACGAAGAAATGAACAAGCTGTCGATCCTGGAAACCGGCTCGCCGGAATATGCCGTCACCCGCAATTATCTGGACTGGGCGACCATGATTCCGTGGGGTGTGCACGGCAAAGACAAGCTCGACCTGGTGCATGCCCAACGGGTGCTGGATGAGCAGCACGCGGGGCTCGACGACATCAAGGAACGGATTCTCGAGTTCCTCGCCGTCGGCGCGTTCAAGGGCGAGATTTCCGGCTCAATCGTGCTGCTGGTCGGCCCGCCGGGCGTGGGTAAAACCAGTATCGGCAAGTCCATCGCCGAAACCCTGGGGCGGCCGTTCTATCGGTTCAGCGTCGGCGGCATGCGCGATGAAGCGGAAATCAAAGGCCACCGCCGTACCTATATCGGCGCCCTGCCCGGCAAGCTGGTGCAGGCGCTGAAAGAGACCGAGGTGATGAACCCGGTGATCATGCTCGACGAGATCGACAAGCTCGGTGCCAGCCACCAGGGCGACCCGGCCTCGGCGCTGCTGGAAACCCTCGACCCGGAACAGAACGCGGAATTTCTCGACCACTATCTGGACCTGCGCCTGGATCTGTCCAAGGTGCTGTTCGTGTGCACGGCCAACACCTGGATTCGATCCCTGGGCCGTTGCTCGATCGCATGGAAGTGATTCGCCTGGCCGGCTATATCGCCGAAGAAAAATTCGCCATCGCCAAACGGCACCTGTGGCCCAAGCAGTTGGAAAAAGCCGGCGTGCCCAAGCAACGCCTGAGCATCAATGATGCGGCGCTCAAAGCGATCATCGAGGGCTATGCCCGCGAAGCCGGAGTGCGCCAGCTGGAGAAACAGTTGGGCAAGGTGGTGCGCAAGGCGGTGGTCAAACTGCTGGGCGACCCGAACAGCAAATTGAAGATCGGCCCGAAAGACCTCGAAGCCTACCTGGGCATGCCGCTGTTCCGCCGCGAGCAATTGCTGGAAGGCATTGGCGTGATCACGGGGCTGGCCTGGACCAGCATGGGCGGCGCCACGTTGCCGATTGAAGCCACGCGTATTCACACCCTGAACAGGGGCTTCAAACTGACCGGCCAGTTGGGCGAAGTGATGAAGGAGTCGGCCGAGATTGCCTACAGCTATGTGAGTTCGCACCTGAAGGAATTCCGCGGCGACCCGACCTTCTTCGACCAGGCGTTTGTGCACCTGCATGTGCCCGAAGGCGCCACCCCCAAAGACGGCCCGAGCGCCGGCGTGACGATGGCCAGCGCCTTGCTCTCCTTGGCACGCAATCAGGCGCCGAAAAGAGGCGTGGCCATGACCGGCGAGCTGACGCTGACCGGGCATGTGCTGCCGATTGGCGGGGTGCGGGAGAAGGTGATTGCGGCGCGGCGGCAGAAGATTTACGAGCTGATTTTGCCGGAAGCCAACCGGGGCGACTTTACCGAGCTGCCGGAGTACTTGAAGGAAGGCATTACGGTGCACTTCGCCAAGCGCTTCAGTGATGTGGCGAAGGTGTTGTTTTAAGTCCGGATAGCGTGGCGTAGGTTGGGTTGAGCCGAAGGTGAAGCCCAACATGCTCTGCACGCGGAGCCCTTTGGGCTCCATGTTGGGCTTCGCTGCGCTTAGCCCAACCTACGTCTTCTCTATTTTTGGCGCTATGCTTGCGGCCATTCGTCGCCCCTTGGACAGGAAGGTTCTATGACTGCTGCTCGCCTGCTTCTCCCCATTGGCATCGCCCTGTTGGCGGCCTGCGCCCAGCAACCCGGCAAGAATGCCGCCGTGCAAGTGGACAAATCGAGCGACTGCCCGGCCGTTCTGCACCCTGGCCAGCAACTGATCGTCACCCTTAGCAGTAACCCCACCACTGGCTTTCGCTGGCAGACCAAAGACCCGGCCGGCAACGTGCTGCGCGTGCTGAGCCCCGAGGTGTACACCAACCCTGAGGACGCGGGCGTGGTCGGCGGCGCCGGCGTTTCCACCTGGCGCTTCCAGGCGACCGAACCCGGTAGCGGTGAATTGCTGATGGCCTATCACCGGCCCTGGGAGCCAGAAGTGGCGCCGGCGGAACTGTTTGATTGCGCGATTACGGTCAAATAACACCCGGCACCTCGGCGCAATAAGAGCCTGGCGCTGACGCACTGAGCCTGGGGTTTGCTCGCAGGCATCGGCATAGTCGCCTACACAACAACTCTAACAAGGACTGTGTATGCGCTGGTTCGCTCTCGCCCTGCTGGGCGCCGTGGCCTTTCTCTACGGCATTGCTGCTGAAATTCCCCTGCTGTGTCTACTCGCCAAACCGCTGCCGATGCTGGCCCTGCTCGGCTGGTTATGCGGCGCTGAGTCGGGTCCCTATCGCCGCTGGATTGCCGTCGGCCTGATCTTCTCCCTGCTCGGCGACATGCTGCTGCAATGGTCACCGGATCTCTTTGTTTTTGGCCTGGGTGCATTCCTGATCGGCCACCTGGCCTATCTGGTGGCTTACCTGAGCGACAGCCGCAGCGCGGCACCACTGGCCTTGCTGCTGGCCCTTATCGCCGGCGGCAGCATGTTCGCCACCCTGGCCAGCGCCGGCCTTGGCGGCCTGCTGATGCCGGTGGCGCTGTATGCCCTGACCATCAGCGCCATGCTCTGGCGAGCGCTGGCCCGCACAGGCGCAACGCACATCAGCCGCCGTTCGGCCTGGCTGGCCGCAGCTGGCGCCGCGTTGTTTGTGCTGTCGGACAGCCTGATCGGCATCAACCGTTTCGTGACCCCGTTTGCCGGCGCGCACTACGCCATCATCCTCACTTACTGGCTGGGCCAATGGGGCATCACCGCCTCGGCGCTGTATCGCTCGGCAACCGTTGAGTCGCAAGGGCTGGCGGCGTGCCCGTAGCTGGTTAAAATGGCGCCCTTTTGAGCCAAGCGTAACGACCGTGAGCCAGGAATCCGACCGTCTCTTTGCAGTGCCACTGCCCACCGTGCCTGACTTCACCTTCAATGAAGCCGTGGCCCGGTGTTCCCGGACATGATCAAACGCTCGGTACCGGGCTACCCGACCATTGTCGAAAACATCGGCGTGCTGGCCGCGCAATTCGCCCAGCCGCATAGCGTGCTCTACGACCTGGGCAGTTCGCTGGGCGCCGTCACCCAGGCCCTGCGCCGCCACGTTACCTGCGACGACTGCCGTGTTATCGCTGTGGATAACTCCAGCGCCATGGTCGAGCGCTGCAGCGAATACCTGCATGCGCAGGACTCGATGTTTCAGGAGCTGCTGCCGGTGGAGGTGGTCGAGGCCGATATCCTTGGGCTGCAGCTGCAACCGACCTCGTTTGTCGCGCTGAACTTCACCCTACAATTTATCCAGCCGCCGCAACGCCTTGAGCTGCTCACGGCTATTCGCCAGGCCCTGCTGCCGGGTGGCGCGCTGATTCTGTCGGAGAAACTGCGCTTCGAGGATGAACAGGAACACGACCTGCTCACCGACCTGCACGTGGCGTTCAAACGCGCCAATGGCTATAGCGAGCTGGAAATTGCCCAGAAGCGCAACGCCATCGAAAACGTGATGAAACCCGACAGCCTCGAACAACACCGCGAACGCCTGCTGGCCGCTGGTTTCAGCAAAGTGGTGCCGTGGTTCCAGTGCCTGAACTTCGCTTCCCTGATTGCCCTGCCATGATTGATTTGTCGCCCCTGGTCCGCCACCTGGCGGGCACGCCCTTGGCCAATTGGGCCAACACCCTGCAAACACAACTCGACACCAAGATGGACAAGGGCCATGGCGACCTGGAGCGCTGGCAAGGCGCGCTGGACGCCCTGCCCGCTTTGCTGCCGACCACGGTCGACCTGCAGAACGGCTTGCTGCTCGACACGGACTGCGACGACGCCACCCGCGTGCAGATGCGCCAAGCATTGATGGGCCTGTCGCCGTGGCGCAAAGGCCCGTTCGATCTATTTGGTGTGCATGTCGACACCGAATGGCGCTCGGACTGGAAATGGTCGCGGGTGTCGCCACACCTCGATCTGCGCGGCAAGCGCGTGCTCGATGTCGGCTGCGGCAATGGCTATTACCAATGGCGCATGCTCGGCGCCGGTGCCGACAGCGTGATCGGCATCGACCCCAACTGGCTGTTCTTCTGCCAGTTCCAAGCGGTGCAACGCTACTTGCCGGAGTTGCGCGCCTGGCACCTGCCCTTTGCGCTGGAAGATTTGCCAGCGGGCCTGGAAGGATTCGACACGGTGTTTTCCATGGGCGTGTTCTACCACCGCCGCTCGCCGATCGAGCACTTGCTGGCGCTGAAAGATTGCTTGGTGAAAGGTGGCGAACTGGTGCTGGAAACGCTAGTGATCGACGGGGACGTCAATCAGGTGTTGGTGCCGGAAGACCGTTATGCGCAAATGCGTAACGTGTGGTTCCTGCCTTCGGTGCCGGCCTTGGAGCTGTGGCTACGCCGGGCCGGGTTTACCGATGTGCGCTGCGTGGATGTGAGCGTCACCTGCGTGGAAGAACAGCGCAGTACCGAGTGGATGCGCTATCAGTCGCTAAGCCACTTCCTCGACCCGAATGACCACAGCAAGACGGTGGAAGGGTTGCCGGCGCCGATGCGGGCGGTGATTACCGCCCGCAAGTGAATTGTGAGGCTTAACGATTGGCGGCGGCCACGATCAACTGCTTCATCTCCGCCACCGCCGATTTAAAGCCCACGAACAATGCATGCGCCACCAACGCGTGGCCGATGTTCAGCTCGTTGACGCCCTTGATCGCCGCCACCGCTTCCACGTTGTGGTAGTGCAAACCATGGCCGGCGTTAACGATCAGCCCCTGGGCCAGACCAAACGCCACGCCATCGGCAATGCGCTTCAGCTCTTCAGCGGTTTCGCTCGGCGTATGCGCATCGGCATAACGCCCGGTGTGCAGCTCGATGGCCGGCGCACCGACACGACGCGAGGCTTCGATCTGGCGCTCATCCGCGTCGATAAACAGCGACACCTCGCAGCCCAACTTCGCCAAACGCTCAACGGCCGCCTTGATCCGCGCTTCCTGCCCCGCCACATCCAACCCACCTTCGGTGGTCAGTTCCTGACGTGTTTCTGGCACCAGGCAGATATGCGCCGGACGAAGGCGCTCGGCGAAGGCGAGCATTTCTTCGGTCACGCCCATCTCGAAGTTCATCCGCGTTTGCAGCACGTCCTTGAGCAGCAGCACGTCGCGCTCCTGGATATGCCGGCGGTCTTCGCGCAGGTGCACGGTAATGCCGTCGGCGCCGGCCTCTTCGGCGTCCAGCGCGGCTTTCACCGGGTCGGGGTAGCGGGTGCCACGGGCCTGACGCAGGGTGGCGACATGGTCGATATTCACGCCCAACAGAATGCGATTGGCGTCAGTCACGGGGTGGCTCCTTCAAGGTCATAAACAGTTCGCGGCTAACCAGCGGTCGGCCGCCTAAATGGGGGGCAAGGGCTTGGCGCATCAGGCGTTTGGCGGCGGCCAGCGCGCCCGGCGCAGTCCAATCGGCCTCGGCCATGGCCAGCAATTCGGCGCCCTGGAACAGCCCCGGTTGCAGCAGGTGCACCGGTTCCAGACCCGAGTCGGGCAACAACCGGTACAGCTGGCCGACGACGACCGGTTGGCCGTGCAAGTCTTCGGCAAGGGCAAAACCATACCCCAGCTCGTCCAGCAGGCGCCATTCGAACGCACGCAGCAGCGGCTCCAGCGCACGGCCGGCCGCCAGCGCTTCCAAGGTGGCGGCGTAGTGTTCGAACAACACGGGATGGGGGTCTTCGGCGGGTAGCAGGCGCAGGATCAGTTCGTTCAGGTACAAGCCACTGAACAGCGCCTCGCCATGCAACCAGCGCGGAATACCGGCGGCTTCCAGGCGGCCGACGTTTTTCAGCTCGCCGCGACCACGAAACTCGACTTCCACCGGCACGAACGGCCGCGCCAGGGTGCCGGCTTTGCCGCGCGCACCGCGCAATACCGCCCGCAGGCGGCCTTGAGGCGTAAGGAAATCGACCAGCGCGCTGCTTTCGCGGTAGGCCCGGCTATGCAGGATAAAAGCCGGCTGCGCGCTGTTTAGCATGGAGTGCTCGAAGGCTTAGAGGTCGGCGTAACCCAGGGAACGCAGGGCGCGTTCGTCGTCGGACCAGCCGCCTTTCACTTTTACCCAGAGGTTGAGCATGACCTTGGAGTCGAACAACACTTCCATGTCTTTGCGTGCATCCATGCCGATGCGTTTGATGCGCTCACCCTTGTCGCCAATGATGATTTTCTTCTGGCCGTCACGCTCCACCAGAATCAGGGCATGGATATGCAGGGTTTTACCCTGCTGCTTGAACTCTTCGATTTCGACGGTGATCTGGTACGGCAACTCAGCGCCCAGCTGGCGCATGATTTTCTCGCGTACCAGCTCGGCGGCCAGAAAGCGGCTGCTACGGTCGGTGATCTGGTCTTCAGGGAAGAAGTGATCGTTTTCCGGCAGGTGATTGTTGATCAGCCCTTCCAGCGCTTCGAGGTTGTGCCCGTGCTGCGCGGAAATCGGCACGATCGAGGCGTTCGGCAGCTGGGTTTGCAGCCACTCCAGGTGCGGCATCAGCTCGGACTTTTCTTCGATGCGGTCGGTCTTGTTAATCGCGACAATCACCGGGCCCTGCACGTACTGCACACGCTCGAGCACCATCTGGTCTTCGTCGGTCCAGCGGGTGCGCTCTACCACAAAAATCACCACGTCGACGTCCTTGAGGGCGGCCGAGGCGGTCTTGTTCATATAGCGGTTAAGGGCTTTCTCGCCATTCTTGTGCATGCCGGGGGTGTCGACGTAGATGGCCTGAATCGGCCCTTCGGTCTTGATGCCCAGCATGTTGTGGCGGGTGGTCTGCGGCTTGCGCGAGGTGATCGCGAGCTTCTGGCCAAGGATGTGGTTGAGCAGCGTCGACTTGCCTACGTTGGGGCGGCCGACGATGGCGACATAGCCACAGCGTGTTGCGGTTGTATCAGTCATGGCCATTCTCCACGCCAAGGGCAATCAGAGCGGCCGCAGCGGCCACCTGTTCAGCAATGCGGCGACTGGCGCCCTGCCCTATGGTCTTGTCATTCAATAAGGTGATCTGGCACTCGACGACGAAAATTCGGCAGTGCGGGTCGCCCTGGATATCCACCACTTCGTAGCGCGGCAGGTCGCAGCCGCGCGACTGCAGAAATTCCTGCAGGCGGGTTTTCGGGTCTTTGTTGGTATCGACCAGCGTCAGACCGTCCAGCTCAGAGCTTAGCCACGCCAGCACCCGCTCGCGCGCCGCATCCATGCCAGCATCCAGATAAATCGCGCCAATCAGCGCTTCCAGGGCATCGGCGAGAATCGATTCGCGACGGAAACCGCCGCTCTTCAATTCACCGGAACCTAAACGCAGGTATTCACCCAGGTCGAAGCCGCGGGCCAGAATGGCCAGGGTCTCACCTTTCACCAGCCTCGCGCGCAAACGCGACAACTGGCCTTCGCGCGCCTGCGGGAAGCGCTCGAACAGCGCTTCACCGGCCACGAAGTTGAGAATGGCATCACCGAGAAACTCCAGACGCTCGTTGTTGCGCCCGGCGAAGCTGCGGTGAGTGAGGGCCAGGATCATCAGATCCTGGTCTTTGAAGGTATAACCGAGCTGACGCTCTAAACGACTCAGTGCTGCACTCACGGCATACGCACGCGATATTCTTTGTCGAAACGAGCGACGAGATCGAGGTTCTGAATGACCGGTTCGCGCTTTTCGTACTTCAGGTGCACGCGGAATTCATTGTTTTCAATTTTGACTTCCATGGCCTTGTCCAGGTCGAGGTCGCGAATGCTGTTGATCTGCATGCTCTTAACGACGTGCATGCGGAACTCTTGCACCGAAGTGATCCCCAGCGCCTTGTCGGTTTCGACCGACGTAATGGCTTTTTCCAGCGCCATGTTATCGAGATAGTGCGGCAGCATCTTGAAGGTGACGCTGGCGAAAAACGCCACGACCGACAACAGAATCAGCCACCCCAACAGCCCCATACCCTTTTGCGAACGCGCAAACGTCATGTTGACCTCAGTGTCAGTGTTTTTTTGAATGTCTTGGCCTCTGCGGGCCTGACTATATATAGCGCGCGGCGCTGGTTTTAGCAGCGCCGACGGATCAGTGAATCAGGCCTACGCGTGACAGAGTCGGCACGTTGCGCATTTTCGGATCAGCCCAGCTCAACCACACGGCGAAGGCTTTGCCGACAATATTCTTGTCCGGCACCATGCCCAGCAGCTCTTTTGGAATGTTCGGGTCGTTCCAATAGCGGCTGTCGTTGGAGTTGTCGCGGTTGTCGCCCATCATGAAGTAGTGACCGGCGGGCACTGTCCACTCGTTGCCAGGGTCGGCGCGGTAGCGGTTCATTTCGATGCGGATCAGGTGCTCTACTGCGCCGAGCTTTTCCTGGTACAGCGTGGCGCTGCCCAGCGAGCCTGGCTCTTCACCCAGCAGCTTCTTGGCCACCGACTCGCCGTTGACGAACAGTTGCTTGTCGGCGGTGTAGCGAATCTTGTCGCCCGGCAGACCGACTACACGCTTGATGTAGTTGATGGTCGGCTCGCTCGGGTAGCGAAACACCATCACGTCCCCGCGCTGCGGGTCGCCGACTTCTATCACCTTGGTGTCGAGCACCGGCAGGCGAATGCCGTAGGCAAACTTGTTCACCAGAATGAAATCGCCCACTTCCAGGGTCGGCTTCATCGAGCCCGACGGAATCTGGAAGGGTTCCACCAGAAACGAGCGCAGCACCAGCACGATGGCCAGCACCGGAAAGAACGACTTGCCGTATTCCACCAGCAATGGCTCGCGATTGAGCTGATCGACAACGGCCTGATCAGCCTCGTTCACCTGCCCGGTGTAAGCGACGATGGCAGCGCGGCGGCGCGGCGCCAGCAGTACCAGGTCGAGCAAAGCCAAAACGCCGCAAACAGCCACGGCGATCACCAACAACAGCGGAAAATTGAACGACATAGGTATTAACCATCCAACCTGAGCACTGCAAGGAAGGCTTCTTGTGGAATTTCCACGTTGCCGACTTGCTTCATCCGTTTTTTACCGGCTTTCTGCTTTTCAAGCAGCTTGCGCTTACGGCTGACGTCACCGCCGTAGCACTTGGCCAATACGTTCTTGCGCAGCGCCTTGACGGTGGTGCGAGCTACGATCTGCCCGCCGATAGCAGCCTGAATGGCCACATCGAACATCTGCCGCGGAATCAACTCTTTCATTTTTTCGGTCAACGCGCGGCCTTTGTAGTGCGCGTTGTCGCGGTGCACGATCAGCGCCAGGGCGTCGACTTTGTCACCGTTGATCAGTACATCAAGTTTCACCAGATTGGCCGACTGGTAACGGTCGAAATGGTAGTCCAGCGAGGCATAACCACGGCTGGTGGACTTCAGACGGTCGAAGAAGTCCAGTACCACTTCGTTCATCGGCAGGTCGTAGCTGACCTGAACCTGGGTGCCGAGGAACAGCATGTCGCGCTGAACGCCGCGTTTCTCGATACACAGGGTGATGACGTTGCCCAGGTGCTCCTGCGGCACGAGGATATTGGCGCGCACGATCGGCTCACGCATATCTTCGATGGCCGACAGATCCGGCAACTTCGACGGGTTGTCGACGTAGATGGTTTCACCGTTTTTCAACAGCAATTCGAAGATTACGGTTGGCGCGGTGGTAATCAGGTCCAGGTCGTACTCGCGCTCCAGGCGCTCCTGGATGATTTCCATGTGCAGCATGCCAAGGAAGCCGCAACGGAAGCCGAAGCCCAGAGCATCAGAGCTTTCCGGCAGGTACTGCAGGGACGAGTCGTTGAGGGTCAGCTTCTGCAACGCTTCGCGGAAATCCTCGAAGTCATCGGAGCTGACCGGGAACAGACCGGCGTATACCTGCGGTTGAATGCGTTTGAAACCTGGCAGCACGTCCACATCGGGAGTGGTGTTCAGGGTCAGGGTGTCACCTACCGGCGCGCCGTGAATATCCTTGATGCTGGCGATGATAAAGCCCACTTCGCCGGCTTTCAGGTCAACGGTGGCGGTATGTTTCGGAGTGAATACGCCGACGCTGTCCACCAAGTGGATCTTGCCGGTGGACTTCACCAGAATCTTGTCGCCCTTCTTCACGCAGCCCTGGCGCACGCGCACCAACGAGACCACGCCCAGGTAGTTATCGAACCAGGAGTCGATAATCAGGGCTTGCAGCGGGTCTTCGATATTGCCGGTCGGCGCCGGAATGGTCGCGACCAAGCGCTCGAGCACTTCATCCACGCCCATGCCGCTTTTGGCGCTGCAGGCCACGGCGTCGGTGGCGTCGATACCGATGATTTTCTCGATTTCTTCTTTGACGCGGTCCGGATCGGCCTGCGGCAGGTCCATCTTGTTGAGCACGGGCATGACTTCCAGGCCCTGCTCGATGGCCGTGTAGCAGTTCGCGACCGACTGAGCCTCCACGCCCTGACCGGCATCCACCACCAGCAAAGCGCCTTCGCAGGCAGCCAGCGAGCGGCTGACTTCGTAGGTGAAGTCAACGTGGCCGGGGGTATCGATGAAGTTCAGCTGATAGGTTTTACCGTCCCGCGCTTTGTAGTGCAGGGTGACGCTGTGGGCCTTGATGGTGATGCCGCGCTCACGCTCAAGGTCCATGGAATCGAGAACCTGGGCGTCCATTTCGCGCTCGGACAAGCCACCGCACATCTGGATAAAACGGTCGGCCAGGGTCGATTTGCCGTGGTCGATGTGGGCGATGATGGAGAAATTACGGATATGACTCAGGTCACTCACGGATCAACACTCAAAAAGGCCGCAGGCAGACTGCCCGCCGAAAAATAGCCGGGAAGTGTACCCGATCGGCGGCGCGGGCGTCACCCGTAGCGCCAAGCGGCGCCCATGAAAAAGGGCGGTAAAAACCGCCCTTTTGTGCATTACCGATCAACCGTCATTCCGACAACTTGAAGGTAATGAAGCTCGCACGCCCTTCACGCAGCACACGCATCGACACCGAGCGGTTCTTCGGCAAGGCCTGAGCGACCTGGGTAAAGGTCTTGGCCGAATCGATCGCCTGGTTATTCAGGTGAGTGATAACGTCGCCAGGACGCAGGCCGATCAACGCCGCAGGGCCATCCTGCACCTCCTTGATCACCACGCCGCCTTTGAGGTCCAGTGCTTTGCGCTCATCAGCGCTAAGTTCTGCCACCTTGACGCCCATGCGATTACTGTTGCGCTCAACCGCTGAATCACCGCCACCATTGGCCGCCACTTCTTCATCTTCAGCCGGCAGGTTCCCGATGGTCAGTTCCAGCTTCTTGCGCGCGCCTTCACGAATCACTTCCAGCTGCGCCTTGCTACCGGCTTTCATGCGGCCTACCAGGTGCGGCAGGTCAGCCGACATGATGATCGGTTGGTCATTCAGGCTCAGAATCACGTCCCCTACCTGCAGGCCACCTTTGGCAGCCGGACCGTCTTCCATCACTTGAGCAACCAGGGCGCCGGCCGGTTTTTCCAGGCCGAACGACTCAGCCAGGTCTTTGTTGACCTCTTGAATCACCACGCCCAACCATCCGCGACTGACTTTACCGTCGGTTCTCAGTTGCTTGGCCACATCCATCGCCACATCCATCGGGATGGCGAACGACAGGCCCATAAAGCCACCGGAGCGGGTGAAAATCTGCGAGTTGATGCCGATCACTTCGCCGTTCAAGTTGAAGAGCGGACCCCCGGAGTTACCCGGATTGATCGCCACGTCGGTCTGAATGAAAGGCACGTAGCTTTCATTTGGCAGGCTACGGCCCTTGGCGCTGACGATACCGGCGGTGGCCGAGTGGTCGAAACCGAACGGCGAACCAATAGCCAGTACCCAGGCACCGACCTTGAGGTCTTCAGATTTGCCGATCTTCACGACCGGAAGATTCTTGCCTTCAACCTTCAGCAACGCCACATCGGTGCGCGGGTCGGCGCCGATCAGTTTGGCTTTCAATTCGCTGCGATCGGAAAGGCGCACGATGATTTCGTCTGCTCCGGCAACCACATGGTTGTTGGTGAGCACGTAACCGTCAGGGGAAATAATGAAGCCCGAACCCAGGGATTGTGCGCCGCGTTGCTGCTGGCGACCCTGCGGGTTGCGCGGCTGTTGCGGCAGATTGCGCTCGAAGAACTCACGAAAACCTGGCGGCAAACCCTCGAGATCCGGAACACCGGACTGGGAGTTGCCAGCGACCTGGTCCGGCACCTTTTGCGTGGTGCTGATGTTCACAACGGCAGGGGCGGCGGCTTCAACCAGGGTGGTGAAGTCAGGCAATTCGGCGCGGGCCGTGACGGCCTGGCCCAGCAAAAACAATGTCAAAAACGCAGATAAGCCAGATTTCAGGCTAAGCATCGACTTCAGCTCCCATTAAAGGACAAGCAAAGACCACATGAACTGCCCCGCCCAACGAGCGTGGCATACGACTCAATGGCTAACATGCGCGCGCCGGCAAGGGCGCACGCACGCACAACTCGACGGCTTATTGCGCCGCCTGCATATCCCCGGCGCGCATCGACAGCGCCACCCGCTCGGCAGTACCCAACGGGATTTCGCCAATAACGGTGACCATCACATCGCCCGATGAAGTGGTAATGCGCTTTGAGACCGCGACGGTCGGGCCCAGTTGGGTCCGCGCATCCTCGACGGTTGCGCCATGCAGCGGCTCAAGAAAAACCGAGAAGCGGGCCAAGCCATCGCCATACATCAGGCAGGCAACGGGTTCGGACGACACCACACTGTGACGCTCGACTGCACTGTTCAGGTCGAACCCAGGCGGCAACCATTCGGAATGCCAGGCCTTGGGATCAATGGTTTTGCTTTCGACAAAATGGACGGGCTGGCAGGTGGAGCCTGGTTTCAGGTCCGCCTCGGTGGGTGCCGTCATTTCGATACTGGAAAACTGGAAGCGCTCCAGCAACTGGCCCTTTTCATTAAGGAGCAGGGACTTGAGCGGCAGACCGGTTTCACGGTCCACGTGCAACTCAAAGCCGTAGCGATGCTGATCGCGGGGCAACACGGCAAGCACGACCGCGTCGCGCCCCGCCACGCGGGACTCGCCAATCACGCGTAAGTCGTACCAGGCAGCCAGTTGTTTGGCATCCAGAGTACGAGCCGGCCAGTTTTGACCGTCAGCCACCTGATCGGCCAAACCGCCGCTCACGCATTCAGTGCGACCGTTAACCCGCAGCACTTCCTGCACCGGGCCATCGAGTTGCAAAAGGCGCTCGCGCACTTCTGCATCACCAGAGGCCTGATGCCAAATCGTATGGGTGGAAAAACTGCCGTTACGTTCGTAGACAAACGTACCGTGGAAACTCTGTTGCTGCTGGGCCTCAGTGAGGCGGCCCAGCCAGTCTTGCGCGTCGGTGGCGTGTACTGGCAGAGCCAGAACGCCACCCAACATCAGCAGGTAGGAAAGTCCGCGCATGATCCTCCTCAGCGGTTTTCCAGACTTGCAGCCCGTGCGTAAGGCAGTACACCGTCAGACGTGCTCATCGCAGCTTGCTGCGCATGTTGGCGCAGATAGCCAGGCAAACGTTGTTCATGCCAGTTCAGTTGGCTTGGCTGCACAGCCTTGGACTGCTGCGCAGACACAGGCTCGGAGCTTTCGGTGTAACCGGCCAGCAACGCGGCGCCTTGCACTTGCGGCATTGGCAGGGTTGGCTGCACGTTGTTTTGGGCCAGTTGAGTGCCCATCACTTCGTCCTGGTTATACAGACGTACACCGGCCAGTACGGCCAGGGTCACCGAGGCGGCTACCGCCAGACGACCCAGCCCACGCCAGCGACCTGCTACTGCTGCGACAGGCGCGGCAACCGGAGAAGCTTCGTCGGCGAGCGCCTTCGAGACCGCCGCAGCGATATCGAGATTAGGCACCAGCAGATCTTTGTGCATGACTGCACGAGCTACTTGATAGCGCGCCCAAGTCGAGCGCAATTCAGCGTCATCGCTGGCGCTGAGCACGCGGCGCAGCTCCAACTCATCCGCCTCGTTATCCATGATGGCGGACAACGATTCTTGCAGGGCTTCACGACTCATGGCGATTCCTCTCTTGGCTAGCGCCGCTATCTCAGGCTCCCTGCAACAAAGGTTGCAGGACCTTATCTATGGCCTCACGAGCGCGGAAAATCCGCGACCGCACGGTACCGACTGGACATTGCATGACGCTGGCAATGTCTTCGTAACTGAGACCATCGAACTCTCGCAAAGTTAGCGCGGTGCGCAAATCTTCTGGCAATTGTTCAATGGTTCGATGCACGGCGTTTTCAATTTCATCGCGTAGCATCAACCGCTCTGGAGATTCGATGTCCTTGAGTGCGTGATCGCCCTCGTAGAACTCCGCATCCTCAGCGCTTACATCACTTTCCGGTGGTCGCCGACCGCGCGATACCAGATGGTTCTTCGCCGTGTTGATGGCGATGCGGTACAGCCACGTATAAAAGGCGCTGTCACCGCGAAAGTTAGCCAGTGCACGGAAAGCTTTAATAAACGCTTCCTGGGCAACATCCTGAGCTTCATGAGGATCGTGCACAAAACGCACTATCAACCCGAGAATCTTGTGCTGATACTTCAGCACCAACAGATCAAAAGCTCGTTTGTCGCCACGCTGCACCCGCTCGACCAGCTGCTGATCATCTTCCTGGGTAAGCATGAACACTCCTCAATTGAGTTCGGAGAGAATGCCGTTCCAGCAAGTTAATCGACTTGCCAAGATAGACTCGGGTCTTGCGCAAAAGTTCTCCCCTCCAAACACGTTCCGTACACATATTCTTTTGTCTTGCACGGAATCGCGCAGCACGGCTAGCACGCCGGCTGCGCGGATAATCTTGTCACCGATAAAGTTGTAATGAGTGCGCGACAAGCCGCTCTCGATACAACCCAAACGGCATTGTCCCCATCTGGGTGACTGCCTATGGAACCTGGGATTCTAAGAAAGTTCCCAGAGCCTATAGGCTGTCATAAGCGCGCTATTGTGCAGCCGGCCCCGCCTATATACTAGTGGCCGCTTCTCGTGGAATTCGAACATGAGCCAACATTTTCAGCACGACGTTCTGGTCATCGGTAGCGGCGCTGCCGGCCTGACTCTAGCCCTTACCCTGCCTAGTCATTTGCGCATTGCCGTGCTTAGTAAGGGCGACCTCACAAATGGTTCAACTTATTGGGCGCAAGGTGGCGTTGCGGCCGTACTCGATACCGACGACACCGTCGAATCCCACGTCGCCGACACCCTAGATGCCGGCGCCGGCCTATGCCGTGAAGACGCCGTGCGCTTCACCGTAGAGCACAGCCGCGAAGCCATCGAATGGCTGATTGAGCAAGGCGTGCCCTTTACCCGCGACGACGAAACTGCCCGTGAAGACGGCGGCTTCGAATTCCACCTCACCCGCGAAGGCGGCCATAGCCATCGGCGCATCATCCATGCCGCCGACGCCACCGGCGCCGCCATCTTCAACACCCTGCTCGCCCAGGCGCGCCAGCGGCCGAACATCGAGCTACTGGAACAGCGCGTGGCGGTCGACCTGATCACCGAACGCAAACTCGGCCTGCCTGGCCACAATTGCCTAGGCGCCTACGTGCTCAACCGCACCAGCGGCGAAGTCGACACCTATGGCGCGCGCTTTACCGTGCTGGCCAGCGGCGGCGCGGCGAAGGTGTACCTCTATACCAGCAATCCCGACGGCGCTTGCGGCGACGGCATCGCCATGGCCTGGCGTGCGGGCTGTCGAGTGGGCAACCTGGAGTTCAACCAGTTCCACCCCACCTGCCTGTACCACCCCAAAGCCAAAAGTTTTCTGATCACCGAAGCCATTCGCGGTGAAGGCGGTCTGCTCAAGCTGCCGAACGGCGAACGCTTTATGCAGCGCTTCGACCCCCGCGCCGAGCTGGCCCCACGCGATATCGTCGCCCGCGCCATCGACCATGAAATGAAGCGCCTGGGTGTCGACTGCCTTTATCTGGATATCAGCCACAAACCGGCCGAGTTCATCAAAAGCCACTTCCCCACTGTTTATGAGCGCTGCCTGGGCTTTGGCATCGACATCACCAAGGAAGCCATTCCGGTGGTACCGGCCGCGCACTACACCTGCGGCGGCGTGGTGGTCGACCAACATGGTCACACCGATGTACCCGGCCTGTACGCCATCGGCGAAACAACCTTCACCGGCCTGCACGGCGCCAACCGCATGGCCAGCAATTCGCTGCTCGAATGCTTCGTGTATGCCCGCTCGGCGGCGGCAGACATTCTCAAGCAATTGCCCAGCATGCCCGAGCGGCAAAAACTGCCGAGCTGGGATGCGAGCCAAGTAACCGATTCGGATGAAGACGTGATCATCGCCCACAACTGGGACGAGCTACGGCGCTTTATGTGGGACTACGTGGGCATCGTGCGCACCAATAAGCGCCTGCAACGGGCCCAGCACCGCGTGCGTTTGCTGCTCGATGAAATCGACGAGTTCTATAGCAACTACAAGGTCAGCCGCGACCTGATCGAGCTGCGTAACCTGGCCCAGGTGGCCGAGTTGATCATTCGTTCAGCCATGCAGCGCAAGGAATCCCGTGGCCTGCATTACACGCTGGACTACCCCGACCAGTTGCCCGAAGCCCGCGACACTATTCTGGTGCCGCCCATCTACGGCGAGTAAATTTCAGCCGTACCCGCAAACGCCGGTGGTCATCCGCCGGCAATGCATCCTGAGCAATACACAGCCCCCGCACCCACCACTGCCCCGGCAGACGAAAACGCAGCACGATCAGTTGCGGCAACGCCAGGCTGTC
Organism: Pseudomonas sp. CC11G; assembly: GCF_056174845.1. NCBI lineage: Bacteria > Pseudomonadati > Pseudomonadota > Gammaproteobacteria > Pseudomonadales > Pseudomonadaceae > Pseudomonas > Pseudomonas sp. CC11G. The sequence continues at coordinate 190,888 of NZ_JBWBZC010000006.1, forward strand.
GGGCCGCAGTTGAATGGCCTGCCATGCGCCTTCGCGCCACAGGTGCCAGCCGTCTGCATCATGGCGAATACCGGTAAAGGTCGAAGCGCGCGGCAGCCACAGCCAAGCCGCATGAACGGCGCATAGCGCTACGCAAAGAAGAGAGACCCAAAGGGGAATGGCCGCCACCAGCAAGGCGACCACGGCGCACAGTTGCGCGCCGAGATAGACCGCCAGCAACTGCCGTGAGGCGTGCCAGCGGCATTCGAAGGGCTTACTTGGGTTGGACACGGTCCAGAATCATCCGAACCATGCGCTTGAGATCCGCGTCTTCCGGTTCGCCGCGCTGCATAAACCAGCCGAACATGTCCTGATCTTCGCATTCGAGCAGTTTGCGATAGCGCTCGCGGTCTTCGGCATCGAGCGTCGGGTAGACTTCGCGCACGAAGGGCACCAGCAGCACATCAAGCTCCAGCATGCCGCGGCGGCTGTGCCAGAACAGGCGGTTCAATTCAATATCGTCGACCATTAAAGCGGCTCCTGCAAAATAGGCGCGCAGTATAGCGGCGCTACGCCGTTACCGGCACCCGCTGACAAGCTCAAGGCAGCGCCCTATGATGAGCCCCCAGACTTTCACCCAGCGATCCCCCATGGCCGATTCTGCTTTTTTCTGCATGCTGTCCCACGAAGGCGTTCTTGCCGTCCGTGGCCCCGACGCCAGCAAATTCCTCCAAGGCCAGGTCACCTGCAACCTCAACTACCTGAGCGACAGCAACGCCAGCCTCGGCGCTCGCTGCACGCCCAAGGGCCGCATGCTGTCGAGCTTTCGTATCGTCAGCGAAGGCGATGGCTATCTATTGGCCCTGGCTAGCGACCTGCTCGAAGCCCAGCTGGCTGACCTGAAGAAATACGCCGTGTTTTCCAAATCCACCCTGACCGATGAAAGCGCCGAGTGGCTGCGCCTGGGCCTGAATGACGCCGACGAAGTGCTCGGCGAACTCGGCCTGCTGCTGCCCACCGAGGCCGACGGCGTGGCCCGCGGCGATAACCTGCTCGCCATCCGCCTGCCCGATGGCCGCGTGGAACTGTGGGTACGCCAGGCCATCAGCGCCGAGGTGTTGCAACAAATTCAGGCCAAGCTGCCGGAACAACCGCTCAACACCTGGCTGCTGGCGCAAGTCCGCGCCGGTATCGGCCAAGTCCTCGGCGCCACCCGCGAGCTGTTTATCCCGCAAATGATCAACCTGCAGGCCGTTGGCGGCGTGAGTTTCAAGAAAGGCTGCTACACCGGCCAGGAAATCGTCGCGCGCATGCAGTACCTGGGCAAACTCAAGCGCCGCTTGCAGCGTCTGAGCCTTGCGGGCGCCGAACTGCCGGCGGTGGCCAGCGAATTGTTCTCCCCCGTGCACCGTTCCAGCGTCGGCGAAGTGGTGCTGGCTGCGCAAAGCGAAACGGGCGTGGAACTGTTGGCGGTATTGCAGGAAGATGCCGTTACTGATGGACGGATTCATCTTGGCAGCGAAACCGGCCCGGCCCTCCAGTTATTGGACCTGCCCTACACCTTGAACTCGGATCGCGAGATTCAGCGTTAACCCCATTACTTTCCGGCGGCCCGCCAAGCGCCAGCGCCCTTTAGAGAAACGTCCATGAGCAAACTCGCTGACAAAGTCCAATACGAACTGATTCAGGCCATCGAAAACGATGAACTGGTATTGCCGACCCTTCCCGAGGTGGCCCTGAAAGTTCGCGAAGCGGCGGAAGACCCGGACATCAGCATTCCCGCGCTCAGCAAAGTGATCGGCAACGACGCCGCCCTCACCGCGCGCATCATCAAAGTGGTCAACAGCCCGCTGCTGCGCACCAACAAGGAAATTACCGACCTGCAGATGGCCGTCGGTCGTCTGGGCATCAACTACACCTGCAACCTGGCCACGGGCCTGGCGATGGAGCAGATGTTCCAGGCCACGTCTGACGTGGTCGACCGCAAAATGCGCGAAGTGTGGAATAAGAGCACCGAAATCGCCGGCATCAGCCACGTTCTATGCCGTCACTACACGCGCTTGATGCCTGACCAGGCCACCCTCGCCGGCCTGATCCATCAAATTGGCGTGCTGCCAATTCTGACCTACGCCGAAGAACACGATGAGCTGCTGTCCGACTCCATCAGCCTCAACCACGTGATCGAAAAAATTCACCCGATTATCGGCGACAGAATCCTCAAGGCTTGGGATTTCCCGGAAAACATCGCGATCCTGCCGAGCCAGTACTTGGACTTCACCCGCAATTCGCCGAAGGTGGATTACGTCGACATCGTTCAGGTGGCCACGTTGCAGAGCTATCTGGGCAGTGAGCACCCTTACACCCAGCTCGACTGGTCGCAAATTCCCGCGTTCGCCAAGCTGGGCCTGGACCCAAGTACCGATCTGCACGCCGACGAAGACCTGTCCGCCTCCATGGAAGCGGCCATGAGCATGCTGCAGTAAAAACGTCACGGTGCGGACACGGCGATTTGCCACTATTCTGAGCCGCATGGCTTGAGTGGGGATTTACGTATGCGCATTGTGTTGTTGTGCATCAGTTTGCTACTGAGCGCCGGGCAGGCAGCCGCCGAGGACGTTCGCCTGACCAACGGCGAATGGCCGCCCTACCTGGGCCAGACCTTGCCCCACCAAGGCATCGCGTCGCGCATCGTCGCTGAAGCGTTCGCCTTGGAAGGCATTCAAGTGCAGTGGGATTTCTACCCCTGGGCCCGCTCCCTGATGCTCGCCCAGCGCGGGCAACGCGCCGGCACCGCCGTGTGGATGCGCAGCGAACAACGGGACAAAGACTTCTACGTCAGCGACCCCGTGGTCGACAGCAGCTTCTACCTCTTCCACCGCAAAGACTTCCCGCTCAACTGGAAACAGGTGCAAGACCTCAAAGGCCTGCAACTGGGCGGCGCCAATGGCTACGACTACGGCCCGGCCTTCGAGAAAGCCGAAGCCGACGGCACCCTCACCGTACGCCGGCAAACCAATGAAGAACTGGGCCTGCGCCAACTGCTGGCCGGGCGCATCGACGCCTTTCCAATGGACAAGACCGTCGCCTTCGACATGCTGCACCAGCACTTCACCGCCGCCGAACGCGCCCAGCTCACCTTCAGCCCCAAGCCGCTGCGCAGCGACACCCTGCACCTGATGCTCTCGCGCGCCGTGCCGGGCAATGCCGAGTTGATCGCGCGGTTTAACGAAGGCCTGAAGCAACTGCGCGACAGCGGCAAGATTGCCCAGTATTTGATGGAAGGCCAGGAGCCGCTTTCCCTCGCACCGTAAAAGCGCCGTTGCGGTCGCGTTGGTTAGACGAACGCCACCCGCACTAACAACCCACCCGCCGGCCCGTCATGCAGACTGATCGTCGCCTGATGCGCCCTGCAAATCTCGCCCACAATCGCCAACCCCAGCCCTGCCCCGCCGGCCTGTGGATTACGCCGGTAAAACCGCTCAAACACCTTGTCGCGCTGATCAGCCGGAATGCCCGGCCCGTCGTCTTCCACCTCCAGCACGCCCGGCGCCAGCACCCGCAGAATCACATTGCCGCCTTGCGGCGTGTGGGCCAAAGCGTTGTCCACCAGGTTGCTGAGCAGTTCGTTGAGCAAGGTGGGCTCGCCCATCAGCCACACCGGCTGCTCCGCCTCCAGCGCCAGGGCAATGCCCTTGGAATGCGCCAGCGGTGCTAGCGCCATGCCCAGCTCACGGGCCAACTGGCTCAGGTCGATCTGCTCAGCGCCGCCCTCGGCAATCGCCCGCGCCCCGCTCTCGATTCGCGCCAGCGACAGCAGCTGATTGGCCAGGTGCGTCAGGCTATCGGTGTTCTGCGCCGTTTCCCGCAGCGTCTGTTGCCAGCGTTGCGGATCTTGTTCCCGTAAGCCCAACTCCACCCGCGCCTTTAGCGCCGCCAGCGGCGTACGCAATTCATGGGACGCCTCGGCAATAAAGTCCGCCTGGCGCTGGAACAGCCCGCGCAAGCGCTCGGTGAACTGGTTCAGCGCTTCCACCAGCGGCACCAGCTCCCGCGCCGTAGTCACCACCGGCAGCGGCCGCAGGTCATCCAGTTGCCGCTCGGCCACGGCGTTGCGCAATTGATTGAGCGGGCGCAGCGCCGCGCTGATGGTGAACCACACCAGCACCATGGCCGCCAGTGACAGCACCACCAAACGCCACAATGAGTCCGCCAACAGCCCACGGGCCAACCGCTCGCGCGCCTCTTCGGTTTCGGCCACGCGAATCTCGGCGGTGCCGTTAATGGTTGACCCGCTCACTGGCCGCAGCAGGCTCACCACGCGCACATCCACGCCTTGGTAAGTGGCGTCGTAGAACTTGGCGAGGGCCGGATAGTCATCGGTGCGCTGGGTTTTCGGCGGCGGGCCGGGCAGATTTTCGTAGCCGGAAATGAGCTTTCCCTGCACATCGGTCACTTGATAGAAAATCCGCCCGGCGCTGTCGTAGGCGAAGGTATCCAGCGCCACATACGGCACATCGGCACGCAGGCTGCCGTCGTCTTCATACATGCCGGCGGAAATCGCCCGCGCCGAGGCGAGCAAGGTGCGGTCATAGGCGGTGTCGGCGGCGTCACGGGCGGTCCAGTAGGCGCTCAGGCTGCCGATCAATAGCAGTGCGGCGAACAGCGAGGCCAGGCGCCGTAGCAGGCGCCCGCGCAGGCTGCCGACTTCACGCATCCTGGCTTTCCAGCAAATAGCCCAGGCCACGGAAGGTGACGATGCGCACCGAGCTACCTTCCAGCTTTTTGCGCAAGCGGTGCACATAGATTTCGATGGCATCGGGGCTGGCGTCCTGGTCCAGGCCGAACACCTGCGAGGCCAGCTGTTCCTTGCTCATCACTCGCCCCGGCCGGGCGATCAACACTTCCAATACCGCCTGCTCGCGGGACGTCAGGGTCAGCATGTCGTCATTCAAACTGAAACGCCGAGTGCCCAGGTCATACAGCAACGGCCCGCAGCGCTGTTGCTGTTCACCGCCCAGCACACTGCGGCGCAGCAGGGCTTTTACTCGCGCTTCGAGCTCGCTCAATTCAAAGGGCTTGGCCAGGTAATCGTCGGCGCCGAGGTTCAGGCCGTGCACCCGGTCTTTTACCTCGCCGCGGGCAGTCAGCATCAGCACCGGCAGGGTTTTGCCCCGTGCGCGCAGGCGGGCCAGCACCTCGAAACCGTCCATGCGCGGCAGCCCCACATCCAGCACCGCCAGGGCGTAATCCTCACTGGTCAGCGCCAGGTCGGCGGCCACGCCGTCGTGCAGCACGTCCACCGTCCAGCCGGCCGCCTTGAATGCCTGGGCCACGCTATCGGCCAATTGGGGGTGGTCTTCTACCAACAAAATGCGCACAGAACGTCTCCGCTGAACGGCTATCGGGCTGGAGTGTAACGGGCCGGTTGCGCCTGTGAAGGGGCCGGCGGTTTTCTTTCAGCCTGAAAGCTTGGCGAAAGTTTCGCTGCTTAGCATCCGGCCAGGGTGGCTAGAACCACCCACAAAAAAACAAAAACAAGAACTGGAGACCTCACCATGCCATCTGCCCCTCGGCAGGCATTGCCGGCTGTGCGCCCACTCAACCTCGCACTCGCCAGCGCCACCTTCGCTTCACTGGTTCCTGCAGCGGCCCACGCCGACTTCGTCAAAGACAGCAGCGCCACCTTCGAAACCCGCAACATGTACTTCAACCGTGATTTCCGCGAAGGCACCGGCCAATCCAAGCGTGATGAATGGGCTCAGGGTTTTATGCTCGACCTGCAATCGGGCTTTACCGACGGCACCGTCGGTTTCGGCGTCGATGCCCTGGGCATGCTCGGCATCAAGCTCGACTCCAGCCCCGACCGCACCGGCACCGGCCTGCTGCCTACCCATGACGACGGCAAGGCCGCCGACGAATATTCCAAGCTGGGTGTGACTGCCAAGGTCAAGGTGTCCAGCAGCGTGTTGAAAGTCGGCAGCCTGATTCCCGAGCTGCCCACGCTCAACCCCAACGACGGGCGCATCCTGCCGCAAACGTTTGAAGGCGGCCTGCTCAGCTCCGAAGAAATCAAAGGCCTGACGTTCACCGGCGGCCGTCTGGAAAAAGCCAAAGACCGCAACGACACCGACTACCTGGACCTGGCGCTGAACAACAAGAACAGCCGCTTTGCCACCGACGCCAGTGCCGACCATTTCGACTTCGCCGGCCTCGATTACAAGCTCACCGACACCATCACCGGCAGCTACCACTTCGCCCAACTCGACGACGTGTACCGCCAGCACTACCTCGGCCTGGTGGCCGCGCAACGGGTAGGCCCCGGCACGCTGTCTGCCGACCTGCGTGCGTCGTTCAGCGATGACCAGGGCAATGCCGCCGGCGGCAAGGTCGACAACCGCGCCCTCAACGGCCTGGTCAGCTACGGTCTGAATGGCCACAAGGTCGGCGTCGGCTACCAGCACATGAGCGGCGACACCGGCTTTGCCTATATCGATGGCACCGACCCGTACCTGATCAATTTCGTGCAGATCAACGACTTCGCCAACGCCAATGAGCGCTCCTGGCAAGCCCGTTACGACTACGACTTCGCCAAGCTCGGCGTGCCCGGCCTGACCTTTATGACCCGCTACGTCAGCGGCGATAACGCCGAAGTCAGCGGCAGCAACGAAACCGGCAAAGAGTGGGAGCGCAACACCGAGTTCAAGTACGTGGTGCAGAGCGGTAGCTTGAAGAACGTGTCGTTGCGCGTACGCAGCGCTACGTTCCGCTCGAACTTTGCCCGTGACGCTGACGAGATCCGCATCATGGTTGGCTATACCTTGGCACTTTACTAAGCCAAGTCTGTGTTCCTGACGCAAAATAGCCGCTCCACAGGAGGCCCCCGAATGATCAAGCCCTTGCGCCGCCTGGCCCTGGCCGCCAGCTGCGTACTATTGAGCAGCCACGCGCTCGGCGAGCCAAAGCGCCCTGAATGCATCGCCCCGGCGGCCCCGGGCGGCGGCTTCGATCTGACCTGCAAGCTGGCCCAGAGCGGCTTGCTGAATGCCCGGTTGCTGAACAAACCGATGCGGGCCACCTACCTGCCCGGCGGCGTTGGCGCGGTGGCCTACAACACCGTGATCGCCCGACACCCCGACGCTGGCGGCACTATCACCGCCTGGTCCAGTGGCTCGCTGCTGAACCTGGCGCAAGGCAAATTCGGCCGCTTCGATGAGAGCGGGGTGCGCTGGCTGGCGGCTATCGGCACCAGCTATGGCGCCATTGCCGTGCGCAGTGACTCGCCCTACAAGAACCTCGATGACCTGATGAAGGCCATCAAGACCGACCCCAGCAAGGTGGTGATTGGTTCGTCCGGCACCGTCGGCGGTCAGGACTGGATGCAGATGGCGTTGCTCGCCAAGGCTGCCGGTATCCATCCGCGCAACCTGCGCTATGTGGCCCTGGAAGGCGGTGGCGAAATTGCGACGGCTTTGGTCGGCGGGTATGTCCAGGTGGCCAGCACCGACATCGCCGACTCCATGCCCCATATCAAGGCCGGCACCATGCGCATCCTCGCGGTGCTTTCCGACGCACGTTTACCGGGCGCAGACAAAGCCGACATTCCCACTGCCAAGGAGCAGGGTTACGACCTCAGTTGGCCGGTAGTGCGCGGGTTCTACATGGGCCCGGATGTCAGCGACGAAGACTACGCCTGGTGGAAAACCCGCTTCGATCAACTGCTGGCATCCGATGACTTCGCCGCCCTGCGCGATCAGCGCCAGCTTTACCCGTTTGCCATGACCGGTGAAGCGCTGACTGCCTACGTGAAAAAGCGCGTCGCCGAGTACAAGCAGATGGCCAGAGAGTTTGGTCTGAGCCAGTGATTGCCTGTTCCTTGCAACCCGGAAAACGCCCGTGCCCTTTGTGAGCGATAACTGGCGGCACTGGTGGCCGACCCCGCTGGTGGGCGCCGTAGGTGGCTTGCTCGCCAGCCTGGCGCACTGGCCGCTGCCGTGGATGATCGGCGCGCTGGTGGCGGTCATCGTGTTTCGCTGCACCACGCCCTGGCAAATTACGGACCTGCCGGGCGGGCGCAAAACCGGGCAATGGATTATCGGCATCGGTATTGGCCTGCACTTCTCCCCGGCGGTGGTTGAACAGGTGACGGCGCACTTCGGCCTGATCCTGTTTGGTGCGCTGATCACCACCCTCTCCAGCGGCATTGCCGTGTGGCTGCTACGCCGCACCGGCGAGGACCGCGCCACTGCATTCTTTTCCAGCATGCCCGGCGGCTCCGGGGAAATGGTCAACCTGGGCCTGCGCAACGGTGCGGTCACCAGCCGCGTGGCCGCCGGGCAAAGTTTGCGCGTGGTGGCGGTAGTGCTCTGCGTGCCGGCCGCGTTCAAGTTGCTGATGGGCGACGGACCGGCGCTCAGCCATAGCGGCACCGTCGACTGGCTGTGGCTGGCGCTGTTGGTGCCGCTGGGTGGCGCGGTGGCGGTGCTCTGGCAGCGGTTGCGGCAACCCAACCCGTGGCTGTTCGGGCCGCTGTTGGTCAGCGCCGGGGCGAGCATGTTGTTCGACCTGCAACTGGGGCTGCCCCACGGCGCCAGCCAGGTGGGGCAATTGCTGATTGGCAGCGGCCTGGGTTGCCACTTCGACCGCGCGTTCTTTCGCCGCGCACCTTCTTTTCTTGCGCGCACCTTGCTCGGCACCGCATTGATGATCGGCATTGCGGCGCTGTGTGCATTGGGGCTGGGTTGGTTTACCCAGCTGGATATCCGCTCGCTGACCCTGGGAATGATGCCCGGCGGGATTGCCGAGATGAGTTTGACGGCGGAGACCTTGCAGTTGTCGGTGCCGTTGGTGACGGCAATGCAGGTGATGCGGTTGTTGTTGGTGTTGTTTTTGGCTGAGCCGATCTTTCGCCGTTGGCAGCGCAACGCCGGCCCATAGGACGCACTTCTGCTGCGCGGGCCGGTCTATGCTCTGACTGGCCCTTCAAGGAGAAGCCCATGGGCAAGCGCCTGCGCACCGCACTGCTGATCACGGGATTGATCCTGCTGACCTCTTGCAGCCGCCTGGAAATGGCCTACCGCAATCTCGACTGGTTGATCCCCTGGTCCATGGACAACTACGTCACCCTGAGCAAGGAACAAAAAGCCTGGCTCAAGCCGCGTCTGGCCACCCATATCGGCTGGCACTGCACCACCCAACTCCCCGCCTATGCCGACTGGCTGCAACGCAGCGCCACGTTGGTAGCCGAACCGCAGCCCGACGCCGCGCAGTTCGATGCGCAGTTCACCCAATTTCGCCATGCCGTGGATGCCATCGTGGTGCAGGTCACGCCCGACCTCACCGAGCTGTTGAGTGGCCTGAGCCCAGCGCAAGTGAAGGAGCTGGAAGAAAACCTGGCCAAGCAGAACAAGGAGCAGCGCGAGGACTACCTCGATATGTCGTTGGCCGAGCAGATTGACGAGCGTGCCGAGCGGATGGAAGAGCGCCTGCAGCCCTGGTTCGGACGCCTGCACAAGGAACAGAAGGCCCGTGTAAAAGCCTGGTCGCAGCAACTAGGGGAATACAACCAGGGCTGGCTGGACAATAACCTGCGCTGGCAGCAGGCATTTCTGGCGGCGGTGCAGGATCGGAAAGGTGAGCAATTCCCTGAGCAGATGAAGCGGCTGCTGCAAGAGCGGATGAGCTTCTGGACGCCGGCGTACCAGGAAGAATTTTTAGGCGCGCAGCATGCGTTGAGTGATCTGTTCAAAGACCTGGTGAGCAGTGCGGATCAGCCGCAGCGGGAGCGGTTGGTGAGTCGGTTGGAAGGCTCGCGCAAGCAGCTTGCCGATATGAGCTGCCCGTAGCGTCCGGCGGAAGAACGCTTACCCGTAGGAGCGAGCTTGCTCGCGAATCCTGCAAGCCTCGATCAAGGTTATGAACATCGTTTGCAGGGTTCGCGACCAAGGTCGCTCCTACAAAACAGAAGGTGCCAACGGCGGCAACTGCCAATTGATCGGCGTGAGCCCCCGCTCCTTCAAATACTGATTCGCCCGGCTGAAATGCCCGTTGCCAATAAACCCGCGGTGCGCCGACAGCGGCGACGGGTGCACGGATTTCAGCACCAGATGCCGCGTGGTATCGATCAACCCCTGCTTGCTCTGTGCATGCGCGCCCCACAGCAAAAACACCAGGTGCCCCGGGCGGGCGTTGACCACTTCGATCACTTTGTCGGTAAACGGCTGCCAGCCTTTCTTGGCGTGGGAACCGGCGTTGGCCTGCTCCACGGTCAGCGAGGTGTTCAGCAGCAACACGCCCTGCTCGGCCCAGCTTTGCAGGTAGCCGTGGGGGGCGATGTCGATATTCAGGTCGCGCTTCATCTCTTTGTAGATGTTCTGCAACGACGGCGGCGTTGGCACACCCGGCTGTACCGAAAAGCACAGACCGTGGGCCTGGCCCGGACCGTGGTAAGGGTCCTGGCCGATGATCACCACTTTTACCTGGTCCAGCGGCGTGGAGTTCAGCGCGTTGAAGATCATCGGGCCGGGCGGAAAAATCACCTTGCCGGCGGCTTTTTCGGTGCGCAGAAATTCGCTCAGGGCGGTCATGTAGGGTTTGTCGAACTCGTCGCGCAGCCCGGCCTTCCAGCCTGCTTCCAGTTTGATTCGATCGTCTGCGGTCATGCGAAGTCCTGCCCTGATAAAAACTGTTGGGCACGCTAAGGAACAGGGCCCGGCAAGTCAAGGCAGGCTGATGCGCCACCATCACGGCATTGGATGCACGTTGCCGCTTCGCTCCAGCGGGTCAATGCTCAAGCCGAACCCCTCTTGAGCACTCTGCCATGAACGCTGCAACCGGTATCAGCCGTGAACGCCTGGAACAGGCCCTGGAACACTCCACCTTCGCCCAGATGCTGGGTGCCGAACTGCTGGACTTCGAGCCGGGCAAGGTCAGCCTGCAAGTGCACTCGCGCCCCGACCTGTGCCAGCACCATGGCTATATTCATGGCGCGGTGGTGGGCTTTATGGTCGACAGCGGCTGCGCCTGGGCGGCAGCCTCCATGGTGGGCGATGTGGTCACCAGCGAATACAAACTCAACCTGCTGGCCCCGGCTATCGGTGAAAAACTGATTTGCCGCAGCGAAGTACTCAAGGCCGGGCAACGCCAGGCGGTGTGTCGGGCGGATGTATTTGCGGTGAAAGATGGCGTGGAGAAGCTGGTGGCCACGGGGCTCGCGACTATCGCCCGGGTTTGATCCCCCACGACGGCTGGTCGATCACTGGGTGAAATTGCTTACTACGCTTGATAGGTGAGCAGACCAGGAGATCGACCCCATGGAGACCCGCCACGAAGGTCTGAAATTTTCGCTGTATTCAAGCTTTCTCAAAGGCAATGCCAAGGTTCCGCAAATGCCGGAAACCTCGCTGCGCCTGCGCAAACTACTGGATTCGGAGCACGCTTCGCTTGAGCAGGTGACGCGGCTTTTACACAGCAACCCGCCACTGGCCGCGTACCTGCTGCAGTTCGCTTCCAGCCCCATGCTGCGCAATGTGCGCCAAGGCGTGAACCTGCAGGAAGTGGTGTCACGCATCGGCATGCAACGGGTGAACAATCTGGTGCTCACCTTTGCCGTTGAGCACCTGTTCACCAGCCAGGACCCGGTGTTGATCAAGATCTTCCGCGCCCGCTGGAACGCCGCGCTGATGTGCGGTGCCTACTGCGCCTGCCTGGCCCAGCAACTCACCCGCCTGCCGATGGAAGACGCCATGCTCGGCGGCCTGCTGCAAGACATCGGCAGCCTGCCACTGCTGGACGAACTGGAACGCTGGCCGGAGGTGGAGCGCGAACCGCAAGAGCTGCAAAACCTCTGCGATCAGTTGTCGGCCGACATCGGCGTCATCACCCTTACAGCCTGGCGCTTGCCCGCGATGCTGATCGATTGCGCCCGGCACCGCAGCGCCTGGCAACGCCAGCGCGACGGCAGCGCCGATCTGGTGGATATCGTGCAAGTGGCGCGGCGGCTGAGCGTCGAGGGCGACGATGAACAGCTGATTCAACTGCCGGCCTGGCGCCGCTTGCTGGCAGACCGTGCCGACGATTTGCCGCCGCAGGTGCTGCGTGACGAGCTGGGCGGTGAAGTGGCGTTCTGGTTCAAATTGCTCGGTGGTAAAGCGGCTGCGTAAAACACCGTGCAACTTCTGGTCGCACACTCCCGTCAGAAAATACCGTCGCCAAGTAAAAAGCGGGGTACGCAAGTACTCCAGCTTTTTGCATACTCAGCCGCGCCACTCACGACAGGGATCCGCGTTAATGAGCACTGCCATTGAAACCTATCACCCGGGTCTGGCCGACCTGACCCACAAGCTGACGGTGGAAAAACACGGCCACACTGCCCTGCTGACCATCAACCATCCGCCGGCCAATACCTGGGACCGCGAATCGCTGATCGGTTTGAAGCAACTGATCGACCACCTCAACCACGACGACGATATCTACGCCCTGGTGATTACCGGCCAAGGCAGCAAGTTTTTCAGCGCCGGCGCCGATCTCAATCTGTTTGCCGACGGCGACAAGAGCCGCGCCCGCGAAATGGCCCGGCGCTTTGGTGAAGCGTTCGAAGCGCTGCGCGATTTTCGCGGGGTGTCGATTGCCGCCATTAACGGCTACGCCATGGGCGGCGGCCTGGAATGTGCGCTGGCCTGCGATATCCGCATTGCCGAACGCCAGGCGCAGATGGCCCTGCCCGAAGCTGGCGTAGGTTTACTCCCCTGCGCTGGTGGTACCCAGGCACTGGCCTGGCTGGTGGGCGAAGGCTGGGCCAAACGCATGATTCTCTGCGGCGACCGCGTGGACGCCGACACCGCTCTGCGCATTGGTCTGGTGGAACAGGTGGTGGACAGCGGCGAAGCCCGTGGCCATGCCCTGCTGCTGGCGGCCAAGGTGGCGCGGCAAAGCCCGGTGGCGGTGCGCACCATCAAACCGCTGATTCAAGGCGCCCGTGAGCGCGGGCCGAACAGCTGGTTGAGCGAAGAGCGCGAGCGCTTTGTCGACCTGTTCGATGCCGACGACACCCGCGAAGGGGTGAATGCCTTTCTGGAAAAACGCGATCCGCAATGGCGCAATAAGTAGTTAGGAAGCCGTTTTTATGAATGTGATTTTCGAAGAATTAAGTGGGCAACATGGCGCTCGCATCGGCATTGCAACACTGGATGCCGCCAGCAGCCTGAACGCCCTCTCCCTACCGATGATCGAAGCCCTCGACGACAAGCTGGCCATCTGGGCAGAAGACCCCAACATCGCCTGCGTGCTGCTGCGCGCCAACGGCGAAAAAGCCTTCTGCGCCGGCGGCGATGTACGCAAATTGGTCGAAGCCTGCCGCGAACACCCCGGCGAAGTGCCGCCGCTGGCCGGGCGGTTTTTCAGCGATGAGTACCGCCTCGACTACCGCATTCACACCTACCCCAAACCCTTTATCTGCTGGGGCCACGGCTATGTATTGGGCGGCGGCATGGGCCTGCTGCAAGGCGCGAGCATTCGCATCGTTACACCGAGCAGCCGGCTGGCCATGCCGGAAATCAATATCGCCTGTACCCGGACGTGGGCGGCAGTTGGTTCCTCAACCACCTGCCCGGCAAGCTCGGTTTATTCCTCGGCCTGACCGGCACGCAAGTGAACGCCCACGACGCCTTGCTGCTCGGCTGGGCCGACCGCTTTCTCGCCGATGACCAGCAAGACGCCTTGATCGATGGCCTGCTGCAACTGAACTGGGAAGAGCAACCAGCGCGTCAGCTCAACAGCCTGCTCAAAGCGCTGGAGCACGAAGCCAACGAGCAACTGCCCGACGCGCAGTTGATGCCTCGGCGTAACCATATCGACCATCTGCTGGATGTGGCCGATGTGGCCAGCGCGTGGAAAGTGTTGGTGGCGTTGCAGGACAGCAGCGACGGCATTCTGGCCCGTGGCGCCAAGACGTTGGCCGGCGGTTGCCCGCTGACGGCGCATCTGGTGTGGGAGCAGATTGCGCGCAGCAAGCATTTATCGCTGGCTGAGGTGTTTCGCATGGAATACGGCATGAGCTTGAACAGCTGCCGGCATCCGGAATTTGCCGAAGGCGTGCGCGCGCGATTGATCGACAAAGACAACGCCCCGCACTGGCATTGGCCGGATGTGGCGACCATTCCGCGGTCGGTGGTGGAGGCGCATTTTGTGCCGACGTGGGAAGGAGAGCACCCACTTAAAGATTTGTAGGTTTCAAGGTCCCCAAAAGCATCGAGGCTGAAGCCTCTCCCACAATGGATCGCCGTTCCTTTGTGGGAGAGGCTTCAGCCTCGATTGATTTCGCAGGTATCACCGCTCGCGCAACGCCTCCGCCTTCGCCCGCAGAATGGGCTTCAGCAAATAGCTCAAGATACTTTTCTTGCCCGTGATGATATCCACCGACGCCACCATCCCCGGAATGATCAGCAGCGGTTTTTCATCCGTGCCCAGGTGGCTTCGGTCGGTGCGCAGCTTGATCAGGTAGAAGGTGGTCTTGCCGTCTTCTTCGGTCACGGTGTCCGCGCCGATCTGTTCCAGCTTGGCTTTCAGCCCGCCATAAATCGTGTAGTCGTACGCCGTGAATTTCACGATCGCTTCCTGGCCTGGGTGCAGGAACGCGATGTCTTGCGGGCGGATTTTCGCTTCCACCAGCAAGGTGTCATCCAACGGCACCACTTCCACCAGATCGCTGCCCGGCTGAATCACGCCGCCGATGGTGTTCACCATCAGGCTCTTGACGATGCCGCGCACCGGCGAGGTAACCAGCGTACGGTTTACCCGGTCTTCCAGGGCCTTGCCGGTGGCTTGCGATTTGCTCAGTTCGGTCCGCGCTTCGTTCAATTGGGTGAGCGCATCGCTGCGGAATTTGCCGCGGGTTTCGTCGATCTTGCGTTCAGCTTCGGTGATGGCCGATTGCGCGCGCGGAATGGCCAAACTGGTGGCGTCCATCTGCCCACGGTTTTCCACTTCAGCACGTTTCAGGCGCAGCACTTCCACTTGCGAAATCGCGCCCTGGGCCACCAGTGGTTCGGACATGGCGATTTCCTGGCGCAGCAGGTTCAGGCTGCTGCGGTATTGGTCCTGCTTGGACGAGAACTCGCGTAGCTCTTGCTGCTTCTGCACCAACTGCTGTTGCAGCCCAGCCACTTCATCGCTGAGTTGCTGCTGGCGGCTCTGGTACAGCTGCAATTCGCTATTGGCCTGGCTCGGCACCTTGGCGCGGATGTCGTCGCTGATCACCAGCGGTTTGCCTTCGGTTTCGGCCACCAGGCGGTCGACGCGCAGTTGCCAGCCCAGGCGCTCGGCTTCGGTTTCGCCGACGTTGGACACAAAGCGCGTGTCGTCCAGGCGCACCAGCGGGTCGCCGATTTTGACGATCTGCCCTTCGTGCACATACAGCTCGGCAACGATGCCGCCTTCGAGGTTCTGGATTTTCTGGATCTTCGACGAGGGAATGGCCTTGCCATCACCGCGGGTCACTTCGTCGATCTGGGCAAAGTGCGCCCAGGCAAACATAAAGACGAAGAAGCCGATCAGCCCCCAGATGGTCAGGCGCACCACGCGCGGGGCGTCTTCCACCAAGGCTTTGCTGAGTTCCGGCAGCGGCTCGCCTTCCAGCGAGTCACGGCCTTTGAAGTAACGGGCGAGGCTTTTAAGCGACACTGATTTGCCCCTTGCGCAGAGCTTCCATAACGGCGTTTTTCGGGCCATCGGCAATGATCTGGCCCTTGTCGATGATCAGCAGGCGGTCCACCAGATCGAGCATCGAGGACCGGTGGGTAATCAGCAGCACGGTCTTGGTGGCGATCACCGCTTGCAGGCGTTGCTTGAGGTGCACTTCACCGGTGTTGTCCATGCCGCTGGTGGGTTCGTCGAGCAGCAGAATCGGCGGGTCGAGCAACAGCGCCCGGGCCAGGGCCACGTTCTGCCGTTGCCCGCCCGACAACTGATGGCCGCGCTCGCCCACTTGCAGCTCGTAACCTTGCGGGTGAACCCGGGCGAACTCATGTACGCCAGCCAGTTCGGCGGCTTGCAGCACCAGCTCGTCTTCCACGTAACGGGCACCGCTCACCAGGTTGTCGCGCAGGGTGCCGCTGAACAGGTGAATGTCTTGCGGCACGTAGCCGATGTTGTGGCGTAGCTCGCTGATGTCCAACTGGCGCATGTCCACGCCGTCCACCAACAAGCTGCCGGAGTCGGCCTGGTGCAGGCCCACCAGCAACTTGGCCAGCGAGCTTTTGCCCGAGCCGCTGCGGCCGATGATGCCGACCTTCTCGCCCGGGCGAATCACCAGGTTCATGTTCACCAGCGCGGTGTTCTGCTGCTGGGGGTAGTTGAAGTTGAGCTGGCGCAGCTCGATGGCGCCCTGCACGCGCTGACGGGTCAGCGGGCGGTCGTCGGCCTGGCGCTCTTGCGGCAGGTCCATCATCTGGTCCACCGAGGCCATGGTCACCTTGGCCTGCTGGTAGCGGCTGAGCAGCCCGGACAGTTGCGACAACGGCCCCAGCGCGCGGCCACTGAGCATGTAGCAGGCGATAAGACCGCCCATGCTGAGGTTGCCGTCGATGATCTGGTACACGCCGAAAATAATCATGATCACCCCGGCCAACTGCTGAATCAGCATGGTCGAGTTCATGGCCAGGTTGGACAGCATGCGAGCCTTGAGCTCCAGGCGGCTCAGGGTGCCGATGGTTTGCTCCCACTGGTATTGGCGTTCGCTTTCAGCGTTGTTCACCTTCACCGCGTCCAGGCCAGCCAGGGTTTCGATCAGGCTGGACTGACGCTCGGCGGCAAGCGCCATGGTGCGTTCAATGGTTTCGGTCAGCGGCTTTTGCAGCGCCCAGCTGATCAGCAGGGCCAGCGGAAACGCCATCACCGGAATCCACACCAGATGCCCGCCAAGCAAGGCGATAACCAGCAGTACCAGCAAGGTGAACGGCAGGTCGATCAGGCTGGTGAGGGTCAGCGAGGCGAGGAAATCGCGCAGGGTCTGAAACTCGTGGATGTTCTGCGCGAAGCTGCCGACCCGCTTAGGCCGGTACTTCATCGACATGCCGACGATGCGTTCAAACAACGTGGCGGAAATGATCAGGTCGGTTTTTTTTCCGGCCAGGTCCAGGCACAGACCGCGCAGGCTTTTCAGCAGAATGTCGAACAGGTAAGCGCCACTGATACCGATGGCCAACACCCACAAGGTGGCGGCGGCCTGGTTGGGGACCACGCGGTCGTAGACGTTCATCACAAACAGCGGCGCGCCGAGGGAAATGACGTTGATCAGCAGGCTGGCGGCGATGGCGTCGGCGTACAGCCAGCGCGAGCGTTTGAGCGTGTCGCGAAACCAGGACTTGGTGCGCGGAATCAGCGAGCCGTTGTCGGCATCGAACTTGTGCTGCGGCTGAGCGAAAAACACCTGGCCGCTGTAATCCTCCAGCAACTTATCCACAGCCACTTGCACTTCGCCGCCGTCGCTTTCGCTCAGCAGCAGGCGCGCGTAGGTGGCATCAATCGCCACCAGAATCGCCGCGCGACCGCCCTTCAATATCAGCATCGCCGGCAGGGCCATGGCCGGAATCTGTTCCAGCTTGCGCTGCAATAAACGGCCTTGCAGGCCGGCGCGCGCGGCGGCACGGGGCAGCAATTCGGGGCTCAGGCGTTGTGCAGGAAGCGGCAGGCCGGTGGTGAGCATGGCGCGGCTGACCGGCTTCTGGTGCAAGGCGCAGAGCGACAGCAGGCTATCTAGCAGCGGGTCGTCATGTTGGCCACGGGGATCATGGTGAAGCGGGGTTGGGCTGACGTTTGATTCCACGCTAAACACTCTTGGCACTAAAGAAGGGGTGCAACGGGGGCTGTCCATAGCGAGTACGGTAACGTCCGATAACGACGTAGGCCGAAGCAACGCGGGTGTGTTGGCACTTTAGCTGGTTGTCGGCGCGGGGGCTAACCGTCCTTGGGGATAATTCGGTTGGGGAGAGACAGCCTTCCCCTGCTAGATTCTGGGTCCCGGCCTGCGCCGGGACGACGGAGTATGGGGTCGAAACCTCCGTCATCCCGGCGCAGGCCGGGATCCAGGCGCCCCGATTTGCGAATAAATACACACCAAAAAAACGCCACCCCCGCAAGCGAAGGTGGCGTCATGGCTAGCGCTTAGTTCAAACCCGGCAACGCAATCTGCGGCTTCACGTCGTTCTGCACCACGGTTTCCATCGGCGCCACTACACCCTGGCTTTTCAGCAAGGTGCCCAGAGTCGCCTGCAGGCGGTACTGGGTGTACTGCTCGGCCATCTTGATTTCAGCCAGACGGCGCTGGGCGCTGAACAGCTCGTTTTCGCTGTCGAGCAAGTCCAGCAGGGTGCGCTCGCCGAGGGCGAATTGCTTCTGGTAGGCGGTGCGTACTTCGGTGGTTTCATCCACGTAT
Source organism: Pseudomonas sp. CC11G (assembly GCF_056174845.1). Classification (NCBI taxonomy): domain Bacteria; kingdom Pseudomonadati; phylum Pseudomonadota; class Gammaproteobacteria; order Pseudomonadales; family Pseudomonadaceae; genus Pseudomonas; species Pseudomonas sp. CC11G. The sequence continues at coordinate 209,294 of NZ_JBWBZC010000006.1, forward strand.
TTCTGCGCGATCGGCAGCTGGGCACGGGCGTTGCTCAGCGCGTTCCAGGCCAGGCCCAGTTCTTCGTTGAGCTGGCGCAGGGCGTTGTTGCGGATGTCCAGCGCTTCGCCGGCCTGGTAGGAGCGCGCCTCGAGGGTGGCCTTGTCGCTGCCGCCGCTATAGAGGTTGTAGCGCATGCGCACCATGGCTTCCCATTCGTTGTAGTGACCGTCCTGGCCGTCGATGTCGTTGTTGGCGGAACGGCCCAACTCGGCATCGAAACGTGGGTAGTAGGTCGACTTGGCGGCCTTATATTGCTGCTCGGCGGCGGCGATATCGGCTTCGGCCGAACGCAGGATCGGGCTGTTCTCGATCAACTGCTGGCGCGCCTGAGCCAGGGTTTCAGGCAGTTGCACGCCGGTTGCCGGACGCTGCACGTCAACAGGGTCGACACCCACGGCGCTATAGAAGTTGGTTTGCGCATCGACCAGGTTGGTCTGCTCGGTGATCAGGTTGTTGCGGGCCTGGGCCAGGCGCGCTTCGGCCTGGTTGAGGTCGGCCAGACGGCCTACACCGCGATCGGTACGCAGACGGATCTGGTCGTGAATGCGTTCGTGGCTGTCGAGGTTGTCTTGCGCCAGACGCACCAGGTCCTGACGGGTCAGCAATTCCAGGTAAACCTGGGCGACGGTCAGCGCGGTGCGCTCGGAGGTGTTTAGCAACGCATAAGCACGGGAATTGACGGTGGCCTGGTTGCGGCCGATTTCGCTGGAGGTGGCGAACCCGTCGAACAGCATCTGGCTCAGGCGAACGGTGGATTCACCGCGGTTCAGGGTATTCCAGTCGTTGCGGCCACCTTCGGCACGAGTCGACGGATCGTCGGTGCCTTCACGGCCATAACCGGCCAGCACGTCCACTTTCGGCAGGTAACCACCTTGCGCGGCACGCAGGCCTGCGTCAGCGGCCAGGCGGCGGTTTACTGCCGCGTGAACTTCGGGGTGCTCGGTGACCGCTTGTTGCATGGCCTCCTGCAGGGTTTGAGCGGACACGGAAAAACTGGCACTGACAGCAAGCGGCAGCAACGCAAGAAGACCAAAACGCATGGTGAAATTTCCCCTGAAACCTACTACGAACGCCAACAACAGGCTTTTGATGGGTACGAAAGTGGCAGATTTTAATTAGTTTTTATGCCGAAAAAATAAGTGAGAGCTACTTCTCAGTTTTTCGTATCGACTTCACTCTACTGTCAAAGTGACATTACGGAACAGATTGTTTAGGATGTCACAAAATTGGTCAATAGTTTGGCAGAAAGATGCCTAAATCGACAAAAACACCAAATTATTGACGTCACTTTTTAGACGCTTATCCCTGGCAAGATCCTTGCCTCTTTAGGTGTCACCCGCTCGACCGCTTGACCTAACCGACCTTTTTTGCACTGCCGTTTGCCTGAAGTTTTCCAGGGAGAGTCACTACATGAGCACCGTCGTCGCCATCGTTAAAAGCATTGTTGGCCAAGTAATCGCGACTTCCGCCGAGGGCGCGCATCGCGTACTCGTTGAAGGCGATCGTTTGTTTGTAGGCGACACCCTGGATACCGGCGCGGGCGGTATGGTGACTCTGGAGCTGACCGACGGTCGCACCCTGGACCTGGGCCGCGGCACCCAGTGGAGCAGCGCTGAAACGGCCAGCGAAAGCACCGAAGCCACGGCGCAGAGCGCCTCGGATGCCAAAGCAGAAGTGCTGGATGTGCAGCGCGCCATCGCCGCCGGTGCCGACCCAACCCAAGACCTCGCCCCGACCGCAGCCGGTCCGGGTGCTGGCGGCGCGGGTGGTCCGGCAGGCGGCAGCCACAGCTTTGTCTTGCTGAGCGAAACCGGCGGCGCGGTACAGCCGGAAATCGGCATCGCCTTCACCGACCCGGCTGGCGGCGACGCGGTGGTTCAGGAACAGGCATTCGGCATCGACCAAAACGTGGCGCCGGCATTCACCACGCCGAACGGAAATGATGCAACACCGACAATTAATGTCACTACCGATGAAGACACCGCCTACAACGGCACCTTCACCGCCAGAGATAACAACGGCGACGCTTTGACGTATGCCGTGGTGGGCAGCGGCACCGCGCACGGTTCCTTGACGCTCACCCCGCAAGGCGTATGGACCTACACCCCGGCCGCCAACTACAACGGCCCGGACAGTTTCCAGGTGACCGTCAGCGACGGCCGTGGCGGCAGCGACACCCTTACCGTGAACATTGGCGTCAATCCGGTAAACGACGCGCCGATTGCCGACCCGGCAGCGGCCAGCGCAACCGAAGACGGCGCCATCGTCGGCGGCAAACTGACCGCCAGCGATGTCGACACCGGCGACACCCAGACCTTTACCGTACAAGCCGGCAGCACCGCGCCAGCGGGCTTTACGCTGGGCAGCGACGGCACATGGTCCCTCGACCCGAGCAACGCGGCGTACCAAAGCCTGGGCGCCGGCGAGAAGCTGACCATTGACGTGCCGTTCACCGTCACCGACAGCGGCGGCCTGACCAGCAACAGCGTACTGACCCTGACCATCACCGGCGTGAACGATGCCCCGGATGTCAGCAGCACCGTTGAAGTAACCAAGACCGAAGACGACAGCGCCTTTACCGTCAACCTGCTGAGCAATGCCAGCGACGTTGATAACGGCGACACCATCAGCGTGACCGGCGTGGCCCAATCCGGCAGCGGCGACGCCTCGGGCGTGACCGTCAACGCCGACGGCATCCTGAGCGTCAACCCCAACGCCTACAACTACCTGGCCGTTGGCGAAAGCGTCACCCTCACCTACACGTACAACGTGGTGGACCTCAATGGCGGCAGCACGCCGACCAGCGCGACCATCACCATCAACGGCGTCAACGATGCGCCGGTAGTCAGCGCTGCTGTCACTGCAACCTTCACCGAAGATGCCGCGCCGCAAACCATCAACCTGCTGCAAAACGCGAGCGATGTAGACCTGAGCGACAACCTCAGCGTCGCCAATCTGCAGGAAACCAGCGGCGGCAACGCCAGCGGCGTCACGCTGAACAGCGACGGCACCCTGAGCGTCAACCCGAACGCCTACAACTACCTGGCTGCCGGCCAGAATTTGACCCTGAACTACACCTACAACGTGGTTGACGGTAATGGCGGCGTCACGCCGACCACCGCCACCCTGACCATCACTGGGCAAAACGATGCACCGGTGGCCGTGGCCGATATCGCCTCGGGCAACGAAGACACTGTGATCACCGGCAACGTGCTGACCAACGACAGCGACCCGGATAGCGGCGCTGTGCTCAGCGTGTCCAAATACAGCTTCTCGGTCGGCCCGCTGACCTTCACCGCCAATGCCGGTGAAACCCTGAATACCGTGGTGGGCAAGCTGGTAATCGGCGCCGATGGCAACTTCACCTTTACCCCGGTCGCCAACTACAACGGCCCGGTGCCGACCGTTACCTACACCCTCACCGACGGCACCGCGACCACCACCGCCACCCTGAATATCACCGTCAATCCGGTAAACGATGCGCCGTTCATTACCGCGCCGACCTCCGTGCAAGTCACCAACGAAGACACCAGCAAAGTGTTCTCCGTGCTGCGCGGCAACAGCATCGCCACCGGCGATATCGACAGCCCGAACCTGACCACCACCCTGAACGTCGACCACGGCACCCTGACCCTCGGCCCATTGGCCGGCGGCGTTACCGTGACCGGCAATGGCACCGGCAGCCTGATTCTCAGCGGCAGCTCGGCCGCCGTCAGCGCCGCCCTGCAAGGCCTGACCTACAAGCCGACCGCCGACTACAACGGCACCGACCTGCTGAAAATCACCAGCAGCGACGGCAGCCTGACTACCAACAGCAGCGTGGCCATTCGCGTTGATGCCGTGGCCGATATCCGCGCCGATGCCGTCAGCGTGAACGAAGACAACACCCTCTCCTTCAACGCCATCACCGGCGTCGGTGGCGGCAGCGCTGATAACTTCGAAAACCCGGACCGCGCCGTTACCGCTGTTACCCAGGGCCAGCACGGCAGCGTGACCTTCAACGCCGACGGCACCCTGGTGTACACCCCGGTCGCCAACTACAACGGCACCGACACCTTCACCTACACCGTGACCTCCGGCGGCGTGACTGAAACCGCCACCGTGACCGTGACCGTCAAGCCGGTGAACGACGCCGCTGTGCTTTCCTCGGCCGACGTGCACGTGGCTGAAACCAACGACGCCATCACCACCGGCGGCACGCTGACCGTTACCGATATCGACAGCCCGGCCACCTTCACCCCGCAAAACAATGTGGCCGGCACCTACGGCACGTTCAGCATCAATGCCGCCGGCGTGTGGACCTTCACCGCCAACTCGGCCTTCAATGCCCTGAACGTTGGCCAGAGCGTGAGCGACAGCTTCACCGTTACCAGCGCCGATGGCACCCCGACCACCGTCAAGGTCACCATCGACGGCACCAACGATGCACCGGTCGCCAGCAGCAGCGTGGTAGGCAGCGGCAGCGAAGACCCGGCCACACCGATTCAGGTCACCCTGGGCGGCAGCGATGTCGACGGCACCGTGACCGGTTACTCGATTGAATCCTTGCCGGAACACGGCACCCTGTACGCCAATGCCGATGGCACCGGCGCACTCACTGTGGGCTCGGTGGTCACCGGCCCGGTGTATTTCGTGCCGACCCCGAACTGGGGTGGCAGCACCGACTTCGACTTCAAAGCCATCGACAACAATGGCGCCAGCTCGGATACCAGCAGCGCCACGATTAACGTCACCCCGGTGGCCGATGCGCCCACCCTGACCTTTGGCGGCGGCAGCCAAGTGATTGCCACCGGTTTCGAAGAAACCAACCTGGCTGGCGGCTGGAACGGCAATATCGCCGTCGGCTCCCTGGGCAACGGCAACTGGCAGACCGGCAACAGCGGCAATGGCGTAGAAATCGGTAGCGAAGGCACCTACATCAGCGGCGGCAGCGGCACCAATCAGGTGATCGAGCTGGAGCGCAACGATGGTGATGCCAGCAACCTGTTCACCACCATCAATGCCGATGCTGGCGAAACCTTCGTGGTGCAGTTCCAGTACTCGCCACGCAGCGGCCAGGAAAGTAACTCGGGCATCGACGTGTTCTGGGGCGGCGTCAAAGTCGGCACCCTGACCGGCACCACTGCCGGCCTGACCACTTACACCTACACCCTGCCCGCCGATGCGGCCGGCAACTACACCCTGGAATTCCGCGCCACCGACAGCAATTCCCTCGGCGGCCTGCTGGACAACATCAGCGTTGTTTCGCAGCCCAACGTCGGCCTGGAAGACCACGCGATCAAGCTGTCCTCCATCAGCGCCGCCGTGACCGACACCGACGGTTCGGAACACATCAGCAAGATCACCATCGACGACGCCCCGGCCGGTTCGATCATCAGCGACGGCCACGGCAATACCGTGACCAGCACCGGCGCCCCGATCGACATCACCAACTGGGCAAAAGACAGCCTGACCTTTACCCCGCCGCAAGATGCCAACGGCACCGTCGTGCTGCACGTGAGCGCGACCTCGACCGAGAGCAACGGCGACACCGCTACTACCACGCTGCCGCTGACCGTGACCGTATTGCCGGAAAACGATGCGCCGACCACCACCAACCAGACCCTGACCACCGCCGAAGACACCCCGGTGACCGGCGTGGTGACCGGCGCCGATGTGGATGGCGACACCCTCAGCTACGGCGTGGTTGGCACGGGTGCGGCCCACGGTGTGGTGACCCTGGACCCGGTTACCGGCGCCTTCACCTATACCCCCGGCAGCGATTACAACGGCCCGGACAGCTTCCAGGTCGCCATCAGCGACGGTAAAGGCGGCACAGTGATCAGCACCATCAGCATCGGCGTAACGCCGGTGCCGGATGCGCCGACTGTGACCATCACCACCGACGCCAACAACGACGGCAACTTGACCACCAACGAAGTCAACGGTTCGTCCAACGTGGCCGTCACCATTGGCCTGCCGGCGGATGCCGTCGTTGGCAATACCCTGACTGTCAGCAACGGCGCTGGTACCCCGCAGATCTTCGTGCTGACCCCGGAGCAAATTGCTGCCGGTTCGATTGCCACGACCTTCCCGACCCCGGCCGATGGCGCCACGCTGACCGTAAATGCCAGCATCAGCGACGGCACCCTGACCTCGCCGACCGCCAGCGACAGCGCCACTATTGGCGACACCACCGCGACCGCCGCACCGACCGTCACCATCACCACCGATGGCAACAACGACGGCACCTTGAGCAACGTTGAACTGGGAACCGCCACCACCGTAGCGGTGCATGTCGGCATTCCGGCCGACGCTGTGGCCGGCGACACCCTGAAAATTGTCAGCAACACCGGCTCTATCCAGATCATCCCCCTGACCGACACCCTGATCGCCAGCGGTATCGACCTGAACTACCTGCGCCCCGCCGATGGCGCCACCCTCAGCGTCACCGCCACCATTACCGACGCTGCCGGCAACGTTTCGCTGCCGGGCAATGACAGCGCCGTGGTGGGCGACACCACCGCCACCGCCGCGCCAACCGTGGTAATCACCACCGACACCAACAACGATGGCACGCTTTCCAACACCGAGTTGGGCGCCTCAGCCAACGTTACCGTGAAGATCACCGTTCCAGCCGGGACCGTGGTCGGCGATGTACTGAACATCACCAACCCGGACGGCAGCGTCAGTGCTCACCCGATCGTCGCAAACGATCTCAGCAACGGGGTTGAACTGACCTATCAGCGTCCTGCCGACGGCCAGCCAATCAGTGTTTCGGCCACCATTACCGATGCCGCCGGCAATATCTCGAAACCTGGCAATGACAGTGCCGTGGTTGGCGACACTACCGCTTCGCCGGCGCCTATCGTCACCATCACGACCGACAGCAACAACGACGGCATCATCAGCACGGCCGAGCTCAAGGCCACCCAGTCCGTGATAACGCACTTCGCTATCCCGGCAGGTGCAGCCGTAGGCGACACCTTGAAAATTTCCATCGATGGGCATCCGGCGTTTGTCCTGACCATCGACCAGTACCTGCTCGACCACGGCGTGAACATGTATACCCAGGGTCTGGCCGACGGTCAGGCGCTCACGGTTTCCGCCACCATCACCGATGCCGCGGGTAACGTTTCTGCCGCGGGCAGCGACACGGCCACGCTGGGCGACACCACCCCCACCGCCGCACCGACTGTTGTGATCAGCACCGACACCAACAACGACGGCACCCTGAGTAATACCGAGCTGGGCGCCTCGACCAGCGTGACCGTGAAAATCACCGTGCCGACCGGCGCGGTGGTTGGCGACACGCTGAACATCACCAACCCGGACGGCACCGTTAGCCTCCACCCTGTTGTGGCGGCAGACCTGACTAACGGCGTGACCCTGACGTATGCACGCCCTGCTGATGGCGCCAGCCTCACTGTGTCGGCCACCATCACCGATGCTGCCGGCAACACCTCGCTACCGGGCAGCGACAGCGCCACCGTCGGCGACACCACCGCTGCCACCGCGCCTATCGTGACCATCGTCGATGACGCCGATAACAATGCCCAACTGACGACCGCCGAAGTGGGTACTGACGGCGTGCAAATCAGCGTTGCCGTCAACAATGCCGATCTGGTGGCCGGTGGTACGGTCAGCCTGAATATCACCAATGGCAGCGATACCCATACCGCCAACCTGGCCCTGAGCAATGGTGTGCTGGTAACGGCCGGCACCACCACCCCGGCCACCGGTTTCAGCTACAGCAACGGCACTATCACCTTCACCGAAACCAAACCGGCTACCGGCGAAACCATCAGCGCCACGGCTACCCAGACTGATGCCGCCGGCAACACCTCGGCGCCAGGCACCGACAGCGCGCAGATGGTTAATACCAACCCGGTAGCGGTCGCCGACCACTACGTACTGGGCCTCACCGGCCAGTACTTCGGCTATGCCCAGGGCAGCGGCGCCAACCTGGAAAATATCGCTCAGGTCGAAACCCTGATCAGCGGCAAAACCCCGGACGCCACGTTCGTGGCCACCAGCCTGAACTACGGTTCGGTGGGCGGCGACCTGGGCGCTGGTACGCATCTGCAGACCTTCCTCGGCAACGATGCTGCCAGCCTGTCGACCGACCCGGGCAACACCAGCGACGCGATCATCAAGCTCAGCGGCCAGGTATCGCTGGACGCCGGCACCTACAGCTTCAAAGTGACTTCCGACGACGGCTTTATCCTGCGCATTGACGGCCAGGACGTGGTCAAGTTCGATGGCAACCGCAGCGCCGCCTCCACCACGGCGAGCTTCACCATCCCCACCAGCGGCGCCCACCAGATCGAAATCATCTACTGGGACCAAGGCAGCGATGCCTCGCTGAAAGTGGAAATCAAAGGGGCCAGCGACAGCGCCTACACCGTGCTGGGCGCTACCGGCAACACCAGCGCCCTGGTGACCAGCGAAGACAACGCCCTGACCCTCAACGCCAGCACCCTGCTGAAAAACGACAGCGACGTGGACGGCGATGCCCTGACCGTGACCAGCGTGCAAAGCGCCACCCACGGCAGCGTGGCATTGAACAACGGCGTGATCACGTTCACCCCGGACGCCAACTACAACGGCGAAGCCACGTTCCAATACACCGTCAGCGATGGCCATGGCGGCACCAGCAGCGCCACCGTGACGCTGTATGTCACGCCAGTGAATGACGCTCCGGTGGTCACCTCCGGCGCAGCCGCTGCCACGGGCACCGTGATCGAAGCCGGCAATACCGACGACGGCGCAATTGTGGCCGGCACCCCGACTGTCACTGGCACCCTGACTGCCACCGATGTCGACCAGGGTTCCACCACGACCTGGAGCCTAAATACCGGCACCGGCACCTACGGCACCATCGCCATTAGCGCTGCAGGCGTGTGGACCTACACCCTGAACAACAGCGCGGCGGCCACCCAGGCCCTAGCGGAAGGCCAGACCGGCCACGAAACCTTTACCGCCACCGTTTCCGATGGCCTGGGCGGCACCGCTACCCAGGTGATCACCGTCAATGTCACCGGCACCAACGATGCGCCAACCGTAAGCGCGCCGCTGACCGCCAGCGGCACCGAAGACGGCAGCAATGTGGTGGTCAACCTGCTCACCGGCGCTGCCGATGTGGACAGCAATGCGGTGCTCAGCGTGACCAACGTCAGCACCCTGCCGGCCGGCGTCACACTGTCGGGCAACACCCTGACCGTGAACCCTAAAGATGCCAGCTTCCAGTCGCTGGCTGCCGGCGCCACCAAGGACATCGTCGTCACCTACAACGTGACCGACGAGAAAGGCGCGGTGGTTGCGCAAACGGCCACCGTCACCATCACCGGTACCAACGACGCGCCAACCGTGAGTGGCGTGGTCACCGCTTCGGGTGTGGAAGACGGCCCGACGTTCACCGTTAACCTGCTGACCAACGCCAGCGATGTCGACGCAGGCGCAGTACTCAGCGTGGGCAATGTCAGCACCCTGCCAGCCGGCGTCACTCGCGTGGGCAGCGTTCTGACTGTCGACCCAAGCAATGCTGCCTTCCAGGCCCTCAAGGCGGGCGAGCAGCAGACCCTGAACATCACCTACAACGTGGTGGATGACAAAGGCGCGACCGTTGCACAGACCGCCACCATCACCATTACCGGCACCAACGATGCACCAGTAGTCACGTCCTCTGCCGCTGCCGCAACCGGCACCGTAATTGAGGCTGGCCTGACCCCAGCCGGTGTGGCCACTGCCGGCACCGCCACCATTGGCGGTACGCTGACCGCCACCGACATCGACCACAGCTCCAGCACCACCTGGACGGCGGCCGGCACCGGTACGTACGGTTCGCTGACCATGACCACCGGCGGCGTGTGGACCTACACCCTCGACAACACCAAGCCTGCTACTCAGGCCCTGGCCGCTGGCGAGAGCACCACTGACACCTTCACCGCCACCGTTTCGGATGGCGTGGGCGGCACCGCCACTCAAGTGATCACCGTGACCGTCAAAGGCACCAACGATGCACCGGTGGTCACCTCCGGCGCATCGGCTGCGACCGGCACCGTCACCGAAGCCGGTCTGTTGCCTAACGGCACCGCTACCGCTGGCACCGCCAGTGCGACCGGCACCGTGGTAGCCACCGACGCCGACCACAACTCCACCACCACCTGGAGCGTGGCCAACGGCACCGGCACCTACGGTTCGTTGAGCATGACCAGCGCTGGCGTGTGGACTTACAACCTGGACAACAGCAAGTCGGCGACTCAGGCCCTGGGGGCCGGTGACGTGAAAGTCGACACCTTCACGGCCACGGTTTCCGATGGTTTGGGCGGCACCAATACCCAGGTGATCAACGTCACTGTGAACGGCACCAACGATGCTCCGGTAGCCGTCAACGATCACTACACATTGCAGGGTCTCACTGGCCAGTACTTCGGTTATGCCCAAGGCAGCGGTGCCAACCTGGCAACCATTTCCCAGGTTGAAGCCCTGATTACCGGCAAGACACCGGATGCCACCTTCACCGCCACCACGCTGAACTATGGCAACGGGGTCACCACCGACCTGGGCGCGGGCACCAACCTGCAAACCTTCCTGGGTACCGACAAGGCCAGCTTGTCTACCGACCCGGGCACCACCAGCGACGCGATCATCAAGCTCAGCGGCCAGGTCAGCCTGGCTGCCGGTACCTACAGCTTCAAGGTGACCTCGGACGACGGCTTTATCCTGCGCATCGATGGCCAGGACGTGGTCAAGTTCGACGGCAACCGCGGCGCCGCCGCCACCACCGCGACCTACACCATCCCCACCAGCGGCGCCCACCAGATCGAAATCATCTACTGGGACCAGGGCGGCAGTGCCGTACTGAAAGTGGAAACCAAACTGGCCAGCGCTGCCGACAGCGCGTACACCGTGCTGGGCACCAGCGGTAATACCAGCTCGCTGGTGACCGCCGAAGACACCGCGCTCGCCATCAAGACCAGCCTGCTGCTGGGCAACGACAGCGACGCCGATGGCGGCACCCTGAGCGTGACCAGCGTGCAGGGCGAGACCCACGGCAGCGCGGTCTTGAGCAACGGCGTGATCACCTTCACCCCGGATGCCAACTACAACGGCGAAGCTACCTTCCAGTACACCGTCAGCGACGGCAAAGGCGGCACCGCCACGGCCAACGTCACCCTGTTCGTAACAGCGGTGAACGATGCGCCGGTGGTAACGGCGACCCCGGTTGCCCTGACCGGCAACGAAGACCAAACCGGCGGCATCATCATCACCTCGGCGCAGTTGCTGGGTAATGCGAGCGACGTGGATGGCAACATGCTGAGCGTGCTGAACCTGATCAAAACCTCGGGCTCGGGCACCTTGGTCGCTAACAACGATGGCACCTGGACTTTCACGCCGACCAAAGACTGGAACGGCACCGTCAACTTCACCTACACCGTCAGCGACGGCACCGTAGGCGTGGCCGACAGCGCCGTACTCACCGTCAAACCGGTGGCCGATATCGTGGCCGACACCGCCACGACCGACGAAGACACCGCCATCACCCTCAACGTGCTGGGTAACGACAACTTCTCCAACACCGCCACCATTAGCGCCATCAACGGCGTGAACATCACCACCAACTCGGTGAACGTGGACCACGGCTCGGTGACGCTGGTGAACGGCCAATTGGTGTTCACGCCAGCTGCCGATTACCACGGCCCGTCGACCTTCACCTACACCGTGACCTCCGGGGGCGTGACCGAGACCAGTACCGTCAACCTGACGATCAACTCGGTGAGCGATGCCAGCACCCCGACCGTTACCGTGACGCCAAAGGGCTACTGGACCTTCGACTCCACCGCAGTAACCGGCAACGGCAACAACGCCGTCACCACGGTGAGCAACGCCACCACCAGCCAGACCGGTGTGCTCAACGACATCAACACTACCGGTGGTTCGGCAATTCCAACCCTGAGTTCGGGCACTGGCACCGGCACCCGTGCCGACGGCGCCGGCAAGTACCTGACGCTCAACACCGGCACTGATATCGGTGACATTGTTCAGGTGGACAGCACCATCACCAACGCGCTGCTGGCCAGCGCCACCCTGACCTTCTGGATCAACACCGCGCAAGCGGGCAACTCCGACGGCAAGGGCACCTCCTGGAACAACCCGAGCATCATCGGCAGCGAGCAGGTCGGTGGCGGCAACGATATCCAATGGGGCGCGATCAACAGCAGCGGCAAGATCGGTTTTGGTCTGGGCAACGTCAACGGCGTGTACAGCACCACCTCGGTCAACGACAGCCAGTGGCACAACGTCGCCATCTCGCGTGATGCGTCTTCCGGCCTGGTCAGCGTGTATGTCGACGGCAAACTGGAAGCCACCGGCAGCCCAACCGACAGTGCCTTTACCGGCGCGCTCAACCAACTACTGGAAATCGGTGCCACCAACGCCTTCACCGGCTCAGGCACCGATGCGACCGACTCGGCGTACTACAAAGGTGCGTTGGACGACCTGCGTATCTACAGCGGTGTGTTGACCGCTGACCAGGTCGCCGCGATCAACCACGTAGAGAACGGCTACCAAGGCACCGCAATCGCCAACGCCACTACCACCACACAGAACACACTGACCTTCAGCGTGACTGAAACGGCGAGCAAGTTGACCGTTACGGGCCTGGAAAACGGCATGACCCTCACCGACGGTCACGGCCACACGTTCACCTCCAGCGGTGTGGATTCCATCGGCGACCTGAGCAGCTGGGACACCTCGAACCTGAGCCTGGGCAACACCGGCACCGCCTCCGGCACCCTGATTTTCGCTGGTAGCAACAGCGTCACCATGGCCGACGGCAGCATCGACACCAGCACCACCTACCAGGCGATCACGCTGGCCAACGGCACCTCGGTACTGGCCACCGGCGGCACCGGTGCCGACACCCTCAACGGCTCGTCGGCTGCCGACCTGCTGCGCGGCGGTGACGGCAACGACACCCTCTACGGCGGTGCGGGCAACGACCGTCTGGAAGGTGGCGCCGGCAACGACAAGCTGTATGGCGGTGACGGTAACGACCTGCTGATTGGCGGCGACGGCAATGACCTGCTGTTCGGCGGCAGCGGCAACAACATCATGACCGGTGGCGCAGGCGCGGATACTTTCGCCTGGGCAAAAGGTGAAGCCGGAAATTCGACCATCACCGACTTCAAAGTCAGCGAAGGCGACCGCATTGACCTGACCGACCTGCTGCCTGACATGACCAACGTCAACGTACTCGACTACATGAAAGTCGACACCGCGACCTCGACCATTCAGGTGAGCACCTCGGGCCATATCGATCAGGGTTCGAACGTCAGCATCACCCTGCAAGGGGTTGACCTGACCAACTACGGTTCGTCGTCTGCCGACATCATCAAGTCGCTGGTCGCCGGTACCGATCCGGTGGTGAAAACCGAACACCATTGATTTAGGGCGGGACTAAACGGCGCGTCTCCAGCAGTTGGGAGTTCGCGCCGTTTTTTTATCGGCAGAAAGCGGCCTGGCAAGAATGCATTGCAGGCGCTACACACAACTGGCAGGGTTTGCGTTTGCACAGCCTTGATGCGGGCCGCCGTGAGTACTTCAACTAACAAGAGAGGGTTTGCTGATGCTGTATGTCCAGCGCAACGAGTTCGGTGAACTGACGCGCGTAGAAGCGGCCCCGTTCGACGGTGCCAGCGGCACGCTGCCGGCCGACGACCACGACGTGCAAGCCTGGTACGCCAACCACAGCGTCGAGAGCAACCTGCTGCAACTCAAGCAGAGCGACCTGGAAATGATCCGGGTAATCGACGACCTGATTTCGGTACTGATGAATAAAGGCGTACTGCGCATCACCGACCTGCCACCGGCTGCGCAAAGCAAATTGCTGAGCCGGACTCAGTCACGCGAAGCGTTGGGTGGGCTGCATAAGCTGATTAACGATGATGATTCGGGGGTGATTTAAAGCCCCTGCGCAGGTGGGGTGGCCCGCGACCGCAACGGTGCGCATAGCACACCCTACGAGAGCAAAAGCCCGTAACCGAAACGCGCGGGCTTTTGTAGGGTGTGCTCCGCGCACCAAGCGATTGCGCGGCATACACCATTGACGTACCGCCACCGCACGCCAGGTGCAAAACCGCCGCGTTCATGCTCAGATGGCCGCCTGCCGAATCACGAGCCCTCCCAATGCAAGCCCCCACTTCCGAACGCCCGCTGTGGCAGGTTTACCTGGTTTTCTGGTACCGATGGTGCTGTCCAATTTCCTGCAAGGGTTGTCGGGCACGCTTAACAGCATTTACATCGGGCAGATGCTGGGCACTCAGGCGTTGGCAGCGGTGTCGGGCATGTTCCCCATCGTGTTCTTTTTTATTGCCCTGGTGATCGGCCTGGGCTCCGGCGCATCGGTGCTGATCGGTCAGGCGTGGGGCGCGCGTGAGCCGCACATGGTCAAGGTGATTGCCGGCACCACGCTCACCGTGGGTGCGTTGGTGGGCCTGCTGGCTGCCGTGGTCGGCACGGTGTTCGCCCGCCAGGCCATGATCGCCCTGGGCACCCCGGCGGACGTGCTGGACGACGCCACCGCCTATATGCAGGTGATGATGCTGATCATGCCCCTGCTGCTGGTGTTCGTGCTGTTTACCCAGTTGCTGCGCGGGGTAAGTGACACCGTGTCGCCGCTGTTGGCGTTGATTGTGTCCACCGTCGCCGGCCTCCTGCTCACCCCGGCCCTGATCAAAGGCTGGCTCGGCTTTCCGCCGCTGGGCATTCAGAGCGCGGCTTATGCGGGCCTGTTCAGCAACCTGTTGGCGATGCTGCTGCTCACCGTGCGCCTGCGCGGTAAACAGCACGTGCTGGCCCCCGACCGCGAGATGCTGCGGGCGCTGCGCCTGAACCGCGAGATTCTCGGCAAAGTGCTGCGCATCGGTCTGCCGACCGGGGTGCAGATGGTGGTGATCTCGTTGTCGGAATTGGTGATTCTGGCCCTGGTCAACCAACATGGCTCGCAAGCGACCGCCGCGTATGGCGCCGTAACGCAGATCGCCAACTACGTGCAGTTCCCCGCCCTGTCGATCGCCATCACCGCCTCCATCCTCGGCGCCCAGGCCATCGGTGCCGGCCAGGTCGAACGCATCGGCACCATTCTGCGCACGGGGCTGCTGTTCAACACCTTCCTCACCGGCGCGCTGGTTGTGCTGGGCTACGTGTTGTCGCCCTGGCTGCTGGGCCTGTTTATCACCGACCCGGCAACCCATGCCCAGGCCGAACACCTGCTGCACATCATGCTCTGGAGCATTCTGATCTTCGGCTACCAGGCCGCCGTAGGCGGCATCATGCGCGCCAGTGGCGTGGTGCTGATGCCGGTGGCCATTTCGATCTTCTGCATCCTGGGCGTACAAACCCCGGCCGCCTATTTGCTCGATGGCCACTTTGGTCTGCAAGGGGTGTGGATGGCGTTTCCGCTGGCTTATGTGACGATGCTGGTCATGCAGACGCTGTACTACAAGCTGGTGTGGCGGCATAAGGGGATTCGGCGGTTGGTGTGAAGCGAGGGGAAAAGCCATGACTGACAAAAGCCTTGAAGCCAAAAAGGCCTTTATCGCCAGATCCCGTCTGTCGAACTATGTGGCAAGCCTGCGACTGGAAGGGTTCGAGGTCAGCGAACGTGATATCGAGCTCAAGTACAAAACTCGCGAAGAAGCGCTGGCCTCCATCAAGCAGGCAAAAAACCTTCAAATCGCGCCCTAGCCAGCCAGAGTTTTCCTCGACATTATCTGTACCAACCGTGCGCGGTCCGCGCCCGCCATTTGAGTTCACGGAATGAACGCCGACCACGACGATGCCCCCTATTACCTGCAACGCTCCCGGCCCCGGACCCACATCTGGCGCTGGGCGGCGGCGCTGGCCATTGGTACCGTAGTCAGCCTCGGTTTGCTGTTCCTCGCAGGGCAATCCTTCGACCAGCCTCCCCAGGCCTCCGCCCCACCGCTAATGCCAGCGCTGCGCAGCCAACCTACCGCTGTTATCGATGCTCGCGTGGCTACGCCAATCGAGCCCGCGGCCATAACGCCGTCTGCCAATACCCCGAAGCAAACCGTCTTCAACGACCACAACTACCAGCCAAAACCTTTGGTGAATTCAGTAGCCATGCCTCCGATTGATACCGCACCCACGGGCGGCATCGAGGTTAAAGGCGTGGTGACCGGCGTTAGCGAAAAACCCATGGCCTGCTGGCCGTTTAGGGAAGGCAGCATTGAGTACCGCGATTGCAAACGCGCGGTGCAGCTCAGTCTTCGGAATCGATAAACTCCTTACCTACACCACCGATTTCATCAACAACCGCACCATCACGTATACGTAGCGCAGCGCCGCTCACGTCAGCGCCGCCACCCGCTGCACCAACATCCCCTTCATCTCCTCCAACCACACCCGTTTCTGCTCGGCGCTTAACTGCGCCGTCAGGCAGTAGCGGCGGCCGCCCCACACGCTGGTCAGCCAGGCATCAACAGTTTCGCCGGCGGGCTGATGCGGCAGGTCATGGCACGCAGCAAACACCTCGCGCCATTTACCGGCCAGCTCTTCATATGCCCGCGCCTGATGTTTGCGTTCGGCGATCTTGTATTCGAGTTCGATCAGGTCGTAGCCGAACATCGAGCGGTCGGGCTCAGGTGGGTTGCAGCACACTTCCAGCAGGCGCTCGATGCGCGCCTGCCAGCTCAGGTCGCTGGGTTGCACCACCTCGGCATCCAGGCGCGCCAGCAGGCATTCGATGCCGTAGCGCACGTAGCCGGACAACATGGCCTCTTTGCTGGGGAAGTAGTCGTACAGGGTGCCAATGGCGACGCCCGCTTCCAACGCCACGGCGCGGGTGGTCAGGGACGGCCAGCCGTCGCGCAGCCAAATCCGAACAAAGGCTTCATAGATGGCCTCCACGGTGAAGATGGCGCGGGCCTGGCTGGGGCGTTTGAGGGGCTTGCTGCGCGGCTTTGCCGGGCTGGCTGGCGGCGTGCTGGCGTTTCCGAACCCGCGCTTCATGGTTAGCTCGTACTCTGTGACGACACGCTTACTCCCACAAAACCAGGAGCCCGTCATGTCCGGTCGCAGCAACGTAACACGCCTTCTTACCGAAAAAAACGCACTGGACCAGAGCCACATCCAGACCCACGAAGAAGACCTCAGCGCCGGCCCCGGCGAGATTGTGGTCAAGCTGGATCGCCTGTCGCTGACCACCAATAACATCACCTACGCCGCCTTTGGCGACTCGATGAATTACTGGGATTTTTTCCCCACCGGCGACGCGAGCCTCGGCCATGTGCCGGTGTGGGGCTTTGCCGATGTGGTGGCTTCCGCTGTGGAAGGCGTGGCGGTGGGCGAACGCTTCTATGGCTACTTTCCGATTGCCAGCCACCTGCGTATGAAGCCTGAGCGCGTGACCGACCGCGGCTTTTACGACGGCGCCGAACACCGCCGCAACCTGACCTCGGCATATAACCAGTACACCCGCTGCAGCTGGGACCCGTATTACAGCCCGGCCACGGAAAACCTGCAGATTCTGCTCAAGCCGCTGTTTCTCACCTCATCGATGCTGGCGGATTTTCTCGAAGACAACGCGTTCTTCGGCGCCACCCGTTTGGTGTTTTCCAGTGCATCGAGCAAGACCGCGTTTGCCACGGCGGTGTGCCTGGATGGCGCGGGCGTGGAACGGGTGGCGCTGACTTCGCGGGGTAATACAGACTTTGTCGCGGTGTTGGGGTGCTACGAGCAGAGCCTGGCTTACGACGACCTGAGCCAACTAAGCACAGACCAGTCGACGCTCTATGTGGACTTCTCCAGCGACCTCGCCTTGCGTGACCGTGTGCACCAGCACTTCGGCAGCCAGCTGGTGTACAGCTGCTGCGCGGGTTCTGCACAAAGCACGGACCCGGCGCAACTCACCGCCATTACCGGGCCGCAGCCGCAGCTGTTCTTCGCGCCGATTCAGCTGCGCAAGCGCAATGCGGATTGGGGGCCGGTGAAGGTGTCCGAACATATTGGTGAAGGGCTGGTGCGGTTTTACGACCAGATCACGCCGCTGGTGGACGTGAAGGTGAGCCAGGGATTTGCGGCGGCGCAGGCGCTGATCGGCAAGCTGTACCACGGCCAGGTGTCGGCCAAAGAAGGACATATCGTGGAGTTGTGATCGCTGCGGTTTTGGCGCTCTGGCGATAGTGGCCGTTACTCGGTCAAGGGTTTCGGGGCTAGAGCGAGGCAATGCGAAAGTCGGCTTTACAGCGCAGCGTACTTAAGTACGTGAGCATTTAAAGTCGGCTTTCAACGCCTCATGGCCGACGACCCGGAAGCCGAAATAATCGACAAATAAAAAGCCCCGCTAGATGCGGGGCTTTTTGTTAATCAACGAACCGTGTCGCTAGCCAGAAGAGGCCAGCTGCAAGGCCCATCGAAATCGGCAAAGTCAGCAACCAGGCCAGCAAGATATTGCGCACGGTGCCGCCTTGCAGCCCGCTCTTGTTGGCCACCATGGTACCGGCCACACCCGACGACAATACGTGGGTGGTGGATACCGGCAGGCTGTATATGTTCGCCAGGCCAATGGCAAAAGCAGCGGTGATCTGCGCCGACATGCCCTGGGCATAGGTCATGCCCTGCTTGCCGATCTTCTCGCCGATGGTGAGCACCACACGTTTCCAACCCACCATGGTGCCGATACCCAGCGCCAGGGCCACGGCCAGAATCACCCAGAACGGCGAGTATTCGGTGGTGGCGGTCAGGTCTTTACGCAGCTTGTCGAGGTCGGCTTTTTCACGCGAGGCCAGGCCATCGAGCTTGCCGACTTTCTTCGCGGTGTCGTCCAGGCACAGCAGGTAACGACGAACCTGAATGCGCGTGTCCGGCGCCAGGCTGTGGTAGTCGTCTACACCTTTGAGGTCGC
This sequence comes from Pseudomonas sp. CC11G, assembly GCF_056174845.1. Taxonomy (NCBI): domain Bacteria; kingdom Pseudomonadati; phylum Pseudomonadota; class Gammaproteobacteria; order Pseudomonadales; family Pseudomonadaceae; genus Pseudomonas; species Pseudomonas sp. CC11G. Next base: position 228,246 of record NZ_JBWBZC010000006.1, read on the forward strand.
TCAGCAGGCCGGCAATGGTGGCTTCGGTTTGCTGTGGATTGCAGCGGAACAGCTCAGGCATTTCGGCGGTGCTGGCTTTGCCGAGGGCCAGGAAGTCACCGAGGCTGTCGCGGTTGCGATCGTAGAACTGGCTCAGGTGAATGGTGGCGTCGCGGGTGCGTTCGATCTGGTAGGTGGTGCTGTTCAGGTCCAGCACGAACTGCGCGGGCACGATGCCGATCAGTACCAGCATGATCAGACCGATGCCTTTCTGGCCGTCGTTGGAGCCGTGAACAAAGCTCACGCCCATGGCCGACAGCACCAACACCAGGCGATTCCAGAACGGCGGGTGTTTCTTGTCGTCGATCTTGCGGCGCTGGTCCGGAGTCTTGTGCATCTTGGACAGCGGACGCCACCATTTCAGGCCCATCAGCACCAGTGCGGCAACCACGAAACCGGCAATCGGCGAGGCGATCAGCGACATGCCGATATCAATCGCTTTCTGCCAGTTAACGCCGTCGGCCAGCGGAATATCGCTGATCAATGCGTTGGCCAGACCCACACCGAGAATGGAGCCGATCAGGGTGTGGGAGCTGGAAGCCGGAATACCGAAGTACCAGGTGCCCAGGTTCCAGGTGATGGCGGCGGCGAGCAGCGAGAACACCATGGCCAGACCGTGGCCGGTGTTTACGTTGATCAGCAGCTCTACCGGCAGCAAGTGCACGATGGCATACGCCACGCCGACGCCGCCGAGCAACACACCGAGGAAGTTGAATACACCGGAGAGCATCACCGCCAGGTGTGGCGGCATGGCTTTGGTGTAGATCACGGTAGCCACCGCGTTAGCGGTGTCATGGAAGCCGTTGATGAACTCGAAGAACAGGACGAACGCCAGAGCCAGCACCAGGCTGATGATTACCCAGGGTTCCAGCCCGCTGAAAAGATCGAACATGTGGTTTTCTGTTCAGGTCGAAAGGGGGCGCGATTATGCCAGATAACCGCTGCGTGAAAATCTGAAAACTGCTGGTTGGTAACGCTAGCAGAGAAAAACCGTCACGCCACGGTCATAAAGCCCACAGCCCGCGCGGGGTGCGGGCTGGTGCGGCAATTTGTTACTGGGAGGCGACCTGCTTGTTTCGAGGCTGGAGCAACCAAGCCAGCACGATCATGCTTGCAGCCAGGCCGGTAAGAACAATAAACGGCACCTGATAGCTGCCCGTCAGGTCACGCACCAGCCCAGTGAGGATCGGCGTAAAGCTGCTAATGCTGTAGCCGGCGCACAGCATCATCGCGGTCCAGCGGCTGACCGCCAGCGGCGTGTTCACTTCATACATCGGCAGCACCAGCGATAGCGCGAACGAGCCACTGAGGGCGAACCCCAGCAGCACGGCCCACACCTGCGGGAGCACCTGGGGCAAAAAGGCGATCATGCCCAGCGACACGCTGGAGCTAACGGCGCAGATCAGCAGCAACTGGGCGCGGTTGTCATAACGCTGCGCCAGCCACGGCAGAATGAAAGCGCTGGGCAGGCCGACCATCATGTACGAGCTGAACAGGGTGTTGCTCAGCGACGCGTCGAAACCCACTTCGTGGTAACGCGCGGTCAGCCAGGTGGTGAGGGTGTAAAAAAGGCCGGCCTGAATGGCGAAGAAGCCGGTGATGATCCAGGCTCGCGGCTCACGCCAGGGCAAGCCGCCACCGCTGCCCACTTCGGCGGGGTCTTCATGTTTATTCGGCACCCAGAGCCACAGCAGCATCGCCAGTAGGGCCGGAATCGCCCAGATGGCCAGGCCCCAATGCCAGCGCTCGCCCAACAGGCCGGTCAGCGGCCCGGTGAGCACCGCACCGCCGGCGCCGCCGATGGTCATGCTCAGGGAATACCAGGCCACCACACGGCCGACCTTGCCGACAAAGTGGCGCTTGATAAACCCGGACAACAGCGGCCCCGCCACCGCAATCCCCGCGCCGACAAACACCGCGCTGCCAATCAGCACCACGGCGTTATGACTGGCCAGGCGCACCACCAGCGCACTGCCGATCAATGCCATGCAGCCAAGAATGGTCCGCTCCAGCCCAAACCGCACAGCCAGGCGCGGCGCCATGGGCGCGAGCAGGCCCATGCACAACACGGGCAAGGCGGTGGTCAGCGCGATCAGGCCACGGCTCAGGTTCAGTTCGTTGGCGATCTGTTCGATCAGGGGAGCGAGGGAGGTGATGCCAGGGCGCAAATTGATAGCGGCCAGCACCAGGGCAACAAACAGTAAGCCCCGAGAGATGGGTTTCACGAGAGTAGTCAACGTAGCGACGACCAGGCAGGCCGGGCCAGCAACCCTACTATTCAACGGCGGTGACTAACAAGTCTGACTGGCAAATAAATTGACCAGCCAGACAAGTTTTACGCGAAGGGGGCTTATTTGCCCTTGGCGCGCATTTTCTCAGCCATCACGGCCATTTCGTTGTACAGAATTTCCGGGTTCTTCTGCTTCAGCGCCCAAGCCATACGGCCTTGCTCGTGGGGCAGAATCATGAACTCGTTGTTGGCGACCGAGGTGTAGATGTAGTCGGCAATATCGGCGGCGCTGATCGGGCTGCTTTCCAGCAACTTGCCAACCTGGGCTTTCATGGCCGGGGTCGGGCCACGGAAGGAGTCCATGAGGTTGGTCTGGAAGAACGATGGGCACACCACGTGTACGCCGATTTCCTGTTGCTTGAGTTCGGCCAGCAGGCTTTCCGACAGCGCGACTACGCCGGCCTTGGCCACGTTGTAGTTGCTCATCGCCGGGCCCTGCATCAACGCGGCCATGGAGGCGATGTTGATGATTTTGCCTTTGCTGCGTTCCAGTAGCGGCAGGAAGGCTTTGCAGCCTTTGACCACGCCCATCAGGTTGATGGAGATCTGCCAGTCCCAGTCTTCCAGCGACAGGTCGCTGAAGAAGCCACCGGAAGCCACGCCGGCGTTGTTGACGATAATGTCGACGCCGCCGAATTTGGTTTCGCAAGCTTGCGCCAGGGCGGTGAGTTGGCTGTAGTCGCGCACGTCGCAACGCAGGGTAAAGCCGTCGCCGCCGGCTTCACGCACCAGCTTGAGGGTTTCGGCCAGGCCCGGCTCGCTGACATCGGACAGCGCCAATTGCCAGCCTTCGCGCGCCCAACGCAACGCGATTTCGCGGCCCAAGCCAGAACCCGCGCCGGTGATCATGATGCGATTTTGCATAGTGAGGCTGCCTTTTCTTATAGGGGTCAGGGGTGAGTGACCTCAGTGTAGCGAAGGCCTCCACCACTCCCACGCACCATTAGGCTTCTGAATAAGCCAAGCAAACCGCGCTCATGGCTGGGCTTTTGGCGCGCGTAAAAAGCGCCGGATCACGATGACGTAGACCGTGACGTTGAGCACCAGCACCACGCTGCCAAAAACCAACTGCATGTCGGCGGTAAGGCCGCGCGGGTAGATGAGTGGAATGAGGTAATGCTCGATAAAGCCGCCGTCATACCCCTGTTGCCCGGCCGCCTGGCGCAGCCGGTTTTCCAGCGGCGTCAGCGGGCAATACAGGTGAAGAAACTCCACCATTGCACCCCAGGTCACGGCTGGTAAATGCAACGCCGCCAGCCACCGCCAGCGCAGCACCAGCAGCCCGCCGAACAGCACAAACAGGATAAATAACAGGTGCACCGACACCACGGCATCAGCGCCTACGCGATACAGCATTACCCCTCCTCCGCCTTCTGCGCAGAAATAACCTGAATTTTTGGAAAGCCACGTAAGTCGTAATAAGTAGACGAGGCAAGCGCAGCGGTTCTGCGGCCTCTGAAGGAAGTTGCACTTTATGGTCTAGAACAAGGAATCCACACCATGGGCCTCAGCACAATTCTGATCGTCGTACTTATTCTTCTCCTGGTCGGCGGCCTGCCGCTGTATCCGCACTCCAGAAGCTGGGGCTATGGCCCGTCAGGCATTCTGGGCACCATTCTGATCATCGTGATCATTTTGGCGTTGCTTGGCAGGATCTAGTTCCTCGCAAGTAATAAAAAGCCCCGCTTCGTGCGGGGCTTTTTTATTGCCTTCACAGCACCATCCCTCCAACTCCGTCATTCCAGCGAAGGCTGGAATCCAGATTCTTGTGCCGGACGAGGTTCGCCGCAGCATTCTGGATTCCAGCCTTCGCTGGAATGACGTTTGGAGGTGCAATGACAGTGGCCGAGAATAAAAAAAGGCAGCCCGAAGGCTGCCCAAAACACTCAGAGCTTTATCGATCAGTGAGCCGCTGCACCACTGGCACCCAGGCCAGTCTGCGAGCGGACGAACTGCGGCAGGAAGCGCCCACGTTCTTCAGCGGCCGAGGTGGATTTGTCGGTAATCGAGAAGAACCAGATACCGGCAAACGCCACGAACATCGAGAACAGCGCCGGGTATTCGTACGGGAAGATCGCTTTGGCGTTGCCCAGTACCTGTACCCAGATGGTTGGGCCGAGAATCATCAGACCGACAGCGGTCAACAGGCCCAGCCAGCCACCAATCATGGCGCCACGGGTGGTGAGGTTTTTCCAGTACATGGAAAGGAACAGCACCGGGAAGTTGCAGCTGGCGGCGATGGAGAACGCCAGGCCGACCATAAAGGCGATGTTCTGTTTCTCGAAGAGAATCCCCAGGCCGATGGCGAGTACGCCCAGGGCAATGGTGGTGATCTTCGATACGCGCAGTTCATCTTTCTCGTTGGCTTTGCCGCCCTTGATCACGCTGGCATAGATGTCGTGCGACACCGCCGATGCGCCCGCCAGGGTCAAACCAGCCACTACGGCCAGAATGGTGGCGAAGGCCACGGCCGAGATAAAGCCCAGGAACAAGCTGCCGCCCACGGCGTTAGCCAGGTGCACTGCGGCCATGTTGTTACCACCCAACAGAGCGCCCGCTGCATCTTTGAACGCCGGGTTGGTGCTGACCAACAGGATCGCGCCGAAGCCGATGATGAAGGTCAGGATGTAGAAGTAGCCGATAAAGCCGGTGGCGTAGAACACGCTTTTACGGGCTTCCTTGGCATCGCTCACGGTGAAGAAGCGCATCAGGATATGCGGCAGGCCGGCGGTGCCGAACATCAGCGCCAAGCCCAGCGAGATCGCCGAAACCGGATCACTCACCAACGCACCCGGGCTCATGATGGCTTGCCCTTTGGCGTGCACTTTCACGGCTTCGGAGAACAGCGTGCCGAAGTCGAAGTTGACGCTTTTCATCACCATCAGCGCCATGAACGAAGCGCCCGAGAGCAGCAGCACGGCTTTGATGATTTGCACCCAGGTGGTGGCCAACATGCCGCCGAACAGCACGTACAGCACCATCAGAATGCCGACCAGAATCACCGCAACGTGGTAGTCCAGACCGAACAGCAGCTGAATCAGTTTGCCCGCACCCACCATCTGCGCGATCAGATAAAACGCCACCACCACCAGCGAACCGCTGGCCGACAGGGTGCGAATTTCTTTCTGCTTGAGGCGATACGAAGCCACGTCGGCAAAGGTGTATTTGCCCAGGTTGCGCAGGCGCTCGGCGATCAGGAACAGAATGATCGGCCAGCCAACGAGGAAGCCGATGGAGTAGATCAAGCCGTCATAACCGGAGGTGTACACCAGCGCGGAAATACCCAGGAACGAGGCCGCCGACATGTAGTCGCCAGCAATCGCCAGGCCGTTCTGGAAACCAGTGATTTTGCCGCCCGCGGCGTAGTGGTCGGCGGTGGAGTTGTTTTTCTTCGACGCCCAGTAGGTGATGAACAACGTGGCACCGACAAACGCCACGAACATGACGATGGCCGAGACGTTAATGGGTTGGCGCTCTACTGCGCCGGTAATGGCGTCGGCAGCCCAGGAGCCCTGGGCAAAGGCGAGCAGGCCGCACGCGGCGAGAAAACGGGCGATCATTGTTTCACCTCGTCCAGAATGGCCTGGTTCAGGTCATCGAACTCGCCGTTGGCGCGGTACACGTAGATACCGGTGAGCACAAAGGCGGAAAGGATCAGACCGATACCGGCTGGAATGCCCCAGGTAGTAGGCGAGCCTTCGCTGATCGGCGTACCGAACAAGCTCGGGTCAAAGGCAATGATCAGGATGAAGGCCACATAGAGGCCGAGCATGATGGCCGAGAGTGTCCAGGCGAAGCGCTGACGCTTGGACACCAATTCTTTGAAACGCGGACTTTGTTCAATCCGCTCGTAGATGCTGTCGTTCATTTTATTTTTATCCTCCGCAGCACGAGTTGCTGGTGAGGTTTAACTCTAGTTGTCCGCTAGCCAAACGACAGACGACCTTAGTCTTATTCGAGACCATCGTCTCAATCCAAAAAAGTCTTCTGCAAAAACAACAAAGCCGCTCAATGAGCGGCTTTGTCTTCAACCAACCGACTTATTTCAACCACTCATTCACGCGATCCGGGTGCTCAGCCACCCACTTCTTGGCAGCTTCAGCGGGCTTGGCGCCCTCTTCTACCGCCAGCATCACGCCGCCGATTTCATCCGGGGTCCAGGTGAATTTCTTCAGGAATGCCACCACGGTCGGGGCTTTGGCTTCCAGGCCTGGGTTGGCGATGCTGTCTACGTGTTCAGCGGCGCCATACACGCCTTTCGGGTCTTCCAGGAAACGCAGTTTGTATTTGGCGAACATCCAGTGCGGAATCCAGCCAGTCACCGCAATGGGCTTCTCGGAACGGATGGCACGGGCCAGTTCCGCGGTCATGGCGCTACCGGAGCTGGCCAGCAGTTTGTAGTCCAGACCGTAGTCCTTGATGGCCTGGTCAGTTTTCAGCATCACGCCTGAACCGGCATCGATACCCACGATGCGACCGCCGAAGTCGGCTTTCTCGGCTTGCAGATCACCGATGGTTTTCGCTTTGACGTACTCGGGCACGATCAGGCCGATTTTGGCGTCGTTGAAGTTGGGGCCCAGATCAACCACCTGGTCCTTCATTTTTTCGTAGTAGGCACCGTGGGTCACCGGCAGCCAGGCCGACAACATGGCATCGAGCTGACCTTTGGCCACGCCTTGCCACATGATGCCGGTGGCAACGGGCATCAGTTGCACGTCGTAGCCGAGTTTTTCCTTGATGATTTCCGCTGCGACGTGGGTGGTGGCGACGCTGTCGGACCAGCCATCCACGTAGCCGATCTTCAGCGTGGGTTTATCTGCCGCACCTGCCAAACCGGTGCTCAGTGCCAGTGCGATACCCGCACCCAAACCCAATAACCGACGCATTTTGCTCATAAGTCTGTTCCCCGAAAAAGTGGCTCGGCTGCTGCCGAGTGGCAGGTGGTGGTGTCTGTGTTTGGTCTATCTAGTAGCGGTGCCTGGTGCGTGATCGCCTGGCCCACGCCCTGAGTCAGTCGTGTGCCGACGCTTCGATAATCGACCCAACGGGTGATGGCACCTGCTCCGAGAACGACATGAACACTGCCAAGAAACGACATCATTGATTCAGCAACGACAAGGCAGATATCCAGGGCCGACAACGGGCGCTTGGAGCCCTTGAAATTGTTCATTGAACGGGCATTCAAGTACCGGTTTGCGGCATGCATTCATATGCGCTAACACACGCCAACGGCGGCTCTACGCTAAGTGAGGGGAATGCAGGTAAACTGCGCGGCTTTGCTCCCAGACGCGCCTAACTATGCCTGCTACTGCTCGTTTTCCTGCCCTGCCCTATGTGTTTGCCTGCCTGCTCGCCATGTTCGCCATTGGCGGCCTCTGGTATGGCCTGGGTAAACCATTGGTGCTGCCCGATGCCGCCACGCCCACGCACAAATTGCAGTGCGCGTCCTATACGCCGTTCGACAAGGACCAGTCGCCGTTCGACACGCCGTTCGCCCTGCGCCCGGAACGTATGGATGCCGACCTGGCCCTGCTGGCTACGCGCTTCCACTGCATTCGCACCTACTCCATGACCGGCCTGGAAGCCATGCCGGAACTGGCGCGCAAGCATGGCCTGAAACTGATGCTCGGCGCCTGGGTGAACGGCAACCCGGTGGACACCAAGAAAGAAGTCGACGCGCTGATCAAATCGGCCAACGAGAACGCCGACGTAGTGGAGTCGGTGATCGTCGGCAACGAAACCTTGCTGCGTAAGGAAGTCACTGGCGCGCAACTGGCCAAGCTGATCACCGAGGTGAAATCGCAGATCAAGCAGCCGGTGACCTACGCCGATGTGTGGGAGTTCTGGCTCAAGCACCCGGAAGTGGCGCCGGCAGTAGACTTCCTTACCATTCACCTGCTGCCGTACTGGGAAGATGACCCTACCGGCATCGACGAAGCCCTGGCCCACGTGGCCGAGATTCGTCAGGTGTTCGGCACCAAGTTCGCCCCCAAAGACATCTTTATTGGTGAAACCGGCTGGCCGAGCGAAGGCCGTCAGCGCGAAACCGCCGTGCCGAGCCGCGTCAACGAAGCCAAATTTATCCGTGGTTTTGTCGCCATGGCTGAACAGAACGGCTGGCACTACAACCTGATCGAAGCCTTCGACCAACCGTGGAAGCGCGTCAGCGAAGGCGCCATGGGCGGCTACTGGGGCCTGTTCGATGCCGACCGCCAGGACAAAGGCGTGCTGGCCGGGCCGGTTTCCAACTTTGCCAACTGGACGTTGTGGCTGAGCGTCAGCGGCGTGATTTTCCTCGCGACCTTGCTGCTGGCCGGTCGCCCGAGCTCCACCCGTTCGGCCTTGGTGCTGCCGCTACTGGCTGCCGTTGGCGCGTGCTGTATTGCCCTGTGGGGCGAGATGGCGCGGGTGAATAGCCGCTATATCGGTGAGTGGGCGTGGGCAGCGTTCCTCGTCGGCCTCAACCTGGTGGTGCTGGCCCACGGCGCGCTGGCGCTGTCGAGCAAAGCCGGCTGGCGCGGCAACCTCTATAGCTGGCTGCAAGCCCGTGCCGGCTGGTGGTTGGCCGCCAGTGGCTTTGCGGCGGCGGTGCTGATGCTGGGCCTGGTGTTCGACCCGCGCTACCGCTGCTTCCCGAGCATGGTGCTGGTGCTGCCGGCGCTGGTGTACGTGTGTCGCCCGGTGGCCGGCCCACGTCGCGAGATTGCCCTGCTGACCCTGATCGTCGGCGCCGGCATCCTGCCGCAGCTGTATCAGGAGACGCTGGATAACTGGCAGGCGCTGGGTTGGGCCGCGGTGAGTGTGGTGATGGTGGCGGCGCTGTGGCGCAGTTTGCGGGTCAGGGCCAACTAAGGGCCGATACGCAGGCAAAAAAAATGGGGCTCAGATGAGCCCCATTTTTTTGCCTGCAAGATCAAAAGCATCGAGGCTAAAGCCTCTCCCACATGAGATCTCGGTCCCTTGTGGGAGAGGGGGACGGCCATCCGATTTAGCCTCGATAGCTTTCAGGTCAAACGTGGCGCCCGCACCAACCGCAACGCCGCAATCACCACGGCAAACACCGCCAGGCTAGCGCTGTACAGCACCAGGGCCGGCAAGGCGAATACCAACGCCGCCACCGCCAACCACCAGCCGGCACGGCCGGGCACAAAGAACGCCAACAGCGCGCCGACCAGACCTGCCGTAGCAATAATGCGGAAGTGAATCAGCAGGCCCAGGCCATTACGCACCTGGCATTCCCAGCGCTGCGCCTGGTCAGCGCAGATACCGACCCACTGGCTGTCTTCCATCAGGGCAAAACGCAGCCCGTAGGCAGCGGCCAGCCACAGGGCCAGAACGATCAGCAAGGCGATCAGGGGCAAACGACGGGACATGGGTTTCTCCGGTAAATAAATCGGCGCTCAGGATAAACGCCCAAGCACGGTATGCAAGCCTCAGAGCACGAAACATCAAGCCTGGAGCACCGATTGTGTCGCACCCTGTTGCCGCGCGCGCGCAGAGCCTGCAAGCTCCGTTCATTCCGCCATCCAAGGAGCCCGTATGTCCCGTATTCAACTGCGCAACGCCACACCTGAAGACGTCGGCCTGATTCTGAGCCTGATCCATGAACTGGCGGTGTACGAAAAACTCAGCGATCAGGCCGTGGCCACGCCAGAAGACCTGACCGCCAACCTGTTCGGCCCGCGCCCCTTCGCCGAAGTTTTGATTGGCGAACTGGATGGCGAGGCCCAGGGCTTTGCGCTGTTCTTCCCGAACTTCTCCACCTTTTTAGGCAAGCCAGGCATTTATCTGGAAGACCTCTACGTACGCGAACACGCGCGCAGTGCGGGCCTGGGTAAAGCCTTGCTGGCGCGTCTGGCACAGTTGGCGCTGGAGCGCGGTTGCGGGCGTTTGGAGTGGTCGGTTCTGGACTGGAACGAGCCGGCGCTGGGCTTTTATCGCCGCCTCGGCGCGCGGGCGCAAGACGACTGGACCACCTACCGTTTGAGCGGTGCCGCACTGGCTGAGCTCGGGAAACAAGCCGAATAAATATTGCTGTGCTATACCAGCACAGCCGTTGTCATAACGCCGGATCAACTCTGCACATTATCTTCTAAAGGGATTTGCGATGCCGCGCCTCTTACGTTTTGCCGCGCTTATGGCTGGTATATGCCTGAGCCCGTTGTTGTCGGCCGCCGACATTGACGAGGCCAGTTATGGTTTTCCCCTAACTAACCCGTTCGAGGCGACCATCGCCACGACGCCGCCGGAGCTGCGTGCTGCGGTGCCGGAAGACCGGGATATCGATCAGGCCGACTACAACCTCAACCTGCACCCCGAGCGGGAACTGGAAATTCCGGACAACTTCTGGCCGGTAAGAACCCTGCGTTATCGCATGGCCAAACAGAAAGGCCCGGCGCCGCTGATTTTCATCATCGCCGGCACCGGCGCGCACTACTCCAGCACCCTGGCGGAAAACCTGAAGAAGGTGTTCTACGGAGCCGGTTACCACGTGGTGCAGTTGTCTTCGCCCACCAGCTACGACTTTATGACCGCCGCTTCGCGCCACGCCACGCCGGGCGTCAGCACTGAAGATGCCGACGACCTGTACCGCGTGATGCAGGCCGTGCGCGCCCAGCACCCGGAAGTGGAAGTCACCAACTTCTACCTCACCGGCTACAGCCTTGGCGCCCTGAACGCAGCGTTCGTCAGCAAGCTGGATGAAACCCGGCGCAGCTTCAACTTCAAGAAAGTGTTGTTGCTCAACCCGCCGGTGAACCTCTACACCTCCATCACCAACCTCGACCGCCTGGTGCAGACCGAGGTGAAGGGCATCTCCAACAGCAGCACCTTCTATGACACGGTGCTGAGCAAACTCACCCGCTACTTCCAGCAGAAGGGCTACATCGATATCAACGATGCGATGCTCTACGACCTGCAGCAGTCCAAGCAGCACCTGTCCGATGAACAACTGGCGATGCTGATTGGCACCTCGTTCCGCTTTTCCTCGGCCGATATCGCGTTCACCTCGGACCTGATCAACCGCCGCGGCCTGATCACCCCGCCGGAAACGCCGATTAGCGAAGGCACCAGCCTGACCCCGTATTTCCGCAAAGCCCTGCAATGCGACTTCGACTGCTATATCCGCGAACAGCTGATTCCCATGTGGCGCGCGCGCACCGACGGCGGCAGCCTGCTGCAGCTGATCGACCAGGTGAGTCTGTACGCGCTTGAGGACTACATGAAAACCAGCGACAAGATCGTGGCGATGCACAACAAGGACGACGTAATTCTCGGCCCTGGCGATTTGGGCTTTTTACGCAGAACGTTGGGCGATCGTCTGACCGTGTACCCGCATGGCGGGCACTGCGGCAACCTCAACTACCGCGTAAACACCGCCGCCATGCTGGAGCTGCTCCATGACTAAGACATCCTTGCTGCTCGCCATGCTGCTCGCTTGCGGTACCTCGCACGCCGCCGAACCGGTTTCCGCGCCGGGTGTGGCTGCCGAACCGGACGGCTTCACCGAGCCGCTAAAAGCGCTGAAATTCAACCCGGGCCTGGACCAGCACGAATTCGAACGCTCGACCCTCGACGCGCTCAACGTGTACGACCCGCTGGAATCGGTAAACCGCCGCATCTACCACTTCAACTACCGCTTCGATGAGTGGGTGTTTCTGCCGGTGGTAGACGGCTACCGCTATATCACCCCGCAGTTCGTGCGCAGCGGCGTTAGCAACTTCTTCAGCAATCTGGGCGATATCCCCAACCTGCTCAACAGCCTGTTGCAGCTCAAAGGCCAACGCTCGATGGAAACCACCGGCCGCCTGCTGCTGAACACCACCATCGGCATCGTTGGCCTGTGGGACCCGGCGACCATGATGGGCCTGCCCAAGCAGTCCGAAGACTTCGGCCAGACCCTGGGCTTCTACGGCGTACCGGCCGGCCCGTACATCATGCTGCCGATTCTCGGCCCCTCGAACCTGCGCGACACCGGTGGCCTGGTGGTGGACTTCACTGCCGAAAACCAGATCAACTTCCTCAACGTCGCCGAAGTCAGCCAGGACCACCCCGAACTGTTCCTGCTGCGCTCCATCGACCGCCGCTACGTGACCACCTTCCGCTACGGCCAGACCAACTCGCCGTTCGAATACGAGAAAGTGCGCTACGTGTACACCGAGGCGCGCAAGTTGCAGGTTGCTGAGTAACGTCGACCGCATAAACCCGCCCCGACTCCTTCATTCCCGCGCAGGCGGGAATCCAGAATTTCGGGAGTAACTTCGCCCAACAAAGTACCGAACCTGGGCCCCCGCCTTCGCGGGGGCGACGGGCTCCGCCGAACAACATCGAAGGCTTCGATAGATATAACGCTTAATTCGCACCAATCAATTCATTCAAACCCATTACCATGGCACCATCACCTGAATGGAGCCTCTCGCCATGAACCGCACCGTCCTCAGCATCCAACCCGGCCAGCCCGCCTCCGACGGCGCCGGCGTGCGCCTCAACCGCGTGTTCGGCGGCATGGGCGTAGAGCGTTTCGACCCCTTTCTGATGCTCGACGAATTCGGCTCGGTCAACCCGGACGACTACATCGCCGGCTTCCCGCCGCACCCGCACCGCGGCTTTGAAACCATCACCTATATGCTCGAAGGGCGCATGCGCCATGAAGACCACTTGGGCAATGTCGGCCTGCTCGGCAACGGCGGCGTGCAATGGATGACCGCTGCGCGCGGCATCATCCACAGCGAAATGCCCGAGCAGGAAGAAGGCACGATGCGCGGCTTTCAGCTGTGGCTGAACCTGCCCGGCAAAGACAAGCTGGGCGAGCCTGGCTACCGCGATATTCCGGCCGACGAGATTCCGCACATTCACACCGCGCAAGGCGTCGAGGTGGTGGTGATTGCCGGTCAGTTCAATGACGGTGACGTGCAGCAAGTCGGCGCCGTACAGCGCCCGCACACCGAGCCGCACCTGTTCGATTTGCGCCTGGGCGCTGGCCATAGCGTGGCGCCGCGCCTGCCGGAAGGGCATCGGGTGATGTTGTATGTGTATGACGGCAGCCTGCAGATTGATGGCCGCGAGGTCGAGGCTGGGCGGTTGGTGCGCCTGTCGGATCAGGGCGCTCTGCAGCTCAGCAGCGAACAGGGAGCCAATGTGCTGCTGGTGGCCGGCAAGCCATTGGGCGAGCCAATCGTGCAGTACGGGCCGTTTGTGATGAATACCCGCGAGGAAGTGGAGCAGGCGTTGCGCGATTTTCGTGATGGGACATTGGCGTGATGGAACGTTGGCGTGACGGTGTGCTGGCCTAACCCCCTTCCTATCCCGTAGGAGCCAGCTTGCTGGCGAACCCTGCAAACGACATTCTCGACCGGAGTTTCCAGGGTTCGCGAGCGAGCTCGCTCCTACGGGGTCGGGCGCTGTACCGCGGTCCCAAGGGCGTTCGCGTGCAAACCGAACGTCACAGCGACGCCGCCACCTGCGGCTCCAACCCCAGAAAGCACACCAACTCCGCTTTCTTCGCCATCGCGTCCTGATACCCCAGCTCGATCAGCTCATTGCAGTACCCCGACTCGAACAGCAGGTAACTCAACACCCCTGCCCCACCGGCTTTTTTCGCCCCCGGCCCGCGCAAGAACATACGCAGCGTGCGCGGCAGCTCATGCCAATGGCGCGCGGCGATGCGGTCCAGCGGTTTGCTCGGGGCAATCACCAGCACCTCGACCGGTTTGATCGCCGTGCTTTTCGCCGGCAAATCAGAGGGCAACAACCGGCACATCTGGTTCATCCGCTCGAGCAGTTCGATGTCGCTTTCCAGGCTGTCGATAAAGGTGCTGTTCAGCAAATGGCCGCTGACTTGCGCCAGGCTCGGCGGCCCGGCGATGCGCGTGCGCACCGGCACATTCTCCGGGTTGCCATTGCCGCTCACGCCCACCACCAGCACCCGATTGGCGCCCAGGTGCAGCGCCGGGCTGATGGGTGCCGACTGGCGCATGGCGCCGTCGCCGAAGAACTCGCGGTTGATTTTTACCGGCGGAAAAATCAGCGGTATCGCGGCACTGGCCAATAAGTGCTCAAGCTGCAAACGGGTCGGCACGCCGACGCGGCGATGGCGAAACCAGGGGTCAATGGTGGCGCGACCCTGGTAGAAGGTGACGGCTTGCCCGGAGTCATACCCGAACGCCGTTACCGCCACCGCGCGCAATTTGCGCATACGCACCGCAGCGGCGATGCCGGAAAAATCCAGGTGTTCGGCGAGCAAGCCGCCCAACGGGGAACTGTCGAGCAGGGCAACCGGCGAACGTTTGCCCAGGCCGAGCAGACTATGGCCAAAAAAACGACTGGCCTGGCGGACCACACCGGAGAAGTCGCTGCGGTACACCTGGTGGGTGTGGAAGTTTTGCCACACATAGGTAAGGCGCTTGATGGCCTCATTGAACTGCAACGCCCCGCAGGCCAGGCCCACGGCGTTGATGGCGCCGGCCGAGGTGCCAACGATGACGGGAAACGGATTTTGCGTGGTGTCGGGCAGCAGATCGGCAATCGCCGCCAGCACCCCGACCTGATAGGCCGCTCGTGCCCCGCCGCCTGAAAGAATCAGCCCAGTCACCGGTTTTGTTGGATCGTGCGCTAGATTCATCAAAGCCTCTCTACGGGGGTTTTCGCGAGTATAGAAGCGCCTGCCTAGCTGCGCTTCTTGTACAACTTCGCCTCACCCGGCGGCCGGGTCTTGAAGCGGCGGTGCGCCCACAGGTATTGCTCGGGGCAACTCAAAATGGCTCGCTCCACCCACTGGTTTACCCGCAGGCAGTCTTCCTCTTCGGAGTCGCCGGGGAAATTGCGCAACGGCGGGTGAATCACCAGTTTGTAGCCGCCGCCATTGGGCAAACGTTTCTGCGTGAACGGCATCACCTGGGCGCGGCCCAGGCGGGCGAACTTGCTGGTGGCGGTGACGGTAGCAGCGGTAATGCCAAACAGCGGCACAAACACGCTTTGCTTGGCGCCGTAGTCCTGATCGGGTGCGTACCAGATGGCCCGGCCGGCGCGTAGCACCTTGAGCATGGCGCGTACGTCTTCACGCTCGATGGCCTGGGCGTCGAGGTTGTGGCGCTCACGGCCACGGCGCTGCACGAAGTCGAACAGCGCATTTTTATGTTCGCGGTACATGCCATCGATGGTGTGGCGTTGGCCCAACAGAGCGGCGCCGATTTCCAGGGTGGTGAAGTGCACAGCCATCAGGATTACGCCCTGCCCTTGCACTTGGGCTTCCTGCAAATATTGCAGGCCTTCGATATGCGCCAGGCGGGCCAGGCGTTTGGTCGGCCACCACCAGCTCATGGCCATTTCGAAAAAGGCGATGCCGGTGGACGCGAAGTTTTCTTTCAGCAGCTTTTTACGCTCGCCGGCGCTCATCTGCGGGAAACACAGTTCCAGATTGCGTGCGGCGATTTCGCGGCGCGAACGGGCGCCCAGATACATGGCCCAACCCAGGCCACGGCCCAGCCCGAGCAAGACCGAATACGGCAGCTGCACCAGCAACCAGAGCAGGCCCAGGCCCAGCCAGAGCGCCCAATAACGCGGGTGAAGAAATTGGCGACGAAACTGCGGACGATCCATCGGTGCTTCCGAATCAAACAAAGGCGCGCATTCTACAGCACTGCTCGCGGCTTGCGGCCCAACCGCGTTCTCGCTATAAGTCCGGTCTTAAATCAGCGCCACCGCGCGCTGCTGGCACTTCTGCATTCAGCCCCATTTTTTGTAAGGCGCATCAGGCACCCCATGAGCCAAGCCGATCTGCTCAACCAAGACCCCGTATTCCAGCTTAAAGGCAGCATGCTCGCCATCACTGTGCTTGAGCTTGCGCACAATGACCTTGAGCGCCTGGAACAACAACTGGCCGAAAAGGTTGCCCAGGCGCCGAATTTCTTCAGCAATATTCCGCTGGTACTGGCCCTCGACAAGTTGCCCGACGCCGAGGGCGTGCTCGACCTGGCCGAGCTCATGGCCCTGTGTCGCCGCCATGGTCTGCGCACCCTGGCCATTCGCGCCAACCGCGAAGAAGACATCGCTGCCGCGCAAGCACTCGACATTCCCGTGCTGCCGCCCTCCGGCGCGCGGGAAAAACTGGTAGAACCGGTAGAGATTGCGGCCAAAAGAAAGGCGGAAAAGCCGCCTGAGCCGCTGGTAAAACCTACAAAGGTCATCAATACGCCGGTACGCGGCGGCATGCAGATCTACGCCCAGGGCGGCGACTTGATCGTGCTGGCGCCGGTCAGTGCCGGTGCGGAACTTCTCGCCGACGGCAACATCCATGTTTACGCGCCCATGCGCGGCCGGGCTCTGGCCGGCGTAAAAGGCGACACCAAGGCACGTATTTTCTGCCAGCAAATGGGCGCCGAAATGCTCTCGATTGCCGGGCAATACAAGGTGTCCGAAGACCTGCGCCGCGACCCGCTGTGGGGCGATGCGGTGCAAGTCAGCCTGACCGGTGACGTGTTGAACATCACCCGGCTTTAACGGATACTGCGGCCACTTTTCAGGACACAAAAAGGGCATCTGGAAGCCACAAATTGGCGTCAGATTCCCGCATTTCTTCATATTTGGGGTGAATCACCTTGGCCAAGATCCTCGTAGTCACATCCGGCAAAGGTGGCGTCGGTAAAACCACCACCAGCGCCGCCATCGGTACCGGCCTCGCCCTGCGTGGGCACAAGACTGTCATCGTCGACTTCGACGTCGGTCTGCGTAACCTCGACCTCATCATGGGCTGCGAACGCCGCGTGGTTTACGACTTCGTTAACGTCGTCAACGGCGAAGCCACCCTCACCCAAGCCCTGATCAAAGACAAACGCCTGGAAAACCTCTACGTCCTCGCTGCCAGTCAGACCCGCGACAAAGACGCGCTGACCAAGGAAGGCGTGGAAAAAATCATTAACGAGCTGCGCAACACGTTTGAATACGTCGTGTGCGACTCGCCGGCCGGTATCGAAAAAGGCGCGCACCTGGCGATGTACTTCGCCGACGAAGCCATTGTCGTGACCAACCCGGAAGTGTCCTCGGTACGTGACTCCGACCGTATGCTGGGCCTGCTGGCGAGCAAATCGCGCCGCGCCGAGCTGGGTGAAGAGCCGATCAAAGAACACCTGCTGCTAACCCGCTACAACCCTGAGCGCGTACTGAAAGGCGAAATGCTCGGCGTCGAAGACGTTGAAGAAATCCTCGCCATTCGCCTGCTCGGCGTAATCCCAGAGTCGCAAGCCGTACTCAAGGCGTCGAACCAGGGCGTGCCGGTAATTCTCGATGACCAGAGCGATGCTGGCCAAGCCTATAGCGATGCCGTCGACCGCCTGCTGGGCAAGGAAGTCGCGCACCGTTTCCTCGATGTGAAAAAGCAGGGCTTCATGCAACGCCTGTTTGGAGGTCGTGAATGAATATTTTCGACTTCTTTCGCGAGCGCAAAAAAGAAACCACCGCGTCGATTGCGAAAGAGCGTCTGCAGATTATCGTTGCTCACGAGCGCGGTCAGCGCAGTAAGCCGGACTACTTGCCGGCCCTGCAGCAGGAACTGGTCGAGGTGATCCGCAAGTACGTCAATATCGACTCGGACCAAGTGCAGGTCGCCCTGGAAAGCCAAGGCAGCTGCTCGATTCTCGAGCTCAATATCACCCTGCCGGATCGTTGATCCCCAGGGTAAGCATGACGGCGGCTTCGGCCGCCGTTGTCGTTTTTGAAAGAATGGTTTTTGTGGGTTTAAAGCATGCCGCTGTCGAACGTTGAAATCGTCTACCAGGACGAACAGATCCTGCTGGTCAACAAGCCTACCCTGCTGTTGTCGGTGCCCGGCCGCGCCGATGACAACAAGGATTGCCTGATCACTCGCCTCCAGGAAAACGGGTATCCCGAGGCGCGCATCGTGCACCGCCTGGACTGGGAAACCTCTGGCCTGATTCTGCTGGCCCGCGACGCCGACACCCACCGCGAGCTGTCGCGCCAGTTCCACGACCGTGAAACCGAAAAAGCCTATATCGCCCTGTGCTGGGGCCAGCCGGAACTGGACAGCGGCAGCATCGACCTGCCGCTGCGCTACGACCCGCCGACCAAACCGCGCCATGTGGTCGACCACGAACACGGGCGCAACGCCCTAACGTTCTGGAAAGTGCTGGAGCGTTGCGGCGACTGGGCCCGCGTGGAACTCACGCCCATCACCGGCCGCTCGCACCAGTTGCGCGTGCATATGTTGTCGATTGGCCACCCGCTGCTGGGTGACGGTTTGTACGCCCACGAACAAGCCTTGGCCGCTTATCCGCGCCTGTGCCTGCACGCCGCCATGCTGGCCTTTACCCAGCCGAAAACCGGCGAACGCCTGCGCTTCGAATGCCCGGCGCCGTTCTGACCGCAGCGGCGGCCGCTCTGGAATGGGCATTGGTTAGCGCCTAGCAAAAAATGTGTCGAGCGCGTTACAAAACATTGCGGAGTTTCGAAGTGATGGCCCCATAATGGCCGCCTTCTAACAAAACACCAGCACGGAGGCTGGCGCATTTATGTTCAGCCGGCAGCTTCATCTCGACTACCCGTTCCCTCTGCACATCCAGAACACCACCCTGTTTCTGCGCGAAGCGCCGGACGCTGGTGCCCTGCATGCTTTGCAGCAGCTGATTCACGGGCGCAAAAACGCCAACCACAAGCGCTACAGCCGACCATTTACTGCCGGCAGCAACGCCTTGTTCGCCAAGATCCAGCCCCTCAACACGTTCAAAGCCAAGCTGCGCGTGACCTGGCGTAAACCGCACAGCGACGGGCGCTACGACTGGCCAATCGAAGAATTGATCAACACCGCCGAGGCCAACCGCCGCGGTGTCGGCGTGGCGCCCCTGGTCGGCTTTGGCCATACCAAATCGCGCCTGGGCCTGACCCGCGAAGTGTTTTTGCTGACCGGCCTGCTGGACGACCATATCGACGGCCATCACTGGCTCAAGAGCCATCCCGACGACGTGCGCCAGTTCATAGCCACCTCGTTCGAGTTACTCGCCAGCCTGAACGCCAAGCACATCATTCATATGGACCTTTGGGCCGCTAACGTGATGATCAGTCCCGACGGCACATCAGCGCGGGCCATCGACCTGGAAAACGCCTTCGCCTACCGCTCGCAGTATTTCAGCGAGGTGCTGGGTTTCCAGATGGGCTTCTTCTACTACCGCGAAATTCACAAGTTCATCATCGAGCGCCATTACGACGAGCTGGTGGAAGCCTTTATCGCCACCCAGGGCCCGTTTGATCGCGCCCGGTTCGACGCGGTGTACCAGTTGACCAAGCATGAAAAGGTCGGCCGCAAGGAACGCCGTGATGTGTTTCTCAGCGGCAAGCTGGTGATCGGCTGAAGCCTGCGGCTGTATACGGTAAACTCCGCGGCATTGCCGCCTGGAGTGCCCTATGCGCGAAGAATTGAACCAAGGCCTGATCGATTTCCTCAAGGCCTCGCCGACCCCGTTCCACGCCACCGCCAGCCTGGCCATGCGCCTGGAAACCGCCGGTTACGTGCACCTGAACGAGCGCGACACCTGGCATACCGAAGCCGGTGGCCGCTACTACGTCACCCGTAACGACTCCTCGATCATCGCCTTCAAGCTGGGCAAGCGCGCGCCGCTGGAAGGCGGCTTGCGCATGGTTGGCGCGCACACCGACAGCCCGTGCCTGCGGGTAAAACCGCAGCCCGAGCTGCAACGCCACGGTTTTCTGCAACTGGGCGTGGAAGTGTACGGCGGCGCCCTGCTCGCCCCGTGGTTCGACCGCGACCTGTCGCTGGCCGGGCGCGTCACCTTCCGCCGCGACGGCAAGGTGGAAAGCCAGCTGATCGACTTTCTGGTGCCGATTGCCATCATCCCTAACCTCGCCATCCACCTGAACCGCGAGGCCAATCAGGGCTGGGCGATCAATGCACAGAACGAGCTACCGCCGATTCTGGCGCAGGTGGCCGGCGATGAGCGCTACGACTTCCGCGCCCTGCTCGCCGACCAACTCGGCCGCGAACACGGCCTGAACGCCGACGCCGTGCTGGATTACGAGCTGAGCTTCTACGACACTCAGGACGCCGCCGTCATCGGCCTGAACGCCGACTTTATTGCCGGCGCGCGCCTGGACAACCTGCTGTCGTGCTTCGCCGGCCTGCAAGCCCTGCTGCACAGCGCCGACGATGAAAGCTGCTTTTTAATCTGCACCGACCACGAGGAAGTCGGCTCCAGTTCCTGCTGCGGCGCCGACGGCCCGATGCTGGAACAAGTACTGCGCCGCGTGCTTCCGCAGGACGAAGACTTTGTCCGGGTGATTCAGAAATCCTTGCTGGTATCGGCCGACAACGCCCACGGCGTGCACCCCAACTACGCCGACAAACACGACGGCAACCACGGCCCGAAACTCAATGCCGGCCCGGTGATCAAGGTCAACAGCAACCAGCGCTACGCCACCAGCAGCGAAACCGCCGGTTTCTTCCGCCACCTTTGCCTGGCCGAGGAAGTGCCGGTGCAAGCTTTGTGGTGCGCAGCGATATGGGCTGTGGCTCGACGATCGGCCCGATCATTTCCAGCCAGTTGGGTGTGCGCACCGTGGACATCGGCTTGCCGACGTTTGCCATGCACTCGATTCGCGAGTTGGCCGGCAGCCACGACCTGGAGCACCTGGTGAAGGTGCTGACGGCGTTTTACGGCACTGAGTTGTTCTAACGGCAGACACCGCCGTTGGGCTTCGCTGCGCTCAACCCAACCTACGCCACGAAGTTGGTTGGGTTGAGCACAGCGAAGCCCAACAAGACCATCGCACCCTCGGGGGACATATGTTAGGCAGTTGCTTATGCAAGGCCATCACCTACGAGGTCGACAGCCTCGAATGCCCATCAGCCACTGCCATTGCGACACCTGCCGCAAAGCCCATGCGGCGGCGTTCGCCACCACGGCCGGGGTGATGCGTGAGCACTTTCGTTGGCTGAGTGGGGAAGACAAGCTGGCCCGCTTCGAATCCTCGCCAGGCAAATTCCGCTGCTTCTGCCCGTTGTGCGGCAGCCACCTGATTGCCGATCGGCGGCGCAGCCCCATGTGATTGTGCGGGTCGCGACGCTGGATGAAGATCCGGGCAAGCGGCCGCAGCAACATATCTGGACCGAGTTCGACAAGGAATGGTTGAACGCGCAGGGGATTCCGGCTTATCCGCAATGGCAGCCAGGCCGGGGATAAAACTCCCCTCCGTCGCCCCCCCGTAGGCGGGACCCAGAATTCTGGATTGAGCGAAGTGCTGTGCAAGGCGCACAAGTCTGGATTCCCGCCTACGCGGGAATGACGGTGCGTTATTCCGGCACCTCAACGCTCACATGAATCGCATCATGCCGCCAACACTCGATATCGCAATCGATCAACCGCCCATGCTGGTCGCGGTTCACCCGGGTGATGCACAGCGCCGGGCTGCCCACTGACACCTTCAAGGCCGCCGCCGCTTCCAGGTGCAACGCGGTGGGCACCATATCGAAGCGCACCCGGCCGTAGTGAATGTCGTACTGGCGGGCATACAGCTCGGTCAGCGACAACGTCAGGTCAAACTCGAGAATGCCGGGGAAGTACGCCGGGTTGAGGTAGTGCTCTACATACAGCACCAGCCGCCCATCCACGCGACGCGCGCGGCGAATCTGAATAACGCTGGACAGCGCAGGCAACTCAAGCAGATTGCAGATCGCCGCCGGTGCCGGCATTAGCCGCGCGGCAATCACCTCGGTAGACGGCGTGCGCCCCTGCTCGCCGACCATGGCATCGAAGTGGCTGCGCACCAGCGGGTTGTAGGCCAGGCGCGGCAACGACACAAACCAGCCGCGACGCTCCTCGCGGTAGATCAGCCCCTGCGCCTCCAACTGCCCCAACGCCTCACGCAAAGTGATGCGCGTGGTGTCGAACACCTCGCTCAATTTACGCTCGGCCGGCAGCTTACTACCGGCCGGTAACAGGCCATGCTCTATCTGTTCTTCCAGTGCCCGACAGATCGCTGTCACGGCACGGGGCGCCTCATCTCGCATCAATTGCCCTCATCTGGACTAGTCCAGCCCCATTTCAGGGCCAGGCCGGGCAACGAAAACGCCCGAAAACACGGAATAACCCTAGCCAGCCTAGATGACTATTGGATGACACCACACAGCTTTTGCACGCTACATGCCAACCGCCGTGCACCTTCTATATTTTTCAAATCAAGCACTTAACCATGGTCTACGCTTGCTGGACGCCTCCCCCACAACCCTGCACGGGGCAGCGTGCCAGAGCGGTCCGACACAAAATTGTCATCCAACCCCGCTAACTTGGCTTGGCTATTGCTGATCTAGACCAACACCCTCAACACGAAGGAGCGTCGAATGAAACGCCTGTTGCTAGCTTCAATCCTGGGATCGACCATTGCTCTGGCCAACCTCGCCATGGCCGCCGATACCGACCTGAAAAGCCTCGAAACCGCCGCCAAGTCTGAAGGCGAAGTAAACAGCGTGGGCATGCCGGACAGCTGGGCCAACTGGAAAGACACCTGGGTCGATCTGGGCAAAATCTACGGCCTCAAGCACCTGGACACCGACATGAGCTCGGCGCAGGAAATCGCCAAGTTCGCCGCTGAAAAAGACAATGCCACTGCCGATATCGGTGACGTCGGTGCGGCCTTCGGCCCCATCGCCACCGCGCAGGGTGTCACCCAACCCTACAAACCAACCACCTGGGCACAGATTCCGGATTGGGCCAAAGACAAAGACGGCCACTGGGCCCTGGCTTACACCGGCTCCATCGCGTTTATCGTGAACAAGAAGCTGGTTAAAGATGTTCCGAAATCCTGGGCTGACCTGGAAAAAGGCAAATACAAAGTCGCCATCGGTGACGTAAGCGCCGCCGCCCAAGCCGTTAACGGTGTACTGGCTGCCGCCATCGCCAAAGGCGGTGACGAGAAGAATATTCAGCCGGGCCTCGACCTGTTCGCTGAAATCGCCAAGCAAGGTCGCCTGTCGCTGTCCAACCCCACCATCCAGACCCTGGAAAAAGGTGAAGTGGAAGTGGGCATCGTTTGGGACTTCAACGGCCTGAGCTACCGCGACCAGATCGACCCAAGCCGCTTTGAAGTGCTGATCCCGTCCGACGGTTCGGTGATCTCCGGCTACACCACCATCATCAACAAATACGCCAAGCACCCGAACGCCGCCAAGCTGGCACGTGAGTACATCTTCAGCGACGCTGGCCAGATCAACCTGGCCAAAGGCAACGCCCGCCCGATCCGTGCTGAACACCTGACCCTGCCGGCCGACGTACAAGCCAAGCTGCTGCCGAACGCGCAATACGCCAAAGTGCAGCCGATCAAGGACGCCAAGGCCTGGGAAGAAACCTCCAAGGCCCTGCCGAGCCTGTGGCAGGAAAACGTGATCATCAACATGGAATAAAAGGCTCGTCGGCCTAGTCTTGAAGAAGAAAGCGGCGTGCCGCTTTCTTCTTTTTGGGCTAACAACTTCCAGAGGTAGTGCATGAAACACAACGTCATCCTGGTAGTACTCGACGGCCTCAATTACGGCGTCGCACAACATGCCATGGGCCATCTGCAGGCGTACTGCGGCGCAGGCCGCGCGGCCTTGTACAAGCTCGAATGCGAGCTGCCGTCACTGTCGCGACCGCTGTACGAATGCATCCTCACCGGCATTCCCCCTATTGAAAGCGGCATCGTGCATAACGATGTTTCGCGCCTGTCCAACCAGCAGAGCATTTTTCACTACGCCACCGCCGGCGGTTTGACCACCGCAGCCGCCGCGTACCACTGGGTAAGCGAGCTGTATAACCGCAGCCCCTTCAATGCTGCCCGTGACCGCCATACCGATGCCGCCGAGCTGCCGATTCAGCACGGGCATTTTTATTACGCCGACCACTACCCCGACTCCCACCTGTTCGCCGATGGCGAAAGCCTGCGGGTGCGGGTTACGCCGAATTTTCTGCTGGTGCACCCGATGAATATCGACGACGCGGGCCACAAGCATGGGCTCGACAGCCCGCAGTACCGCAACAGCGCGCGGGTCGCCGACCTGCTGCTGGCCGAGTACCTGCAACGCTGGCTCGACGCCGGTTACCAGGTGCTGGTGACTGCCGACCACGGCATGAACAACGACCGCTCACACAACGGCACACTCAATGAAGAACGCGAAGTGCCGCTGTTCGTGCTCGGCGATGCCTTCAGCCTGGATAACTACGCGCAACCGAAACAAACCGACCTGTGCGGCACCATCTGCGAATTGCTCGGTGTGCCGCACGACAAACCTGTCTGCCGGGAGCTGTTGAAGTGAGTTCAGTCACCCGTGGCAAATGGCTCGCCGTAC
Source organism: Pseudomonas sp. CC11G (assembly GCF_056174845.1). Lineage (NCBI taxonomy): Bacteria > Pseudomonadati > Pseudomonadota > Gammaproteobacteria > Pseudomonadales > Pseudomonadaceae > Pseudomonas > Pseudomonas sp. CC11G. Next base: position 252,914 of record NZ_JBWBZC010000006.1, read on the forward strand.
TCTGCCTGCTGCCCTTTGCCGTGTTCTTTATTGCCTTTCAGATCGCGCCGCTGTTGTGGGTGGCGATCAATAGCCTGGACAGTGCCGCCGGCTGGGGCTTGAGCAATTACGCGAAAGTGTTCAGCTCCAAGTTCTACCTGCAGGCCATCCAGCACAGCCTGGAAATATCTTTCTGGTCGAGCGTCATCGGCATCGTCATCGCCATTCTCGGCGCCTACTCGCTGCGTAAAGTCGACAGCAAGCTGCGCGACTTCGTCATGGCGTTTTCCAATATGACCAGCAACTTCGCCGGCGTGCCGCTGGCCTTTGCGTTCGTCATTTTGCTGGGCTTTAACGGCGCGCTCACCATCATCCTCAAGCAGGCCGGGGTCATCGACGACTTCAACCTGTATTCGAAAACCGGTCTGATCGTGCTCTACACCTACTTCCAGATTCCCCTCGGCGTGCTGCTGCTCTACCCGGCCTTCGACGCGTTGCGCGAAGACTGGCGCGAGTCGGCCGAATTGCTCGGCGCCAGCACCTGGGATTTCTGGCGGCATATCGGCCTGCCGGTGCTGACCCCAGCACTGCTCGGCACCTTCATTATTCTGCTGGCCAACGCCCTCGGCGCGTACGCCACGGTGTATGCCCTGACTACCGGCAACTTCAACGTGTTGCCGATCCGCATTGCCGCCATGGTGGCCGGTGATATCTCGCTCAACCCGAACCTGGCCAGCGCCCTGGCGATGGTGCTGGTGGGGCTGATGGCGGTGATTACCGTGGTGCATCAATGGCTGTTGAAGAGGAGCTACCATGTCGCGCGTTGAAGCCCGAGCGGCCGGGCTGTATCACCGCACGGTGGTCACTCTGCTGTTTCTGATTCTGTTGTTGCCGCTGGCCGGCACCCTGCTCTACTCCATTTCCACCAGCTGGTCGGCGACCATCCTGCCCGATGGCCTGACGCTCAAGTGGTACGCCCAGCTGTGGACCGACCCGCGTTTTCTCGCCGCCTTCGGCCAATCGCTGCTGGTGTGTTTTGGCGCGCTGCTGCTGTCGGTGGTGCTGATTCTGCCGCTGCTGTTTGTGGTGCATTACCACTTCCCGAAACTCGACGGCCTGATGAACATCCTGATTCTGCTGCCCTTCGCCGTGCCGCCGGTGGTGTCGTCGGTGGGCCTGCTGCAAATCTACGGCTCCGGGCCGCTGGCGATGGTGGGTACGCCGTGGATTCTGATCGGCTGCTACTTCACCGTGGCGCTGCCGTTTATGTACCGGGCCATCACCAACAACCTGCAAGCGATCAACCTCACCGACCTGATGGACGCCGCCCACCTGCTCGGCGCCAGCACCTGGAAAGCCGCCTTTCTGGTGGTGCTGCCCAACCTACGCAAGGGCCTGATGGTGTCGCTGTTTCTCTCGTTCTCCTTCCTGTTTGGCGAGTTCGTGTTCGCCAACCTGCTGGTGGGTACGCGCTATGAAACCCTGCAGGTCTACCTGAACAACATGAAAAACAGCAGCGGCCACTTCAACAGCGCCCTGGTGATTTCTTACTTCTTTTTCGTGCTGCTGTTCACCTGGGCAGCCAACCGTTTGAACAAGGACCAAGCATGAGTTTTCTGAGCATTCAGGGGCTGCACAAAAGCTACGCCGCCACCTCGATTTTCAGCGATATCAACTGCGAAATCGGCAAGGGCGAATTCGTTACCCTGCTCGGCCCGTCCGGCTGCGGCAAATCCACGCTGCTGCGTTGCATCGCCGGCCTTACCGAAGTGAACGGCGGGCAGATTCTGCTCGAAGGCCAGGACCTGGTGCCGCTGTCGCCGCAAAAGCGCGATATCGGCATGGTGTTCCAGAGCTATGCGCTGTTCCCCAATATGAGCGTGCAGCAGAACGTCGCCTTCGGCCTGCGCATGCAAAAGGTCAGCAAGGAAGACAGCGCCAAGCGCGTAAAGGAAGCGCTGGACATGGTCGAGCTCGGCGCCTTTGCCGACCGTTATCCGCACCAGCTTTCCGGCGGCCAATGCCAACGTGTAGCCCTGGCCCGCTCGCTGGTGACGCGCCCGCGTTTGCTGCTGCTCGACGAGCCGCTGTCGGCCCTCGATGCGCGCATTCGCAAACACCTGCGCGAACAGATCCGCAGCATTCAACAAGACCTGGGACTGACCACGATTTTCGTCACCCACGACCAGGAAGAAGCGCTGACCATGTCGGACCGCATCTTCCTGATGAACGCCGGCAAGATCGTGCAGAGCGGTGATGCCGAAACCCTGTACACCGCACCGGTCGACGCCTTCGCCGCCGGCTTTATCGGCAACTACAACCTGCTCGACGCCGATGCCGCCAGCCGCTTGCTGTTGCGCCCGGTGGCGAGCCGCGTGGCCATTCGCCCGGAAGCGATTTCCCTCGGGGTGGGTGATATCGACGCCGAAGTGCGCAGCCACAGCTTGCTCGGCAACGTGATTCGCTACCGCGTGGAAGCCCGCGGCGTGGAGTTGCTGGTGGATGTACTGAACCGCAGCGCCGACGACTTGCACGGCAACGGCAAGCGCCTGACGCTGAGCATCGACAACGACGCAATCCGGGAGGTGGCGTAATGGCCCTGGCAATTTTCGACCTGGACGACACCCTGATCGACGGCGACTGCGCGAGCCTGTGGAGCGAACACATGGCCGATATCGGCTGGGTGGACGGCGAGTCGTTCGTGAAAAAAGACCACGAGCTAATGGCGCTGTACGCCGAAGGCAAACTGGCGATGGAAGACTATATGACCTTCAGCCTCTCGCCCTTAGTGGGGCGCACGGCCGAGGAAGTGGCCTTTGTGGTTGAGCCGTTTGTGGAGGATGTGATCGAGCCGATCTTCTTCAGCGACGCTACCCGCTGCCTGGCCACCCACCGCGAGGCTGGCGACCGGATTCTGGTGATTTCCGCCTCGGCGCATTTTCTGGTCAGCGCGATTGCCGCGCGGTTGAAAATCGATGAAGTGCTGGCGATTGATCTGGAAGAAGAGCACGGCCACTACAGCGGCAAAACCCGTGGCGTGCTGACGTACCGCGAAGGCAAGGTCACCCGCTTGCAGGCGTGGCTGGAACAGGAAGGCGAAAGCCTGGACGGCGCGTACTTCTACTCCGACTCGCGCAATGATTTGCCGCTGCTGTCGCAAGTGAGCCAGCCGCGGGTAGTAAACCCCGACCCGGTGCTGCGTGAGCATGCCGTCAAAGCCGGCTGGCCGATCCTTAGCTGGCGTTGATAATACGGCGGTTGCCATTAGACCGGTAACCGCTTCCCATCTCTGCAAACCCGCTTCCTTGGCTTACTATGGCGCGCTTTTTTCGCCCAGGCATAAGGACAGCCGCATGCGCCACCTCAAACGTCTCACCCGCCATTACACCCAGCGCACCATTCGCGGCATCACCTTCCACCTCGACCCGACTCAGCAAGTGGAGCTGTCGGCGGCCATCGAGCACTTCTTTGCCGCGCCGCAAGACCGCATCACCCTCGACCCTCCAGAAGACACCCGCCTCGTGTGCCTGCTGGCCGGCGAGCCGAAATGGGTGCTCAAGTACAACCGGCTGAGCCACTGGAAGAAACAGCTGCAGAACTACCTGGGCATCAAAAAAGCCGTGGGCCTGCACGACCTGACCAACGAGTTCCTCAACCTGTCGGCGGTGAGCGCCAAGTCCGCTTACGTGCCGCGCATCGCCGCGTATGGCTACAAGGCGCGGTTTCCGTTTTTACACGAGGAATACCTGCTGATCGGCTTTATGCAGAACCATCAGAGTGTGGATGCGCGCCTGATAGAAGCGCCGGAGCAAGCGCCGAGCTTGTTGCCCCAGGTGTTCCGCCTGTTCGCGCAGATGCTCGACGACGGGTTCGTGCATATGGACCCGCACCCGAAAAATATCCTGATCGCGCCGGACGGCCAGTTGAAGCTGATCGATTTCGAGTGCTGCGCCCACACCGTCATCAATCGCGATGCCAGCCTGGGCTTTTTGCTGGGTTACTTCTTCACGTACTGGATCAAGCGCTTTATTTCCGAGGCGGATTACCGGGCGTGCTGCGAGGCGTATTTGCAGGCCGAACAGCCGGGGCTTGATCGGCAGATGTTTGACCCGGTGTTCGAGCGGTTTCTGGCCAAGTCTGTATCCCGCACCACGCGTTACTCGATATTGACCTCGGCACAGGCACAGGCGGAGTTTGTTCGGGCTAATCGAAAGTAGAACAAACGGGCATAAAAAAGGGCAGCCGAAGCTGCCCTTTTTGTTTATCGCCGAAGCAATCAGGTCGTGCGAATCAGGTGATCGAAGGCACTCAAGGAAGCCTTCGCGCCTTCGCCAACAGCAATCACGATCTGCTTGTACGGCACAGTCGTCACGTCACCGGCAGCAAAGATCCCCGGCAGCGACGTCTCACCACGAGCATCCACAATGATCTCGCCACGGTTCGACAGCTCGATGGTGCCTTTGAGCCATTCGCTGTTGGGCAGCAAACCGATCTGCACAAAGATGCCTTCCAGCTCGACGTTGATGAACTCGTCGGAGTTGCGGTCTTTGTAAACCAGGCCGGTCACTTTCTGGCCGTCGCCTTTCACTTCGCTGGTCAGCGCGCTGGTGATCACTTTCACGTTCGGCAGGCTGTGCAGTTTGCGTTGCAGTACGGCATCGGCACGCAGCTGGCTGTCGAACTCGATCAGGGTAACGTGGCTGACGATACCCGCCAGGTCGATAGCCGCTTCCACACCGGAGTTACCGCCACCAATCACGGCGACGCGTTTGCCCTTGAACAGCGGGCCGTCGCAGTGCGGGCAGTAGGCCACGCCGCGGTTGCGGTAGTCCTGCTCGCCCGGCACGTTCATTTCTCTCCAACGGGCGCCGGTGGACAGAATCACGGTTTTGGCTTTCAGCGAGGCGCCGCTTTCGAACTTGATTTCGTGCAGCTCGCCCGGATTTTTAGCCGGTACCAGAGCCGTGGCACGTTGCAGGTTCATGATGTCGACTTCGTACTGCTTCACGTGCTCTTCAAGGGCACGGGCCAGTTTCGGGCCTTCGGTTTCCTGTACGGAAATGAAGTTCTCGATCGCCATGGTGTCCAGCACCTGACCGCCAAAGCGCTCAGCCGCGACACCGGTACGGATGCCTTTACGTGCGGCGTAGATAGCCGCTGCAGCGCCGGCTGGGCCACCGCCGACTACCAGTACGTCGAATGCTTCTTTACTGTTCAACTTCTCGGCATCACGGGTGGCAGCGCCGGTGTCGATTTTCGCCAGGATCTGCTCGGCATCCATACGGCCCTGGCCGAACAGTTCGCCGTTCAGGTAGATGCTTGGCACCGACATGATCTGGCGCTTCTCGACTTCATCCTGGAACAGCGCGCCGTCGATGGCGACGTGGCGAATGTTCGGATTGAGCACGGCCATCAGGTTCAACGCCTGGACCACGTCCGGGCAGTTCTGGCAGGACAGCGAGTAGTAGGTTTCAAAGTTGAATTCGCCGGGCAGGTTCTTGATCTGCTCAAGTACATCTGCCGCCAGCTTCGACGGGTGGCCACCCACTTGCAGCAGGGCCAGCACCAGCGAGGTGAATTCGTGGCCCATCGGAATACCGGCGAAACGCAGGCTGATATTCGCGTTGGGGCGGTTCAGGGCGAAAGACGGCTTGCGGTCATCGCTGCCATCTTCACGCAGGGAAATTTTATCGGTCAGGCCGATGATTTCGTGCAACAGGCCGCTGAGTTCGCGGGATTTGTCGCTGTCATCGAGGGACGCGACGATCTCGAATGGCTGGGTAACCTTTTCGAGGTAAGCCTTCAATTGGGTCTTCAGAGTGGCGTCCAACATGGTAGCGATCCTTCCATATACGAATTTCAGGGAAAAAAATGCCCGAGCGGATTGCGCCCAGGCATTTGGGCGTGCGGAGCAGGTAATGCCCCGCAGCGCTGCTTACGTGAAACAGGGGAGCCTGATGGCAGGCTCCGAGCTGTCTCTTAGATCTTGCCGACCAGGTCGAGCGACGGAGCCAAAGTGGCCTCGCCTTCTTTCCACTTGGCTGGGCAAACTTCACCTGGGTGAGCAGCGGTGTACTGAGCAGCTTTCAGCTTGCGCAGGGTTTCCGACACGTCACGAGCGATCTCGTTGGAGTGGATTTCTACAGTCTTGATCTGACCTTCCGGGTTGATCACGAAGGTACCGCGCAGAGCCAGACCTTCTTCCGGGATGTGCACGCCGAAAGCGTTGGTCAGTTGGTGAGTCGGGTCACCGATCAGCGGGAACTTGGCCTTGCCAACAGCTGGCGAAGTCTCGTGCCACACTTTGTGGGAGAAGTGGGTGTCGGTGGTCACGATGTAAACTTCAGCGCCGGCTTTCTGGAACTCGGCGTAGTTGTTGGCAGCGTCTTCGATTTCGGTTGGGCAGTTGAAGGTGAATGCTGCCGGCATGAAGATCAGTACCGACCACTTGCCCTTCAGGGACTGCTCGGTCACTTCGATGAATTTACCGTTGTGAAAAGCATTGGCGGCGAAAGGTTTGACTTCGGTGTTGATCAGAGACATTCAGTAAGTCCTTCTGGTTGAGAAATTTCAGGGTTAAGAAATTTACAGGAAGGATAGTAGGCCGATGTGACTGAAAGAGCACATTGATTGAACCCATGACAACGATTGGTTTAGTAAATCGATGTCATGGATCCGCAATACAAACGCGTAATGGAAGCTGCTGATTAACTTAGAGATTCGTCTAACAGCAACGCAACCTTTCCGGACACAGTATTGCTGGCAAGCGCAGCAAAAGCGGCCTCCACATCCTTGGCTGCAAAGGTACGCTCCAACTGCGGTTTGAGTCGACCCTCAGTGAACAGCGGCCATACCTGCTGGCTCAGATCACCCAGCAAGTCCGCCTTGAATTGATCGCTGCGGGTGCGCAAGGTCGAGCCAATGAACTGCACGCGCTTGCCGAGCATCGCGGCCAGATCGAATTTGGCATCACGCCCGCCCATCAAACCGATGTTCACCCAGCGGCCATCGAGCGCCACCACCTTCTGATTAAGCTCCGCATAGTTGCCGCCGACCGGGTCGAGAATCACGTCGAACGGCGCGAAATCACGCAGGCTTTCCAGATCGGTATCGCGCAGTACGCCGCCCTGGGCGCCGAGGCTTTCGCAATAGGCCAGGCGGTCGGCCGAGCCCACGCTCACCCAGCACGGATTGCCAAACGCTTTGCACAATTGAATGGCCGCCGAACCCACGCCGCTGGCGCCGGCATGCAGCAAGACTTTCTCGCCCGGTTTGAGTTGCGCGAGTTGAAACAGATTGAGCCAGGCCGTGGCATACACCTCGGGAATCACGGCGCCTTCGACCAGGCTCAACCCCTCGGGAATCGGCAGCGCGTGGCGGCCATCGACCACCACTTCTTCGGCCATACCGCCGCCGGCGAGCAACGCGCAAACGCGGTCGCCCACTTGCCAGGAACTGCCGGGCCCCACTTCACTGACGATGCCGGAACACTCCAACCCCAGCGCATCACTGGCACCCGGTGGCGGTGGATAAAGACCTGCACGCTGCAGCAGATCGGCACGATTGAGACCGGCCGCCGCAACGCGAATTCGGATCTGCCCCACATCGCAGCTGAGACTTGGTCGTTCTGCCCATTCAGCGCGTCCTTCAACGCCTTGCAATGCCTTCACGGTGCCTCCATAGTGACTTCGGACTGAGCCCGGTGCGAACCATCGAGCTATTTGCATTATGCAGCCGGGGCCCAACGGAACCGGCGCTCTCAAAGACGGCCTAATATGCGTTATCAACTACCCTCGCGTCGACTCAGCATGCAGCGCTTCGTTCCCAGCACCGCCTTAGCCCTTTTGATCGGTTTCAGTGCCTTACCCCTGACGGCATGTGCCGCCACCACGCCAACCGCGAACAACAGCTGGGACAACTTGCAGCCAGACCGCGAGCAGGTTATCGCCAGTCTGAATGTGGTGGAGCTGCTCAAGCGCCATCACTACAGCAAGCCGCCTCTCAACGATGAGCGCTCGGTGATCATCTACGAGAGCTACCTCAAACTGCTCGACCCCTCGCGCAGTTACTTCACGGCCAGCGACATCGCCGAGTTCGATAAATGGCGCACGCAGTTCGACGATTTTCTTAAGAGTGGCGACCTCGACCCCGGGTTCACCATTTACAAGCGTCACCTCGACCGCCTGAAACAGCGCCTCGATTTCGCCTTGGGCATCCTTAACAAGGGTATCGACAAGATCGACTTCAGCGCCGATGAAAGCCTGATGGTCGACCGCGAAAAAGCCCCGTGGGCCAAAGACACTGCCGAGCTCGACGAGCTGTGGCGCAAGCGCGTGAAAGACGAAGTACTGCGCCTGAAAATCGCCGGCAAAGAGCCCGACAAAATTCAGGAGCTGTTGACCAAGCGCTACAAGAATCAGCTGGCGCGTCTGGAGCAGACCCGCAGCGAGGATATCTTCCAGGCGTATATCAACACCTTTGCCCAGTCGTACGATCCGCACACCAACTACCTCTCGCCCGATAGCGCAGAAAACTTCGACATCAATATGAGCCTGTCGCTCGAAGGTATTGGTGCGGTGCTGCAGAGCGATAACGACACCGTCAAAGTGGTGCGCCTCGTACCCGCCGGCCCTGCCGACAAGAGCAAGCAGGTTGCACCGTCCGACAAGATTGTTGGCGTGGCCCAAGGCGATGGCGAGATGGTCGATGTGATCGGCTGGCGCCTGGACGAAGTGGTCAAATTGATCCGTGGTCCGAAAGGCTCGGTGGTTCGCCTTGAGGTTGTACCGGCCACCAACGGCCCGAATGACCAGACCAGCAAGATCGTTTCCATCACCCGTGAAGCGGTGAAGCTGGAAGAGCAAGCGGCGAAAAAATCGGTGCTCAAGCTCAACCATGATGGCCGCGAATACAAACTCGGCGTCATCGAAATTCCTGCCTTCTATCTCGACTTCAAAGCCTTCCGCGCCGGTGACCCGGATTACAAGAGCACCACCCGCGACGTGAAGAAACTGCTGGCCGAATTGCAGAAAGAGAAAGTCGACGGCGTGGTCATCGACCTGCGCAACAACGGCGGCGGCTCGCTGCAAGAAGCCACCGAACTGACTGGCCTGTTCATCAACCAAGGCCCGACCGTACTGGTGCGTAACAGCGACGGCCGAGTCGATGTACTGGCTGACGAAAACCCAGGCACTTACTACAGCGGCCCGATGGCGTTGTTGGTGAACCGTCTTTCCGCTTCGGCTTCGGAGATTTTTGCCGGTGCCATGCAGGACTACCACCGCGCACTGATTCTCGGCGGCCAGACCTTCGGTAAAGGCACCGTGCAAACCATTCAACCGCTGAACCATGGCGAGTTGAAACTGACCCTGGCCAAGTTCTACCGGGTTTCCGGGCAGAGCACCCAGCATCAGGGCGTGCTGCCAGACATCGCTTACCCAGCGGTGGTCGACACCAAGGAAATCGGCGAGAGCGCCCTGCCCGAAGCCATGCCCTGGGACAGCATCCGCCCGGCCATCAAACCGGAGACCGATCCGTTCAAACCGTTCCTGGTTGAACTCAAGGCCCGTCACGATGCGCGCGTAGCCAAAGATGCCGATTTCGTCTTCACCCGCGAGCGCCTCGAACTGGCCCAGAAGCTGAGCCACGAAACCACCGTGAGCCTCAACGAAACCAAACGTCGCGCGCAGCATACCGACATCGAGACCCAGCAACTGGCCATGGAAAACACCCGCCGTGCCGCCAAGGGCCAGGAGCCGTTGAAGGAGCTGAAGAAAGAAGACGAAGATGCGCTGCCGGCCGAAGACGACAAACTGAAGCCAGAAGACGATGCGTACCTGTCCGAGACCGGGCAGATTCTGCTCGACTACCTGGGCCTGAGTTCGACGATGGCCAAGCACTGACGGAGCGTCATCAAGCAGTCATCAAACTGTCGTGAAATACGGGGCTGATAGCGATATCAGCCCCTTTTGTTTTCAGGACATCGAGAGACTTTAATGACCGTCACCGAGCAGTTGAGCGCGCTGGACCACATCCTTGCTCACGGCGACCTGCATAGCCTGTTTCAGCCCATTGTGTCGCTCTCCGAGCGGCGCATTCTGGGCTATGAGGCCCTGACCCGCGGCCCCTCGAATAGCCCCCTGCACTCCCCCGTCAATCTGTTCGGCGTAGCCCGCCATGCCGGCCGGCTGAGCGAACTGGAACAGGCCTGCCGCAAGAGCGCCTGCCGCTCGTTCAGCGAACAGAGGCTTGAAGGCAAGTTGTTCCTCAACGTCTCGCCCGACTCGCTGCTGGAGCCGAGCCACCAGCCGGGGCGTACCCTGAAGCTGTTGCAGAACTACGGCATTCCACCCAGCCAGGTGGTGATCGAACTGACCGAGCAATCGCCTACTGAAGATTTCTCGCTGCTGTACACCGCGCTGCATCACTACCGCGCCATGGGGTTTTCCATTGCGCTTGACGACCTCGGCGCCGGCTATTCCAGCTTGCGGTTATGGTCGGAGCTGCGCCCGGATTACGTGAAGATCGACCGGCACTTTATCGACGGCATTCACCAGGATGCGGTGAAGCGCGAGTTCGTCGGCTCCATTTTGCAAATGGCCAAAGCGTCGCGCGCGCAGGTGATTGCCGAGGGCATCGAACTGGTGGAAGAGCTCACCGTGCTGGCGGAAATGGGCGTCGATCTGCTGCAGGGTTACCTGCTCAGTCGCCCCCAGGAAAAACCGCCGCGCGATGCCCGCAGCCTGCTGCCCAAACTGGAAACCAGCCCGCCGACACTTACCGAAGAAGGTAGCGACCTGAGCGCCTTGCTCAATGAGCAACCAGCGGTCAGCGAAGACCTGCCCGTCGCCACCGTGCTGGAAGCGTTTCGCGCCCAGGCCAACCTCAACTCGCTGGCGGTACTCAACGCCGAACAACAGCCGGTGGGCATCGTGCACCGCCACTCCTTGTCCGATGCCTTGCTCAAACCGTTTGCCACCGACCTCTTCGCGCGCAAGCCGATCAGCCGTTTGATGAGCGACGATTTTCTCGCCGTAGACCTGGGGCAGAGTCTGCAAAAGGTCAGCCGCTTGCTCACCAGCCGCGCGCGGCAACGGATGGAAGAAGACTTCATCATCACCCTCCATGGTCGCTACCAAGGTTTGGGCCGGGTGATCGATGTGCTCAAGCTGATTACCGAACTGAAAATTCAGCAGGCCCGGCATGCAAATCCGCTCACTCTGCTGCCCGGTAACGTACCGATCCAGCAGTGCCTCACGCGTCTTTTGCAACAGGCCCGCGAGGCGGTGATTTGCTATGTTGATATCGACAGTTTCAAACCCTTCAACGACCTCTACGGCTACGCCAAGGGCGATGAGATTCTGCTGTGCCTGGCGCAATGCCTGAGCGAGCGTGTCGACCCCGCGCGCGACTTCGTCGGCCATATCGGCGGCGACGATTTTCTACTGGTGTTGGGCTCGGAAGATTGGCGTGCGCGGCTGAATTATCTGCTGGAGGATTTCCAGGGCCAGTGCCGGCGTTTCTACAGCGCTGAACACTTGGAAGCGGGCTGCTTTGTGTCCCACAACCGCAAGGGCCAGCGCGAGGAATTTCCACTGTTGTCGCTGTCGTTGGGGGTGGTGCATTTGCACCCGGCGAGTTGCGCGACGATGGATGCGGCGCAACTGGCTGGCTTGGCCTCAGAAGCGAAACGTCAGGCCAAGAATGTGCCGGGCTACAGCTTGCATATCATCGACACGGAAAAGCTTTCGGCCTGACTTATAGCCCCAGCTCGGTGGCACGCTGGGCATAACGCTCGGCCAGTTGCGGATCGGCCGCCAAGCCGTGCTCGCCCTGCGCATACAGCTCGGCTAAACGGCGGGCTGCCAGGGGATGACCAGCGTCGGCGGCAATCGCCCACCAGCGCGCCGTAACGATGCCATCCGGCGCGTTACGGGTGTCACCCGCCAGGCTCAGTACACCGAGTTGATACGCCGACTTGGCATCACCGGCCGCAGCCGCTTTGCCTAACAGGCGAATGCCTTCTTCACGGGCGCCAAAACCGCGACCGCGAAACACCAGCAGGTGACCGTAGAAACTTTGTGCGGCGACGTCATCGAGGGCGGCCATGCGGGCGAATTGCCCTTCCATCCAGGCCCATACACGCGGTTGCTTGACCAGCGCAGGCCAACGCAGCAGGCGGCGGGCAACGGCGTAGCCCAGGCGGGCTTTGACACGCCAGTAGACCACTCAGGAACCTTCCGGGTAGTCGTACTCGAACACGCGCACCACTTCAGAAGCGTGCCAGGAAGCGGCGGCAACGCCATCGCTGGGGCCACTGAAACGACCCAGGCGTACGGCACACTCGAAGAAGCCGGTGCGCGGCAAACGGCTGGCGCCCTGGCTGATGACCAGCGAGCTGCGTAACGGGTATTCGGCGCGTGCATCCAGAGCTGCCAGGTGTTCCAGGGCGGCAGTCAGGGTTTGCATGGCGGGGGTGGGTAATTCCAGGCGTTCGATCAGGGCGCGGTAGGTCAGGAGATGACGCTGTCGACGCGCCTGCGCCAATTCACTCAGGAGCGCCTGCCAATGCTGGCGACTAATGCTTACGCTCACGTATCAGACTCCCAACTGCTAACGCCCAGATTCCAGGCCAGGGCGCGGCGAATAGCCGAGTCGGGCTCGCGCTCGCCGCTTTCAATCATCGCCAGATAATGCGGGCTGATACCCACGGTGCGGGCCAGCTCTTCTATCGCCAAGCCCTTGGCTTCACGCAGCGCTTTCAACTCGCTGAAGCGGGACGCTGCAGGGGCCGCTGGCGCAGGTGCGCTGGCTGCCGAAACCGGCGCAGGCGCACGACCTGCTGCCTGCAATAACGCTTGATACTCCGCCCATGGCAACACCGCATATTCGGCCTCGCCATCACGCATGATTACCTGCACATCCATCACCGCTTACCCCATGGAAAAGCAGTGCCGACTGCGTCAGCACTTTCCTTGTCAGCGCGCATCTTAACAGGCCAAAACCGGAACGGGGCGTGATGCGCGAGGCAAGTTTTTCAGCGTTGTTACAGTGGCGATTTGCCTTCAACTGATGGCACCGATGATGGCAACTGCAGCAGTTCTTCCTGCTCGGCCACCGTACGGGCAGCCAGCCACGCGCGGAACTCATCGAGCTCCACACTCCAGGTGCGCAGCAGCCAACCGAGCACGGCGATGTCATCTACAAACCCCACGCCGAGCAGCGCATCGGGAATCGCATCAATGGGCGAGACAAAATACAGCAGCGCCGCAACCACCGAGAGCAACGCCTGGGAACTGATGCCGCGGTACTCGCCCCGCCACCACGCCATACACAAGGCCAGTAACACTCGCAGTTCTTCCTTCGCCGCACCGAGGCGGCCGCCCTGGGTCGCGCTTTTACGCGTCACCGCCAGCAGCAATGCCGGCAATCTGCCGCGCGCAATAAAGCGTTGGGCAATAGGCAGGTAACGGGCGAAATTCCATGGAGTTTTCATCGATAAACCTCCTCAGCCCGCGTGCTTACTGGGCCGGCTGGGTTATCCACCGATCCTGTGGATAACCTTGTGAACAACTTGCCGCCCCCTGAAGCAAAAGCCCGCGCCATGGGGGTTTGCTACAGATCGGGCATTTTTTAATCAGCGTAAAAAAACAAACAAAATCATGTAGTTATAAAAAATATAGAGTTGGTACGTGAGTGTCACCTGACGTCAATGCGAGTTGTTCGCGAAATGTGCATAACCGTAACACCCATGCTTATTTGAGACCCGGCAGTCAACCCGTGGTTCGTTGTTTTGCTCTTCCATCAGCCGAAAACGACAACGCCCCGTCGAGACGGGGCGTTGCGGTACAGCTCGAAGGTATTACTGAGCCGGAGCAGGCTCGGCTTCCGGTGCTGCAGCAGCGGCAGGATCTTTGATCGCCAGCAGTTGCAGATCGAAAACCAGTACCGAGTTGGCAGGAATCGCCGGGCTCGGGCTCTGGGCACCGTAGGCCAGTTCGCTCGGAATGTAGAGCTTGATCTTCTCGCCAACGTGCATCAGTTGCAGGGCTTCAACCCAGCCTGGAATCACGCCGCTAACGGGCAGGTCAACTGGCTCGTTACGCTTGATGGAGCTGTCGAACACGGTGCCATCAGTCAGCTTGCCTTCGTAGTGAACGGTCACTACGTCGGTAGCTTTAGGCTGAGCGCCTTCGGCCTTGGTGACGACTTCGTATTGCAGACCCGAAGCGGTGGTAACTACACCTTCACGCTTCTTGTTGTCTTCGAGGTATTTCTTGCCGGCAGCAGAAGCTTCTTCAGCCTGCTTGGCGGTGCGCTCTTCAGCACGCTTTTGCAGCGCTGCGAAGGCTTCCATCAGCTCTTCATCTTTGAGCTTCTGGTCTTTCTTGCCGATAGCGTCTTCGATGCCCTGAGCAACAGCCTTGGAATCGAGATCATCCATGCCTTCTTGAGCCAGGCTTTTGCCCATGTTCAAGCCGATACCATAGGAAGCTTTTTGTGCGGGGGTTTTGAGCTCCACGCTGGTCTGCGAATCGCAGCCGGCGAGCACCAGGCCAACCAGGGCCACAGCCGCTGCTAAACGATGTTGTCTCATGCTATTTCCTTGTTCGTGCGCTTAAAGAGGGCAATCGAGTGAAGCTGCGAGCTTAGCAGGCCGCCGGGATCACTGGCTACGGGGATACGAACCACGAAAACGCGATAAGTTCCTAAGTGTAAAAGGCTTTTCTGTAGGCGCAGGGGTCAGCGAAATGTCAGAAGAATGAGCGTATTAGCGCTCTGGCACATGCTTTGGGGAAAAGCCTCAGGCGCGCTGTTCTTGGGCGTGCGAGAAAGCGCCATCAGCTACGGAGAAAGGCACCCCGTGCCGGCGTAAAAACGCCCTGCCACTGGGCGATCGCTTACATAGACCTAACCAATAGCACGCGCCCAGCGGGATTACTTCTCGTAGCGCGCACGGAGAAAGGCGATCGGAGTTGCGCAGCAGAAGAAGGTCACCGTTGAACAGGGATAGTCCAGGGGACGTCTATGAGAAGGAAAGATTTGGACCGAGATGCGGGAGGGTGTGCCTTTAAAACAGAAAATCGACAGGACAGAAACGAAAAAAGCGACCCTAAGGTCGCTTTCTAAGCGCTTGCTCTACTTCAGTCTATAGAGCTAGCTAAATATGGCGCAGCGGACGGGACTCGAACCCGCGACCCCCGGCGTGACAGGCCGGTATTCTAACCGACTGAACTACCGCTGCGCGTAACCTCAAGATTGGTGGGTGATGACGGGATCGAACCGCCGACCCTCTGCTTGTAAGGCAGATGCTCTCCCAGCTGAGCTAATCACCCTTCACTCTCGAAGTGGGGCGCATGATACGTAGCGATCCCAAACCTGGCAAGCGCTTTTTTAAATAATTTTTACTGACGTTCCAAAGGCTTAGCGTAGGGTTGGCCAATGACGCTCAGGGGGGAATAATGCGCGCTTTGCGAAAAACTGGAGTTCCCCCCTCATGTGGTTCCGTAACCTGCTCGTCTATCGCCTCACCCAAGATCTGCCCTTCGATGCGCAAGCACTGGAAACCGCACTGGCCGCCAAACCCGCTCGCCCCTGCGCCAGCCAGGAACTGACCACCTACGGTTTTATCGCCCCCTTCGGTAAAGGCGAAGATGCTCCGCTCGTGCACATCAGCCAGGATTTCATGCTGATTGCCGCACGCAAAGAAGACCGCATTCTGCCGGGCAGCGTCGTGCGCGATGCCGTCAAAGAGAAGGTCGAAGAAATCGAAGCCGAGCAAATGCGCAAGGTCTACAAAAAGGAACGCGATCAGATCAAGGATGAAATCATCCAGGCCTTCCTGCCGCGCGCCTTCATCCGTCGTTCCTCTACCTTCGCCGCCATCGCGCCGAAGCAGGGCCTGATTCTGGTGAACGCCGCCAGCCCGAAAAAAGCGGAAGACTTGCTGAGCACCCTGCGCGAAGCCATCGGCTCGCTGCCGGTGCGCCCGCTGTCGGTAAAAGTCGCGCCGACCGCCACCATGACCGAATGGGTCAAAACCCAGACCGCCGCCCCCGGCTTCCACGTGCTGGACGAATGCGAGCTGCGTGACACCCAGGAAGACGGCGGCATCGTGCGCTGCAAACGTCAGGACCTGACCAGCGAAGAAATCCAGCTGCACCTCTCGGCTGGCAAATTCGTCACTCAACTGTCGCTGGCCTGGGAAGACAAACTGTCCTTCGTGCTCGACGACAAAACCATCATCAAGCGCCTGCGCTTTGAAGACCTGCTCACCGACCAGGCCGAACAGGACGGTGGCGACGAAGCCCTGGGCCAACTCGACGCCAGCTTCACCCTGATGATGCTGACCTTCACCGAGTTCCTGCCGCAGCTGTTCGAAGCTCTCGGCGGCGAAGAAATCCCGCAAGGCATCTAACCACTAGGAATTACCCATGCGCGTTCTGGCAGCCCTTAGCCGATTCGTTGGCAATACCTTCGCTTACTGGGTGCTGCTGTTCGCCGTGGTGGCGTTCTTTGAGCCGAGTTGGTTTATCGGCCTGAAGGTCGCCATCGTGCCGCTGCTGGGCGTCGTAATGTTCGGCATGGGCCTGACCCTCAAGCTCGACGACTTCGCCGAGGTCGCCCGCCACCCTTGGCGTGTGGCGTTAGGCGTGGTCGCCCATTTTGTGATCATGCCCGGCGTGGCCTGGTTGCTGTGTCAGCTGTTTCACCTGCCGCCGGAAATTGCCGTCGGTGTGATTCTGGTCGGCTGCTGCCCAAGCGGGACCGCCTCGAACGTGATGACCTGGCTGGCCAAGGGCGACCTGGCGTTGTCGGTTGCCATCGCCGCCGTCACCACCCTGCTCGCCCCGCTGCTGACCCCGGCGCTGATCTGGCTGCTGGCTTCGGCTTGGTTGCCGGTGTCATTCGCCGATCTGTTCTGGTCGATTTTGCAGGTGGTGCTGCTGCCGATCGTGCTGGGTGTGGTCGCGCAACGGCTATTGGGTGAACGCACGCGGCTGGCGGTGGATGTGCTGCCGCTGGTGTCGGTGGTCAGCATTGTGCTGATCGTCAGCGCCGTGGTGGCGGCCAGTCAGGCGAAGATCGCCGAGTCTGGCTTGCTGATCATGGCGGTGGTAATTCTGCACAACAGCTTCGGGTTTCTGCTCGGCTACTTCACCGGCAAGGTCTTCAAGTTGCCGCTGGCGCAACGCAAATCGCTGGCACTGGAAGTGGGCATGCAGAACTCCGGCCTGGGAGCCGCACTGGCCAGCGCGCATTTCTCGCCACTGGCGGCGGTGCCTAGCGCGCTGTTCAGCGTCTGGCACAATATTTCCGGGGCGCTGCTGGCCACCTGGTTCCGCCGCATGCAAGACGATGTGGTCGCGCCAAGCGAGCTGGAAAAACCGGCGCAGCCCTTATCCTGAAACAATCTCAAGGCTTGCCCTCGGGCGAGCTTTGTGCAAAATACTGCACAGCCTGAGGACGACCTCGGGCCTGCCTAGTAGATCGGGGACGACCCCACTCTCTGTGGAAGTAGTCGTATGTCCTGGATCATTCTGTTTGTCGCTGGCCTGTTCGAAGTGGCTTGGGCCGTTGGCCTGAAATACACCGACGGCTTCAGCCGCCCTCTCCCCACTGCCCTTACCGTTGGCGCCATGCTGATCAGCCTGGGCTTGCTGGGCCTGGCCATGAAAGAGCTGCCGCTGGGCACCGCCTATGCGATCTGGACGGGTGTGGGTGCCGTGGGTACGGTCATCGCCGGCATCATGCTGTTTGGCGAAGCCATTACCCTGATTCGCTTGGGCAGTGTGGCGTTGATTATCTGTGGGTTGGTTGGGCTCAAGCTCAGTCACTGACCTTCAACCCAACTCCGTCATTCCCGCGCAGGCGGGAATCCAGAATCCTGCGTCGTGCACCTGGCTTGATAAGACTCGAGATTCTGGGTCCCCGCCTGCGCGGGGACGACGGGGAATGGCGAAAACTTACTTAACAGCCCCACGTAACTCCCCAACCTGCGCCTGCAACACCGCCGGCGTAGCCGCTTCCGGCGCCAGGGGCGCACCCGCTACCAACGTGATACGCGACCACAACCGACGGAACAGCCCCTTGCCCGGGTCTTTGCTAAAGAAGCTGCCCCACAACCCCTGCAGCGCCAGCGGAATCACCGGCACCGGGTTCTCTTCGAGAATGCGCGTCACCCCGGCCTTGAACTCATTGATCTCACCATCGGTGGTCAACTTGCCCTCGGGGAAGATCAGCACCAGCTCGCCGTTTTTCAGGTACTCGCCAATCTTCTTGAACGCCTGGTCGTAGATCAGCAGGTCTTCACTGCGCCCGGCAATCGGCACGGTGCCGGCGGTGCGGAAGATAAAGTTGAGCACCGGCAAGTTGTAGATTTTGTAGTACATGACAAAGCGAATCGGCCGGCGCACCGCGCCACCAATCAGCAGCGCATCCACAAACGACACGTGGTTGCACACCAACACGGCCGCACCTTCGTCGGGAATCTGCTCCAGGTCACGGTGCTCCACGCGGTACATGGAATGGCTGAGCAGCCAGATCATGAAACGCATGGTGAACTCGGGCACGATCTTGAAGATGTAGCTGTTCACCGCGATGTTCATCAGCGACACCACCAGGAACAGCTGCGGAATGCTCAGCTTGGCGACGGTCAGAAACAGAATCGAGGCAATCGCCGACACCACCATAAACAACGCATTGAGAATGTTGTTGGCGGCAATCACCCGCGCCCGCTCGTTCTCGGCGGTGCGCGACTGAATCAGCGCGTACAGCGGCACGATGTAAAAGCCGCCGAAAATACCGATGCCGAGAATGTCACCCAGCACCCACCATGCCTGGCCGTAGCTCAGCACTTGCAGCCAGGTATGCGCCTCGGCGGTCTGCGGGAAACTGCCCGAATGCCACCAGAGCAAAATACCGAAGACGGTAAGACCGATGGAGCCAAACGGCACCAGACCGATCTCTACCTTACGGCCCGACAGACGCTCGCAGAGCATCGAGCCAAGGGCGATGCCCACCGAGAACACGGTAAGAATCAGGGTGACCACGGTCTCGTCGCCAAACAGCCACTCTTTGGCGTAGGCCGGAATCTGGGTGAGATAAATGGCGCCGAGAAACCAGAACCACGAGTTACCCACAATGGAGCGCGACACCGCCGGGCGTTGGCCGAGGCCCATGCGCAGAATGGCCCACGACTGGCGGAAAATATTCCAGTCCAGCACCAGCGTCGGCAGCGCCGCCGCGGCGGGTGGAATGCCACGGCTGGCGAGGTAACCGGCAACGGCGATGGCCACGATAGCGGTGGCCACCAGCGGCGCGTAAATGTGCTCCGACATCATCACGCCGGCACCAATGGTGCCGGCCAGAATCGCCAGAAAGGTGCCCATTTCCACCAAGGCGTTGCCGCCCACCAGTTCGTCTTCCTGCAACGCGGCCGGAAGAATCGAATACTTCACCGGACCGAACAGCGCCGAATGCGTACCCATGCCGAACAGGGCGAGAAACATCAGCGTCAGGTTATTCAACAGGAAGCCGGCGGCCCCGATCGACATGATCAAGATTTCCGCCAGCTTGATGGCGCGAATCAGCTTGTGCTTGTCGAACTTCTCACCGAACTGGCCGCCCAGGGCCGAGAACAAAAAGAACGGCAGGATGAACAACAGCGCACACAGATTCACCAGCACCGTGCGGTCGCCGGAAATAGTGAGCTTGAAGAGAATGGCCAGAATCAGCGACTGCTTGAAGATGTTGTCGTTGAAGGCGCCGAGCAATTGCGTCACGAAGAAAGGCAAAAAGCGTTTTTTACCCAGCAAGGCAAACTGCGAGTGTGTGGTCATGATCCCTGTGTACCTGTATGAGGCCACGCCGGCCGTCCAGCATTGGACTGCATGTGCATGGCACAAAGCCACAGGGCGAAACGGATTTTGTGCAGAGAAATACGAAAATATGTAGGGCGAATACCCCGCCAGGAGTATCCGCCGATTACGTGTTCCACAACGTTGACGCGGTTACGTGCCCTACAACGGCAACTGCCCGAACACCCAGCGCAGCAAAAAGAACAACACAAATCCACCGCCGATGGTGGCAAGCAGATGCCGGGTAACGGCCGCAATCACAATCGCCCCCAGCCCCGCCAACAGGTAGGCATTATCCAGCCGCAGCGCCAGGTGCTCACCATCGGGCAGCAACATCCCCGGCACCACAATCGCGGTCAACACGGCGGTTGGCACGTAATGCAGCCCCTGCAGCACCAACGGCGGAAAGCGCAGATTGGGCCAGGCGAACAGGCTGTAGCGCACGGCAAAAGTGATCAGCGCCATTCCCAGAATCAGTAACCAGGTCTGCATCACACGCCCTCCCCGGCCAGTGCAGGTTGCGCCCGACGCTCCAACACCACGCCCACCACAATCCCGGCCATCGCCGCCGCCAATAGCCCGAGCTTGTACGGTAAGCCGTGGCACACCACCGCCACCGCACCGGCCACCAGCGCGGCGGCAACCTGCGGAAAATTACGCAGCAGGGGCACGACGATGCCGATAAAGGTCGCCAACATGGCGAAGTCCAGACCCCAACCCGCCAGGCTCGGCATGGCCTGACCAAACAACACGCCGAGCAAAGATGAGCTGACCCAGCACAGGTACAAGGCCAGCGCCACGCCCGCGTGGTACCACTGGCCATGGTCGCCAGCGCCATGGGCCAGATAACGGCGCTGCACCACGGCGAAGGTTTCGTCGGTCAGGCCGAAGGCCAGCGGAACACGCCAGGTCTGCGGCAAGTGGGCGATATAGGGCTGCAGCGATGCGCTATAGAGCACATGCCGCAGGTTGACGATCAGGGTGGTAAACAGAATCACCGCGCCGCCGGTGCCGGCGGTCAGCAAACTGATGGCAATAAATTGCGCGGAACCGGCATACACCAACATCGACATGCCCAACGCCTGCCAAAGGCTAAGGCCGGCCACGCTGGCCAGGGTGCCGTAGATAATCCCAAAGGGGGCGATGCCGACGATCATCGGCACGCTGTCGCGCAAACCATAAACAAACAACTGCGAGCGGGTCATTGATGCTCCTCCTGACCCACTAGCGTAAGTCAGACCTCGCTCGCGGTCTTGAACAATCTTGCACACGCCTGACGGTCGCGCCTCAACGTTGCCTGTTCACTCACCCGCCAAGCTACCCGCTGAAACGCGCCTCCAACTGCTGTTTAACCGCCGGCCATTCGCGGTCGGTGAGGCTATATAGCACGCTGTCGTCCAGACGCCCATCGGCCAGGCGCCGGTGGTTGCGCAACAGCCCTTCGCGCACCGCGCCGAGCTTGTCGATGGCCACTTGCGAGCGCAGGTTGCTGCCGGCCGTGCGCAGTTGCACGCGCACCATGCGCCAGCTTTCGAAGGCGTGACGCAGCATCAGGTACTTGATCATGCTGTTAAGGCCGGTGCCGTGCTGGCTGGCATCCAGCCAGGTGCCGCCGATTTCGCAAGATGGCAGCGGCGGCTGAAAATCGAAAAACCGCGTGGTACCCACCAGCCGCTCGCCCAGCCGCACCACCAGCGGCAGAGCCTGGTCTTCGCGCTGCTGGCTCAGGGCATTGCGGTACCAATCCAGACGCAGCGGCCCGCTCATATAAATCAGCTGGTCGCGGTTGGCTTCGGCCAGCGTCACCAGCGCCGGAATATCCGCATCGAGCATGGGCTCAAGGCGTAACGCACCCCGTTGCAAGGTGATGAGTTGGGGTTTGAACATGACTGACTTCCTTTAAAAGCGCGGCTTCCCGGCAGTAGCAATCAGGGCGTGCGACCTTAGTCGCGCCTGACTGAATGACACTTTGATGCGACACTCACCAGCACCTCGGCGTTCCGCCTCGAGGTGCCGGCAGTACAAATAAAACCCAGAATTTTCGGAGCATCCATGTCGTTGTCCAGCGGGCTGATCGCCACGGTCGCCCTGTGCTACATGGCCATCATGTTCGCCATCGCCTTCTACGGCGACCGGCGCCGCACACCCATGCCGCCCAATGTGCAGGCCTGGGTCTATAGCCTTTCGCTTGCCGTGTACTGCACCAGCTGGACTTTCTTCGGCGGCGTAGGCCAGGCCGCCGGGCAACTCTGGGCGTTTCTGCCGATTTACCTCGGCCCCATTCTGCTGATGCTGTTCGCCCCCTGGGTGCTGCAGAAGATGGTGATGATCAGCAAGCAGGAAAACATCACCTCCATCGCCGACTTTATCGCCGCCCGTTACGGCAAATCGCAGTTGCTGGCCGTGGTGGTGGCGCTTATCTGCCTGGTCGGCGTACTGCCGTATATTGCTCTGCAGCTCAAAGGGATCGTGCTCGGCGTAAACATGCTGATCGGCACCGGCCATGTGCAAGACACCACCGGCACCCGCTCGCAAGACACCGCTCTGGTGGTATCGCTGGTATTGGCGCTCTTCTCGATTCTGTTCGGCACGCGAAACCTCGATGCTACCGAGCACCACCGCGGCATGGTACTGGCCATCGCCTTTGAATCGCTGGTGAAGCTTCTGGCATTTCTGGCGGTCGGCGCCTATGTCACCTGGGGCGTTTTCAATGGCTTTGGCGATTTGCTCGACCAGGCCTCCGCCGCGCCACAGCTGGAAAGCTTCTGGGCCGAGACCATCAACTGGCCGTCGCTGATCGTACAGACCGGTGTGGCGATGATGGCCATCGTCTGCCTGCCACGGCAGTTTCACGTCACGGTGGTGGAAAACATCGAGCCGAAAAACACCCGTCTGGCGCGCTGGGTGTTTCCCGCCTACCTGGCGCTGGCCGCCCTCTTCGTTATCCCTATCGCCTTGGCCGGCAAGATGCTGCTGCCCGCTGGCGTGATTCCCGACTCCTTCGTCATCAGCTTGCCGCTGGCCCATGCCCACCCGGCGCTGGCGATGCTGGCGTTTATCGGCGGCGCCTCCGCCGCGACCGGCATGGTGATCGTCGAGGCCGTGGCACTGTCGACCATGGTGTCGAACGACATGCTGCTGCCGTGGCTATTGCGCCGGCAAAATGCGGAACGGCCCTTCGAAGTCTTCCGCCACTGGATGCTCTCGGTGCGCCGCGTGAGCATCGTGGTCATTTTGCTGCTGGCCTACGTGTGCTATCGCTTGCTCGGCTCCAACGCCAGCCTGGCGACCATCGGGCAGATTTCCTTTGCCGCCATTACCCAGTTGGCGCCGGCCATGTTCGGCGCGTTGCTGTGGAAGCAGGCCAACCGCCGCGGCGTATTCGCCGGTCTTACCGCCGGCTGCCTGGTGTGGCTCTACACCTTGGTGGTGCCGGTGGTGGCCCATAGCCTGGGTTGGTCGCTGGCGAAGTTTCCGGGGCTGGAGTTTCTGCTGTATCAACCCATCGGCTTTCAGGTAGACCCGCTTACCCGTGGGGTGGTGCTGTCGTTGGCCAGCAACTGCACGTTGTTTGTCTGGGTGTCGTATTTTTCCCGCACGAGGGTGGCCGAGCACTGGCAGGCCGGGCGTTTTATCAGCCAGGAATTCGGCAACAAGCCCAGCAGCCGCAACCAGCTCGCCGTGCAGGTGGATGACCTGCTGAACCTGGCCAGCCGCTTTGTCGGCGAAGAACGCGCGCAGCAAAGCTTTATCCGCTTCGCCTACCGCCAGGGCAAAAGCTTCAACCCCGACCAGCCAGCCAACGGCGACTGGATTGCCCACACCGAACGCCTGCTGGCCGGCGTGCTCGGCGCCTCGTCCACCCGCGCGGTGGTAAAGGCCGCCATCGAAGGTCGCGATATGCAGGTCGAAGATGTGGTGCGCATCGTCGACGAAGCCTCCGAGGTGCTGCAGTTCAACCGCACCTTGCTGCAAGGCGCCATCGAGAACATCACCCAGGGCATCAGCGTGGTCGACCCCTCGCTGCGCCTGGTGGCCTGGAACCACCGCTACTTGGAACTGTTCGACTACCCGGATGGTTTGATCAGCGTGGGCCGGCCGATTGCCGACATCATTCGCCATAACGCCGAGCGCGGCCTGTGCGGGCCAGGCGAGGCGGATGCCCACGTAGAGCGGCGCCTGTACTGGATGCGCCAGGGGCGCGCGCACACGTCCGAACGACTGTTCCCCAATGGCCGGGTGATCGAACTGATCGGCAACCCGATGCCGGGCGGCGGCTTTGTAATGAGCTTCACCGACATCACCGCGTTCCGCGAGGCCGAGCAAGGACTGAAAGAAGCCAACGAAGGCCTGGAGCAACGGGTGGCGGCGCGTACCCATGAGCTGTCGCAGCTGAACCTGGCGTTAAGCGAAGCCAAGGGTGTGGCGGAAAGCGCCAACCAGTCCAAAACCCGTTTCCTCGCTGCCGTCAGCCACGACCTGATGCAGCCGTTGAACGCCGCGCGGCTGTTCTCCGCCGCCCTCGCCCACCAGCCAGACGCGCTGCCGGCCGAGGCGCAGCAACTGATCCGCCATCTGGATAGCTCGCTGCGTTCAGCCGAAGACTTGATCAGCGACCTGCTGGATATTTCCCGCCTGGAAAACGGCCGCATCACGCCCGACCGTCACGCCTTCGAACTCAACACCTTGTTCGACACCCTCGGCGCCGAGTTCAAAGCGCAGGCCCAAGAACAAGGCGTGAGCTTCCATTTGCGCGGCAGCAAGTTGCGCGTCGACAGCGATATCAAACTGCTGCGCCGCGTACTGCAAAACTTCCTCACCAACGCCTTCCGCTACGCCAGCGGCCATGTGCTGCTCGGCGTGCGCCGTTGCAACGAAGGCTTGCGTCTGGAGGTGTGGGACCGTGGCCCGGGTATTCCCGACGACAAGCGCGCGGTGATCTTCGAGGAATTCAAACGCCTGGACAGCCACCAGACCCGCGCCGAAAAAGGCTTGGGCCTGGGCCTGGCGATTGCCGACGGCCTGTGCCGGGTGCTCGGGCACAAGCTGGAAGTGCGCTCATGGCCGGGCAAAGGCAGCGTATTCAGCGTGACCGTGCCGCTGGCCAAGGCACCGTCGCCAGTCGCCGTAAATGGCACCGGCAGCGACGCCAACGGCCATCACCTGAGTGGCGCGCACGTGCTGTGCATCGACAACGAAGACAGCATTCTGGTGGGCATGCACAGCTTGCTGTCGCGCTGGGGTTGTCAGGTGTGGACGGCACGCAATCGCCTGGAATGCGAGCACTTGCTGGCCGAGGACGTCCGCCCACAACTGGCGCTAGTGGACTACCACCTGGACGAAGGCGAAACCGGCACCGAACTGATGGCCTGGCTGCGCACACGATTGGGCGAGCCGGTGCCGGGTGTGGTGATCAGTGCCGATGGACGGCCGGAGCTGATTGCCCAGGTGCACGCGGCGGGGCTTGAGTACTTGCCCAAGCCGGTGAAGCCGGCGGCGTTACGGGCGTTGTTGAGTCGGCATCTGCCGCTGCGCTGAGCCGCTCTTGCAGGGTGTGCTTCGAGCACAACACCCTGCCAGGGGACGTCAGCCTTTCAGAGCCTCGGCGTGATGCCGCAAGTGGTCATCAATAAAGCTGGCGATAAAGTAATAGCTATGGTCATACCCCGGCTGCATCCGCAGGGTCAGCCGATGCCCGGCCGCCTTGGCCGCCGCTTCCAGCGCCTGCGGTTTCAGCTGGCCTTCAAGGAAGTCATCGCGATCGCCTTGGTCCACCAGCAACGGCAGCTTTTCGCTGGCTTCGGCGATCAGCACACTGGCATCCCACTCACGCCAGCGCGAGCGGTCGGCGCCCAGGTAGTTGCCCAGCGCTTTCTCGCCCCACGGGCAATTCAGCGGGTTGGCAATCGGCGCAAAGGCCGACACCGACTGATAACGCCCCGGATTTTTCAGCGCGCAAATCAACGCGCCGTGGCCGCCCATGGAGTGGCCGCTGATGCCGCGCTTGCCCGAGACCGGGAAATTGGCTTCGATCAGCGCTGGCAACTCCGAAACCACGTAGTCGTACATGCGGTAATGCCGCGCCCAGGGCTCCTGAGTGGCGTTGACGTAGAAGCCGGCACCCAGACCGAAGTCGTAGGCGCCATTGGCATCGTCCGGCACGCCTTCGCCGCGCGGACTGGTATCCGGCGCAACGATGATCAGGCCCAGCTCGGCGGCCAGGCGCTGGGCGCCGGCTTTCTGCATAAAGTTCTCGTCGGTGCAGGTCAGGCCGCTCAGCCAGTACAGCACCGGCAACTTGGCGCCCTGCTCGGCCTGCGGAGGCAGGTACACGGCGAACACCATGTCGCAATTCAAGGAGCTTGAGCGGTGGCGGTAGCGTTTATGCCAGCCGCCGAACGCTTTGTTGCTCGATACGATTTCAAGGGTCATGGAAAGGCCCGCCCCGGATCAGTAGTGGATGACAGTGCGGATGCTCTTGCCTTCATGCATCAGGTCGAACGCCTCGTTGATCTGCTCCAGGCCCATGGTGTGGGTGATGAAGGTGTCCAACGGGATTTCGCCTTTCTGCGCTTTTTCCACATAGCTCGGCAGCTCGGTGCGGCCTTTGACGCCGCCGAAGGCCGAACCGCGCCAGACGCGGCCGGTCACCAGCTGGAACGGACGGGTGCTGATTTCCTGACCGGCACCGGCTACGCCGATGATCACCGACTCGCCCCAACCTTTATGGGCGCATTCCAGGGCGGCGCGCATCAATTGCACGTTGCCGACACATTCGAAGCTGTAGTCCACACCGCCGTCGGTGAGCTCGATGATCACGTCTTGAATCGGCTTGTCGTAGTCCTTCGGGTTAACGAAGTCGGTGGCACCCAACTCGCGAGCCACGTCGAACTTGGCCGGGTTGATGTCGATGGCGATGATGCGCGAGGCCTTGGCCATTTTCGCGCCGATGATCGCGGCCAGGCCGATGCCGCCCAAACCGAAGATGGCCACGGTGGCGCCCTCTTCCACTTTCGCAGTGTTCAACACGGCGCCAATGCCGGTGGTGACGCCGCAGCCCAGCAGGCAGACTTTTTCCAGCGGCGCTTCTTTGGGAATCACGGCCAGGGACACTTCCGGCAGGACGGTGTATTCGGAGAAGGTCGAGCAGCCCATGTAGTGGTAAATCGGCTGACCCTGGTAGGAGAAACGGCTGGTGCCGTCGGGCATCAGGCCTTTGCCCTGGGTGGCGCGCACTGAGCTGCACAGGTTGGTTTTGCCGGATTTGCAGAATTTGCACTCGCGGCATTCGGCGGTGTACAGCGGAATGACGTGGTCGCCGATCTTCACCGAGGTCACGCCCTCGCCTACGGCTTCCACGATACCGCCGCCTTCATGGCCAAGAATCGAGGGGAACACGCCTTCCGAATCCGCGCCGGACAGGGTGTAGGCGTCGGTGTGGCAAACGCCGGTGGCGACGATGCGCACCAGCACTTCACCGGCCTTCGGGGCTTCCACATCCACTTCGACGATTTTCAGCGGTTCGTTCGGGGCAAAGGCTACGGCAGCACGGGACTTGATCATGGTCGCTCTCCAGCGGGTTAAAACAGTGGCGCAGAGTGTAGTCCAACCACGTTTGCGTAAATAATCCGGCAAATAGCAAAACATTATTGCTATTGAGGGATAATCGCCGCCTTGCTGGAGGAGCGCGCATGAGCAGTTGGGATGGGCTAGATGAGTTTGTGGCCGTGGCCGAATGCGGCCAGTTCACGGCGGCGGCGCAGCGGCTGGGGTTGTCGTCTTCCCAGGTGAGCCGGCAGATCGCTCGCCTGGAAGAAAACCTGCAAACCCGTTTGTTCTACCGCAGCACCCGGCGCGTAGCGCTTACTGAAGCCGGGCAAACGTTTTTGCAGCATTGCCAGCGCTTACAGGATGCTCGCGAAGAAGCATTGCGGGCGGTCGGCGACCTGGGCAGCGAACCCAAGGGGCTGCTACGGATGACCTGCGCAGTGGCGTACGGCGAACGGTTTATCGTGCCGCTGGTTACCCAATTTATGAGCCGCCATCCGCTGCTGAAAGTCGATATCGAACTGAGCAACCGCACCCTCGATCTGGTGCAGGACGGCATCGACCTGGCCATTCGCCTGGGGCGTTTGCAGGACTCACGACTGGTGGCAACCCGTCTGGCGCCGCGGCGCATGTACCTGTGTGCGGCACCGGGCTATTTGCAGCGGTATGGGCGGCCGCACAGCTTGTCGGAACTCAGCCAGCACAACTGCCTAATTGGCAGCAGCGACCACTGGGATTTTCAGCAGGATGGGCGCGAACTGTCGCAACGGGTGCACGGCAACTGGCGCTGCAACAGCGGGCAGGCGGTGCTGGATGCTGCGTTGCAGGGGTTGGGGTTGTGTCAGTTGCCGGACTATTACGTGCAGGAGCATTTGCACAGTGGCGCGCTGGTGAGCTTGCTGGAGAAGCATCAGGCGCCGAATACGGCGGTGTGGGCGCTTTATCCACAGCAACGGCATTTGTCGCCGAAGGTTCGGCAGTTGGTGGATCATTTGAAGGCGGGGTTGGCGCATTTGGGTTGACGCGGGCAAAGAGCCCCTCACCCCAACCCTCTCCCGCACGCGGGAGAGGGGGCTAGATAACCGATCAGGGTGATAACGCGATCAGGCTCCCCTCGCCCGCTTGCGGGAGAGGGGCCGGGGGGTGAGGGGCCTTAGCTTTTGTGGGCCCAACGCAGCCGCAACCACTCCAAGTCTTCTGGCCGAGTCACCTTCAAATTATCCGCCCGCCCCTCAATCAACCGCGGCGCCTGCCCGGCCCATTCGATGGCCGAGGCTTCGTCGGTAATCTGCACACCCGACACCAACGCATCCGCCAACACCCGATGCAGCGCACCGAGACGAAACATCTGCGGCGTATACGCCTGCCAGATCACCGACCGATCGACCGTTTCCTGCACCCGGCCATCAGGCCCGGCACGCTTCAACGTGTCGCGAGCCGGCACGGCCAGCAAACCGCCGATCTCATCGTTGGCCAACTCAGCCAACAACAAATCCAGGTCATACCGCGACAAATTCGGCCGCGCCGCATCGTGCACCAGCACCCAGTCGTTTTCACCGGCGCCGAGTTCAGCCAGACGGATCAGGCCATTGAGCACCGAATCAGCACGCTCAGCTCCGCCATCGGCGCGCTCGATACGTTCGTTGCGGGCATACGGCAACGTTGGCCAATAGGCATCGTCCACCGACAAGCTCACCACCAAACCGCGCAATTGCGGGTGGTCGAGGAAGCAGTCGAGGGTATGTTCGAGAATGGTTTTGCCGGCCAGTTGCAGGTATTGCTTGGGCCGGTCGGCGAGCATTCGGGCGCCGACGCCTGCGGCTGGGATCAAGGCCCAGAAGGCAGGCAAAACGGGAGTCGTCATTCGTTCAACTGATAGAGGGTTTCGCCGTCTTTGACCATGCCCAGTTCATGACGGGCACGCTCTTCGACGGTTTCCATACCCTTCTTCAGCTCACTGACTTCCGCTTCGAGGATACGGTTACGTTCCAGCAGGTTTTCGTTTTCGCCCTTCTGCTCGGCAATCTGCCGCTGCAAGTCGGTGACCTGCGCAAAGCTACCCTCGCCCACCCAAAGGCGGTACTGCAGGCCTGCCAGCACTAAGATCAGAACGACGAATAACCAGTAAGGGCTACGCAAAATCGGTTTTTCTCATATGAAAAGGGCACCTTCCGGTGCCCTTTTTACCACCGGCAGCTTAGCCGCGGAACTCGTCGCGACCACGGTACGGTGCTTTTGCACCCAACTGCTCTTCGATACGCAGCAGTTGGTTGTACTTGGAAACGCGGTCGGAACGGCACAGCGAACCGGTTTTGATCTGACCGGCGGCAGTGCCCACAGCCAGGTCGGCGATGGTGCTGTCTTCGGTTTCGCCCGAACGGTGCGAGATCACGGCGGTGTAACCAGCGGCCTTAGCCATCTGGATGGCTTCCAGGGTTTCGGTCAGGGTGCCGATCTGGTTGAACTTGATCAGGATGGAGTTGGCGATCGACTTGTCGATGCCTTCCTTGAGGATCTTGGTGTTTGTAACGAACAAGTCGTCGCCGACCAGTTGCACCTTGCTGCCGATTTTATCGGTCAGCACTTTCCAGCCGTCCCAGTCCGATTCGTCCATGCCGTCTTCGATGGAGATGATCGGGTACCGCTCGGTCAGGCCAGCCAGGTAGTCAGCAAAACCGGCAGCATCGAACACTTTGCCTTCGCCGGCCAGGTCGTACTTGCCGCCTTCGAAGAATTCGCTGGAAGCGCAGTCCAGGGCCAGGGTCACGTCGGTGCCCAGCTTGTAGCCAGCGTTAGCAACGGCTTCGGCGATAGCGGCCAGGGCGTCTTCGTTGGAAGCGAGGTTCGGCGCGAAACCACCTTCGTCACCCACCGAGGTGCTCAGGCCGCGAGCTTTCAGCACGGCTTTGAGGTGGTGGAAAATTTCGGTGCCCATGCGCAGGCCGTCGGCGAAGGTCTTGGCGCCTACTGGCTGAACCATGAACTCTTGAATGTCGACGTTGTTATCGGCGTGCTCGCCGCCGTTGATGATGTTCATCATCGGTACCGGCATGGAGTACACGCCCGGGGTGCCGTTGAGGTTGGCAATGTGCGCGTACAGCGGCAGGTCCTGGTCCTGGGCAGCGGCTTTGGCAGCGGCCAGGGAGACGGCGAGGATGGCGTTGGCACCCAGGCTGCCTTTGTTTTCAGTGGCGTCGAGGGCGATCATCGCCAGGTCGAGGGCTTTCTGGTCTACCGGGTCTTTGCCCAACAGCAGGGAGCGGATCGGGCCGTTGATGTTGGCGACTGCTTTCAGCACGCCTTTGCCCAGGTAACGGCTCTTGTCGCCATCACGCAGTTCCAGCGCTTCGCGCGAACCGGTGGAGGCACCCGACGGCGCGCAGGCGCTGCCGACGATACCGTTGTCGAGAATGACGTCTGCTTCGACGGTCGGGTTGCCGCGGGAGTCGAGAACTTCACGACCTTTGATGTCGACGATCTTTGCCATTGTTGCTAACACTCCAAAATATGACGAAAACGGCGCTGCAGAGAGGTTGATGCAGGCAGCTTGGAACCAAACCAGCCCGCTCGACGACTCTCTGACTCACGGGTCAGAGCTCGCCCGAGCGGCACTTTACCGAAAGTTGCTGCGCTTAGGCAGTCTCAATCGGCGGGAAGCTCTTGACCAGGTCGTCCAGGGCCTTGAGCTGAGTGAGGAACGGCTCCAGCTTGTCCAGGCGCAGGGCGCAGGGACCATCGCACTTGGCGTTGTCCGGGTCCGGGTGGGCTTCGAGGAACAAGCCCGCCAGGCCCTGGCTCATGCCGGCCTTGGCCAGGTCGGTAACCTGGGCGCGGCGGCCGCCAGCGGAGTCGGAACGCCCGCCCGGCATTTGCAGGGCGTGGGTCACGTCGAAAAACACCGGGTATTCGAACGACTTCATGATGCCGAAGCCGAGCATGTCCACCACCAGGTTGTTGTAGCCAAAGCTCGAACCGCGCTCGCAAAGGATGAGCTGGTCGTTACCGGCTTCGACGCACTTGGCCAGGATATGTTTCATTTCCTGAGGGGCGAGGAACTGGGCTTTCTTGATGTTGATGACCGCGCCAGTCTTGGCCATGGCCACGACCAGATCGGTTTGTCGGGACAGGAAAGCCGGCAGCTGGATGATGTCGCACACCGCGGCAACCGGAGCGGCTTGCTCAGGCTCGTGCACGTCGGTGATGACCGGCACGCCGAAGGTTTTCTTCACTTCTTCGAAAATCTTCATGCCCTCTTCCAGGCCTGGGCCGCGGAAGGAAGACACGGAGGAGCGGTTGGCTTTGTCGAAGCTGGCCTTGAACACGTAAGGGATGCCGAGCTTGTCGGTAACGCGCACGTATTCTTCGCAGGCTTTCATCGCCAGGTCGCGGGATTCAAGAACGTTGATACCGCCGAACAGCACAAAGGGTTTGTCGTTGGCGATTTCAATATTGCCAACCTTGATGACTTTCTGGGTCATGCCTTTCTCGCTTTCTGCGCCAGTGCGGCGTTAACGAAACCACTGAACAATGGGTGACCATCGCGCGGGGTGGAGGTGAACTCCGGGTGGAATTGGCAGGCCACGAACCATGGATGATCCGGCGCTTCAACCACTTCAACCAGGGCGCCATCGGCAGAACGGCCGGTGATTTTCAGGCCGGCTTCCTGCAGTTTTGGCAGCAGGTTGTTGTTCACTTCATAGCGATGACGGTGACGCTCTACGATGGTTTCTTTCGCGTAGCAGTCGAACACTTTCGAGCCTTCGATCAGG
Source organism: Pseudomonas sp. CC11G (assembly GCF_056174845.1). Lineage (NCBI taxonomy): Bacteria > Pseudomonadati > Pseudomonadota > Gammaproteobacteria > Pseudomonadales > Pseudomonadaceae > Pseudomonas > Pseudomonas sp. CC11G. The sequence goes on from NZ_JBWBZC010000006.1 coordinate 285,069, forward strand.
TGGCAATCCTGCGCGCCGAGACGCATGGTGCCGCCCAGGTCCGAGGCTTCGGTACGAATTTCCACACCGCCTTCAGCGTCTTCCCACTCGGTGATCAAGCCGACAACCGGGTGGCCGCTGACTTTGTCGAACTCGGTGGAGTTGGCGTCGGTCCAGCCCAGTACGTTACGGGCGAACTCGATAACCGCGACCTGCATGCCGAGGCAAATGCCCAGGTACGGGATCTTGTTTTCACGGGCGTATTGCACCGTGGTGATCTTGCCTTCCACGCCGCGCAGACCGAAGCCGCCGGGCACCAGAATGGCATCCACACCTTCGAGCAGGCCGGTGCCTTGCTGTTCGATGTCTTCGGAATCGATGTAGCGCAGGTTGACCTTGGTGCGGTTCTGGATGCCGGCGTGACTCATCGCTTCGATCAGCGATTTGTACGCGTCCAGCAGCTCCATGTACTTGCCGACCATGGCGATGTTGACTTCTTTTTCCGGGTTCAGCTTGGCATCGACAACGCGGTCCCATTCAGACAGGTCGGCGCTGCCGCACTGCAGACCGAAGCGCTCGACGACGAAATCGTCCAGGCCCTGGGCGTGCAACACGGAAGGAATCTTGTAGATGGTGTCGACGTCTTCCAGACCAATCACCGCACGCTCTTCAACGTTGGTGAACAGGGCGATTTTGCGGCGCGAGGAGATATCGATCGGGTGGTCGGAACGGCAGATCAACACGTCAGGCTGCAGACCGATAGAACGCAGCTCTTTCACCGAGTGCTGGGTGGGCTTGGTCTTGGTTTCGCCGGCGGTGGCGATGTACGGCACCAACGTCAGGTGCATCAACATGGCGCGCTTGGCGCCCACTTCCACGCGCAACTGGCGAATGGCTTCGAGGAACGGCTGGGACTCGATGTCGCCAACGGTACCGCCGATTTCCACCATGGCCACGTCAGCATCGCCAGCACCTTTGATGATGCGGCGTTTGATTTCGTCGGTGATGTGCGGAATGACCTGAATGGTTGCACCCAGGTAATCACCACGGCGCTCTTTGCGCAGCACGTCTTCGTAGACGCGGCCGGTGGTGAAGTTGTTGCCCTTGGTCATGGTGGTGCGGATAAACCGCTCATAGTGGCCAAGGTCGAGGTCGGTCTCGGCACCGTCGTGAGTGACGAACACTTCACCGTGCTGGAACGGGCTCATGGTGCCCGGATCGACGTTGATATAAGGGTCCAGTTTGAGCATCGTGACCTTCAGGCCCCGCGCCTCCAGGATAGCCGCCAATGAAGCCGAGGCGATGCCTTTCCCCAATGAAGAAACAACACCGCCCGTGACGAATATGTAGCGCGTCATGAAAAACCCTAGAAGTCTGCGTTTAGGCGGTTTGCGCCGCCGGGGAAAGCTGAAGGAGGGCTGCTGCCCACCCATTACCGACAAAGCCAAAGACGATGCCGTGAAAATTGATAGCCGTGCAGAGAACCAGAAGGCCTGCGCATTAGCTGTATGAGACGGGAGCGTAGTCTACCGGAACTACCCTTTCAGCTCAAACGTTGGTCATTCGTCGGCGCCTGCCACTGCAATTGCCAGCGCGCCTCAACGGGGACGCGGATTGCAGGCAGATTGGCCACCGCCAACAACTCATCATCGCGGTACAACAATGGCAATCGACCGCGAACAAATGCGGGAATTGCGTGTTCGTTGAGCAGGCGTTTGAGATCACGATGACCGCGGCCGGGGATATTCATCACCTCGCCGCCTTGGCGGTAACGAACGTGCAACGGACCTTGCGGCGCTTCGCCGTGCAAGCGCAGTTGACCGTTGCCGGGCAAGTGCAACGCGTGTGTCGTGTCTTGCCAGATTTGCGGCTGACCAGGCGTCGCCAGCCAATCCCCACTCAACCAAAAAAGCCGCCCACCATCGCGGTGCAACTCGCCCTCAGCCAAACGCCAGATCGGTTTGGCATCTCCCGCTGCATCTCGCAGATCATTCCAGCCTGCCCAATGTTCGCTGTCCGGCAGCAACGTCAGCGGCGCCAGCCAATGGCGCAGGGCATTGCGTTGGCGTTCGGGCGAAAGACCGAGCAGCGGTTGCAATTTTAGTGATGGCAGAGCGAGCCAGCTGAACGGCGATGGAGTTTGCGCAGTCGCCAGATCCAACTCCGCCAAATCATCCAGCAACCCCTGCGCTTCACGCAGATGGGCCGCACTGCGCGCCAAGGTTTGCGCCGCCTGCGGCCAGTGCGTGGCGAACTGCGGTAATACGTGGTGACGCAGATAATTGCGCGCGTAGCCTGGGTCGGTATTGGTGGGATCTTCTATCCAGCCCAGCCCATGCTCATTGGCATAGGCCAATAACTCCGCACGCGAACACTCCAGCAACGGGCGCAGTACTACGCCTCGGCCTAACGAGCGACTGACGGGAATCCCGGCCAGCCCACGCACACCGGCGCCGCGCAGCAAACGGAATAGCAAAGTCTCGGCCTGATCGTCGCGGTGCTGAGCAGTGAGCAGCACTTCGCCCTCCCCCACCACCTGGGTAAACGCCTGATACCGCGCATCACGCGCCGCCCGCTCCAGACTCGCACCCTGCGCGACCTGCACGGGAATAACCCGCAGCGGCACACCCAGCCCATCACACAGCCGCTGACAATGCGCCGGCCAGCCGTCAGCCGCAGCCTGCAGGCCGTGATGGATATGAATGGCGTTAAGAGGTGGCAAGCGCTCGGTGTGCCCGAGGGTCGCCAAGAGGTGGAGCAGAACGCTGGAGTCCAAGCCGCCGGACAAGGCGATATGCCAGGCCGGCGCAGCACGCCAGGGTGCCAGGCCAGCTAGCAACCTGGCGTGCAGACTCATTTAGGCAATGCCGTAGCTCATCAGACGATCGTAGCGACGCGCCAGCAGCGCATCGATATCGAACTTCTGCAAGGAAGCCAGTTGCTCACCCAATGCCGCACGAATCGAGGCAGCGGCCACAGCCGGGGCCGAATGCGCGCCACCCAGCGGCTCGTCGATCACTTTATCTACGATGCCCAGGCCTTTCAGACGCTCAGCCGTGATACCCATGGCTTCAGCAGCTTCCGGCGCCTTCTCGGCGGTTTTCCACAGAATGGAGGCGCAGCCTTCCGGCGAAATCACCGCGTAGGTGGAGTACTGCAGCATGTTCAGTTGGTCGCACACGCCGATAGCCAATGCCCCGCCGGAACCACCTTCACCGATAACGGTGGCAATGATCGGGGTTTTCAGGCGCGCCATCACGCGCAGGTTCCAGGCAATTGCTTCGCTCTGGCCGCGTTCTTCCGCGTCGATGCCTGGGTAAGCACCCGGCGTGTCGATAAAGGTCAGGATCGGCATCTTGAAGCGCTCAGCCATTTCCATCAGGCGGCAGGCTTTGCGGTAGCCCTCGGGGCGCGGCATACCAAAGTTGCGGCGGACCTTCTCACGCACTTCGCGGCCTTTCTGATGGCCGATGATCATAACCGGTTGATCGTTCAGACGCGCAACGCCGCCGACGATGGCCGGGTCGTCGGAGAAGTGACGGTCGCCGTGCAGTTCGTCGAACTCGGTGAAGATATGTTCGATGTAATCGAGGGTGTACGGCCGGCGCGGGTGGCGCGCCAGCTTGGCGATCTGCCAACTGGTGAGGCTGCCGAAGATGCTGGCGGTGAGCGTGTTGCTCTTGTCTTGCAGACGGGCAATTTCATCGCTGATGTTCAGCGAATTGTCGTTACCGACCAGGCGCAACTCTTCGATCTTGGCTTGCAGATCGGCAATCGGCTGTTCGAAATCGAGAAAATTCGGGTTCATAGTCATCCGTCTTGCGCCTGGCCTGGGGCCGGCGGCTGAGTCCGTTGAGCGCCCTACCTTACGGGAACAGGCGCATTCAGGTCGAGAGTAAAAATGGCGCGCGGCGCCGCTCACTTGCTAGCGATAGTGCAAAAAGACGTTGTCGCGCCCGAACTGGTCACGCAATGTTTGAATCAATCCATCCGCCGGATCGATTCGCCAGCCTTCGCCGAACTGCAACAAGGCCTTCGCTTCGCTGCCGGTGTAGTCGAGGGTGATCGGGCAGCCGCCACGGTGCTTCTTGCACAACTCTGCCAGCCAGCGCAGGCGATCGCCCTTCAGCGCATCGCTCTTCACCCGCACACGCAGGCTTTCCGCCAGGCCCGTACGGGCATCTTCCAGGCTCATCACGCGCTTGGCGCGCAGACGCAAGCCGCCGGAGAAATCGTCGTTGCTGACTTCACCTTCGACTACCACCAAGGCGTCGGTTTGCAACAACGCCTGCGCCGAGTTGAACGCATCGGCGAACAAGGACGCTTCGATACGCCCCGAGCGGTCGTCGAGGGTGATAAAGCCCATCTTGTCGCCCTTCTTGTTCTTCATTACCCGCAAGTTGACGATCAGACCGGCGATGGTCTGGCTGTCACGCGCAGGCTTCAGGTCGATGATGCGCTGACGGGCGAAGCGACGAATCTCGCCTTCGTATTCGTCAATCGGGTGGCCGGTCAGGTATAGGCCCAGGGTTTCCTTCTCGCCACGCAGGCGCTCTTTCAGCGAGAGCTCTTTAGCCTTTTTGTGCTTGGCGTAAACGTCGGCGGTTTCGTCAGCAAACACCCCACCAAACAAGTCGGCATGGCCGCTGTCGTGGCTGCGGGCGGTCTGCTCGGCGGCTTGAATCGCTTCTTCCATCGACGCCAGCAGCACCGCACGGTTGCGGTCGATGTTGGCTTGATAGGCTTTGATTTCGTCGTGGAAGTACGGGCCCAGACGGTCCAGGGCGCCGCTGCGAATCAATGCGTCGGTGGTGCGCTTGTTGATGCGCTTGAGATCGACACGGGCGCAGAAGTCGAATAGGTCCTTGAACGGCCCGGCCTGACGGGATTCAACGATGGCCTCCACCGGCCCCTCGCCCACGCCCTTGATAGCCCCGAGGCCGTACACGATGCGGCCGTCGTCGTTCACGGTGAACTTGAATTCCGAGGTGTTCACGTCCGGCGCATCAACGCGCAGCTTCATGCTGCGGCACTCTTCGATCAGGGTGACGACCTTGTCAGTGTTCTGCATATCCGCCGACAACACCGCCGCCATGAAGGGCGATGGGTAGTGGGTTTTCAGCCAAGCCGTCTGGTACGACACCAAGCCATAGGCGGCCGAGTGGGATTTGTTGAAGCCGTAACCGGCGAATTTTTCCACCAAGTCGAAGATGTTACCGGCCAGGTCCGGGTCGATATTGTTCTTCGCGCAACCGTCAATAAAACCACCGCGCTGCTTGGCCATTTCCTCGGGCTTTTTCTTGCCCATGGCACGACGCAGCATGTCCGCTTCACCGAGGGTGTAGCCGGCCATCACCTGGGCGATCTGCATCACCTGTTCCTGGTACAGGATGATGCCGTAGGTCGGCAACAGCACTGGCTTGAGGCCTTCGTACTGATAGTCGGAGTGCGGGTAGGCCAGCTCGGCGCGGCCGTGCTTACGGTTGATAAAGTCATCCACCATGCCCGACTGCAATGGGCCCGGTCGGAACAGGGCCACGAGTGCGATCAGGTCTTCCAGGCAGTCGGGCTTGAGCTTTTTGATCAGCTCTTTCATGCCGCGCGACTCAAGCTGGAATACCGCAGTGGTTTCGGCTTTCTGCAGCAGCGTGTAGGTGGGCTTGTCGTCCAGCGGAATAAAGTCGATGTTCAGCGGTGCTTCGCCGACCTTGGCCTTCTCGCGGTTGATGGTCTTCAGCGCCCAGTCGATGATCGTCAGGGTCCGCAGGCCGAGAAAGTCGAACTTCACCAGGCCGGCCGCTTCCACGTCGTCTTTATCGAACTGGGTTACCAGGCCGCCGCCTTCATCGTCGCAATAAATCGCGGCGAAATCGGTGAGCTTGGTCGGTGCGATAACCACACCACCGGCGTGCTTGCCGACGTTCCGGGTAACGCCTTCAAGCTTCTTGGCCATTTCCCAGATTTCGGCGGCTTCTTCATCCACCTTGAGGAAGTCACGGAGGATTTCTTCCTGATCAAAGGCTTTTTCCAACGTCATGCCGACTTCAAACGGAATCATCTTCGACAGACGATCCGCCAAGCCGTAGGACTTGCCTTGCACCCGCGCCACGTCGCGCACCACCGCTTTAGCCGCCATGGTACCGAAGGTGATGATCTGGCTAACCGCGTTGCGCCCGTAGGTTTGGGCCACGTACTCGATGACGCGGTCGCGGCCGTCCATGCAGAAGTCGATGTCGAAGTCGGGCATCGATACCCGTTCCGGGTTAAGGAACCGCTCGAACAGAAGGTCGTACTGCAGGGGGTCGAGGTCGGTGATCTTCTGTACGTAGGCCACCAGCGAACCGGCACCTGACCCCCGGCCCGGCCGACGGGAATGCCGTTGCGTTTGGCCCACTGGATAAAGTCCATAACGATCAGGAAGTAACCGGGGAATCCCATCTGGATGATGATATCCAGCTCGAAATTCAGCCGGTCCACATAGACCTGACGCTTCTCTTCATAGTTGGGCGTGGTCTCTTTCGGCCACAGCACGGCCAGCCGCTCTTCCAGCCCCTCGAACGAGACCTTGCGAAAGAACTCGTCCATGGTCATGCCATCCGGCACCGGGAAGTTGGGCAGGAAGCTCTTGCCCAGGAGGATTTCGATGTTGCAGCGCTTGGCAATTTCGACGGTGTTTTCCAGCGCTTCGGGAATGTCGCTGAACAACTCCCACATTTCTTCCGGCGACTTCAGGTACTGCTGATCGCTGTAAGTGCGGGCACGACGCGGGTCGTCGAGGGCCCGGCCTTCACCGATGCATACGCGCGTTTCGTGGGCTTCAAAATCGCCCTGCTTGATAAACCGTACGTCGTTGGTAGCGACCAGCATGGCGTCGCAGCGCCCGGCCAGCTCGACGGCCAGGTGCAGATACTCTTCGTCGTTAACGCGGCTGGTGCGTTGCAGTTCCAGGTAGAAGCGGTCGGGGAACACGTCTTGCCATTCACGCAGCGAGGCTTCGGCTTCCTGGATATTGCCGGCCAGCAGGTTGAGGCCGATCTCGCCTTCTTTCGCACCCGACAACGCGATCAGGCCTTCGGACGCTTGCTTGACCCAGTCGCGCTCTATGATCACCTCACCGTTGCGCTGGCCTTCGGTAAAGCCGCGGGAGATCAATTCGGTGAGGTTGCGGTAGCCCTTGGCGTTCATCACCAGCAGGGTCATACGGCTCAGTTGGCCGTCTTCGTCCTTGCTGGCCAGCCACAGGTCGGCGCCGCAAATCGGCTTGATACCGGCGCCCATGGCGGCTTTGTAGAACTTCACCAGCGAGCACAGGTTGCGCTGATCGGTAACAGCCACGGCTGGCATACCGGAACCGGCGGCGGCCTTGACCAGCGGCTTTACCCGTACCAGACCGTCAACCAGGGAGAACTCGGTATGCAAACGCAGATGAACAAAGGTGGCCGGCATGCTGATCCTATAAAGCGCAAAAACGACAAGGCCCGGATTGTACCGGGCCTTGGCGCAAACATCAGCTCAGCCGTTTAAACGTCTTCCAATAACCGCCGCACGGGGGCAAAGGAACGCCGGTGAATAGGGGTTGGCCCCAGGCGCTGCAAGGCTTCCAGGTGAACCGCCGTGGGATAACCTTTATGCCCACCAATGCCGTAACCCGGGTACAGCGCTTCCATTTCCTGCATTTCGCGGTCGCGGCTGACCTTGGCCAGAATCGAGGCCGCGGCAATGGCCGGCACCTTGCTATCGCCCTGCACCACCGAGGCGCTGGGCACCTTGAGTTTCGGGCAGCGGTTGCCGTCAATCAGCGCTAGACGCGGCGTCACGCTCAAGCCTTCGACCGCCCGCTGCATGGCCAGCATGGTGGCGTGAAGAATATTCAGCTGGTCGATTTCTTCGACCTCGGCGCGGGCGATGCACCAGGCAAGGGCTTTCTCTTTGATTTCATCGAAGAGCTTTTCGCGCTTGGCTTCTGTGAGTTTCTTCGAGTCGTTAAGACCGAGGATCGGCCGCGCCGGATCGAGGATCACCGCCGCCGTCACCACCGCACCACACAGCGGACCACGGCCCACTTCGTCGACGCCGGCGACCAGTTCTTCTACCAGGGTGAAATCCAGGCCCAGTTGCATCAGCGTGCTCCTGCCAGTTCAAGCACAGCCTTGGCCGCTTCGGTGGAGGCATCGCGACGCAAGGTGCGATGAATCTGATCAAAACCTTCGGTCTGTGCTTCGCCGCCGTTGAGCAGCGGCGCCAGGGTTTGCGCCAAGGCATCCGGCGTGGCGGCATCCTGCAACAGCTCAGGCACCAACAGGCGGCCAGCGAGCAGGTTAGGCAGCGACACATACGGGCTTTTCAGCATGCGTTTGAGAATGCGGTAGGTCATCGGCGCCACGCGGTACGCCACGACCATCGGCCGCTTATAGAGCAAGGCTTCCAGGGTCGCTGTGCCCGAAGCGATCAATACCGCATCGCAGGCGGCCAGCGCGGTATGCGACTGGCCGTCGAGCAAGGTCACGGGAATATCGTGGCCGACCAACTGCGCTTCGATCTGTGCGCGGCGCTCTGGACTGGCGCAGGGCAACACAAACCGTACGCCTGGGCGCAGCGCTCGAAGACGGACTGCGGCGTCGAGAAACAGACCACCCAGGCGTGACACTTCACCGCCTCGGCTGCCTGGCATCAAGGCGACCACAGGGCCGTCTTCCGGCAAATTCAGTTCGGCACGCGCGGCGGCGCGGTCGGCCTCAAGGGGAATGGCATCGGCCAGGGTATGGCCGACAAAGCGCACGGGCACTTGGTGCTCGTCGTAGAATTTCGCCTCAAAGGGAAACAGCGTCAGCATCAGGTCGCAGGCTTCGCGAATCTTCAGCACCCGTTTCTGCCGCCAGGCCCAGACCGACGGGCTGACGTAATGCACGGTCTTGATGCCGGCGCGGCGCAGCTTGAGTTCGAGGTCGAGGTTGAAGTCCGGCGCGTCGATGCCAATAAACACATCGGGCTTGGCCGCAATCAGGGTCTTAATCAGACGCTTGCGCCGCGACAGCAGCTCCGGCAGCCGGCCCAGCACTTCCACCAGGCCCATCACCGCCAGACGCTCCATCGGGAAATACGAGTCCATGCCCTCGGCCTGCATACGCGGGCCGCCGACACCGATGAATTCAACCTCAGGATGCTGCGCCTTGAGGGCGTGCATCAGACCCGCGCCAAGGATGTCGCCCGACGCCTCACCGGCAACGATGGCGATACGCACTGGAGCGCCCATGGTTAGCGGGTGATGCCGCGCGACGAGGCTTTGATGGAGTCGATAAACACGGCGACTTCCGGGTATTGCGCAGCGGAGTCGGCCAACTCGGCGAGCGCCTTGTCGACGGTCAGCCCTTGGCGATACACCACTTTATAGGCGCGACGCAGAGCCTGAATGGCCTCTTCGCTGAACCCACGACGGCGCATGCCTTCGAAGTTCATGCTGCGCGCTTCGGCTGGGTTGCCGAATACGGTGACATAGGCCGGTACGTCTTTGCCGATGGCGGTGCCCATGCCGGAGAAGCTGTGGGCGCCGATACGGCAGAACTGATGCACCAGGGTAAAGCCGGACAAAATAGCCCAGTCATCCACGTGCACATGGCCGGCCAACGCGGTGTTGTTGACCAGGATGCAGTGGTTGGCGATCACGCTGTCGTGCCCGACATGGGCATAGGCCATGATCAGGTTGTGGTCGCCAATGGTGGTTTCTGCGCGGTCCTGAATGGTGCCGCGGTGGATGGTCACGCCTTCGCGAATCACGTTGTGGTCGCCGATCACCAGGCGGGTGTCTTCGCCCTTGTACTTGAGATCGGGGGTGTCTTCGCCTACCGAGGAAAACTGGTAGATGCGGTTGTGCTTACCAATGCGCGTGGGCCCCTTGAGAATCACGTGGGGCCCGATGACCGTACCCTCGCCGATTTCCACACCGGGACCGACGATCGACCAAGGGCCGACTTCTACGTCGTCGGCCAGCTTGGCAGTCGGATCGATGATCGCTCGAGGGTCAATCAAACTCATAGCTTCCTTTCCGCACAGATGATTTCTGCCGAGCACACTTCTTTGCCGTCAACGCTGGCACGGCAGGCGAACTTCCAGATGCTGCGCTTGGAGCTGATGAACTTGGCTTCAAGAATCAGCTGGTCGCCCGGCGTTACGGGCTGGCGAAAACGCAGCTTATCGGAGCCGACGAAGTAGTAAAGCGTGCCATCGGCCGGCTTCACGTCAAGCATCTTGAAACCCAGGATGCCGGCGGCTTGGGCCATGGCTTCGATGATCAGCACACCCGGCATGATTGGGTGTTCGGGGAAGTGACCGTTGAAGAAAGGCTCGTTGATGCTGACATTCTTGTAGGCGCGAATGGTCTTGGTGTCTGCCACATCCAAGTCAACCACACGGTCTACCAGCAGGAACGGGTAGCGGTGCGGCAAGTACTCGCGGATCTGGTTAATGTCCATCATGTTCGGAAAAGCCTGTAATAGAGGAAGGGGACTGACGAATGTCGTCAGTCACGCATCAGATGAAGCATCGTCGGCCGGGGTCACGGCGGCCAGACGCTTTTCTAGCTGCTGCAGGCGACGCGCCATGTCATCCAGGGTACGGAAACGGGCCGCGCTTTTGCGCCACTCCGCTGCCGGCTGCATGGCCGTGCCGGAAGAATACGAACCGGGTTCGGTAATAGAGCGAGTAACCATGGTCATGCCGGTGACGAATACGCCATCGCAGATCTCGATATGCCCCACCAGTCCGACGCCGCCGGCAAGCATACAGTGCTTACCGATTTTGGTGCTGCCGGAAATACCGACACACGCCGCCATGGCGGTGTGATCACCGACCTGGACGTTGTGCGCGATCATGATCTGGTTATCCAGTTTCACGCCGTTGCCAATGATGGTGTCGGCCAGCGCGCCACGGTCGATGGTGGTGTTGGAGCCCACTTCCACGTCATCACCCAGGGTGACGCCGCCGATCTGGGCGATCTTCTGCCACACGCCTTTTTCGTTGGCAAAGCCGAAGCCTTCACCGCCGATGACTGCGCCCGACTGAATGACCACACGCTTACCGATATGCACATCGTGGTACAGCGTTACCCGCGGTGCCAACCAACCACCCTCACCCACCACGGTGCGCGCGCCGATAAAGCACTGGGCACCGATGGTTACGCCGGCCCCAATCTGCGCACCACTCTCGATAACCGCGTAGGCCCCGATACTGGCAGTCGCATCGACCACCGCATCCGCCGCGACAATGGCGGTGGCGTGAACGCCGGCCACCGCACGCGGTTTGCGATCGAACAGATGGGAAAGTTCGGCGTAAGCCAGATAGGGGTTGGGGACGATCAATGCCGCGCCGGCATAACCGTCGGCATCCGCCGCAGTCAGCAGCACCGCACCGGCTTTGCAGTCAGTGAGGAATTTGCGGTATTGGGGGTTGGCGAGGAAGCTCAGCTCAGCCGGGCCAGCCTCATGCAAGGTGGCCAAGCCGGTAATGCTGGTGTCTGCAGCGCCACGCAGGGTGGCGCCTAGACGCTCGGCCAGCTGGCCGAGGGAGAAAACAATAGCAGTCATGATTAACGCGACTGGTTCATGCGCTCGATGACTTGGCGGGTGATGTCGTACTGAGGTTTGACATCAATCACCGCACCGCGCTCCAGCACCAGGTCGAAGGCGCCGTTCTTGATCACGTCTTCAACGGCTTTATCCAGAGTCGGCTTCAGCTTCTTCAGCATTTCGCGGTCCGCACCGGCTTTGGCTTCGTTCAGCTCTTTGGACTGGAACTGGAAGTCACGGGCCTTTTGCTTGAATTCAAGCTCCAGACGCTCACGCTCGCCTTGCTGCAGTTTGTCGCCTTCTTTGACCAGACGATCCTGGATGCCTTTGGCGCTGGTTTCCAGAGCCTTGAGCTTGGTGAGTTGCGGACCGAATTTCTTCTCGGCATCCACTGCGTATTTCTTCGCAGCGTCCGACTCAAGCAGTGCCTGCTGATAGTTCAGCACGGCAATTTTCATGTCGGCGAAGGCCGGGCCTGCCAGAACGGCAGCGCTTAACAGTACCAATTGGATCAACTTGCGCACGATGAACTCCTGCAAAACTGTTGTGTGATCAGGTAATTAGAAAGTCTGACCGAGGGAGAACTGGAACACTTGAGTGTCGGCATCGTCCGGCTTCTTGATTGGCATGGCCAAGCTGAAGCTGAGCGGGCCCAACGCGGTAATCCAGGTCACGCCAACACCTACGGAGCTAGCCAGACTACTCAGGTCGAGATCACAACCGCTGTCGCCACGTTTTTTCTGCGTGGAACTGCAGTTGGTATCGAACACATTACCCACATCCCAGAACAACGAGGTACGCAGGGAACGCTGGTCTTTCACGAAAGGCAGTGGGAACAGGTATTCCGCACCACCCTGGATCAACACGTTACCGCCAAATGGCAGCGGATCTTGGTCCGGGTCGGTGTAACGACCGTATTTGTCACGGCCACCGCCTGGCACATAGCTTGGGGTACTGCGCGGGCCAAGGCTGCTGTCTTCGAAGCCGCGTACCGAGTTGAAACCACCGGCGTAGTAGTTCTCATAGAACGGCAGGCCGGAGGTGGAACCGTAACCGTCGCCATAACCCAGTTCGGTATGGAAACGCATGGTGGTGTTGGTGGTCAGCGGCGCGAAGATCTGAGCGCGGTAGTCCAGCTTGTAGAAGGACAGGTCGCTACCTGGCAACGTGGTTTCCAGCACCAGGCTTTGCGAGTGACCACGGTTAGCCAGCACGCCACGGTTCAGGGTGGACTCGGACCAGCCGATGGAGCCTTTGAAGTTGAGGAAGTTATCCCCTTCCTGGTCGAGGAAGTTGATGATTTCGTCAACGGTGTAGTCACCGGTCTTGATTTCGTCTTCCTGCGCAGTCAGACCAAAGGTCAGGCGCGCAGTCTCACTGATTGGGTAGCCAATGCTTACGCCACCGCCAAAGCTGTCCACGGCATAGCTGGAAACGTCGGTGTCCAGTTCATCGTAGTCAGTGGTGCGGTAGAAGGCGTTGTAACCCAGGCTCACGCCGTCGACGGTCCAGTAGGGGTCAACGAAGCCGAAGTTGTAGCGGGTTTGGTATTCGCTGCGGGTAAGGCCGATGCTGACCTTGTTACCCGTACCCAGGAAGTTGTTCTGGCTGATCGAACCACCAAGGATCAGACCGGCGTTCTGTGCGAAACCCACGCTAGCGGTGATGGAACCCGAAGCTTGCTCTTCAACGCTGTAGTTCACGTCAACCTGGTCGTCGGTACCCGGCACTTGCGGGGTTTCAACGTTTACTTCTTTAAAGAAGCCCAGACGCTCCAGACGGGTTTTCGACTGGTCGATCAGGTAGGTCGAAGCCCAGCCGCCTTCCATCTGACGCATTTCACGGCGCAGCACTTCGTCTTCGGACTTGGTGTTGCCACGGAAGTTGATGCGGTTTACGTAAGCACGTTTGCCTGGGTTGACGCCGAAGGTAATCGATACGGTGTGGTCTTCGTCGTGCGCTTCCGGCACGCCGTTGACGTTGGCAAAGGTGTAGCCCTCGTTACCAAGGCGACGGGTGATGAGTTCCGACGTGGTGGTCATCAGCTTGCGCGAGAACACCTGGCCTTTTTTCACCAGCAGCAGGGCTTTGACTTCGTCTTCCGGCACCTTGAGGTCGCCGCTGAGCTTCACTTCACGAACGGTGTACTTCTGGCCTTCATCCACGTTGACGGTGATGTAGACGTGCTTCTTGTCCGGGGTGATGGATACCTGGGTGGAGGAGATATCCATATTGATGTAGCCGCGGTCCAGGTAGTAGGAGCGCAGACGCTCAAGGTCACCGGACAGTTTTTCGCGGGCGTACTTGTCGTCGTTCTTGAAGAAGGAAAGCCAGTTGGTGGTCTTCAGTTCGAACAGATCAACCAGGTCTTCATCCGGGAACACCGTGTTACCCACCACGTTGATGTGCTGGATGGCGGCGACGGTGCCTTCATTGATGTTGATCTTCAGCGCGACGCGGTTACGCGGCTGGGGAATAACTTCTGCTTCGATTTCGGCCGAGTAGCGACCCTGGGCCACGTACTGACGCTGCAGCTCGTTACGCACGCCTTCAAGGGTGGCGCGCTGGAAGATTTCGCCTTCCGACAGACCGGACTGGTTCAAACCCTTCAGCAGGTCTTCGCTGGTGATGGCCTTGTTACCTTCGATCTCGATGCTGGAGATCGACGGGCGTTCTACTACAGTAATGACGAGCACGTTGCCGTCACGACCCAGTTGAATGTCCTGGAAGAAACCGGTTTTGAACAGCGAGCGGGTGGCTTCGACCAACTGGCGATCATCGGCCGTTTCACCCACGTTCAGGGGCAAGGCGCCGAACACGCTGCCGGCGGAAACCCGCTGCAGGCCGTTGACGCGGATATCGGAGATGGTGAAGGACTCGGCGTGAACTTCGGCGATCATCAGTGCGAAGAGCACCACAGGTAGCAGCAGCAGACGTTTCATGAAGTCCTTTCTTATTCCAACTGACGATAAAAAATCTGCCGCGAAAGGCGGCACTTTTTGTAATTCGGTGAACGGTATAACGATGAAACTCAGAACCGACTCAGGTCATTGACCAGCGCCAGCAACATCACCCCAACCACCAGACTGATGCCGATCTGCATCCCCCACCCCTGCACTCGCTCTGACACCGGGCGACCACGCACCCATTCGATCAGATAGAAAAGCAGGTGCCCCCCATCAAGCACGGGAATCGGCAAAAGATTGAGAACCCCCAAACTGATGCTCAGATAGGCCAGGAAATTTAGAAAATCCCCTACCCCGGACTGGGCTGAAGCGCCCGCCACTTTAGCAATGGTTATCGGCCCGCTCAAGTTTTTTACCGAGAGCTCGCCAAAGAGCATTTTCTTCAGTGAATCAAGGGTCAGGAGGCTCATCGTCCAGGTGCGTTTAAGCGCCTGGGAGACTGATTCCAGCGGCCCGAAATTCACTTCACGAAGCATGTCCGCCGGCCACTCACCGCCCTGCACACCGGCGCCGAGGTAGCCTGAGTGAGCCTTGTCGTTACCTTTTGACGCCAAGGTGACCGGCACATCGATCTGCTGACCATCGCGTTGAACCGCCAGCAGGATGCGCTGACCGGCACGCGGGCGCACACCGTCGACTAGTTGCTGCCAGTCGCCAAGCGCCGCACCATCCAGGGTCAGCAAGCGATCGCCAACTTTCAAGCCGGCTGCTTGCGCAGGCCCATCGGGATCGAGCGTGGCGAGTACCGGCTCAAGCACCGGACGCCAAGGACGGATACCCAGCGAAGCAATCGGGTCTGGCTCGTCAGCGCCTTTGAGCCAATCCTGCAATTGAACGTTATGGGTGGTTTCAGTGGTGGAGCCCGGCTCAATCACCTGCACGGCAATCTGCCCGCTTTCGCCTAGACGGCGAACCAGCTGCAGGCCGATGTTGCTCCAGCCGCTGGTACGCTCACCATCGACTGCGACAATTTCCTGACCCGCCGCCAAACCGGCCTGCGCCGCCAAACTCTGCGGCTCGACCGCACCAATCACCGGGCGCACTTGCTGGCTGCCCATCATCGCCAGCACCCAGAAAAAGAAAATCGCCAGTAGGAAGTTGGCGATAGGCCCAGCAGAAACAATGGCGATGCGTTGCAGCACCGGCTTGCGGTTGAAAGCGAAAGGGAGGTCTTCGGTGGCGATGTGCGCGTCGGTCTCGCGCTCGTCCAGCATTTTTACGTAGCCGCCCAGCGGGATGGCGGCGACAACAAACTCGGTACCGTGACGGTCGTGCCAGCGCACCAGCGGGGTGCCAAAGCCGACGGAGAAGCGCAGCACCTTCACACCACAACGGCGAGCGACCCAGAAATGGCCGAACTCGTGGAAGGTAACCAGCACGCCCAGGGCGACCAGCAGGCCGCAGACCATATACAGCATGTTCATTTACATCCTCCGAGCTAACGCCCGTGGTGACTCAACCAGTGTTCAGCCTGCGCTCGCGCACTGGCATCGGCGGCCAGTACGGCATCAAGACTGTCTACCGGCTGGGCCGGCTGAGCGTTCAAGACCGCGTCAATCATACTCGCGATCTCGGGGAAACGAATGCGCCGTTCGAGAAACGCCGCCACCGCCACTTCATTCGCGGCATTAAGCATGGCCGGCGCCGTTCCGCTTGCCTCGGCGGCCTGACGAGCCAAACGCAGGCAAGGGAAGCGCTGCTCGTCCGGCGGGAGAAAGTCCAAACGAGCAATGGCGAACAGATCGAGGGGCAGCACACCTGAGTCGATACGCTCCGGCCAAGCCAGTGCATGGCTGATCGGCGTACGCATATCAGGGTTGCCCAACTGCGCCAACACCGAACCGTCGACATAATCGACCAGCGAGTGAATGACGCTCTGCGGATGAATCACCACTTCGACTTTGGAGGGCGGCGCGTCGAACAACCAGCAGGCCTCGATCAGCTCCAGGCCCTTGTTCATCATGCTGGCCGAATCGACCGAAATCTTGCGCCCCATGGACCAGTTCGGGTGCGCACAGGCCTGTTCAGGCGTTACATGCTGCAAATCACCCAGCGGCGTCTGACGGAACGGGCCACCCGAGGCGGTCAGCAGAATGCGCCGCACGCCTACGTTATTGAGGCCACGCGCATAGTCGGTGGGCAAACATTGGAAAATGGCGTTGTGTTCGCTGTCGATCGGCAGGAGCACGGCGCCGCTTTTGCGCACAGCCTGCATAAACAGCGCGCCGGACATCACCAGCGCTTCTTTATTAGCCAGCAAAACCTTCTTGCCCGCCTCGACGGCGGCCAGCGTCGGCTTCAAACCGGCGGCGCCGACGATCGCCGCCATCACGGCATCCACTTCAGGATGGGCCGCCACTTCGCAGAGACCGCCCTCCCCTTCCAGCACTTGAGTCGCCAAGCCTGCCGCCTGCAGGGCAGCGCGCAGCTTGCCGGCTGCCGCTGCGTCCGCCACTACTGCATAGCGTGGACGATGCAGCAGGCACAGCGCTTCCAGCTCGGCCAGGCGAGAGAAGCCACTAAGGGCAAACACTTGGTAACGCTGAGGGTGGCGAGCGATAACATCTAGCGTGCTAAGGCCGATGGAGCCGGTCGCCCCCAGAACCGTGATCTGTTGCGCCAGACTCACAGCGAACCCCAGCCCGCACCCCAGAGCAACACGGTAATCATGGGGATGGCGGCAGTCAGACTATCGATGCGATCCAGCACACCGCCGTGGCCCGGCAACAAATTGCTGCTGTCTTTCAGGCCTGCCTGGCGCTTGAACATGCTTTCGGTCAGATCACCGACCACCGACACCATCACCACCAAAGCAACACCGGCCAAACCGAGCACAAACTCGCCCACGCTCCAGCCACGGAACAGGCCTACGCCAACAGCGATCAGCAGACATGTCAGCAGACCACCGAACACACCTTCCCAGCTTTTACCCGGACTGACCTTGGGCGCCAGCTTGCGTTTGCCAAAGGCACGACCGGAGAAATAGGCGCCGATATCTGCCCCCCAAACCAGAATCATCACCGCGAAAATCAGCCAATTGGCCAGCGGCCATTGCTTGATCAGCACCAGGCCTTGCCAGGCCGGCAGCAGAATCAGCAAACCGATCACCAATTTAATTGGCGTACCCGCCCAATAGCGGCTGCTCTCAGGAAAGTTGACCACCAGAAAGGTCGCCGCCAACCACCAGACGATACCCACCAGCAGCACGACCGGCGCCAGCGCGGGCACCTGATACAGCACGAACAGCAACACGGCGACGGCAGCGGCGTAAGTCACACGCACTGGCTGCGCTTCAAAGCCAGCCAGACGCGCCCACTCCCACGCCCCAAGGGTTACCACCGCGCCAATAAACAAGGCGAAGGCAGAACCACTGAGCAGAAAAAAACCGCCGAGGGCGATAGGCGCCAGAATCAGAGCCGTGATGATGCGTTGCTTCAACATTGTGCGCGTGCCTCAGCTGCCACTTGCTCGCTGGTTTTACCAAAGCGGCGCTGGCGGGTAGCGTAATCGGCCAGCGCGTTGCGCATGGCGTCGTGTTTGAAGTCCGGCCAGAACAGGTCGGAGAAATACAACTCGGAATACGCCAACTGCCACAACAGGAAATTGCTGATGCGGTGCTCGCCACCGGTGCGGATACACAGATCGGGCAACGGTTGGTCGCCGGTGGCCAGGTGGCCTTGCAACAGACGCGGAGTGATGTCTTCCGGACGCAAATGACCAGCCTGCACCTGATGCGCCAATTGCTGGGCAGCCTGAGCGATATCCCACTGGCCGCCGTAGTTGGCCGCTACCTGCAGGACAAAACGGTCATTACCCGCAGTGAGCGCCTCAGCTTCGCGCATGGCGCTTTGCAGTTCAGGGTGAAAACGCGAGCGGTCGCCGATGATGCGCAGGCTGATGCCGTTGGCATTGAGCCGCCTCGCCTCGCGCCGCAAAGCAGAGAGAAACAGCTCCATCAAGGCGCCGACTTCTTCTGCCGGTCGATCCCAGTTTTCACTGGAAAAGGCGAACAAGGTCAGTACCTCAACGCCTTCCTCGGCGCACACCTCAATCACCGCGCGCACCGCATCAACGCCCGCTTTGTGCCCGGCAACGCCAGGCAGCAGGCGCTTCTTGGCCCAGCGGTTATTGCCATCCATGATGATTGCCACATGCCGTGGCACGCCCGGCGAGCCGGTCTTGACGGTCTTTTCCATGACGAGACCGACCGTTAAACGGCCATCAGATCCGCTTCTTTCTGCTTCACAGCGACTTCAATCTCGCCGACGAACTTATCCGTCAGTTTCTGGATGTCATCGGCTGCGCGGCGTTCTTCGTCTTCGCTGATTTCTTTCTCTTTCACCAGATCTTTCAGCTGGCTCAAAGCGTCGCGACGAATGTTGCGCACCGCTACACGACCGTCTTCAGCTGCATCGCGTGCTTGCTTGGTGAAGCCCTTACGGGTTTCTTCCGTCAGCGCCGGCATGGTGACCAGCAGCAGTTCGCCGAGGTTGGTCGGGTTCAGACCCAGACCGGAACTCTGAATAGCCTTGTCGACAGCAGAGAGCATGTTGCGCTCGAACGCTACGACTTGCAGGGTACGCGAGTCTTTAACGGTAACGTTGGCGACCTGATTCAGCGGGGTATCGGCGCCGTAGTAAGGCACCATCACGCCGCCGAGCACGCTTGGGTGCGCCTGGCCGGTGCGGATGCGGCTGAAAGCGTGGACAAGCGATTCCAGGCTCTTCTGCATGCGTTCTTGGGCGTCTTTCTTGATTTCGTTGATCATTGCTCGCCTTCCTCGATCAGGGTTCCTTCCGCGCCGCCCACTACGATATTCAGCAGTGCGCCGGGCTTGTTCATATTGAAGACCCGCAGCGGCATCTTGTGGTCACGGCACAGACAGATGGCCGTCAGGTCCATCACGCCCAGCTTGCGGTCCAAGACTTCGTCATAGGTCAAACGGTCGAATTTTTCAGCATTCGGATCTTTGAACGGATCGGCGGTGTACACGCCATCCACCTTGGTCGCCTTCAGCACCACATCAGCATCGATTTCGATGGCACGCAGGCAGGCTGCGGAGTCGGTGGTGAAGAACGGGTTACCGGTACCGGCGGCGAAAATCACCACGTCCCCGGAGTTCAGATGGCGAATGCCTTTGCGACGATCGTAATGGTCGGTGACGCCGACCATGGAAATCGCCGACATCACGATAGCGGGGATATTCGAGCGCTCAAGGGCGTCGCGCATAGCCAGGGCGTTCATTACCGTGGCCAGCATACCCATGTGGTCGCCGGTGACGCGGTCCATGCCGGCAGCGCTCAAAGCCGCGCCGCGGAACAGGTTACCGCCACCAATCACCAGACCAACCTGAACCCCTATTCCGACCAATTGGCCGACTTCCAGGGCCATGCGGTCGAGCACTTTGGGGTCGATACCGAAGTCTTCCGACCCCATCAAGGCTTCGCCGCTTAGTTTGAGCAGAATGCGTTTGTAGCGAGGTTGGCGACCACTCACCTGCTGAGCCATGCGTATCTCTCCTGCGGCGTTTGAATTCTGAACAGGCGAAATGCCTGCATTGATCGAGCGCTTGGACAGCGCTCACGGCATTTGGTGCAGCACAGTGCACCAATACCTCTTACACATGCAATTGTCGGCCCCATTTCGACAAAGAGGCTGCGCGCGTGAGCGGGCAGCCTCTTCGGGGCGACAGGTAAAAACCCGCCTTACTGCTTGCTGGCAGCCAGTTGAGCCGCTACTTCGTCTGCGAAGTTGGATTCAACTTTCTCGATGCCTTCGCCTACGCCGTAACGTACGAAGGAAACGATTTCAGCGCCGGCTTTCTTGGCCAGAGCACCAACGGTGACTTCTGGATCTTTCACGAAAGACTGCTCAACCAAGCTGGCTTCGGCCAGGAACTTGGAGATACGGCCAGCAACCATCTTCTCGACGATCTCGGCTGGTTTGCCTTTGATCTTGTCTTCGTTGAGGGACAGGAAAACGCCCTTCTCACGCTCGATGGCTTCAGCGGAAACTTCCGACGGCAGCAGGAACTCAGGGTTGCTGGCAGCAACGTGCATAGCGATGTCGCGAGCCAGTTCCGGGGTACCGCCTTTCAGCGAAACGATCACGCCGATTTTGTTGCCGTGAACGTAAGCACCCAGCACGTCGCCTTCAACAGCGGTCAGACGGCGAATGTTGACGTTCTCACCAACCTTGGCAACCAGCTCAACGCGAGCGGTTTCGCGAGCAGCGATCAGCGGCTCAACGGTGGTCAGGTTTTCGGCCAGGGCCTGGTCGATGCTGTCAGCTACGAATTTCTTGAAGTCATCTTGCAGAGCCAAGAAGTCGGTCTGCGAGTTCACTTCCATGATCACGGCGCGCTTGTTGTCAGCAGCAACCTTGACCGCGATGGCGCCTTCGGCAGCCACGTTACCGGCTTTCTTGGCGGCCTTGATGGCACCCGAAGCACGCATATCGTCGATGGCTTTCTCGATGTCGCCGCCAGCCTTGGTCAAGGCCTTTTTGCAATCCATCATGCCTTCGCCAGTACGCTCACGCAGTTCTTTAACCAGCGCTGCAGTAATCTCTGCCATTTCGAAATCCTCTTGGATAAGTCCCACCCGGCGAGCCGGATGATGATCAATTCTAAGGTGGCAAAAAGGGGGCCTAGCCCCCTTTTTGCTAACCGAGAGACGCTAGAAGCGGTCTACTCAGCCTTCAGCTTGTTCAGCAGCAACAGGAGCTTCGACGAATTCGTCGGTGCCGCCGTTGGCGTTGCTGCGGCCACGCACTACTGCGTCAGCCATTGCACCCATGTACAGCTGGATGGCGCGAATGGCGTCATCGTTGCCTGGGATGATGAAATCAACACCTTCCGGGCTGCTGTTGGTATCGACGATGCCGATAACCGGGATGCCGAGCTTGTTAGCTTCGGTGATAGCAATGCGCTCGTGATCAACGTCGATTACGAACAGAGCATCAGGCAGGCCGCCCATGTCCTTGATACCACCCAGGCTGCGATCCAGTTTTTCCAGATCACGAGTGCGCATCAGCGCTTCTTTTTTGGTCAGCTTGGTGAAAGTGCCGTCCTGGGACTGAACTTCCAGGTCGCGCAGACGCTTGATCGACTGACGGATGGTTTTGTAGTTGGTCAGCATGCCGCCCAACCAGCGGTGATCGACGAACGGCGAATTGCAGCGTGCTGCTTCTTCAGCCACGATCTTGCCAGCGGAACGCTTGGTACCGACGAACAGAATCTTGTTTTTGCCCGAAGCCAGTTTCTCAACGAACGCCAGAGCGTCGTTGAACATCGGCAGGGTTTTTTCGAGGTTGATGATGTGGATCTTGTTGCGCGCGCCGAAAATGTACTTGCCCATTTTCGGGTTCCAGTAACGGGTCTGGTGGCCGAAGTGCACACCGGCCTTCAGCATATCGCGCATATTGACTTGGGACATGATAGTTCCTTGATAAGTCGGGTTAGGCCTCCACGCATCCCAATGACCAACCTCCAGCAATTAACTGCGAGCAATTAACTGAAAGGCACCCAGGTCATCGTGTCGATACGTGTGTGGGGTTTAGGCTTTCGAGCTAGTGCCCGGAAAGCGGCGCATTTTATACCACAGCAGGTGGGGAAACGGAACCCGAAAGTACGTATCGACGCGGCAACAGGTCGAACACAAATCACCCCACTACTATAAGGAAAGCACCATAAGCCTGTAGGGATCAGCCCACAGCTAGATAGTTAGGCTGCTTGGAATGCTAGAATCGCGCTTTCCGTATTTTTGCCGAGCGCCAACCGGGCGCTGAGAGAGCTTGTATGACCGTCACTATCAAGACGCCCGAAGAAATCGAAAAAATGCGCATCGCCGGCCGTCTGGCCAGTGAAGTGCTGGAAATGATCGGCGAATACGTCAAGCCGGGCGTGACCACCGAAGAACTCGACCGCATCTGCCACGACTATATCGTCAACGTTCAGCAGGCTATTCCTGCGCCGCTGAACTACAAGGGCTACCCGAAATCCATCTGCACCTCGATCAACCACGTGGTGTGCCACGGCATTCCGAATGAGAAGCCGCTCAAGGATGGCGATGTACTGAACATCGACATCACCGTGATCAAAGACGGCTACCACGGCGACACCAGCAAGATGTTCCACGTCGGCAACGTACCCGAGTGGGCAGTGCGCCTGTCCAAGATCACCCAGGAATGCATGTATAAAGGCATCGAACTGGTCAAACCGGGCGCACGCCTGGGCGATATCGGTGAGGTGATTCAGAAGCACGCGGAAAAGAACGGCTTCTCGGTGGTGCGCGAATACTGCGGCCACGGCATCGGCAAGGTGTTCCACGAAGAGCCGCAAGTGCTGCACTACGGCCGCGCCGGCACCGGCATGGAATTGAAAGAAGGCATGACCTTCACCATCGAGCCGATGATCAACCAGGGCCGCGCCGAAACCCGCCTGCTGGGCGACGGCTGGACCGCCATCACCAAAGACCGCAAGCTCTCGGCCCAGTGGGAACACACCATTCTGGTGACCGCCAGCGGCTACGAGATCTTCACCCTGCGCACCGATGACACCATCGCTCGCACCTCGGCCTGATCGACTACCTGACCTGACCACCCTTTATATAAAGAGTAAGGAAAGCAACTGAATGCCGCAGGTGGATCCCGAGTTGTTCGACCGCGGCCAGTTCCAGGCGGAACTGGCGCTCAAAGCCAGCCCCATTGCGGCATTCAAGAAAGCCATCCGTCGTGCCCATGAGGTGCTCGATGAGCGCTTCAAGGAAGGCCGCGACGTGCGGCGCCTGGTGGAAGACCGCGCCTGGTGCATCGACCAGATCCTGCGCGAAGCCTGGGCCCAGTTCGATTGGAGTGAAGACGCCGATATCGCCCTGCTGGCCGTCGGCGGCTACGGCCGTGGCGAGCTGCATCCGTACTCGGACATCGACCTGCTGCTGTTGCTCGACAGCGCCGACCACGAAATCTTCCGCGACTCCATCGAACGTTTCCTCACCCTGCTGTGGGACATCGGCCTGGAAGTCGGGCAAAGCGTACGCTCGGTAGATGAATGCGCCTCCGAAGCGCAAGCCGACCTGACGGTGGTCACCAACCTGATGGAAAGCCGCACCATCGCCGGCCCCGAGCGTCTGCGCCAGCGCATGATCGAGGTCACCAGCACCAGCAAGATGTGGCCGAGCAAAGATTTCTTCCTTGCCAAGCGCGACGAGCAGACCGCCCGCCACGCCAAGTACAACGACACCGAATATAACCTCGAGCCGAACGTCAAAGGCTCGCCCGGCGGCCTGCGCGATATTCAGACCATTCTCTGGGTCGCCCGCCGCCATTTCGGCACCCTGAATCTGCACGCCATGGTCGGCCAGGGCTTTTTGCTGGAAAGCGAGTATTCGCTGCTGGCCTCATCCCAGGAGTTTCTCTGGAAGGTGCGTTACGCCTTGCATATGCTTGCCGGCCGCGCCGAAGACCGTCTGCTGTTCGACCACCAGCGCGCCATCGCCAAGCTGCTCGGCTTTGAAGACAGCAACGGCAAGCTCGCCATCGAACACTTTATGCAGAACTACTACCGCGTCGTGATGAGCATCTCCGAGCTCAGCGAACTGGTGGTCCAGCATTTCGAAGAAGTGATTCTGCGCCACGAAGACAGCGGCCAGGTGCTGCCGCTCAACAGCCGCTTCCAGCTTCGCGACGGCTATATCGAAGTCACCAGCTCCAGCGTCTTCAAACGCACGCCGTTCGCCATGCTCGAAGTGTTTGTGCTGATGGCCCAGAACCCCGAGATCAAGGGCGTGCGCGCCGACACCGTGCGCCTGCTGCGCGAATACCGGCACCTGATCGACGACGAGTTCCGCCAGGACATCCGCAACACCAGCCTGTTTATCGAGCTGTTCAAATGCGAAATCGGCATTCACCGCAACCTGCGGCGGATGAACCGCTACGGCATTCTCGGCCGTTACCTGCCCGAATTCGGCGATATCGTCGGGCAGATGCAGCACGACCTGTTCCACATTTACACCGTGGATGCGCACACGCTCAACCTCATCAAGCACCTGCGCAAACTGCAGTACACGCCAATCTCCGAGAAATTCCCGCTGGCCAGCAAGCTGATGGGCACCCTGCCCAAGCCGGAACTCATTTATATGGCCGGCCTGTACCACGACATCGGCAAGGGCCGTGGCGGCGATCACTCGGAGTTGGGCGCGGTCGACGCGCAAGCCTTCTGCGAACGCCACCAGCTGCCGGCCTGGGATTCGCGCCTGATTGTCTGGCTGGTGCAAAACCACCTGGTGATGTCCACCACTGCGCAGCGCAAGGACTTGTCCGACCCGCAGGTCATCCACGACTTCGCCCAACTGGTGGGCGATCAGGTGCACCTCGATTACCTGTACGTGCTGACTGTGGCCGATATCAACGCCACTAACCCGACCCTGTGGAACTCCTGGCGCGCCAGCCTGCTGCGCCAGCTGTACAGCGAGACCAAGCGCGCGTTGCGCCGTGGGCTGGAGCACCCGGTCGACCGCGAAGAACAGATTCGCCAAACCCAGAATGCCGCCCTGGATATTCTGGTGCGCAGCGGCACCGACCCGGACGACGCCGAACAGCTCTGGTCGCAACTGGGCGATGACTACTTCCTGCGTCACACCGCGGGCGACGTGGCCTGGCACACCGATGCCATCTTGCAGCACACCTCGGCCCACGACCCGCTGGTGTTGATCAAGGAAACCACTCAGCGTGAGTTCGAAGGCGGCACGCAGATTTTCATCTACGCCCCCGACCAGCACGACTTCTTCGCCGTAACCGTGGCGGCCATGGACCAGCTCAACCTGAACATCCATGACGCCCGCGTCATCACCTCCAGCAGCCAGTTCACCCTCGACAGCTATATCGTGCTCGACACGGATGGCGGGTCGATTGGCGACAACCCGGCGCGTATCAAGGAAATTCGCGAGGGCCTGGTCAACGCGCTGAGCCACCCGGACGACTACCCGACCATCATCCAGCGCCGGGTACCGCGCCAGCTCAAGCACTTCGCCTTTGCCCCGCAGGTGGTGATTTCCAACGACGCCGGCCGCCCGGTTACCGTGCTGGAACTCACCTCACCGGACCGCCCCGGCCTACTGGCGCGGATTGGCAGAATCTTCCTGGACTTCGACCTGTCGCTGCAGAACGCCAAGATCGCCACCTTGGGCGAGCGCGTGGAAGACGTGTTTTTCGTCACCGACGCCAACAACCAGCCGTTGTCCGACCCCGATCTGTGTGCCCGCTTGCAGGACGCGATCATCCAACAGCTCTCCGACGCCGACGGCAACCGAGTCGAACTCTCCCGCATCAGTATTTGAATAACGACGCCCGCACATGAATAACGCCCTGAACCACCTGCAGCCCTACCCGTTTGAAAAGCTCCGCGCCCTGCTGGCCAGTGTTCAGCCGCCGGCCGAGAAGAAAGCGATTGCCCTGTCGATTGGCGAACCCAAACACCGTTCGCCCGACTTCGTGGCCAAGGCCTTGAGCGACAACCTCGACCAGCTCGCCGTCTACCCGACCACCCTGGGTATTCCCGCGCTTCGCGAGGCGATCGCCACCTGGTGCGAGCGCCGTTTCAACGTGCCAGCCGGCTGGCTGGACGCGGCCAAGCATGTGCTGCCGGTGAACGGCACCCGCGAAGCGCTGTTCGCCTTCACCCAAACCGTGGTGCAGCGCAGCGACGACGGTTTGGTGGTCAGCCCCAACCCGTTCTATCAAATCTACGAAGGCGCAGCCCTGCTGGCCGGCGCCAAGCCGCATTACCTGCCGTGCCTGGAGGAGAACGGTTTCAATCCGGACTTCGACGCCGTATCGGCTGACGTCTGGCAGCGCTGCCAGATTCTGTTCCTGTGCTCCCCAGGTAACCCGACCGGTGCGCTGATTCCGCAAGCCACCCTGCAAAAGCTGATCACGCTGGCCGATCAGTACGATTTCGTGATCGCCGCCGACGAGTGCTACAGCGAGCTGTATTTTGACGAAGCCAACCCGCCGGCCGGCCTGCTCAGCGCCTGCGCCGCTATGGGCCGCAGCGATTTTTCCCGCTGCGTGGTGTTCCACAGCCTGTCCAAGCGTTCCAACCTGCCTGGCCTGCGCTCGGGCTTTGTGGCCGGTGATGCCGCAATCCTGAAATCATTCCTGCTGTACCGTACCTACCACGGCTGCGCCATGCCGGTACAAACCCAGCTGGCTAGCGTGGCCGCCTGGAAGGACGAAGCCCATGTACGCGCCAACCGCGACCTGTACCGGGAAAAGTACGATGCCGTGCTGAATATCCTGCAGCCGGTGATGGACGTGCAGCGCCCCGACGGCGGCTTTTACTTGTGGGCGAAAACGCCAATGGATGACGCCGACTTCACCCGTGATCTGTTCGCGGCAGAACACGTCACCGTGGTGCCCGGCTCGTACCTGTCGCGCGAAGTAGACGGCTTCAACCCCGGCGCGGGCCGTGTGCGCATGGCCCTGGTCGCCCCGTTGGCCGAATGCGTGGAGGCCGCCACGCGGATTCGCGCCTTTATTCAGAGCAAGGCAAACGCATGAGCATCACCCTCTACGGCATCAAAGCCTGTGACACGATGAAAAAAGCCCGCACCTGGCTGGAAGAGCACAAGGTTGATTACGCCTTTCACGACTACAAAGCCGTGGGCATCGACCGCGAGCACCTGCAGCAATGGTGCAGCGAACATGGCTGGGAAAGCGTGCTGAACCGCGCTGGCACCACCTTTCGCAAATTGAGCGACGCCGACAAAAGCGACCTCAACCAGGCCAAGGCGATTGAACTGATGGTGGCCCAGCCATCGATGATCAAGCGGCCGGTGCTGGACCTGGGCAGCAAGACGCTGCTCGGTTTCAAACCGGACGCCTACGCCGCCGCATTCAAATAAACCGCTGCCTGGCGAGCCCGGGCAAGTGGCAAAAAACACCGTGACAGCCGCCGCCATTCGGCGCGTCGACCTAATTCAGCAAGAGGAAACACCATGTCCAATTCCCTGTTCAGCCTGGCCTTCGGCGTCGGCACCCAAAATCGCGAAGGCAACTGGCTGGAAGTGTTTTACGCACAACCTTTGCTTAACCCGGCCAGCGACCTGGTCGCCAAAGTCAGCGAGAAACTCGGCTACAGCGGCGGCAACCAAGCCATCGCGTTCACCAGCAACCAGGCTACCGAACTGGCCGACCTGCTGAAAAACGTCGACGCCGCCCAAGCTGCCCTGCTCACCCGCCTGCCGAAAGCCAACGCCCGCTGGTGGCCACCCTGCTGGCTGAAGACGCTGCGTTGACCTCCACCCCAGAGGCGTACCTGAAGCTGCACCTGCTCTCGCACCGCTTGGTGAAGCCGCACGGCCTGAGCCTGGCCGGCATCTTCCCGCTGCTGCCGAACGTGGCCTGGACCAGCCAGGGCGCTGTCGACCTCAGCGAACTGGCCGAGCGCCAACTGGAAGCGCGCCTGAAAGGCGAGCTGCTGGAAGTGTTCTCGGTGGACAAGTTCCCGAAAATGACCGACTACGTGGTGCCGGCTGGCGTGCGTCTGGCTGATAGCTCGCGTATCCGTCTGGGCGCCTATGTTGGCGAAGGCACCACCGTCATGCACGAAGGCTTTATCAACTTCAACGCCGGCACCGCTGGTCCGGGCATGATCGAAGGCCGTGTATCGGCGGGCGTATTTGTCGGCAAGGGTTCGGACCTGGGCGGCGGTTGCTCCACCATGGGCACCCTGTCTGGCGGCGGCAATATCGTGATCAGCGTCGGCGAAGGCTGCCTGATCGGCGCTAACGCCGGTATCGGCATCCCGTTGGGCGACCGCAACACCGTGGAATCGGGCCTGTACATCACCGCCGGCACCAAAGTGGCGCTGCTCGACGACCAGAACCAGCTGGTAAAAGTGCTTAAAGCGCGCGACCTGGCTGGCCAGCCGGACCTGCTGTTCCGCCGCAACTCGCAGACCGGCGCCGTAGAAGCCAAATCGCACAAGACCGCGATCGAGCTGAACGCTGCCCTGCACGCGCATAACTGATAGGTTTACCCCCTATCTGAAATCCGTCATCCCCGCGCGGGCGGGGATCCAGGTACGCCGTTCACATGAGCGACTCTGGATTCCCGCCTGCGCGGGAATGACGGTGTAAGAATCCTCGTGCGGCGGTCAAACCATGCCAACTCTCTCCCCCTGGCGTTCTGACTTCCCGGCCCTCGCCGCGCTCGCCGCCGAAGGCCAGACCTATCTCGACAGCGCCGCCACCGCGCAGAAACCCCAGGCCATGCTCGATGCCCTGCTGGGTTACTACGCCGCGGGCGCTGCCAACGTACACCGTGCCCAACACCTGCCTGGCGAACGTGCCACCCGGGCGTTCGAAGATGCACGCGGCAAAATCGCCCGCTGGCTGAATGCCGCCAGCCAGGACGAAATCATCTTTACCCGCGGCGCCACCGAGGCGCTGAACCTGCTCGCCTATGGCCTGGAAGAACACTTCCACGCCGGCGATGAAATCCTGATCAGCGCCCTTGAGCACCACGCCAATCTGTTGCCCTGGCAGCAATTGGCGCAACGGCGCGACCTGGCCTTGATCGTGGTGCCGATTACCGCCGCCGGACAGATCGACCTTGTTGCCGCCAAGCACCTGATCGGGCCGCGCACGCGCCTGGTCGCCATCAGCCAGCTGTCCAACGTGCTCGGCACCTGGCAGCCACTGGCGGAGCTGCTGGCCCTGGCACAAGCCCAAGGCGCCATTATCGTGGTCGACGGCGCCCAGGGCGTGGTGCATGGCCGCCACGACATGCAGCAGCTGGGCTGCGACTTCTATGTCTGCTCCAGCCACAAGCTGTACGGCCCCGATGGCGTGGGCGTGTTGTACGGCCGCGCCGCTACCTTGCAGCGTGTGCTGCCCTGGCAATTCGGTGGTGAAATGCTGCTGCAGACTGACTACTACACCGCCAAATTCCGCCCGGCGCCGCTGGGTTTTGAGGCGGGTACGCCGGCGGTGTCTGCCGTGATTGCGCTCGGCGCTACGCTGGATTATCTGGCGAGTCTCGATAGCGCCGCCGTGCTGGCCCATGAAGCCGCCTTGCACGCCGAACTGCTCGCAGGCCTGGCCGCGCGCCCCGGCGTGAGGCTGCTGGGTGCGCCACAAACGGCCCTGGCCAGCTTTGTGGTGGAAGACGTGCACAGCGCAGATCTGGCCCACCTGCTCACCGAGCAAGGCATCGCCGTGCGCGCCGGGCACCATTGCGCCATGCCGCTGCTTCGCCGCCTGGGGTTACCGGGGGCTATTCGTGTGTCGCTGGGGCTGTATAACGACAGCAGCGACTTGCAGCGCTTCTTCGCCGCACTGGATCAAGCGCTGGAGATTCTCGGATGACCACCCTTCCCGCTGCCGCCGAACACGCTCTGGTTGTCTTTAGCCAACCGATCAGTTGGGAGCAGCGCGCCCGTCTGCTGATGACGTGGGGCGAGCAACTTGACCCACTGACCGACGACGAACGCAGCGAGGCCAATCGGGTAGATGGCTGTGAAAGTCTGGTGTGGTTGGTGGGTAATTTCAGCGAAGGGAGCTGGCAGTTTCGCGCCAGTAGCGACGCCCGGCTGATTCGCGGCCTGCTGGCCCTGCTGTTGGTGCGGGTCAATGGCTTGCCCGCCGATGAACTGAAGACGCTGGACCTGGCCGCCTGGTTTACCCAGCTCGGCCTGGCCCGTCATCTTTCACCCTCGCGCAGCAACGGCCTGCAGGCCGTGCTGACACGAATGCGCGAGTCAGCGCTTAGCGCGCCTCGATAGAGGCGCCTGGGCCGATGGCCTGAACCGCATCACTGCCTAGCCAAGTCTTGGCTTCGGCGGAACGACGCACGGTGGCGTCGAGAAACGCGGTGCTGACTGTCTGCACGTTGGCAACCTGATGGGCATCAAACCAGTTCTGGCTGTCCTGACCGTGGCCCATGCTGTCGGGCTGGGGGCGGCGCTTGGGCCCTTCGCCGCCATCGGCGCCAGGTGGGCCGCTACTGCCGTCTCGACCGCCGGCACCGGCGCCCATGTCGCCATCACGCTTGGGCGGCTTATGCCCCTCACTGTCGGCGCTTGGCAGTTCATCTAGCGAACCACTGAACAACTGGTGTTGGGCATTCTTGGCGATCAGTTGATAACTGCCCGGATTGGGGTTGCCGCGCCACATGGCCAGGCGCCGCTCGGGGGAGTCGACCCAACTAAAGGGATCTTCGTCGTGCGGGCCGGTCACGCTCAGCAACGGCGTATCCACGCGCGCTACGGGGCTGCCGGGGCCCACGTAAGGGCTTAGCAGAATCACGGCTTTGGGGTGCCAATCCTTGAGCAGGCTATCGCCGGCCAACGCGGCAGCTGTCTGGGCGCCCAGGTCGTAACCGGCAAACACCACGTTGTTCCAGTCCACACCCGCCACCTGGGCGTCGCCGGCCTGGCCGCGCACGCGTAACTGGTTAAGCACCTGTTGAACCACGGCAATGCGCTCTTTCAACGCCTTGTCGGAATAGGCGCGTTGGGCCATGCCCCGGAAGGTGCCCGCCTGTGCTTCGCTGCTGGAATAGATGCCACGGCCATACTGCTGGGGCTGAATCGAGACGACGGCGTAGCCGGCCTCAGCCCAGGTGCGACGCCATTGCAAGCCGGCGTTGGCGCCCTCGCCCAGGCCCGGCAAAAACACCACCAACGGTGCGGCCGCGGTGGTTTGTGCCGGGGCTAGCCAACTGACGTCGACGGGCTGCTCGGCCACGGTGAAGCTGGCATCCCAGCCCTGGCTCGGCCCATGCTGCGGCGCCTGGTAAGACTTTTCGGCAAAGGCCGCGACGGCCTCATGGGGATTACGCAAATCGTTGGGCTTGCTGGCGCAGGCGGCGAGCAGCGTGCTGGCCAGCAGCAAGGCAACTGGCAAGCGAAGGGGCTGAAAAGGACGTTTGGACATGCAAGGTATCCGCGAAGAAATCCGGCGAACCGGGGGCCTGCGCAGTGTGCCTCAAGTGGTGTGAAAAGCGGGTAATGACTGGGTAATCGGCGGGTAAATTTCCTGATACAAGCCGCGCCTACGCACTACCCATACGTTCCGAAGGTCGGCGGATACCGGCCACCAACTTATCCACCGCCTTGGCCGCCGCCACCATGCCGAAGGTGGCGGTCACCATCATCACTGCGCCAAAGCCACCGGCGCAGTCGAGCTTGACGCCGTCGCCGACGAACTTCTTCTCCAGGCAAATGCTGCCATCGGGTTTCGGGTAGCGCAGCTGCTCGCGCGAATACACGCACGGCACGCTGTAGTGGCGACCCGGCGTACGGGAGAAACCGTAATCGCGGCGCAGGGCCGAACGCACGCTGGAGGCCAGCGGGTCGTTGACGGTTTTATTGAGGTCGCCGACCTGAATCAGCAACGGGTCGATCTGCCCGCCGGCACCGCCGGTGGTGATGATCTGAATCTTGCGCCGCTTGCACCAGGCAATCAGCGCGGCCTTGGCGTTCACGCTGTCGATGCAGTCGACCACGCAGTCCAGCTCAGGGGTGATGTACTGGGCCATGGTCTCGCGGGTGACGAAGTCGCTCACCGCATGCACCACGCAGTTGGGATTGATGGCGCGGATGCGCTCAGCCATCACCTCGACCTTGGGCTGGCCGATGGCGCCTTGCATGGCATGGATCTGCCGGTTGGTGTTGGTGACGCAGACGTCGTCCAGATCGAACAGCGAGATCTCACCCACGCCGCTGCGCGCCAACGCCTCGGCCGTCCACGAGCCGACGCCGCCGATGCCGACCACCGCCACATGGGCAGCCGCCAGCCGGGCCAGGCCGTCGCGGCCGTACAGGCGGGCAATGCCGCCAAAGCGTTGTTCATCTGTACTCATCACACCACCTCTGTACCGCGCCTTTATATAAGGGCGCGTCTGGCAAAACGGCGCGCATTATATGAAGCGTCACACGTGCATGCCACGCTGGTTGCACAAGTATGGTTCAACGCGTGCGCAGCGATGCTTGCCTATGCTTAACTGCCACCGGCACTTACACCCGCACGTGCTGGTAAATCGCCAGCTTTGCCTGGTCTGCGCAGAACTAAAAACAGGCGGTGCTGACCAAGGTTTGCGGGCATTAAAACCGGGCGATTGCTTGAAGCTATACAGCAATTTGACGCCGGAGTAGGATGCGCGCCGACCGGCGCTCGCCGGCATCTCTCCGTTCCACCCTTTGGAACCTGAAACGTCTATGTCATCGCGTAAATTTGGACTCAACCTGGTGGTATTCGTGGCAATCGCCGCGCTCTTCACCGGCATATGGGCGCTGTACAACCGTCCGGTGACTGCACCTGACTGGCCCGAGCAAATCTCCGGTTTCTCCTTCTCGCCGTTCCGGCTCGACCAGAACCCGCAGAAGGATCAGTACCCCACCGACGAACAGATTCGGGAAGACCTCGAACTGTTGAGCAAACACACCGACAACATCCGCACCTATTCGGTGGATGGCACCCTGGCTGACATCCCGAAAATCGCTGAAGAGTTCGGGCTGCGCGTAACCCTGGGTATCTGGATCAGCCCCGACGAGGAGCGCAACGAGCGCGAAATCGCCCGTGGCATCGAGATCGCCAACTCCTCGCGCAGTGTGGTACGGGTTGTGGTGGGTAACGAGGCGCTGTTCCGCCGTGAAGTTACCACCCAGCAACTGATCACCTTCCTTGACCGCGTACGCGCGCAAGTGAAAGTGCCGGTGACCACCTCTGAGCAGTGGCACATCTGGGAAAAATACCCGCAGCTGGCCAAGCACACCGACCTGGTGGCCGCGCACATCCTGCCCTACTGGGAATTTATTCCCATGGAAGACTCCACGCAGTTCGTGCTCGACCGCGCGCGCGACCTGAAACGCATCTTCCCGAAAAACCGCTGCTGCTCTCGGAAGTAGGCTGGCCGAGCAACGGCCGTATGCGCGGTGGTGCTGACGCTACTCAGGCGGACCAGGCGATTTACCTGCGTACGCTGGTAAACACGCTGAACGCCAAGGGCTACAACTACTTCGTAATCGAAGCCTTCGACCAGCCGTGGAAGGCCAGCGACGAAGGTTCGGTGGGCGCTTACTGGGGCGTGTTCAACGCAGCCCGTCAGCAGAAATTCGCCTTCGAAGGCCCGGTAGTCGCCATTCCGCAATGGCGCGTGCTGGCCATCGGTTCAGTTGTTTTGGCCATGCTCGCCCTGGCTTTGCTGCTGATCGACGGCAGTGCCTTGCGTCAACGCGGCCGCACCTTCCTGACCTTCGTCGCCTTCGCTGGCGGCTCGGTACTGGTGTGGATCGGCTACGACTACAGCCAGCAATACAGCACATGGTTCAGCCTGACCGTGGGCTTACTGCTGGGTGTCGGCGCCATCGGCGTGTTTATCGTGCTGCTCACCGAGGCCCATGAACTGGCCGAGGCGGTGTGGGTTCACAAACGTCGCCGGCCGTTTATTCCAGTGAGCGGCGATAGCACTTACCGCCCGAAAGTCTCGATTCACGTGCCGTGCTACAACGAGCCGCCGGAGATGGTCAAACAGACCCTCGACGCCCTGGCAGCCCTGGATTACCCGGACTTTGAAGTGTTGATCATCGACAACAACACCAAAGACCCGGCGGTATGGGAACCGGTGCAGGCCTACTGCGAAAACGTACTGGGCCCGCGCTTCCGCTTCTTCCATGTGGCTCCGCTGCATGGCTTCAAAGGCGGCGCGCTGAACTACATCCTGCCGCACACCGCGCCGGATGCCGAAGTGGTGGCGGTGATCGACTCGGACTACTGCGTCGACCCGAACTGGCTCAAGCACATGGTGCCGCACTTCGCGGACCCGAAAATCGCCGTGGTGCAATCGCCGCAGGACTACCGCGACCAGGACGGCAGCGCCTTCAAAAAGCTCTGCTACGCCGAGTACAAAGGTTTCTTCCACATCGGCATGGTGACCCGCAACGACCGCGACGCGATCATTCAGCACGGCACCATGACCATGATTCGCCGTACCGTGATGGACGAGCTGAAGTGGGCCGACTGGACCATCTGCGAAGACGCCGAGCTGGGTCTGCGCGTATTCGAGAAAGGCTATTCCGCTGCATACGCCTACGACAGCTTCGGCAAGGGCCTGATGCCGGACACCTTTATCGACTACAAGAAGCAGCGTTTCCGTTGGGCTTACGGCGCCATTCAGATCATGAAAGGCCACGCTGCCCATCTGTTCCGCGGCAAAGATACCCAGCTCAAGCGCGGCCAGCGTTACCACTTCGTGGCCGGTTGGCTGCCATGGGTGGCGGACGGTCTGAACATCTTCTTCACTGCCGGCGCCCTGCTGTGGTCGGCGGCGATGATCATCGTGCCGCAACGGGTCGACCCGCCGCTGCTGATTTTCGCGATCCCGCCCTTGGCGCTGTTCTTCTTCAAGTTCGGCAAGATCGTGTTCCTCTACCAGCGTGCTGTGGGCGTTAACCTCAAGGACGCCTTCTGCGCGGCCCTGGCCGGTTTGGCGTTGTCGCACACCATCGCCAAGGCGGTGCTGTACGGCTTCTTCACCACCAGCATCCCGTTCTTCCGCACGCCGAAAATGCGCTCCAGCCACGGCTTTATGGTGGCCATGGCCGAGGCGCGTGAAGAGGTGTTCATCATGCTGCTGTTGTGGGGCGCCGCGATCGGCATCGGCATCGTGCAGGGCTTCCCGAGCAACGACGTGAAGTTCTGGGTCGCGATGCTGCTGGTGCAATCCTTGCCGTACCTGGCGGCGCTTATCATGGCGCTGCTGTCGTCGCTGCCCAAGCCGCCGGAAGTTCCGGAAGTGGCCTTGGCCGAGTGATACGGTAGAAACGAAAAAGGCAGCCAATTGGCTGCCTTTTTTATTGCCTGCTAATTCACTCGATATGAAACGGATCCGCATCCAGATGCGCCGGAAATCGCTCGCGGTAGGCGGCCAGGTCGGCGGCCTTGAGGGTTACGCTGAACACGCCGTCGGCGTCTTGCGCGTCCAGCAGCGGCTCACCCTGAAAGTCGAGTACCTGGCTATCACCGCTGTACGGATAACCTTTGCCATCGGTGCCCACACGGTTCACGGCGGCCACGTAGCAGAGGTTTTCGATGGCCCGTGCCGGTAGCAGGCGGTTCCAGTGCAAACGTCGCGCGGCGGGCCAATTGGCGGTGTAGAGCAGCAGGTCAGTGTCGTGCGGGTCGCGACTCCACACCGGGAAGCGCAGGTCGTAGCAAATCAACGGGCGGATGCGCCAGCCGTGCAACTCCATCTGCACTTGCCGTTCGCCGGGGCTGTAGTGCTTGTGCTCGCCGGCCATGCGAAACAGGTGACGTTTGTCGTAGTGCAGCACTTGCCCATCGGGGCGCGCCCAGAGCAGGCGATTGCGGTGGCTGCCGTCAGCGGCCTGAATGATCACGCTGCCGGTGATGACCGCGTCGAGGCGTTTGGCCTGCGCACGCAGCCAGGCGTAACTGGCGCCCTCCTCCGGCTCGGCGAGCGCCTCGGAGTCCATGGAAAACCCGGTGGTGAACATTTCCGGTAGCACGATCAGGTGCGCGCCGCGGGCTTGTTCCAGCAGCGCCTCGAAGTGGGCGAAGTTGGCCGCAGGGTCATGCCAGGCCAGGGTGGTTTGCACCAAGGCGAGTTTGAGGTCGGGCAGGTGGTTTATATCGCGCCCGCTTTTTAAATCCGACATAGCTTGTCCGCCGCTTGAATCAGGGTTTCTTCACGCTTGGCGAAACAGAAGCGCACCAGGCGCAGGTCTTTCGGCGGCTCTTGATAGAAGACCGAAATCGGAATGACCGCCACGCCGTGTTCGCGGGTGAGCCATTCGGCCATTGCCACGTCGTCGAGGTCGTCGCGAATGGCTGAATAGTTGGCCAACTGGAAGAAGGTGCCGGCGGCGCGGGTAAAACGGAACCGCGAGTTTTCGAGGTGATCGCAGAACAAATCGCGCTTGGCCTGATAGAACGCTGGCAGCTCGCTGACGTGCTGCGGGTTGGCCGCCATAAAGTCGGCCAGCCCCCATTGCAGCGGGGTTACGCCGCAGAAGCTGACGTACTGGTGCACCTTGCGCAGTTCTGCGCTCAGCGCCGGCGGCGCCACCACGTAGCCGGTTTTCCAGCCGGTAACGTGGTAGCTCTTGCCGAACGAACTGACCACAAAGGCGCGCTGATACAGCTCGTCGTGGGCCAGCACGCTGTCGTGCTTGGCGCCGTCGAATACCAGGTGCTCGTAGACCTCGTCGCTGATCAGGTAGATATCGCGGGCCCGAATCAGCTCGGCCAACTGGTCCAGGTCGCTGCGGGAAATCAGCGCACCGCTGGGGTTATGCGGGCTGTTGAGAATGATCAGGCGCGTGCGCGGGGTGATGGCATCGGCCAGGCGCTGCCAGTCGATGGCGAAATCCGGCTGACTGAGGGGCACGTGCACGCAGCGGCCGCCGGCCAAGTCGACCGAGGGCTCGTAGCTGTCGTAGCTGGGGTCGAACACGATCACTTCATCGCCTGCGCGGATCAGCGTCTGAATGGCGCAGAAAATCGCCTGGGTGGCGCCGGGAGTGATGGTGATTTCGCTGTCGGCGCTAACGGTGCGGCCGTAGCACGCGGCGATTTTCAGCGCGACCTGCTCACGCAATGCCGGCAGGCCGGTCATGGGAGCATATTGGTTGTGGCCGCTGTGCACATGGCGAGCAACGGCATCGAGCAAGGCCTGCGGGCCATCGAAATCCGGGAAGCCCTGGGACAGATTCAGCGCCCCCACCTCGTTGGCCAACTGCGACATACGAGTGAAGATGGTGGTGCCGATGTTGGGCAACTTGCTGGTGATCATCACGCCTTCCTGTTTGACCGGTCATGGCACGGCTGGAGCCATAAGGACAGGCAGGATAGCGGATCGACCGGGCATGAAAAAGGGCACCCGAGGGTGCCCTTTGGCATATCGCTAGAACCGAAACATCACTTTTTATCGCGGCGTTTCTTGTCGGCTTTTTTGTGGTGCGACATCATGCGGCGCTTCTTGTTGACCTGGCGGTCGGTCAGGGTATTTTTCTTGCCTTCGTACGGGTTCTCGCCGCCTTTGAACTCGATGCGAATCGGCGTACCGACCA
This sequence comes from Pseudomonas sp. CC11G, assembly GCF_056174845.1. Classification (NCBI taxonomy): domain Bacteria; kingdom Pseudomonadati; phylum Pseudomonadota; class Gammaproteobacteria; order Pseudomonadales; family Pseudomonadaceae; genus Pseudomonas; species Pseudomonas sp. CC11G. The sequence goes on from NZ_JBWBZC010000006.1 coordinate 322,667, forward strand.
GCTTCAGCACGCGGCGGTAGGTGTTCTCCAGGTAGCGCACATACGACTTCGGCACTGCCTCCACCTGGTTGCCGTGGATCACGATCAGCGGCGGGTTGGCGCCACCCAAGTGGGCATAGCGCAGCTTGATGCGGCGGCTGCCAACCATGGGCGGGGCGTGCTCGCTGACGGCGTCTTCGAGAATCTGGGTGAGGCGGCTGGTCGGCCAGCGGGTAACGGCCGATTTGAAGGCGTTCTGTACCGACTGATACAGGTTGCCGACGCCGGTGCCGTGCAGGGCGGAAATAAAGTGGATGTCGGCGAAGTCGACGAAGAACAACCGGCGTTGCAGCTCGGTCTTCACGTAGTCGCGTTCGCTTGGCTCCATGCCGTCCCATTTGTTCAGGGCGATTACCAGGGCGCGACCGGACTCCAGGGCAAAGCCAAGCAGGTTGAGGTCGTGGTCAACCACGCCTTCGCGGGCGTCCATCACGAAGATCACCACGTTGGCGTCTTTGATGGCCTGCAGGGTTTTTACCACGGAGAATTTTTCGACTTCTTCGTGGATCTTGCCGCGCTTGCGCACGCCGGCAGTGTCGATCAGGGTGTACTTCTCTTCGTTGCGCTCGAAGGGAATGTAAATGCTGTCGCGGGTAGTGCCGGGTTGGTCATAAACGATTACCCGGTCTTCACCGAGCATGCGGTTCACCAGGGTCGACTTGCCCACGTTGGGGCGGCCGATGATGGCAATCTTGATGCCGTCTTTTTCGCTCGGGCCGGGGATGCGCTTGGCTTCCTGACCTTCGGCAACCACTTCCTCTTCTTCGCCTTCAGCCAGCTCTTCCACGTCTTTCGGGAAGCCGCCCAGGGCAACTTCCATCATCTGCGCGAGACCGCGACCGTGGGCACCGGCAATCGGGATTGCATCGCCCATGCCCAGCGGCGAGAACTCGGCGCGGGCCAGGTCCGGGTCGATGTTGTCGACCTTGTTAGCCACCACATAGGAGGTTTTGTTGCGCTTGCGCAGGTGCTCGCCAATCATCTGGTCGGCGGCGGTAAAGCCTGCACGGGAGTCCACCAGGAATAGGACAACGTCGGCCTCTTCAATGGCCAGCAGCGATTGCTCGGCCATCTTTTCGTCCATGCCGTGCTCGTCACCGGAGATACCGCCGGTGTCGATCAGGATGTAGGTTCGCCCTTGCCATTTGGCTTCACCGTACTGGCGATCACGGGTCAGACCAGCCAGGTCGCCGACGATGGCGTCGCGACTTCTGGTCAGGCGGTTAAACAGGGTGGACTTGCCGACGTTAGGACGGCCCACCAGGGCGATTACGGGAACCATACGGCCCCTCCACTCAATTGCAGAAAATACAAAGGCCGCTACCGTCAAACGGCAGCGGCCGAACTCATTGTTGCGCAGGCCTCACTGCCTGATGCCAGCCTCGGCTTGAGGCTGCATCAGTGCGGTGAGTCCTACTTCTTGATGGTCAGGGCAACCAACTCACCGCTGTTACCGAAAGCATAGAGCCAATCGGCGACCACCAATGGCCGGGCACGCAGACCGTCGCTGTCGATGCGGGTACGGCCCACAAAGCGACCATCTACCTGGCTGACCAGGTGCAGGTAACCTTCGAAATCACCAAAGGCCACGTAGCTGGAGAACACTTCCGGTGCCGACAGCTGACGGCGGGCCAGGGCTTCGTTGCTCCACAGCGAGGACGCGGAACGCTCGTCGACGCTTTCTACGGTGCCGTTAGCCAAGCACAGGAAAACGTTACCGATGCTTTCAGCCAGGCCGACGTTACTTGAGGCTTCTTTCTGCCAGATGATGCGACCGTTGGTAGCATCCAGACCGGCAACGCGACCCTGATAGCTCACAGCGTAGAGGGTATTACCAGACAGCAGCAGGCCGCCGTCGATATCCACCACGCGGTCGAGCTCGGAGCGGCCTTGTGGCACAGCTACGCGCTGTTCCCAAGCCGGCAGACCGCGCTGGGTATCCAGAGCGATAACCTTACCGGTAGACAGGCCGGCGTAGGCCAGGCTGTCGGTCACGATCGGCGCACCGGTACCACGCAGGGTCAGTACGGCCGGGGTGTTTTCGTAGATCCAGCGCTGAGCACCGGTACTGGCTTCAAGGCCAATAACGCGGTCGTCCTGGGTCTGCACAACCACTACGTCACCGTTGGTAGCCGGCGGAGCCAGCACTTCGCTGGTGACCTTGGCGCGCCATTTTTCTTCACCGGTAGCGCCGTCCAGGGCAACCACTTCACCCTTCAGGGTGCCAACCAGTACCAGACCACTACCGGCGCCAACAGCGCCCGATACCGGCAGGTCAAGGTCGGTTTCCCACAGCTTGTCGCCGGAGAAACGGTTGATCGCCATGACTTCGCCATTTACGTCAGCGGCGTAGATGGTGTCGCCATCAATGGCCGGCACCAGCATGTTGAAGGTGTCGCCCTGGCCATCGCCAACGGAGCGGCTCCATTCTTTATGCAGTTCGACTTCTTCGGTGAAGTCCGGCAGGTCGGCCGGTGGCAGTTCTTTCTTGCTAGTGCTGCTGCAACCCGTGGCAAGTACGGCCAGGGCCAACAGTGCGGCATATTTCCAGCGCATCACTTCACGCATCCCCTTTGGCCAGATCGTCGAGCTTCATTTGCAAGCCACCCACTGCCGCTTCATCGGACAGAGCTGCCTTGGCCTTCTCGTATGCGCTGCGGGCGTCGTCGTTACGGCCGACTTTCACCAGCAAATCGCCTTTCAGCTCTTCGCGGCTGGCAACGAATGCTTTTTCAGCATCGCCATCGAGCAGCTTGAGACCTTCTTCAGCCTTGTTCTGAGCAGCCATAACACGGGCCAGACGCTGACGGGCCAACTCGCCGACAGTTTCATCGGCTGGCTTGGCGACCACGCTTTGCAGTTCAGCGGCAGCGTCGTCGAGCTTACCGGCGTCGACCGCGATCTTGGCGGCGAACAGGCTCGCGTACTGGGCGTAATAGGTGCCGGCGTATTCAGTTTTCAGCTTGTTGGAAAGATCGGCCACCTTGGCAACGTCCGGCTTGCCGGCCGGGTCAAAGGTGGTTTCCAGCAATTGCTGATAGAGCATCGAGGCATTTTGCGCCTGGGTGTTCTGGTACTTGTGCCAGGTGTTCCAGCCCACCACGACGGCCAGGGCCAACACGCCACCGGTCAACAGCGGTTTGCCGTTGCGGTCCCACCAGTCCTTGATGTCCGCCAGTTGTTCGTCTTCGGTACTCGACACGCCAATGCCTTAAACCCGCTGAATGCTCAAACCTGGTGTTTAAAAACCGGTTGTTTTTGAACCCGCTCGTCAGCCTTGCTGCAAGCTGGTTTCCAGGTGCTCGGCGAGAGCATCCCAGGCAATATTTTGTTGTTCGCCCTGACCACGGAGCGGTTTGAAACCTACCACTTGCTGAGCCAGTTCGTCTTCGCCCAGCACCACAGCGAACAGCGCACCGCTCTTGTCGGCTTTCTTCAGCTGGCTTTTGAAGCTCCCTGCGCCGGCGTTGACCACCAGGCGCAAGCCCGGCAGCTGATCACGCAGACGTTCAGCCAGTTGCAGCCCGGCGAGTTCGGCGGCATCGCCAAACGCGCACAGGTAAACATCTACCTGACGGGCAATTTCTTCCGGTACTTTTTCCAGGGTTTCGAGCAGCAGAATCAGGCGCTCGATGCCCATGGCGAAACCCACACCAGCAGTAGGCTTGCCGCCCATCTGCTCGACCAGGCCATCGTAACGACCACCGGCACACACGGTGCCCTGGGCGCCAAGTTTGTCAGTGACCCATTCGAAAACGGTTTTGCTGTAGTAATCCAGGCCGCGTACCAGTTTGGTATTGAGCACGTACGGAATACCAGCGGCGTCCAGACGAGCTTTCAGCCCTTCGAAGTGCAGGCGCGAGGCGTCGTCCAGGTAGTCAGCTAGCTTCGGCGCGTCGGTCAGCAGCGCCTGGGTTTCCGGCACTTTGCTGTCGAGCACGCGCAGCGGGTTGCTGAGCAGGCGACGTTTGCTGTCTTCGTCGAGTTGGTCGGCGCGGGCCGACAGATAGGCCACCAGGGCTTCGCGGTATGTGGCGCGCGCCTCGCTGGTGCCCAGACTGTTGAGTTCGAGCTTTACCGCATCGCGGATGCCCAGCAGGCCCCACAGGCGCCAAGTAAGCACGATCAGTTCGGCGTCGATGTCCGGACCGTCGAGGTTGAACACCTCCACGCCGATCTGGTGAAACTGGCGATAACGGCCTTTCTGCGGGCGCTCATGGCGAAACATCGGGCCGATGTACCAGAGTTTCTGCACCTGGCCGCCGCCGGAAATACCGTGCTCCAGCACCGCGCGTACGCAGCTGGCGGTGCCTTCGGGGCGCAAGGTGAGGGAGTCCCCGTTGCGGTCGTCGAAGGTGTACATCTCTTTTTCGACGATGTCGGTCACTTCACCGATGGAGCGTTTGAACAGTTCAGTGGCTTCAACGATGGGCATGCGGATCTGCCGATAGCCATAGCCATCGAGCAGGCGTGCCACGCTGTTTTCGAAATAACGCCAGAGCGGGGTTTGCTCCGGCAGGATGTCGTTCATGCCACGGATGGCTTGCAGGGACTTACTCACACAGAATCCTTAAAGTTCTTCTTCTCAGCCACGGGCGATCAGCGCTGCGTCGGCTTCGACCTTTTCGGCCGCTTTCTGGCGGATCAGCTGTTCCAGCTGGTCCACCAGATTGTCATTGGTCAGCTTGGTAGCCGGCTTGCCGTCGATGTACACCAGGTTGTTCGGGGTACCACCGGTGAGACCGACATGGGCTTCCTTGGCTTCGCCAGGACCGTTGACGATACAGCCGATTACGGCCACGTCCAGCGGAACCAGCAGGTCTTCCAGACGCCCTTCCAGCTCATTCATGGTTTTCACCACATCGAAGTTCTGCCGTGAGCAGCTGGGGCACGCAATAAAGTTGATGCCGCGCGAGCGCAGACGCAGGGATTTGAGGATGTCGTAGCCGACTTTCACCTCTTCCACCGGGTCTGCCGCCAGCGAGATGCGGATGGTATCGCCAATTCCGTCGGCAAGCAGCATGCCCAGGCCCACGGCAGATTTCACCGTACCGGAACGCAAGCCGCCGGCTTCGGTGATACCCAGGTGCAGCGGCTGCTCGATCTGCTTGGCCAGCAGGCGATACGCCGCCACGGCCATAAACACGTCGGAGGCTTTTACGCTGACTTTGAAATCGGGGAAGTTCAGGCGGTCGAGGTGTTCGACGTGGCGCAGGGCCGACTCCACCAGTGCTTCGGGGGTGGGTTCGCCGTACTTTTTCTGAAGGTCTTTTTCCAGCGAGCCGGCGTTGACGCCGATGCGGATAGGGATACCGCGGTCGCGAGCGGCTTCCACCACCGCTTTTACCCGGTCTTCACGGCCGATGTTGCCCGGGTTGATCCGCAGGCAATCCACACCCAACTCGGCCACGCGCAGGGCGATTTTGTAGTCGAAGTGAATGTCGGCCACCAGCGGCACGTTGACCTGCAGCTTGATTTTGCCGAACGCTTCGGCGGCGTCCATGTCGGGCACGGAAACCCGCACGATATCAGCGCCGGCTTCTTCCAGGCGACGGATCTGCGCGACGGTGGCCGCTACGTCGCAGGTGTCACTGTTGGTCATGCTCTGCACGGCAATGGGGGCATCACCACCGACCGGTACGGAACCGACCCAGATTTTGCGCGAGACGCGACGGATGATTGGCGATTCGGCGTGCATGCTTATTGCCCCAACTTGATACGGGCGGTTTCGCCACTGGTGAACGGCGCCGCGTCGACTGGCTGGCCGTTGTAGCGCACCTGGGCGCCACGGGCGAAACCCAGGCGCAGTTCAAGCGGCGCCTTGCCGGAGACTTCGAGTTTTTCACCGGCACGTTTCAAACCGCTGACCACGACTTTACCGGTGGCATCGGTGAGCGAAATCCAGCAGTTGGCATTGAAATCGATCGTCACCACGCCTTCGCCGGCGCCTGCAACCACCGGGGCGGAGGGGACTGCCGGCGCTGCCGGAGCAACAGTTGGTGCTTGTACAGGGGCTGCAGCCGCCGGTGCAGTTGGAGTTGGCGCGACAGGTGCAGAGGCACTGGCAGCCGGGGCAGCAGGCGCGACAGGAACTACCGGAGCGGCGGCAACCGGCGCTTCCGGTTGGCCAGCCAGTTCAGGCGACACTTCAGCCGGCGCATTTTCGACAGGGCCTTCGGCGTCAGCGACTGCCTGGTCTTCCGGCTCGTCCAGCGGGTGAATTTCGGTGGTGCCATCGGCGCCGTCGACTTCTACGTGACCCAGGCTGATGCCACCGGCTTCGGTACCACGGCCGGCCGACTGATCCTGCCACCAGACGAAGCCGCCACCGGCCAAAGCCAGCAACAGCAGGAAGCAGACCAGACGCAGCAGGTTCTGCGACAGACGCATCGGTTCTTCAATACGGCCAAGGCCATGAACGGAACTGCCGGAGGCGTTGGTGCCGGTGTACTGATCAAACTCCTGAACGATCAGGGTCTGGTCCATACCCAGCAATTTGGCGTACGCGCGCACATAGCCGCGGGCAAAGGTGTGCCCTGGCAGTTGATCGAATTGCCCGGCTTCCAGCTGGCCCAAACGCTGGCTGGTGAGGTTGAGCTGGGCGGCGACATCAGGCAGCGACCAGTTCTTGTTTTCGCGGGCCTTGCGCAATGTCTCGCCTGGGTTGCTGCGAGAAACAGCTAAAGCTTCGGATTGCACCGCTTTCATCATTGCTCCGAGATGTATTGCTTGTATTCCGGCGTACCGGGATAAAGACGTTTGAGCTGCAGACCGAGGGTTGCCGCTTTGTCGCGGTCGTCAAAGACTTTGGCCAGGCGCACGCCCAGCAACAGGCTCTCGGCATTCTGCTCGGAAATCTTGCTGAAGCCGTCGTAGTACTTGCGCGCCGGCACGTACTGTTTGTCGTCGTAGGCCAGTTTGGCCAGCTCGAGCTGCGGACGCGCCTGGCGCTTGTTCAGACGCAGGGAACGCTCAAAATATTGCTTGGCGCCTTCACGATCGTTGAGTTTCAGCGACACCATGCCCAGGTTCTGGAACACCCGCGAACGCTCGGGGTACATGTTGTCTTTGACCGCTTGCAGGTAGCGTTCCTTGGCCTCGGGGTAACGCCCCTGGTCATACAGGAACACACCGTAGTTATTCAGGAAGCGCGAATCCGGGCGGCTGGCAATGGCTTTGCGAAAGTGCTCATCGGCCAACTGTGGCTCCAGTTCGGTCTGGAACAGAATGGCCAGCGCGCCGTTGGCGTCGGCGTTCGAAGGGTCAAGCTCCAGGGCCTTTTTCAGCGGCACTTTGGCCTGTTCGGTGTTGCCCTGATTGAGGTAGCCGATACCCAACTGAATATACGCATCACGCGCTTCATCACGCCCTTTGTCGGTTTTCATCGGGTCAACATGACCCGTCGATACACAGCCAAACAGTAAGCCAGTGAACAGAAGCAGTAGCGCAGTGCGCAATGTCATAGGTGTCCTACCTTAGGTTCGGTTTGCAGCGGCGTTTACAGCGTCAGCTTCGGCGTTCAGCTGGCGCACCGCAATGTAGCGTTCGCTACGACGGGTGCGGTCCATGACCTGGCCAACCAATTGCCCGCAGGCGGCATCAATGTCTTCACCGCGAGTGGTGCGCACGGTGACGTTGTGCCCTGCTTTATACAGCAGGTCCTGGAAGCGACGAATACTGTTGTTGCTCGGTCGCTCGTAACCGGAGTGCGGGAACGGGTTGAACGGGATCAGGTTGATCTTGCAAGGAGTGTCCTTGAGCAACTCGATCATCTCTTCGGCGTGCTCGGTGCGGTCGTTGACGTCTTTGAGCAGGGTGTACTCGATGGTCAGCACGCGTTTCTCGCCGAGGCGCGCCACATAGCGCTTGCAGGCAGCCAGCAGCATCGCCAGAGGATACTTCTTGTTGATCGGCACGAGTGTGTTGCGCAGCGCATCGTTGGGCGCGTGCAGCGACAAGGCCAAGGACACGTCGATGACTTCGCCAAGCTTGTCGATCATTGGCACCACGCCGGAGGTGGACAGGGTCACCTTGCGCTTGGAGATGCCGTAACCGAGGTCGTCCATCATCAATTTCATGGCAGCGACCACGTTGTCGAAGTTCAGCAGCGGCTCGCCCATGCCCATCATCACCACGTTGGTGATGGCGCGATCAACCTTCGCCGGCACGCTGCCGAACGATTTGTTGGCGATCCACACCTGGCCGATGATCTCGGCCGCCGTCAGATCGCTATTGAAACCTTGTTTGCCGGTGGAGCAAAAACTGCAATCCAGCGCACAACCTGCTTGCGACGATACGCAGAGGGTGCCGCGATTGCCCTGGGGAATGTACACGGTCTCGACACAACTGCCGGACGCCACGCGCACTACCCATTTGCGGGTTCCGTCGGTGGAGATATCTTCACTCACCACCTCCGGCCCACGAATGAAGGCACGGGCCTCGAGCTTTTCGCGCAAGACCTTGCCCACATTGGTCATGGCGGCGAAATCATCGACGCCAAAGTGGTGAATCCACTTCATCACCTGACCGGCACGGAAACGCTTCTCCCCGATAGAGTCGAAGAATTCTTCCATCTCAGGCTGGGTCAGACCCAGGAGATTGATTTTGCCGGTAGCTTCAGTCATGTCTTCACCCTCGCCCGTTCGCTAATTAGCGAGTACGTGCAGTTACTTCGGTAGCAGCGAAGAAGTACGAGATTTCGCGAGCAGCAGCAGCTTCGGAGTCCGAACCGTGAACGGCGTTGGCGTCGATCGAGTCGGCGAAGTCAGCACGGATGGTGCCGGCAGCAGCTTCTTTAGGGTTGGTAGCGCCCATCAGTTCGCGGTTTTTGGCAATGGCGTCTTCGCCTTCCAGAACCTGAACAACAACCGGGCCGGAGATCATGAAAGCAACCAGTTCGCCGAAGAAGCCACGGGCGCTGTGCTCAGCGTAGAAGCCTTCAGCTTCGGCTTTGGACAGTTGCTTCATTTTCGAAGCGACGACGCGCAGGCCGGCTTTTTCGAAACGGGTAACGATCTCGCCGATTACGTTTTTAGCAACGGCGTCGGGCTTGATGATGGAGAAAGTACGTTGAACAGCCATGTGAAGCTCCAGAAACTATGAGTTAAGCCAAAAATTAAACCCGCGAATTATACGCGGGTTCCGGGTAAATGCGTAGGGCTCGCGCCCAGCCGTGGTGCGCACGGCCATGCTGGTTTCAGTCGGCTTCTTCGATCCAGGCCGATTGAATAGCCTCCAACACCTTCTCACCGCCACGTTGCGGATCGTCGCTGAATTCCGGCAGGGCAATCACCCAGCGCTGCAGATCGACGAAATTGACGTAGCGCGGATCCACGTCAGGTTTGCTGTCTGCCAGTTGAATGGCGATTTCCAATACATCAGTCCACTTCAGACTCATGTCAGTTCCTTGGCATCAGTGCGGCGCTTCGGCAGCGTGGTTAAGCGAGTATTTGGGAATTTCGACGGTAATGTCTTCAGTGCCGACAATCGCCTGACACGCCAGACGCGACTGCGCTTCCAGCCCCCAGGCACGATCAAGGAAGTCTTCTTCCAGCTCGTCGGCCTCTTCCAGCGAGTCAAAACCTTCACGCACGATGCAGTGGCACGTGGTGCAGGCGCACACGCCGCCGCAGGCGCTTTCCATCTCGATATGATGCTCGTGAGCCAGATCCAGAATAGACGTACCCGGCTCAGCCTCTACAACCATGCCGTCGGGGCAAAACTTCGGGTGGGGCAGAAATATGACCTGCGGCATCAGTTATCCTCGATTTCATTCAGTTTGCGCCCCGCCAGCGCGGCCTTCACCGTCGAGTCCAGGCGGCGGGCAGCAAAGGCGTCGGTCACTTGCGACAGCCGTTTAGTCTGCTGCTCGATGGCGTAACCATCGGTGCCTTTCATCAATTCACTCAGCTCCTGCACTTGCAGGTCGATGACCAGGCGTTCATCAGTATCCAGCAAACGTTCGCCGTCGGCTTCCAAGGCAGCCTGCACAGCCTCGATCAGACGCTGGGCGTCTACCTGCTGCTCACGCAATACCCGCGCGACCTTGTCGTCACTGGCGTTGCGGAAAGAATCCTGCAGCATGCGGGCAATTTCGCCGTCGGTCAGGCCGTAGGACGGCTTAACCTGAATACTCGCTTCAACGCCGGACGCCAACTCCCGCGCCGCAACGCTGAGCAATCCATCGGCATCTACCTGGAAGGTCACGCGAATTTTCGCAGCCCCGGCCACCATTGATGGAATACCGCGCAACTCGAAACGCGCCAGGGAGCGGCAGTCGCTGATCAGCTCGCGCTCGCCCTGCAGCACATGAATCATCATGGCCGTCTGGCCATCTTTGTAGGTGGTGAAGTCCTGCGCGCGAGCCACGGGAATCGTGGTGTTGCGCGGAATAACCTTCTCCATCAGGCCGCCCATGGTTTCCAGCCCCAGGGACAGCGGAATAACGTCGAGCAGCAACAGCTCTTCACCGTCGCGCTTATTGCCGGCCAGCGTGTCGGCCTGGATCGCGGCGCCGATGGCGACCACTTGATCCGGGTCGATATCGGTCAGCGGCTCACGGGCAAACAGCTCGCCCACCACGGTGCGCACGCGCGGCACGCGGGTCGAACCGCCCACCATCACCACCGCTTCGACTTCTTCAATCTCGATGCCGGCGTCGCGTACCGCACGGCGGCAAGACTTGAGGCTGCGCTGCAGCATCGGCTCGATCAGGCTATCGAAGTGGGCGCGGGTCAGTTCACCGCGCCACTCGCCGTAACTGACAGCTACGGCATCAGCGTTAGTCAGCGCTTCTTTCGCGGCACAAGCGGCCTGCAACAAACTGCGTTGCTCGCCCGGCGCGATATCGGCGGAGAGGCCAGCCTGCTCAACGATCCAGCCGGCAATCGCATGATCAAAATCATCGCCGCCCAGCGCGCTGTCGCCGCCGGTTGCCAGTACTTCGAACACACCACCGGTGAGGCGCAGAATCGAGATATCGAAGGTGCCGCCGCCCAGATCGTAGATGGCGACTACGCCTTCGGCTTTCTTATCCAGGCCGTAAGCCACCGCCGCTGCCGTTGGCTCATTGAGCAGACGCAGCACGTTAAGACCAGCCAGTCGCGCAGCATCTTTAGTGGCCTGGCGCTGGGAGTCGTCGAAATAAGCAGGAACGGTAATAACCGCGCCCACCAGTTCGCCGCCCAACGCCGCTTCGGCACGTACACGCAATACTTTGAGGATGTCCGCCGACACTTCCACCGGGCTTTTCGGGCCCTGGACGGTGTCGATAAACGGCATATGGGATTCACCGCCAACAAAGCGGTAGGGCAACTGCTCACCCAGCTGCTTGACGTCTGCCAGGCCGCGACCCATCAGACGCTTGACCGACAACACGGTGTTGAACGGATCGCTGGCCGCCGCCGTTTTTGCCGCCTGGCCAACCTCGACGCGATCGCTGTGATAACGCACAGCCGACGGCAGAATGACCTCGCCATCAGCATCGGCCAGCGGCGCCGAAATGCCACTGCGCAGCGCGGCTACCAGCGAGTTGGTTGTGCCCAGGTCGATACCAACAGCCAGGCGGCGTTGGTGCGGTTGCGGGCTTTGCCCGGGTTCAGCGATCTGCAGTAATGCCATGCTTGTCTGCGCATCAGGCGCGCCACTAATGCGGCGCGGAAGTTAATCGTCGAGGCGCTCTTCCAGCTGGCGCACTTCGTAGCTGAGCTTGTCGAGGAACTGCATGCGACGAACCAGGCGCTCGGCCTCTTCGTGGCGCGCAGTCACATCCCAACAGGCTGCAAAACTGTCATTGAGCTCTTCCTGAGCAGCCTTCAAGCGACGCTTGAAGGTGGCGACGCCGGCGAGGTCTGCGCTGTCTTGCAAGTCTTCCAACTCCTCACGCCATTGCATTTGCTGCATGAGGAATTCGGGGTCTTGCACGGTGACTTCCAGCGGAAGCTCGTGGCCGCGCAACGCCAGCAGGTAGCGCGCCCGTTTCGGCGCGCTCTTCAGCGTCTGGTAGGCCTCGTTCAGGCTCGCGGAGTGTTCCAACGCCAGACGTTGCTCACGCTCGGTGGCGTCGGCAAAACGGTCTGGGTGAACACTGCGCGCCAGCTCGCGGTAACGCGCGGCCAACTGGTCGAGGTCCAGACGGAAGCTGGGTTGCAGTTCAAACAACGCAAAGTGACAAGGGGTACCCACAGCAAGCCTCAGATGTTGAAGCTCTCGCCGCAGCCACATTCACCGCGCACGTTAGGGTTGTTGAACTTGAAGCCTTCGTTCAAACCTTCTTTGACGAAGTCGAGCTCAGTACCGTCGAGGTAAACCAGGCTTTTCGGGTCGATGATCACTTTCACACCGTGACTCTCGAACACTTCGTCTTCGCTTTGCGCTTCGTCGACGAACTCCAGGACGTAGGCCAGGCCCGAGCAACCGGTGGTGCGAACACCCAGACGAATGCCGTCACCTTTGCCACGCCCGTCGAGGGAGCGGCGAACGTGTTGGGCCGCCGCTTCGGTCATGCTGATAGCCATGAGAACTCCTTGGTCGTAAACGACTGCTGGTTAGAGCAGGCCTTTCTTCTGCTTGTAGTCGCGAACGGCCGCCTTAATGGCGTCTTCGGCGAGTACCGAGCAGTGGATTTTCACTGGCGGCAGGGCCAGTTCTTCAGCCAGCTGGGTGTTCTTGATGGTTTCGGCTTCGTCCAGGGTCTTGCCCTTCATCCACTCGGTAGCGAGCGAGCTGGAAGCGATTGCCGAACCGCAGCCGTAGGTTTTGAACTTGGCGTCTTCAATCACGCCTTGATCGTTAACCTTGATCTGCAGACGCATCACGTCGCCGCACGCCGGTGCGCCGACCATGCCGGTGCCGACGTCTGGATCTTCCGCGTCCATCTTGCCGACGTTGCGCGGGTTCTCGTAGTGGTCGATGACCTTTTCGCTATAAGCCATGGTGAAGTCCTCTAAATCTCATCAGGGTGCCGCTCTAATGGCAGCTTATTAATGTGCCGCCCATTCCACTTTGGAAATATCGACACCCTCTTTAAACATGTCCCACAGCGGCGACAATTCGCGCAGCTTGGTGACGGCTTCGCGGACTTTCGCCGCGGCATAATCGACTTCTTCTTCGGTGGTAAAGCGACCGAAGGTGAAACGGATTGAGCTGTGCGCGAGCTCGTCGTTGCGGCCCAGGGCGCGCAGTACGTACGAAGGCTCAAGCGATGCCGAGGTGCAGGCCGAGCCGGACGAAACGGCCAGGTCCTTGAGCGCCATGATCAGCGATTCGCCTTCCACGTAGTTGAAGCTCAGGTTCAGGTTGTGCGGAACGCGCGCGGTGCTGCTGCCGTTCACGTACAACTCTTCCAGGCCATCAACTTGCTTGAAGAAACGCTCGCTCAGGGCCGCAATACGCTGGTTTTCCTGCGCCATTTCTTCTTTGGCAATGCGGAACGCTTCGCCCATACCGACGATCTGGTGGGTCGCCAGGGTGCCGGAACGCATGCCGCGCTCGTGGCCGCCACCGTGGGTCTGAGCCTCCAGACGAACACGTGGCTTGCGGCTGACGTACAGCGCGCCGATGCCTTTAGGGCCGTAGGTTTTGTGTGCCGAGAAGGACATAAGATCGACTTTCAGGTTGCTCAGGTCGATCTCGACCTTGCCGGTCGACTGCGCTGCATCGACATGGAACAACACGCCGCGCGAGCGGGTCAGCTCACCAATTGCCGCGATATCGTTGATCACGCCGATCTCGTTGTTCACGTGCATGATCGACACCAGAATGGTGTCTTCCACGCAGTACCGCTTCGATCATGGCCGGGGTAATCAGGCCATCTTCCTGCGGGTCGAGATAGGTCACTTCAAACCCTTCACGCTCCAGTTGGCGCGTGGTGTCCAGCACAGCTTTGTGCTCGATCTTCGAGGTGATGATGGTTTGCCTTTGCTCTTGTAGAAGCGCGCGACACCTTTGATGGCCAGGTTGTCGGACTCGGTGGCACCGGAGGTCCAGACGATTTCGCGCGGGTCGGCACCGACCAGCTCAGCCACCTGACGGCGACCGTTTTCTACGGCCTCTTCGGCTTTCCAGCCAAAGACGTGGGAGCGCGAGGCCGGGTTACCGAAGTTACCGTCGACCAGCAGGCATTCGCTCATTTTCTGCGCAACACGTGGATCCAGCGGTGTTGTCGCGGAGTAATCGAGATAAATCGGCAATTTCATTGATGTCTCCTAATCAGGTGTAGGCCAATCAGCCTGGCGCCCTACTCAATCGATGGCGGACGCTTCAATTTTATCCATGCGTGGCGTTCTGCTTGAGCAGTGACGCTGGTCCTGGCGTCTGGCGATGTCTTGCACCTCATGGCGCGTGACAAGGTCGGCCAACTGATACCGCTAAGAAATTGTGAATCTGTTGGCTGAGGTCGGACCACAAGTGGTGGTCAGACAGGTGTCGCCATCGTGGCAACCGCTCAAACCTTGGCAGCGGGTGGCGTCCACCGACTCATTGACTGCGTCGATCACCTGGACGACCTGAATGCGCGCATGTCACGCGACAACTGATAACCGCCGCCCTGGCCCGCGCACACTGGAGACCAGATTGCCGCGACGCAGCTTGGCGAACAGTTGCTCGAGGTAGGACAGGGAAATGCCCTGACGCTCGGAAATATCCGCCAGAGAAACCGGACCATGTTGAGCATGGAGTGCCAGGTCGAGCATGGCAGTCACGGCGTAACGGCCCTTGGGAGTCAGTCGCATGGGGTGTACCGCAAGATCACTGAATATGCAGCAAGTATGCTATTCCCGAGTAATTAGGTCAACTATAAGGACCTACATAAATACTCGGGATTACGCAGAATGAAGGGCGCGAATAATAGCAAGAAACGCGGTTGCGCGGGTGTTAGGCCGCCGGCTTGTCGCCCAGACCTTTGCAGACGTCGTCGAAGTCTTCATCGCGCAGCCGGCAGTTCCTTGGCCAGTAGTCACTACCAGAGCGCTCAGCGCCGAGCACATGCCTTCCCAGGCGACCGTCTACGGCGTGCAGGTGATCGAGCATTTGAACCAATGGCTTTGGCGATGGATCCGGCATGTCC